>NZ_CP125378.1:3097500-3777500 GCF_034008635.1 Pseudomonas sp. P8_229 | reverse complement strand
ATTTCCGGAGCTGCGCAGGCAAACTCGACGTTCTCGATACCGCGCTTCAGTTCACCGGCGGCGTCTTCCAGCGTCTTGCCGTGTTCTTCGCTGATCAATTGCGAGATACGCGCTTCGTTCTGCTCCAGCAATTGCTTGAAGCGGAACATCACCTGGGCACGTTTGGCCGGTGGCGTGTTGCGCCAGGCCGGGAATGCGGCCTTGGCGGCATCGATCGCGTGTTGAATGGTTTCGCGGGTGGCCAGCGGCAGCTTGTGAATCGCTTGACCGGTGGACGGGTTGAACACATCAACCGCGCGACCGTTCTCGGTTACCAGTTCGCCATTGATCAAATGCGGGATAACGCTCATCGAAAGCTCCTGAATTCTTGTCCACAGACGCCCGTTTAAGAGCGCCTTCTATATATAGGTAGTTTTGATCAGGAGCCGGATGTCACTGGCGCGATTTAGTACGCCTTCGCGAGCAAGCTCGGCTCCCACAGGTTCTACATCAATCAGTCGAGCTTGTTCAGCACTTCGCCAACCGCGTCGAACAGACGATCAAGGTCTTGCGGCTTGCTGTTGAAGGTTGGGCCGAACTGCAGGGTGTCGCCGCCGAAGCGCACGTAGAACCCGGCTTTCCACAAGGCCATGCCGGCTTCGAATGGACGCACGATGGCATCGCCGTCACGGGCCGCAATCTGGATCGCACCGGCCAGGCCGTAGTTACGGATGTCGATGACGTTCTTCGAACCTTTCAGACCGTGCAGGGCATTTTCGAAATGCGGTGCAACCTCGGCGACGCTCTGCACCAGGTTTTCCTTTTGCAGCAGGTCGAGTGCCGCAAGACCTGCGGCGCAAGCCACCGGGTGCGCCGAGTAGGTGTAGCCGTGCGGGAATTCCACGGCGTATTCCGGAGTAGGCTGATTCATGAAGGTCTGGTAGATCTCGGAGCTGGCAATCACCGCGCCCATCGGGATCGCGCCGTTGGTGACTTGTTTGGCGATGCACATCAGGTCCGGGGTCACGCCGAAGGTGGTGGCGCCGAACATGGTGCCGGTACGGCCGAAACCGGTGATCACTTCGTCGAAGACCAGCAGAATGTTGTGCTGATCGCAGATCTCGCGCAGACGTTTCAGATAACCCTGTGGCGGAACCAGTACGCCAGCGGAGCCGGCCAGAGGCTCAACGAATACCGCCGCGATGTTCGACGCGTCGTGCAGTTCGATCAGCTTGAGCAGCTCATCGGCCAGGGCGATACCGCCCTGCTCCGGCATGCCACGGGAGAATGCGTTGCTGGCCAGCAGCGTGTGCGGCAGGTGATCGACGTCCATCATCGACTGACCGAACAGCTTGCGGTTGCCGTTGACGCCGCCGAGGCTGGTGCCGGCGATGTTCACGCCGTGGTAACCACGGGCACGGCCGATCATTTTGGTCTTGGTCGACTGGCCTTTCAGGCGCCAGTAGGCACGGACCATTTTCACCGCGGTGTCGGCGCACTCGGAGCCGGAGTCGGTGAAGAACACGTGGTTCAGGTTGCCCGGGGTCAGATCAGTAATCTTTTCCGCCAGTTGGAACGACAGTGGGTGGCCGTACTGGAAGCCTGGCGAGTAATCGAGGGTGCCCAGTTGCTTGGCGACCGCTTCCTGGATTTCCTTGCGGGTGTGCCCGGCGCCGCAAGTCCACAGACCGGACAGCGAGTCGTAGATCTTGCGACCTTTGTCATCGAACAGCCAGCTGCCTTCGGCACCGACGATCAGACGCGGATCGCGCTGGAAGTTACGGTTGGCGGTGTACGGCATCCAGTGCGCGTCCAGCTTCAATTGGCTGGCCAGTGGCGATGGAGCGTTTTCAGGCAAGTTCATCGGGCAAAACCTCGCAGGGCATAAGCATCAGGGAGATAGAAAGCGTTGTTGCAGCTAAATTGCCACGCGGATAAAGTCGGTGAAATCCAACTTTTCTAACCTTCAGTTAGATCACTGCTAAACAATGAGAACAACAACATGAGCAGCCGCCGTCCCGATCCGCTGGCCCAGGTCAGTGACTTTGATATTCGCCTGCTGCGGATTTTTCGTAGCGTAGTGGAATGCGGCGGCTTCTCGGCGGCGGAAACCGTGCTCGGTATCGGCCGTTCGGCGATCAGCCAGCAGATGAGCGATCTGGAACAGCGCCTCGGCCTGCGTTTGTGCCAACGCGGTCGCGCCGGGTTCTCGCTGACTGAAGAGGGTCGCGAGGTTTATCAGTCGGCGCTGCAACTGTTGAGTGCGCTGGAAAGTTTTCGCACTGAGGTCAACGGCCTGCATCAACACCTGCGGGGCGAGTTGATCATCGGTCTGACCGACAACCTCGTTACCCTGCCGCACATGCGCATCACCCATGCCCTCGCCCAGTTGAAGGAACGCGGGCCGGACGTGCAGATCCAGATTCGCATGATCGCCCCCAACGAAGTCGAACAAGGCGTACTCGATGGCCGCCTGCATGTCGGCGTGGTACCGCAGGCCAGTGCGCTGTCGGGGCTGGAGTATCAGCCGTTGTACAGCGAACGCTCGCTGCTTTACTGCGCGGTGGGTCATCCGCTGTTTTATGTCGATGACAAGCAACTGGATGATGAGCGCCTTAATAGTCAGGACGCGATTGCCCCGACCTTCCGTTTGCCGGCGGAGATTCAGGCGCATTATCAGGCGCTCAATTGCACCGCCAGTGCGTCTGACCGTGAGGGCATGGCGTTTCTGATTCTCACCGGGCGCTACATCGGTTATCTGCCGGACCACTACGCCAGTCTGTGGGTGCAACAAGGACGCTTGCGTGCGCTGAAATCAACAACACGGTTCTACGACCTGAGCCTTGCATCGGTCACGCGCAAGGGCCGGCGCCCCCATTTGGTGCTGGAAAGCTTTCTCGAAAGCCTGGCAGCAACGCGCTGAAACCCAGAAGAGGCCCGGCCACGCTAGGCCGGAGTAAGTAAACCAAACAATAACCTGAGCAAGTGGACAGCTTTTTGCAATGCAGGATCAACCCGATCCTTCAACAAGAAGCCCACGCCCATGCAGCCAGATTCCGCACCGTCCAGCGACCTGATCTACGGCCTCGACGACCGCCCCAAACCGCCGGCCGCAATCCTCGCCGCCCTACAACACGTGCTCGCCAGTTTCGTCGGCATCATCACCCCGCCGCTGGTGATCGGCTCGGCCCTCGGGCTGACCGCGCACTTGCCGTACCTGATCAGCATGGCGCTGATGGTCTCCGGGGTCGGCACCTTTATTCAGGCGCGCCGTCCGTTCGGTATCGGCGCCGGGATGATCTGTTTGCAGGGCACCAGTTTTGCCTTTCTCGGGGCCGTGCTGTCCGCCGGTTTTCTGGTCAAGCAACGTGGCGGCAGCCCGGAAGACATTCTCGCAATGATCTTCGGCGTGTGCTTTTTCGGCGCGATCGTGCAGATCGTCCTCAGCCGTTTCATCGGCCAGTTGCGCAGAGTCGTTACACCGCTGGTGACCGGGATCGTGATTACTCTGATCGGTATCAGCCTGATAAAGGTCGGCATCACTGACCTGGGCGGCGGCTTCAATGCGCCGGACTTCGGCGCGCCGGGCAATCTGGCACTGGGTGTGTTCGTGTTGCTGACGATCATCCTGCTCAATCGCTCGAACACGCCGTGGGTGCGGCTGTCGGCAATCATTATCGGACTGCTGCTTGGCAGCCTGGCCGCATGGTTCAGCGGCAAACTGGTTCCGCTGGCATTGTCTGACCTGCCGCTGGTCAGTCTTCCTGCGCCATTCAAATTCGGTTTCAGCTTCGACTGGACGGCTTTCCTGCCCGTCGCGCTGATTTATCTGATCAGCACCATCGAAACCGTCGGTGACCTCACGGCCAATTGCATGCTCGCCCGCCAGCCCATCAGCGGCCCTTCTTATATAAGCCGTTTGCGCGGCGGCGTACTGGGTGACGGCGTGAGCTGCATGATCGCTGCCACCTTCAGCGCCTTCCCCAACACCACATTCGCGCAGAACAACGGCGTGATCCAGTTGACTGGCGTTGCCAGCCGCTATGTTGGCTTGTACATCGGCGCGATCCTGTTTTGTCTCGGCCTGTTTCCGATGATCGGCGCGGTGTTGCAGCAGATTCCGAAACCGGTACTCGGCGGCGCCACGCTGGTGATGTTCGGCAGCGTCGCAGCGGCTGGGGTGCGGATTCTTGCGCAGTCACCGCTGGACCGACGCAGCATGCTGATCATCGCCACCTCGCTCGGCGTCGGCCTGGGCATCGCCGCGCAACCGAACCTGTTGCACCTGCTGCCGCAACTGGTGCAGAACCTGTTCGATTCGGCGATCACCAGCGGCGGGCTGACCGCGATCATCCTCTGCCTGTTGCTGCCGGAGGCGAAAACCATAACCGTCGAATCCGCCGCACCGTTGAACAAGATCGAACAGGCGTAACGGTTTTATTGCATCAGGACTTGTCGGATGCCTGTGGGTGAGTTATCAACGCAACTGGTTGCACCCACAGACAAACCGGAAGTGCCTATGACCTTTGAAGTCCCAGCCCACGGCGGCAAGCCCGCCAGCCGCATTCGTCAGAAGAACGAAGAGACCATCCTCAAAGCCGCCGAAGACGAGTTCGCCCGTCACGGTTACAAAGGCACCAGCATGAACACCATCGCCCAGAATGCCGGGTTGCCCAAGGCGAACCTGCATTACTACTTCACCAACAAGCTTGGGTTGTACGTGGCGGTGCTGAGCAACATCATCGAACTGTGGGACAGCACCTTCAACACCCTGACGGCCGATGACGATCCGGCCGAAGCGCTGACCCGCTACATCCGCGCCAAGATGGAATTCTCCCGCCGCCAGCCACAAGCCTCGCGCATCTTCGCGATGGAAGTGATCAGCGGTGGCGAATGCCTGAGCGAATATTTCAACCAGGATTACCGCGCCTGGTTCAACGGTCGGGCAGCAGTGTTTCAAGCGTGGATCGATGCCGGCAAAATGGATCCGGTGGATCCGGTGCACCTGATCTTCCTGCTGTGGGGCAGCACCCAGCACTACGCCGACTTCGCCACGCAGATCTGCCGGGTCAGCGGGCGCAGCAAGCTGACCAAGCAAGACATGGAAGACGCCGGCAACAACCTGATCCGCATCATCCTCAAAGGCTGCGGCCTCACACCTTCCGTATAAGACGTTTTATGCCTTTCACCCTCAGCGGTTTTTGCGAGTACCGCGAAGAGATTCGCAAAAGCCGCTTTATCACCTTCGCTGCTCCGATCGGCAGCCCCGCGGACGCGCAGGCGTTCTTCGAGCAACACAGCGACTTGAACGCCTCGCATAACTGCTGGGCGTGGAAGCTCGGTGATCAATACCGCAGCAATGACGATGGCGAACCCGGCGGCACCGCCGGGCGGCCGATTCTGGCGGCGATCGAGGCGCAGGATTGCGATCAGGTCGCAGTGCTGGTGATCCGCTGGTATGGCGGCATTCAGCTGGGCACCGGCGGATTGGCCCGGGCCTATGGCGGCGGCGCGAACAAGTGCCTGCAAACGGCGGAAAAAACCGAGTTGATCAGCCGCGTGCCGTTGCGCTGTGCCTGTGGCTTTGCCGAGTTGCCGCTGCTGAAACTGCGGGTGGCGGACCTGGGTGGTTTGGTGGTGGAGGAAAACTTCACCGCCAACGGCGTCGAATTGCAGTTGGCGGTGGGTGAGGCGCAGATTGATTTGCTGCAGATGCAACTGGCGGATTTGAGCCGGGGGCGGATTCTGCTGCAGCGCTGACAACCTGCAATCTTTTGGGGCGCATGGCCGAGGGCTTATGCCAATAACTTGCCCACATCTGCTGTGCACCCGACTGTGGATAACCTGAGCACATTCCGCTGTAACCCTTCTGTCACGTGGCTTTGCGCGATTTGCTCACTTTTCGTCCAATCCACATGAAAAAAAATTAATCCCGCGTAAAAACAAATAGTTAGAGCTGTTTATCACCATTAGAAGATAAGCGGTCTTTGCTTATGCCCGGCTTTTCGGCTTGCGCACAAATACTGTGGAACAACCTGTGGATAACCCGTTCATGGCTGGCGCAGTCGCAGGTTCTGCATAGCTTCGACCCGGTTGCTCGTTTTTTAACCAGTTTGTCACAGTGCAAAAGTGGAGCCGGATCAACGGCTTTGCTCTGTATTGGTGCCCGCCTGCCCAGTTTTTTTAGCGCGATGCTCTAGTTCCGGCGCGCGGCAACGGCTACGGCGGGGGTTCCTGACTCAATGGCCAGGAAATTGCTTTATCCACAGGCACAACGCCAAGCCAGTCGAGCCTGTCATGCACACCTTTTCTACAAGCACCGCCCCCACCCCGCGCCTGCAACTGCGCCACATCGGCAAACGCTATCCCGGTTGCCTGGCCAATGACGCCATCGACCTGAGCATCGCCCCCGGCGAAATCCACGCCCTGCTGGGCGAGAACGGCGCGGGGAAAAGTACCCTGATGAAAATCATCTACGGCGTCACCCAGGCCGATGCGGGCGAAATGCTCTGGCAGGGCCAGCGGGTGAATATCCGCAATCCGGCGCAGGCCCGACATTTGGGGATCGGCATGGTGTTCCAGCACTTTTCGCTGTTCGAAACCCTCAGCGTGGCGCAAAACGTTGCCCTGGCGATGGGCGCCAAGGCCGGCACGCCGAAACAACTGGAGCCCAAAATTCGTGAGGTTTCACGCCGCTACGGCATGGCGCTGGAGCCGGAGCGACTTGTCCACAGCCTGTCGATCGGCGAACGGCAACGGGTGGAGATCATCCGCTGCCTGATGCAGGACATCCGCCTGCTGATCCTCGACGAACCGACGTCGGTGCTCACCCCGCAAGAGGCGGAAGAGTTGTTCATCACCCTGCGTCGTCTGGCGGCCGAGGGCTGCAGCATTCTGTTCATCAGCCACAAACTCGGTGAAGTCCGTGCGTTGTGCCACAGCGCCACGGTGCTGCGTGGCGGACGGGTGGCCGGGCATTGCATCCCCGCCGAATGTTCGGACCAGCAATTGGCGCAGCTGATGGTCGGCGAAGCGGCGGCATTGATCGGCGAGTACCCGAAGGTCAGCGGTGGCGCGGCGTACTTACAGGTCAACGGCTTGAGTTGGCACAACCCCGATCCGTTTGGCTGCTCGCTGACCGCCATAAACTTGCAGGTACGCAGCGGGGAAATCGTCGGCATCGCCGGGGTCGCGGGCAATGGCCAAGACGAATTGCTCGCCCTGCTCAGTGGCGAACACCCCCTGCCCCGCGCCAGTGCCGCAACGATTGGTTTTGCCGGTCAAGCCGTCGCCGATTTACGTCCGGATGCGCGCCGCAGACTCGGCCTGGCTTTCGTTCCCGCCGAACGCCTCGGTCACGGCGCCGTGCCGGAGTTGAGTCTGGCGGACAACGCCCTGCTCACCGCATTTCAACAAGGGCTGGTGAGCAACGGCTTGATCGAGCGCGGCAAAGTCGAAGCCCTCGCCCAACAGATCATTCAACGCTTCGGGGTCAAAACCCCGGATACCCAGGCCGCCGCGCGCAGTCTCTCCGGCGGCAACCTGCAGAAATTCATCCTTGGCCGGGAAATCCTCCAGCAGCCGAAACTGCTGATCGCCGCGCATCCGACCTGGGGCGTCGACGTCGGCGCTGCGGCAACCATTCACCGGGCGCTGATCGCCTTGCGCGATGCCGGCGCAGCGATTCTGGTGATTTCCGAAGACCTCGAAGAACTGTTCCAGATCAGCGATCGCCTCGGCGCCCTGTGCGCCGGACGACTGTCGCCCCTGCAAAACACCACCGACACCCTGCTGAGCGACGTCGGCGGCTGGATGGCCGGGCAATTCAACGACGCGCCTTCATCGGCCACGCTCTGACGGAGTTTCCCGACATGCTGCTTTCCCTCGAACCCCGTGGCCAGCAATCACGCCTGATGCTGTGGTGCTCGCCACTGCTGGCGGCACTGCTGACACTGGGCTGCGGCTCGCTGCTGTTCATCGCCCTCGGCCATGATCCGCTGCAAACCTTGCACACCCTGTTGATTGCACCAATCAGCGACCTGTATGGCGTCTCCGAATTAATGGTCAAGGCGCTGCCGATTCTGCTCTGCGCACTCGGCCTGGCCGTGGCTTATCAAGCGCGGATCTGGAACATCGGCGCCGAAGGTCAACTGCTGCTCGGTGCACTCGCCGGCAGCGCGCTGGCGGTGAACATCATCGACATGCAAAGCCGTTGGGCGCTGGTGCTGATTCTGCTCACCGGCACCTTCGCCGGCGCCGCCTGGGCCGGGCTGACGGCGTGGTTGCGCACGCGCTTCAACGCCAACGAAATCCTCACCAGCATCATGCTCAATTACATCGCGCTGAACCTGTTGCTGTTCTGCGTGCACGGGCCGTTGAAGGATCCGGCCGGCTACAACTTTCCCGAGTCGGCGATGTTCGGCGACGCCAGTCGCTTGCCGTTGCTGATGGAGGATGGCCGGGCGCACGCCGGAGTGTATTTCGCCCTGCTCGCGCTGGTGACAGTGTGGGTGTTGCTGCAGAAAAGCTTCGTCGGTTTCCAGATAAAAGTGCTGGGCCTGGACAAGCGCGCGGCCGGGTTTGTCGGCTTTCGCGAGAAGCGTCTGATCTGGCTCGCGCTGCTGATCAGCGGCGCTTTGGCCGGGCTGGCCGGGGTCTGTGAAGTGACCGGACCGATCGGCCAACTGGTGCCGCAGGTGTCGCCGGGTTACGGCTACGCGGCGATCACCGTGGCGTTCCTCGGCCGGCTCAATCCGCTCGGCATTGTGTTTTCCAGTCTGCTGATGGCGCTGCTGTACATCGGCGGCGAAAGTGCGCAGATGACCCTCAATCTGCCCCAAGCGATCACCCAACTGTTTCAGGGAATGATGCTGTTTTTCCTGCTCGCCTGCGACGTGCTGATTCTCTATCGACCACGCCTGAAACTGCACTGGGCACGGCGCACATCGACCACCGCCATAACCGCCGGAGCGCTGTGATGGATATCGATCTGTTGAGCAATATTTTCTACGCCATGGTGCGTTGCGGCACGCCCCTGCTGTTGGTAGCGCTGGGTGAGCTGATCTGTGAGAAGAGCGGCGTGCTCAACCTCGGCCAGGAAGGAATGATGCTGTTCGGTGCGGTGATCGGTTTTATCGTCGCGCTCAACAGCGGCAACCTGTGGCTCGGCGTGTTGCTGGCGATGCTCGCGGGGATGCTGTTGTCGTCGCTGTTTGCCCTGGTGGCGCTGGTGTTCAATGCCAATCAGGTCGCAACCGGACTGGCGCTGACGATTTTTGGTGTGGGGCTGTCGACCTTTATTGGTGCCGCGTGGGTCGGCAAGCCGCTGAGCGGTTTCGAGCCGTTGGCGATTCCGTACTTGAGTGGCATTCCGCTGATCGGGCGCATGCTGTTTGCTCAGGACTTGCTGGTGTACCTGTCGTTCGCCCTGTTTGCGCTGGTGGCATGGGTGATCATCAAAAGTCGTGTCGGGTTGATCATTCAGGCGGTTGGCGAGAACCCGGATGCAGCCAGTGCGATGGGCTTGCCGGTGTTGACCGTGCGTACGTTGGCGGTGCTATTTGGCGGGGCAATGGCCGGGTTGGCCGGGGCGTATCTGTCGCTGGCGTACACGCCGATGTGGGCCGAAAACATGACCGCCGGGCGCGGCTGGATCGCGTTGGCGCTGGTGGTGTTTGCCAGTTGGCGAGTGTGGCGCCTGTTGCTCGGGGCCTACCTGTTCGGCCTCGCCAGCATCCTGCACCTGGTGGCGCAGGGATTGGGGCTGGCGATTCCGTCGAGCTTGCTGGCGATGCTGCCGTATGTGGCGACGATTGTGGTGTTGGTGCTGTTGTCGCGGGATGCGGTGCGCACACGGTTGTATGCGCCAGTGTCGTTGGGGCAGCCGTGGCAGTCAGGGCATTAGCGCGGTGATTTCGCTGGCTCTATCGCGAGCAGGCTCACTCCTACAGGGGAACGCGATCAACTGTAGGAGTGAGCCTGCTCGCGATAGCTTTCTGACAGGCAACACCTGAGCCACGCCCCACGCCAATTCAAAGACCAGAAAAAATACCAGCAATGAACTGGCGCCATGGGCCAGGCCGCAAACAGAAACCGCACCACCGCGTCATAGCGACCATACACCGGTTGCGGATCGCGAATCCGCAAAACCGCCCACACACACCACCGAACCCAACAGATTCACCATCAACATGTGCGCCGGCGCGAACGCCGGCAGTTCACCGGGCAACTCCAGCGCCTTACTCAACGCCGTCAACGCCGTCAACGCCGTCAACGCCCCATGCAACGCGACAAAACTCCACGGCGTGGCAAACGCCGCCGTAACGATCAGGTCATCTCAGGCGCTACCGCGCACCATGTTGCGATACTGCGTCGAAGTCCACATCATCCTTGCTCCAAAATTTGAGGAGCAACCACGGTAAAGCCTGGAGTATGCTCCAAGGTCAATACCTCTTTTGAGACCCCGCTCGATGTGTTGCGACGAGCGTTGCAACAACGGCTCGGTCAGGCGTGTCCATTGAATCCGTGAACCGTAACTTTCAAGGAATCCCTTCATGTCCCAGGCAAAAAACGCACTGATCATCGGCGCCTCCCGTGGCTTGGGCCTCGGGCTGGTGAAAACCCTGCTGGCCGATGGCT
Organism: Pseudomonas sp. P8_229; assembly: GCF_034008635.1. Taxonomy (NCBI): domain Bacteria; kingdom Pseudomonadati; phylum Pseudomonadota; class Gammaproteobacteria; order Pseudomonadales; family Pseudomonadaceae; genus Pseudomonas; species Pseudomonas sp. P8_229. Next base: position 3,766,883 of record NZ_CP125378.1, on the reverse strand, counting down.
GGCAGGTGACCGCCACCGTGCGCAATCCGCAGAAAGCCGAGGCGCTGCAAGCGCTGGGCAAGGTGCGTATCGAGAAACTCGACATGGACGACCAGCAAGCCGTGATCGCCCTGAGCCAACAGCTCAAGGACGAGACCTTCGATCTGTTGTTCGTCAACGCCGGGGTCAAAGGCCCGGAAGTGCAGACCCCGGGCGGCGCGACACTGGCCGAAGTCGGTCAGTTGTTCTTCACCAACGCGGTGGCGCCGATCAATCTGGCGCAGCGCTTTGTCGGGCAGATCCGCGACGGCAGCGGCGTGCTGGCGTTCATGAGTTCCGGGCTGGGCAGCGTGACCGTACCTGACGCACCGGAGCTGGCGCTGTACAAGGCAAGCAAGGCCGCGCTGAACTCGATGACCAACAGCTTCGTCACGCAATTGGGCGAGCAGAAACTCACTGTACTGTCGTTGCATCCGGGCTGGGTGAAGACGGATATGGGCGGTGACGGTGCCGACCTTGACGTGGACACCAGCACTCGTGGGCTGATTGATCAGGTGAATGCGTATACCGGCAAGGGCGGACATCACTTCATCAACTACAAGGGCGAAACCATTCCCTGGTAATAACCGAAGATCCCAATGTGGGAGCGGGCTTGCTCGCGAAAGCGTTGTGTCAGTCAATAGATCAGTTGCCTGACATACCGCTTTCGCGAGCAAGCCCGCTCCCACAGGGGCAGTGTGTGTTGGCTGTCGGGTTGGGCTTGCCCGCCGCAGCGATTTGTTTGAAACTGCGCACCTCGTCCTTCGCGGCGACCCTGGATCAGCAGACAGGGCAACACTGAGCTGGCAACCCTGAACCCAACTTTCAGAGGAGCCGGCAACATGCCCGCGACCCGTACCTGGTTAAAAAATCCCCTCGCCATTTTCACTTCCAACGCGCTCGATGCCCGTGGCGGTCTGGTGCTGCAAGATGGCGTCATCGTCGAAGTGCTGGCGGCCGGTCAGCAACCGTCCGCACCGTGCAATGAAGTGTTCGATGCCCGCGAACACGTGATCCTGCCGGGACTGATCAACACCCATCACCATTTCTATCAAACCCTGACTCGCGCCTGGGCGCCGGTGGTCAATCAGCCGCTGTTCCCGTGGCTGAAAACCCTGTACCCGGTGTGGGCGCGGCTGACCCCGGAAAAACTCGCCCTCGCCACCAAGGTCGCGCTGGCTGAACTGCTGCTCTCCGGTTGCACCACCGCCGCCGACCACCACTATCTGTTCCCGGAGGGTCTGGAAAACGCCATCGACGTGCAAGTCGACACCGTGCGCGAACTGGGCATGCGCGCCATGCTCACGCGCGGTTCGATGAGCCTCGGCGAGAAGGACGGCGGCCTGCCACCGCAACAGACCGTGCAGGAAGGCCAGGTGATTCTCGACGACAGTCAGCGCCTGATTCACGAGTACCACGAGCGCGGCGACGGTGCGCAAATCCAGATCGCTCTGGCACCGTGTTCGCCGTTCTCGGTGACCCCGGAAATCATGTCGGCCAGCGCCGAACTGGCGAACACACTCGACGTACGCCTGCACACGCACCTGGCGGAAACCCTCGACGAAGAAGATTTCTGCCTGCAGCGCTTCGGCCTGCGCACCGTGGATTATCTGGACAGCGTCGGCTGGCTTGGCCCGCGCACCTGGCTGGCCCACGGCATCCACTTCAACCCGGACGAAATCGCCCGTCTTGGCCAGGCCGGCACCGGTATCTGCCATTGCCCGAGTTCGAACATGCGCCTGGCTTCCGGCATCTGCCCGAGCATCGACTTGACCGATGCCGGCGCGCTGTTTGGCCTGGGCGTAGACGGTTCCGCTTCCAACGATGCATCGAACATGATCCTCGAAGCGCGGCAGGCGTTGTACATCCAGCGTCTGCGTTATGGTGCGGAAAAGATCACCCCCGAGCGCGTGCTGGGTTGGGCGACCAAGGGCTCGGCGAGTCTGTTGGGGCGCACCGACATCGGTGAGCTGGCGGTGGGCAAGCAGGCGGATCTGGCGTTGTTCAAACTGGATGAACTGCGTTTCTCCGGCAGCCACGATCCGGTTTCGGCGCTGTTGTTGTGCGGCGCGGATCGTGCGGATCGGGTGATGATCGGCGGCAAGTGGCGGGTGATTGATGGTCAAGTCGAAGGTCTTGACCTCAAAGGCCTGATCGCCGATCACAGCCAGGCGGCTCGCCAGTTGATCGCCGGTAGCTGATACACCGCTGATCAAACCTGTGGGAGCGGGCTTGCTCGCGAAGGCGTCTTGTCAGTCAACATTTGAGCTGGCTGACACTCCGCTTTCGCGAGCAAGCCCGCTCCCACATTTGGTTTTGTGGTGGGCTCAAAGACCCAGCAGGGAGAGCATGATGAACGTCGCAAACAGCACAAAGTGGGTCATGCCTTCGATGGCATTGGTCTCGCCGTCATTCAGGTTGATCGCACTGACGATCAACGTGATGAAGATCATCACCGTCTGCACCGGGGTCATCGCCATTTGAAACGGCTGGCCGGTGTACAGCGCCATCGCTTCCATCACCGGCACGGTCAGGATCACCGTCGACAGTGACGCGCCCATCGCAATGTTCACCACCGACTGCATGCGGTTGGCGAGTGCCGCACGTAACGCCGTCAAAATCTCCGGCGCTGCCGAAATCGCCGCCACCAGAATCGCCGTGATCACCGGCGGTGCGCCCGTGCCTTCCAGGCCCAGATCGAGGGTCTTGGACATCACTTCGGCCAGCGCGCCGATCACCACCACCCCGAACACCAGAATGCCGATCGACCACGCCAGACTCAGCGGTTTCGGCTCCTGCTCCACCGGTTCTTTCTTGCGGCGTTTATCCGGGTAGCTGTAGCTGAAAAAGTAGCTGTGCGGCCCAACCTGCATGCGCAGGAACAACGCGTAAAGCACCACCATCGCACCGATGGTGAACGCCGAATAAACCTTCCAGTTAGCCGCCGGAATGAACTCCGGCACCACCATCGACACGCCCATGGCGGTAAGGATCATCACGCTGTAACTGCGCGCCGAATCGTCGTTGTACGACTGCTCGCCATGCTTGAGCCCGCCCATCAGCGCGGCGAGGCCGAGGATGCCGTTGATGTCGAGCATCACCGCCGAATAGATCGTGTCACGCACCAGCGTGGCTGATGCTTCGTTGCTCATCATGATCGCCAGGATCACCACTTCCACCAGCACCGCAGCGAGGGTCAGGATCATCGTCCCGTAGGGGTCACCGACTTTTTCCGCGAGCAGTTCGGCCTGATGGGCGACGCGCATCGATGCGGCGACGATGAAGGCGATCAGTACCAGCCCGCCGGTCAGCGCAACGATCTGGCCGCTGTGCAGCAACCAGTGCTCCAGCGGATAAGCGACACACGCGGCAATCACCGCCAGCAGCAGAAAACTTTCTTGCTTGAGAATCGTGAGCATGGCGGGCCTTTTTGCCGAGAGGTTCGAATGAGCTACTGACTGCGGCGTGGCGCTAACGTTTCGTTACACCTTAGCGCACCAGTGGATGGCAGCGAGCTCGGCAGGTGCCCTTTTATTGGCCTTGAGGACGCTATCGCGAGCAGGCTCACTCCTACAGGAGAATGCATTCCAAATGTAGGAGTGAGCCTGCTCGCGAAGGCCGCAACTCGGTTTCGGACTGTTTGTTGTCCTGTTGGTCAGCAATTTGCATTGACCCTGACCACACACAACAAAATGGAGTTCGAATTCATGCAAATACGCCCGCTGCACAAATTGCTGTGCGCCGCCATCGGTCTGGGGTTCAGCCTGAGCGCCAGCGCTGCCGACCCGCTGAAGGTCGGTTTCGTCTACATCGGCCCGATCGGCGACCACGGCTGGACGTATCAGCATGAACAGGGGCGAAAGGCGCTGGCGGAGAAATTCGGCCCGCAGATCACCACCAATTACGTCGAGAACGTGGCCGAAGGGGCCGACGCCGAACGGGTGATCCGCAACATGGCCAAGGACAACTACGACCTGATCTTCACCACCTCCTTCGGCTACATGAACCCGACCCTGAAAGTCGCCAAGCAATTTCCCAAAGTGACCTTCGAACACGCCACCGGCTACAAGCAGGACAAGAACCTCGGCACCTACCTGGCCCGCACCTATGAGGGCCGTTATGTCGGCGGCTTCCTCGCGGCGAAGATGACCAGGACCAAGAAGATCGGCTACGTCGCCTCGTTCCCGATTCCGGAGGTGATCCGCGACATCAACGCCATCCAGTTGGCCCTGAACAAGTACAACCCCGGCACCGAGATCAAGGTGGTATGGGTCAACTCGTGGTTCGACCCGGGCAAGGAAGCCGATGCCGCCAACGCGCTGATCGATCAGGGCGTGGACGTGGTGTTCCAGCACACCGACAGCCCGGCGCCGATCCAGGCTGCCGAGCGGCGCGGTGTGTACGCCGTGGGTTACGCCTCGGACATGGCACACTTCGGCCCGAAAGCGGTGCTGACCTCGATCGTCAACGACTGGGCACCGCACTACATTCAGGCCACGCAGAGCGTGATCGACCACACCTGGAAGTCGCAGGATTACTGGGGTGGGCTGAAGGAAGGCACCGTTGAGCTGCCGATCAGCGACCTGGTGCCGGCACCGGTGAAAGCCGAGGCCGAACAGATCATCGCTGACATCAAGAGCGGCACGCTGCAACCGTTCACCGGGCCGATCAAGGATCAGGCCGGGGTCGAGAAAATCCCGGCGGGCGTGAGTGCGACCAATGCGCAACTGGCGTCGATGAACTATTACGTGGAAGGGATGAAGGCCGAGATGCCGAAGTAATCCCCGGCCTACCAGCAGTCCCCTGTAGGAGTGAGCCTGCTCGCGATAGCGGTGTGTCAGGTGCAGATATTTCGACTGACACACCGCTATCGCGAGCAGGCTCACTCCCACAGTTGGATCTTCAGCGCTCTCAAGGATTGTGTATGGATCAGCTTCCGATCATCGACATCTCACCGCTCTGCAGCGACGACGAAAACGCCTGGCCCGCCGTGGCCGAGCAGATCGATCTCGCTTGCCGCGAGTGGGGCTTTTTCTACATCAACGGTCATCCGATTTCAGCCCGGCGCATCGCCGCCGTGCTTGATCAGACCCAGCGCTTCTTTGCGCAACCGGCAGCAGAAAAACTCAAGATCGACATCACCCAGACCCGCCATCACCGTGGTTACGGCGCCATCGCCACCGAACAACTCGACCCGGACAAACCCAGCGATCTGAAAGAGACCTTCGACATGGGCCTGCACCTGTCGGCGGATCATCCCGACGTGCTCGCGGAAAAACCGCTGCGCGGACCCAATCGCCATCCGGCGCAAGCAGGCTGGGAGGCGTTGATGGAGCAGCATTACCTCGACATGCAGGCGCTGGCGCAAACCCTGCTGCGGGCGATGACAATTGCCTTGGGCATCGAGCGCGATTTCTTCGACTCACGCTTCGTTGAGCCGGTCAGCGTGCTGCGCATGATCCACTACCCGCCTCGCCACACCGCCAGCAGCGCCGAACAACAAGGCGCCGGGGCGCACACTGATTACGGTTGCATCACCCTGCTCTATCAGGACAGCGCCGGCGGCCTGCAGGTGAAGAACGTCAACGGTGAGTGGATCGACGCGCCGCCGATTGAGGGCACGTTCGTGGTCAACCTCGGCGACATGATGGCGCGCTGGAGCAACGACCGTTATCGCTCGACACCGCATCGGGTGATCAGCCCGCTGGGGGTGGATCGTTATTCAATGCCATTCTTCGCCGAGCCACACCCGGACACCCGCATCGAATGCCTGCCCGGTTGCCTGGACGCACAGCGTCCAGCGAAATATCCGACCACCACCTGCGCCGAATTCCTGTTGTCGCGCTTCGCCGATACCTACGCCTATCGTCGCGAGCAGGAAGCGGTCTGATGGATCGCTTGGTCAGGTTTTGCCAATTGTTTCGGCGAGCGTCTGTAGAATGCCGTCATTGCACCTGATGAGAAAAGAATATGTACGACTGGCTCAACGCCCTGCCCAAGGCTGAACTGCACCTGCATCTGGAAGGCTCGCTGGAGCCCGAGCTGCTGTTCGCCCTGGCCGAGCGCAACAAGATCGCCCTGCCGTGGAACGACGTCGAAACCCTGCGCAAGGCTTACGCCTTCAACAACCTGCAGGAATTCCTCGACCTGTATTACCAGGGTGCCGATGTGCTGCGCACCTCGCAGGATTTCTACGACCTGACCTGGGCCTACCTGCTGCGCTGCAAAGAGCAGAACGTGATTCACACCGAACCGTTCTTCGACCCGCAGACCCACACCGACCGGGGCATCCCGTTCGAAGTGGTGCTCAACGGCATCGCCGCTGCACTCAAGGATGGCGAACAGCAACTGGGCATCACCAGCGGTCTGATCCTGAGCTTCCTGCGCCACCTGAGCGAAGACGAAGCACAGAAAACCCTCGATCAGGCGCTGCCGTTCCGTGACGCATTTGTCGCCGTCGGCCTCGACAGCTCCGAGATGGGTCATCCGCCGAGCAAGTTCCAGCGCGTGTTCGACCGTGCCCGCCACGAAGGCTTCCTGACCGTCGCCCACGCCGGTGAAGAAGGCCCGCCGGAATACATCTGGGAAGCCATCGACCTGCTGAAAATCCAGCGTATCGACCATGGCGTACGCGCCATCGAAGACGAGCGCCTGATGCAGCGGATCATCGACGAGCAGATCCCGCTGACCGTGTGCCCGCTGTCGAACACCAAGCTCTGCGTGTTCGATCACATGTCGCAGCACAACATCCTCGACATGCTCGAACGCGGAGTGAAGGTCACGGTGAACTCCGATGACCCGGCGTACTTCGGTGGTTACGTCACCGAGAACTTCCACGCGCTGCACGAGCACTTGGGCATGACCCAGGATCAGGCCAAGCGCCTGGCGCAGAACAGCCTGGATGCACGGCTGGTAAAACCATAAGCAACACCGCAAAACCCTTGTAGGAGTGAGCCTGCTCGCGATGGCGGAGTGTCAGACACAGATGTGTTAGCTGACAGAACGCAATCGCGAGCAGGCTCACTCCTACATTGGATTGGTGTTAGCCGATGGATTGGGTTTCAGTCAGCTCTTCGAGGGTTTTGCCCCGCGTCTCCATCCCGAACAGCCACACCACCCCCGCCGCAATCGCAAAGCACAACGCTCCCAAGGCGAACACCCCGCCCTGCCCGGTAATCGGGAACACCAACCCGGTCACCAGCGGTCCGAGCAACGAACCGACACGGCCAATCGCCGAAGCGAAGCCTGAGCCTGTGGCCCGCGCCGACGTCGGGTACAACTCCGGCGTGTAGGTGTAAAGCACCGCCCACATGCCGAAGAGGAAAAACTGCATCAACAGCCCGGTGCCGATCAGCAACGCGACGTTGCCGCCGAACACCGCGCTCTGGCCATAAAGAAACGCCATCACCCCGCCGCCAAGCAAGGTGACGATGCACACCGGTTTGCGGCCCCAGCGCTCGACCAGCCACGCGGCCATCAGAAAACCGGGAATCCCGCCCAGCGAGATCAGCACGGTGTAATACACCGACTGGGTCACAGCGAAACCCGACTGTTGCAGCAACGCGCTGAGCCATGACGTCAGTCCGTAGAAACCGAGCAAGGCGAAAAACCACAGACTCCAGATCATCGTGGTGCGCTGGCGGTATTGCGGCGACCAGATCTGCTTGAGGGCGGAAAAGAAGTTGCCCGGTGGCGTCACCGTCCTCGGCAGGCGTACCGGCTCGGGCAACGTCGCGACACCGAGCGATACACGTACACGCTGTTCGATTGCGCCCAGGACCTTGTCCGCCGTTTCATGCCGCCCTGCCTGCTCCAGCCAGCGTGGAGACTCGGGGATGAAGAAACGGATCGCCAGCACGAACACCGCCGGCACCGCCAACACCAGGAAGATGTCGCGCCAGCCAATCAGCGGCAACAGGAAGTAGGACAACACCCCCGCCGCGACAAAACCCAGCGGCCAGAAACCGTCCATCAACGCGATATAGCGCCCGCGACGCTGCGCCGGAATCAGCTCGGACAGCATCGACTGCGCGATGGGAAATTCCATGCCCATGCCGATCCCCAGCAGAATGCGGAACAGTGTCAGGCTCTCCACCGTTTGCGCGGTCGAACACAGGTAACTGGCCACGCCCCACAGCACGATGCTCCACTGGAACACCGGTTTGCGCCCAAAGCGATCGGCGAGCATGCCCGACAGCGATGCTCCCAGCACCATGCCGAAGAAACTCGAACTGGCGAGCAACCCGGCTTGGGCACTGCTCAGGCCAAACTCGCTTTTGATCGAGCCGAGCAGGAACGTCATCATGGCCAGGTCCATGGAGTCGAAAAAGAACGCCAAGGCAATGATGATGAAAATGACGCGGTGATAACCGCTGAGCGGCAGGCGCTCCAGTCGTTCTGCTGCGCTGAAGCTTCGCGTATCCATGGCCCGTCTCCCCATCCGCAATGTTTGCCGGTCGAGTGTGCGCGATAACGGTTCAGCGCTTTTTCTGGATACGACCTGTTCGCAGTCACTGGCGACGCCCGCGTCGTAGTGGCAGCCGGCGAATGCTCTATTACGCCAATTCGAGCTCGGTTTCCCTGGCGAAGCGGTGGATTTCGCGCTGCCCGGCCGGGGTCACCTGCAAGGCTCGCGAGTCCTTGGGCAGCGTCAGCCAGCCGGACTGCATGAACAGTTGCAACAACGCAGCGCCCAAAGAGCCACCCAGGTGCGGACGCCGTTCGCTCCAGTCCGGACAGGCGCAGGCGATCTGAGCCTTGCGATGAGCCAGGGCCTGGATGAACACGCCCCGGTTGGCCAGTTCGGTCGAACCCTTGAGAGTCACCACGACCCGCTGCTCGATCTGTTCGATCCAGCCCTCATCGAGCAGGCGTTGATACAGATCGGCGGCCAGCGTGCCACCCAAATGGTCATCGCAAAAGCGCGCGCGCAGCAGCGAAGACGGTGCGGTCTGGGGATTGACGATCGGTGTCGAGCGCTTGAATACGTGAGGAATGTCACGCGGTGCACTGGCGATCGTGGCACTGGCCAAGGCTTCGATGGCAGCGGCGATTTCCGGGGCTGCCAGGCGGAAAAAACGCTTGCGCCCACGAGCTTCGACTTTCAACAGACCGCCAGCGGACAAGCGCCCCAGATGCGCACTGGCCGACGATGGCGACAGCCCTGCCAGCAGCGCCAGCTCCTCGGCCTGGCGGGCCGAGCCATCCATCAACGCCCACATCATCGCACTGCGCTTGGGGTCGGCCAGCAGCGTGGCGATCTGGCTGATGCAAGGTGCATGTTCCATGTATTCACTCCCTGTTGAATCGTATCGTCTACTGCTCGAAGACATCTTGACCAGTAATGCGTCGTCGGCCAAGACGCGTAAAACGCCATGAACCGGAGCAACGCAGGCCAGTGATGCAGCACCCGTCAATGGAGTGTCCGCGGCGTTTGTGCACTTCTGGTCCAGCCCCGGAAAAACCGGCCGGACTCTGCCCTGGCCGGTTATCGGTGCAGGTTTGAGGCGGCGCTAGTATAAGCGGGATACACGCCGCTTCCTGCGCCGTGGCTGGCACGAATGGTGATAGTTGCTGAGAGAAATTTCGCTAATTGCCTGCGACTAATGATCAACTTTCGGGAAATGCGGAAATTGACTACTCAATTCGGCGCATCGGCTGGCGAGCATTTCCCTTAAAAGGTTCACCGGCTTACTCAATTGCGCGCGATGGGCGCACAACAGATTCAGCGGAGCGCGCTCGCACTGCAGTTCCGGCAGCAGCACTTTGAGTCGCCCGGCGAGGACATCCGCGCCGACATCGAGCCACGACTTGTAGGCGATCCCCGCCCCTGCCACTGCCCACAAGCGCACCACGTCGGCGTCATCACTGAAGCGGTCACCGCTGACCGTCAGGCCGACTTCACGTTTGCCGTCATGAAAGCTCCAATGGTCGTGCACCCGGCTGCCGAGCATGTACAGCAGGCAATTGTGCTGAGCCAGTTGTTCGAGCTGACGCGGTTCGCCGTGGCGCGCCAGGTACGCCGGCGATGCACAGAGCACGCGGCGGTTGTGCGGGGCGATCGGCAAGGCGACCAGGCTGGAGTCTTCCGGTTCGCCGTAGCGCAGCGCGATGTCCACGGGCTGGCGGAACAGATCGGCGATGCGGTCACCGAGCAGCAGGCGCACGGTCAGCTTCGGGTGCTCGCGCTGAAACTCGTCGAGCCACGGCAGCAACAGGTTGCGGCCGAAGTCCGAAGGCGCCGACAGTTGCAGGATCCCGCTGACCTGATCCTGCGCGCTGGACAGGTAGCGTCGCCCCTCATCCAGTTGGCTCAACGCGGCGCGGGCATATTCGAGAAAGCCTTCGCCCTCGGCGGTCAGGCGCAGGCTGCGGGTCGAACGGGCCAGCAGACGTGCGCCCAGTTGCTGTTCGATGCGCTTGAGCGCAGCACTGGCGACAGCAGCGGACATGTCCATGACCCGCGCCGCCGCCGACAGACTGCCCAGGTCCGCCGCGCGAACGAACAACTGCAAATCATCGAAACGCAGCATTCTCAGCCTCGATTATCAAAAAAATATTGAAAGAGACTGCTCTTTTAGCCGGTTTTATCGCGCCGAGAAATAGCCAATCATCTGCTCCATCGAATTCATCCCGCTTCTCTGGAGCCGAGCATGTCCCAGCCATTCACCGCCATCGCCACCCTGATCGCCAAGCCAGGCCAGCAGGACACCCTCGAAAACGCCCTGCGTGAACTGGTTGAGCCCAGCCGCGCCGAAGCAGGCTGCAGCCAGTACGACCTGCATCGCGACCTGGCCGATCCGCTGACCTTTTATGTGATCGAGCACTGGGCCAGCGAGGAGATCCTCTCGGCGCACAACGCCAGTGCGCATTTCCTGAACTTCCAGGCGACTGCGGCCCATTGCATCGAACACTTCCAATTGAAACGCCTGGGCGCCATCGCCTGAGCCCTTCTTCTATTACCGTTACGGAGCAAGTCATGAAAGCCATCGCCTATTACGCCTCCCTGCCGATCAGCGACGAAAAATCCCTGCAGGACATCGAACTGCCAGAACCGGTCGCCGGCCCGCGCGACCTGCTGGTAGAAGTCAAAGCTATCTCGGTCAACCCGGTCGACACCAAGGTGCGGCAGAACGTGGCCCCGGAAAACGGCGCGGCGAAAGTGCTGGGCTGGGACGTCGCCGGTGTGGTCAAGGCTGTCGGCAACGAAGTGAGTCTGTTCAAGGCCGGCGACAAAGTCTTCTACGCCGGCTCCATCGCCCGCGCCGGGGGCAACAGCGAACTGCACGTGGTCGATGAGCGGATTGTCGGCCACATGCCCAAGTCCCTCGGTTTCGCCGAAGCCGCCGCCCTGCCGTTGACCGCCATCACTGCCTGGGAACTGTTGTTCGAACGCCTGCAGGTTCGCGAGGGCAAAGCCGCTGAAGGCCAGAGCCTGCTGATCGTCGGCGCTGCCGGTGGGGTCGGCTCGATCCTCACCCAACTGGCCAAACAATTGACCGGCCTGAAAGTGATTGGCACGGCCTCCCGCGCGCAGACCCGCGACTGGGTGACTGAGCTGGGCGCCGATCTGGTGATCGACCACAGCCAGCCGCTGAGCGAAGAGCTCAAGCGCACCGGGATCGACCACGTAACCCACGTCGCCAGCCTGACCCAGACCGATCATCACCTCGATCAACTGGTCGAGGCGTTGGCGCCGCAAGGCAAACTGGCGCTGATCGACGATCCGAAGTCGCTCGACGTGACCAAGCTCAAGCGCAAGAGCCTGTCGCTGCACTGGGAATTCATGTACACCCGCTCGCTGTTCGAAACCCCGGACATGATCGAGCAGCACTCACTGCTCAACCGCGTGGCCGAGCTGATTGATGCGGGGACGTTGAAGACCACGGTGGGCGAGCATTTCGGCAAGATCAATGCGGCAAATCTGCGTCGCGCGCATGAACTGCTGGAAAGTGGCAAAGCCAAGGGCAAAATTGTTTTAGAAAGTTTCTGAGAATTTGAAGGTCATAACGAGCGCCAGCTCCCGTCAGGGCTGGCGCTGGTTTTTGCCGTCAGTCAGATGCTTGACCGTTGTCACAAATGCGATCGTATTCAGGTCTACAATCGAAATCTCTGCGATGCATCTTTTACACAAGGGAGGTCAGCAATGAAGATCCTGATAAAAGAAGTGGCAAAGTCCCAATGGCAGGTTCGTCTCGACCAGCATGCCGTGACATTTCGCAGTGAAGCCGAGGCTCTCGCCTTCACCCGCACCCTCGAAGCGCGACTCTGCGCGCCCCATCAGATTCCCGACCGCAGCCAGCAACGCGCGGCTGGCTGAGCCTTTTACGCCTCGGCCTGGGCTTGCGCCAATGCGCGGGCATTCTGCAGGCGGCGGGTGAGCATCGCGACGCTCACGACCAGTAAACCGCACAGGCTGATGACCATCGCCATCGGCACGGCGGTGCCGTCGTGCAATACCCCCACCAGTGCCGAAGCACCAGCGGCGACGCTGAACTGCATGCAGCCGAGCAACGCCGATGCACTGCCGGCGCGAGCGCCCTGTCCATTCATTGCACAAGCCGCCGCGTTGGGGCTGATGCAGCCAAGGCTGGAGACACAGATAAACAATGGAATCAGCAGCGGCCACAAGGCTTCGGTGTGCAAGACACTCACCGCGAGCAGCGCCAGCCCGGCACACAGGTAAACCCAGACCGCCCGCGACAGCAGAAATGCCGGGCCACGCTTGGCCAGCAGCCGCGCATTGACCTGCGCCACCAGAATGAACCCCGCCGCGTTGGTGCCGAACAGCCAGCCGAAATGCTCGGCCGGCACGCCGTACAGTTTGATGAAGATGAACGGTGAACCGGCGATGTAAGCGAACATCCCGGCAATGGCGATACCACCGGTCAGGGCGTGACCGAGATAGACCCGATCCTTCAGCAGGCGGCCGTACTGGCGCAGTGCACCGGATAACGGCTGACGCGGCATATGAGCCGGCATGCTTTCCGGCAGGCCGAGCGCCACCGCCAGTCCGGCCAGGGCGCTGAACCCGGTCAGCACGAGGAAAATCGACTGCCAGCCCGTGGTATTGACCAGCAAGCCACCGAGCATCGGTGCCAGAATCGGTGCCAAGCCCATCACCAGCATCAACTGCGAAAAGACTTTCGCCGACCCCACCGCGTCGCACTTGTCGCTGACTACCGCCCGGGAAATCACCATCCCCGCACAGCCGCCCAACGCCTGGACAAAGCGAGCACCGATCAGCCATTCCAGATTCGGCGCATACGCGCAGGCCAGTGACGCCAGCGTGAACAACGCCAGACCGGTGAGCAACGGGATCCGCCGGCCAAAGCGATCCGCCACCGGACCATAAGCCAGTTGGCCAATCGACAATCCGGCGAAATAGGCTGCCAGCGTCATCTGCACGTGCTTCTCATCGGTGCCGAACGCCAGCGCCATGGAAGGAAATGCAGGTAGATAGAAGTCGATCGCCAAGGGCCCGAAGGCGGTCAAGGCACCGAGAATCAGAATGGTACGGAAGTTCATCAGGCATCCAGGTTGGCAAGTCGGCAGCCCGACAGTCTAGCCGCGCCCGGACGCCTTGAACATTCCGATAGCTCGCTAACTATAAAAACGTCAGGCGAGTTTGACGGCGTAGCCTTCTTCGCTGATGACCTCCATGACCTGCTCAGCACTCAGCGCACTTTCAACACCAACCTCTTTGGCCGCCAGATCGACCCGCACGCTGGCCGCCGGATCCTTTGCCTGCACCGCGTTGGTGATGGCTTTGACGCAGTGGCCGCAGGACATGCCTTGAACGTTGAACACTTGCATGGATTGACTCCTTTGAGTGAGATTGCCGGCAGTGTCGAGCTTGCCACCATGGCAAGGTCAAGTTCTGCAAGAAACGGCCGGGCTGGCAATCGGCGTCGCGCTCAGCCAAGCTGCGTGCATCAATGACTCAAACTCAGGAGATTCAGCCATGCGCTGGTCAGCTTTCAGCCTGTTTGGCTTGCTCAGCCTCTTTGCCGCCCTGCCCCAGGCCAACGCGACCGGCGAGGACTACGCGGTTCTGATCATCTCGCGCGAGCGCCTCGAAGTACCGACCTCCTGCGAGATCGGCGTGTACATTCAGGACCAGTTTGCCGGACGCCTGCTGCAGGAGCAGTCCACCTCGTTCAACCTGCAACACGGCACGTTTTCCATTCGCCTGAAACTTGAGCCGAGCCAGGTGCCGGGTTGCAAGCCAGGCATGCTGGCACCGCCGGCTCAGGAGATCACGCTCAAGGCCGGGGACGTGGTGAAGTACCGGATCGCGACGTCTGCCAAAGGTTTGTACCTGCGACCTGCCGCCCTCGAATACTGAGCAAAACCACAAAATGTGGGAGCGAGCCTGCTCGCGAAAGCAGTGTGTTATTCAGTGATGATATTGACTGACACACCGCTTTCGCGAGCAAGCTCGCTCCCACAGTTGTTTTGTGGTGAGCCAAAGATTGGCGCTTGACCTTGCCCGAATGGCAAGGTTGATCCTTGTAGGCATCTACTACAGGGAGTACGACCGATGTCCGATTCCACCACTTTCGATCTGCCGATAGCCGGCATGACCTGCGCCAGTTGCGCCGGGCGTGTCGAGCGGGCGTTGAGCAAAGTCAGCGGCGCCAGTGCCGTCAGCGTCAATCTCGCCACCGAACAGGCTCGCGTCCAGGCGCCGGGCGACAGCTTGCCGGCGTTGATGGAGGCGGTGGAGCGTGCTGGTTACAGCGTCCCGCAGCAAACTATCGAACTGAGCATCGAAGGCATGACCTGCGCGTCGTGTGTCGGCCGTGTCGAACGTGCCCTGAACAAAGTGCCGGGAGTGAAGAGCGTCAGCGTCAACCTTGCCAACGAACGCGCTCACCTCGAGTTGCTCGGTCAGATCGATCTGCAGTCGCTGCTCGACACTGTGAGCAAGGCGGGTTACTCGGCCAGCGTCTGGCAGGCTGAACACCCTGCCACCGATAATCAGCAACAGCGCCTGCAACATGAGCGTTGGGCATTGATCTGCGCGATCGCCCTGGCGTTGCCGCTGGTGTTGCCGATGCTGCTGCAACCGTTCGGCATTCACTGGATGCTCCCGGCCTGGGCGCAATTTGCCCTCGCCACGCCGGTGCAATTCATTTTCGGTGCACGTTTCTATGTCGCCGCGTGGAAAGCCGTGCGCGCCGGGGCAGGCAACATGGACTTGCTGGTAGCCCTCGGCACCAGCGCCGGTTATGGCTTGAGCCTGTACGAATGGGCCACCGCCGCCGGGCGCATGCCGCATCTGTATTTCGAAGCGTCGGCGGTGGTCATCGCCTTGGTGCTGCTCGGCAAATACCTGGAAAGCCGCGCCAAGCGCCAGACCGCCAGCGCCATCCGCGCGCTGGAAGCCTTGCGCCCGGAACGGGCGATTCAAGTGATCGACGGCCACGAGCAGGACGTTGCGATCAGCGCCCTGCGCCTGAACGATCAGGTCTTGGTCAAACCCGGCGAACGCTTCCCCGTTGACGGCGAAGTGCTGGAAGGCCAGAGCCACGCTGACGAAGCGCTGATCAGCGGCGAAAGCCTGCCGGTGCCGAAACAACCCGGCGACAAGGTCACTGGCGGTGCGATCAACGGCGAAGGTCGCCTTCTGGTGCGCACCACCGCCCTTGGCGCAGAAAGCGTGCTGGCGCGGATAATCCGGCTGGTGGAGGACGCTCAGGCGGCGAAAGCGCCGATCCAGAAACTGGTGGATAAAGTCAGTCAGGTGTTCGTGCCCACCGTGTTGCTGATCGCTTTGGCGACACTGATCAGTTGGTGGCTGTACGGCGCGCCCATGGAAACCGCGTTGATCAATGCCGTCGCCGTGCTGGTGATCGCGTGCCCCTGTGCGCTCGGCCTCGCTACCCCGACGGCGATCATGGCCGGCACCGGCGTGGCTGCGCGTCACGGCATTCTGATCAAGGACGCCGAAGCACTGGAGCGTGCCCATGAAGTCAGCACGGTGGTGTTCGACAAAACCGGCACCCTGACCTCCGGCACCCCGCGAATCGCGCATTTCAGTGCACTGGACGGCGATGAAAACTCAGCGTTGCAACTGGCCGGCGCCCTGCAGCGCGGCAGTGAGCATCCACTGGCCAAAGCGGTACTGGACGCGGCGGCCGAGCGCGACCTGAGCGTGCCCGATGTCAGCGACAGCCAATCCCTGACCGGGCGTGGTATCGCCGGCAATCTTGAGGGGCGGCGCCTCGCACTGGGCAACCGGCTTTTGCTGGAAGAAAGCGGTTTGAGCGCCGGCAATCTCGCCGAATCTGCCAAGGCGTGGGAAACCGAAGGCCGGACCTTGTCGTGGCTGATCGAGCAAAGCCCTGAACCGCGTGTGCTCGGGTTGTTCGCCTTCGGTGACACACTCAAGCCCGGCGCACTGCAAGCGGTGCAACAACTCGCAGCCCGAGATATCCACAGCCATCTGCTGACGGGCGACAACCGTGGTAGCGCGAAAGTCGTCGCCGAGGCTTTGGGCATCAAGAATGTCCACGCCGAAGTGCTGCCCGCCGACAAAGCCGCCACCGTCACCGAACTGAAGAAAACCGGAGTGGTGGCGATGGTCGGCGATGGCATCAACGACGCCCCGGCACTGGCGGCGGCCGACATCGGCATTGCCATGGGCGGCGGCACCGACGTGGCGATGCACGCGGCCGGCATCACCTTGATGCGCGGCGACCCACGTCTGGTGCCAGCAGCGCTGGAGATCAGCCGCAAGACCTACGCGAAGATCCGCCAGAATCTGTTCTGGGCGTTCGTCTACAACCTGATCGGCATTCCGTTGGCGGCGTTCGGCTTCCTCAACCCGGTGCTGGCCGGTGCAGCGATGGCACTGTCGAGCGTCAGCGTGGTGAGCAATGCGCTACTGTTGAAAACCTGGAAACCGAAGGACCTGGAGGAGCACCGATGAACATCGGCCAAGCGGCCCGGCACAGTGGCCTGAGCGCAAAGATGATCCGCTATTACGAGTCGATCGGCCTGCTCAAGGCCGCCCATCGCACCGACAGCGGCTACCGGGTCTACGGCGAGGATGACTTGCACACGCTGGCGTTCATCAAGCGTTCGCGGGATCTGGGGTTTTCCCTGGAAGAAGTCGGCAAGCTGCTGACCCTCTGGCAGGATCGCCAACGCGCCAGCGCTGATGTGAAAGCCCTGGCACGTCAGCACATCGACGAGTTGAACCAGAAGATCCGCGAACTCGGCGAGTTGCGCGACACCCTGCAGGATTTGGTCGAACACTGTAATGGCGACCATCGCCCCGATTGCCCGATCCTCAAGGAACTGGCGTCGGGCTGCTGCGCGCAACCCGCGCGCGCCTGAGCGCCAACCCTTTGACCGTCAACAACGTACCAAGCGGGATGCCGTGGAACAGCAGCACCACGGCACCCGGTGTCCACCAGCCATAGAACGGCGCGGCAATCAGCATGCCGACGCCGAACCCGGTCATTTGCAGCAAGGTCAGGAAGCTGAAGATCGGCAGGCGCAAATGCTCCGGTTCACGTTGCAGGCGCGACATCAGGCCGACTTCGGAAAAGCCGTCGCCCAACCCCGCAGGCAACGAAAACAGCAACAGACCATAGAGGCTGTGCTGCTGGAACATCAGGATGAAACCGCAGGACATCAACGCCACGCCGAAGAAAAACCGCCGCTCCAGATGGCAGTTGTCCGAGCCTTCCAGGCGACTGGCAATCCGCGCACCAAGCAGTTTGCCGCTGGCCCACACCGCCAGCATCAGGCCCAGCGTGGTGCTGGCCGAGTCCGGTGTCAGTAATTTGGAAATGATCGGGAAGCCGACGTTGTGTGCAGCGCTGCCCAAGGTATCGGCCATGGTCACAGCAAGCATCGCCGCGATCACCGGGGCACTGCGCAGACCTTGCCTGAGGGCTGGCCATTCACCGTGTTCGCTGGCCGATTGTTCGTCGATCACTGAGGCGGCGAAGCGCAACGGTGCGATCAACAGCGCCGCCAGCAAATAGGTCAGTGCGTTGAGCGCGAACACCGTTTCGAAACCGAATGCCGCCACCAGCAAACCGGAGACCAGGCTGCCGCCGACCATCGCCGCCGATGACGCCGAGGTGATCCAGGCATTGGTTTTCAGGAGCTGCGCCGGTTCGATCAGCCGCGGCAACTGGCTGTTGAGGCCGATGGCGAACATCGAGTTGCCAAAGCCCAGACCAAAGGCGATCACCGGCAACAGCAAAGCCTGCTGGCTGACCGGCAAGATCAACAGCCCGCCGAGCAGCGCCGCACGCAGCAGATCGAAGGCGATCAACGGCACCCGGCCATTCCAGCGTCGATAGAACCGTGTGCCGATCAGACTGGCGAAAATCCCCCCGCCGACACGGCTGGCCAGGAATATCCCGACGCTCATGGCGCTGTTGCTCAGCAGGTAGACGTAAGTCGCCAGCGCGACCATGTTGAGAAAGGCGCCGAAGTCGGAGATCAGCCGGGCGGTGATGATCAGGCGGGCGTTCACATTCAATCCTTGAGTGTGCGAGGGCTGACAAGAGTCCCATACGCATTTCAAGAACACCATAAATCCCTTGTAGGAGTGAGCCTGCTCGCGATGGCGGTGGGTCAGACAACACTCTTGCTAAATGACACGCCGCCATCGCGAGCAGGCTCACTCCGACAAGGGACCTGCGGCGTTTTCGAGCAGGCTCATTCCTGCAGGGGATCTGCGGTGGTTCTGGCAATGGGGCAGGCACAAAAAAACCGGCCGAAGCCGGTTTTTTTTAAACGCTTACTGCATCCACGGTGGCGGCGGTGGTTCGTCGGACTTGCCCTTCGGCTCGTCATCCGCCGCACGGATCGCCTGCTTGCGCTCTTCATCCAGACGCGCCGCTTCGATCTCGCGCAACACGCCGCCGACGTCGGCCAGGTCTTCCGGATCGTCGAACTCGCCGGTCAGCACACTGTTCGGGTGCAAGATGCCAGCTTCGTACAACGCCCACATTTCCTTGGCGTACTTGGTCTGCTTCAACTCCGGGGCAAAGCGCCCGAAGTACGAAGCCATGTTGCCGACATCCCGCTCCAGCATGCTGAATGCATGGTTGTTGCCCGCCGCATCCACCGCCTGCGGCAGGTCGATGATCACAGGACCTGTCGGGGTCAGCAGTACGTTGAACTCCGAGAGGTCACCGTGCACCAGACCGGTACACAACATCAGTACGATCTGCGAGATCAGGAACGCGTGATATTCGCGGGCCTGATCCGGCTCCAGCACCACGTCGTTCAGACGCGGCGCGGCGTCGCCGTATTCGTCGGCCACCAGTTCCATCAGCAGCACGCCATCGAGAAAATCGTACGGCTTGGGCACTCGCACGCCGGCACCGGCCAGACGGAACAGCGCCGCGACTTCGGCGTTCTGCCAGGCATCTTCGGTCTCTTTGCGACCGAATTTCGAGCCCTTGGCCATCGCCCGGGCCTGCCGGCTGTTACGCACCTTGCGGCCTTCCTGATACTCGGCCGCCTGGCGAAAACTGCGTTTGTTCGCCTCCTTGTAGACCTTCGCGCAACGTAACTGGTTACCGCAGCGCACCACATAAACAGCTGCTTCTTTACCACTCATGAGTGGGCGCAGCACTTCGTCGACCAGACCGTCTTCGATCAGGGGTTCAATGCGTTTTGGAGTCTTCATCAGCTTTTATTGTGGGTCCTTTATTACCAAACACGCGAATGTCACTCGTTATACGGCAATCCTCGCGCCACGGGGAGGGGTTGCCGACCTGTGAACCCTGTGGATGCACACACTGTGCCGAAATAATCGGCCATTGTGGATCATAGCTGAGCACACCTTGTTTGTAGTTATCGGCCGTCGAGGGCATTTGCGACAGAATCTGACACGACACCAATCCCCGTGGCAGCGGGATTGCTCGCGAAGGCAGTGTGTCAGACACAATGACGGCGACTGCCACAGCCCCTTCGCGAGCAAGCTCGCTCCCACAGTAAACGATGCTCAGCGTTCGATGATCGCGGTGACGCCCTGGCCGCCAGCCGCGCAGATCGAGATCAGCCCGCGTCCCTTGCCCGCCGCATCCAGCAGTTTCGCCAGGTTGGCGACGATCCGCCCGCCGGTCGCGGCAAACGGATGCCCCGCCGCCAGCGAACTGCCTTTGACATTCAGCCGGCTGCGGTCGATCGAGCCCAGCGGCGCGTCCAGCCCGAGGCGGGTCTTGCAGTATTCAGAGTCTTCCCAGGCCTTGAGCGTACACAGCACCTGCGCGGCGAACGCTTCGTGAATTTCGTAGTAGTCGAAGTCCTGCAAGGTCAGCCCGTTGCGGGCCAGCAGACGCGGCACCGCATACACCGGCGCCATTAACAGGCCTTCGGCGCCGTTGACGAAATCCACCGCCGCCGCTTCGCCGTCGCGCAGATAGGCGAGGATTGGCAAGCCACGCTCCTTCGCCCATTCCTCACTCGCCAGCAGCACCACCGAAGCACCATCGGTGAGCGGCGTGGAGTTGCCCGCCGTCAGCGTGCCCTTGGCGCTTTTTTCGAAGGCCGGTTTGAGCGCGGCGAGTTTTTCCAGGGTCAGGTCGGGGCGCAGGTTGTTGTCGCGGGTCAGACCGAGGAACGGCGTCATCAGGTCGTTGTGCCAGCCTTCGCCGTAAGACGCAGCGAGTTTTTGATGGCTTTCCAGAGCGAGTTGATCCTGCTCTTCACGGGGGATGTTCCAGGTCTGCGCCATCAACTCGCAGTGCTGCCCCATCGACAGACCGGTGCGCGGCTCACCATTGCGCGGGAGCTCCGGGATCAGGTCTTTGGGCCGCAGCTGCAGGAAGGTTTTCAGCTTGTCGCCGGTGGTCTTGGCGCGGTTGGCCTGCAAAAGAATCTTGCGCAGGCCTTCACTGACGCCGATCGGCGCGTCCGACGTGGTATCGACGCCGCCAGCAATGCCGCAATCGATCTGGCCGAGGGCGATCTTGTTCGCCACCAGCAAGGCGGCTTCCAGCCCGGTGCCGCAGGCTTGCTGGATGTCATAGGCCGGGGTGGTGGGTGACAGTCGTGAGCCGAGCACGCATTCGCGGGTCAGATTCATATCCCGTGACAATTTAAGCACCGCACCCGCCACCACTTCGCCGATGCGCAGGCCGTGCAGGTTGTAGCGTTCGATCAGGCCTTCAAGGGCAGCGGTAAGCATCACCTGATTGCTGGCAGTGGCGTACGGCCCGTTGGAACGGGCGAAAGGGATACGGTTACCACCGATGATGGCGACGCGGCGCAGCTGACTCATGAAAAGCTCCTTTTCCAAATGGTCGAATTCACCTGAAACCCTTGTAGGAGTGACCTGTAGTGAGGGGATTCATCCCCGATGGGTCGCGCAGCGGCCCCCCTCATTGCACTCGCGATACATCAGGGACATCGCGCGCACTTATGCGACTGCTTCGCAGCCGATCAGGGATAAATCCCCCCACCACAGGTCACCCTGCAGGGTTCAGCGTTGTTACTGAATTTGTGTTCGGCCACAAAACCATCGGCGGCCAACTACTCTGCTGTTCTAGCGTAGGCCTTATTGCGTGGATCGAACGATTGATTGCCGTGGGTAGTCCACACTTTGAACCCCAACTTTTGGAGAGCGTTCCATGTCTGACCGCTATATCGACTTCGCCAACTCGTCCATCGGCCACCGTTTGGTCGGGGCTTTGGGCCTGCCGTCGCCGGTGCGGCTGGAACGCTGGCAGGCCGGACGCCTGCGCCCGGTGGACGGCGCGCTGCTGATTGGCGGCGGGCCGCTGGCTGAACGCGTCAATGCGTTCGCCAACCGCCTGACCGATGCGATCTACAGCTACGGCACCGAACCTTCGCTGGCCACTGCGTGGATTCCCGGGCATGGGCCGAAACTCAAGGCCGTGGTGTTCGACGCCAGCGACCTGCAGCACACCGACCAGCTCAAACAGCTGCGCGAATTCTTCCAGCCGCTAATGAAAAATCTCGAGAACAGCGCGCATCTGGTGATTCTCGGCCGCGCCCCGGAAAACCTGCGCGATCCCTTCGCGTCCAGCGCGCAACGGGCGCTCGAAGGTTTCTCGCGCTCACTGGCCAAGGAGCTGCGCAGCGGCGGCACGCTGCAACTGATTTATGTCGGTGACGGCGCTGAGGAACAACTGGAAGGCCCGCTGCGGTTTTTCCTCTCGCCCAAGAGTGCCTTTGTCTCCGGGCAGGTGATTCGCCTGACCGCGTGCGCCACACAAGTTACCGACTGGACGCGACCACTGGCCGGACGCAAGGCGCTGGTTACCGGCGCGGCCCGCGGGATCGGCGCGTCGATTGCCGAGACCCTGGCCCGCGATGGCGCCGAGGTGATTCTGCTCGACGTACCACCGGCCAAGACTGATCTGGACGCCCTCGCCGCGCGGCTCGGCGGCCGGGCGATCACCCTCGACATCTGTGCCGAAGACGCCGCTGCGCAGCTGATCGAACAGTTGCCGGACGGCCTCGACATACTGGTGCACAACGCCGGCATCACCCGTGACAAGACCCTGACCAACATGACCCCGGAATTCTGGGACGCGGTGCTGGCGGTCAACCTCAATGCCCCGCAAGTGCTGACCAAGGCCCTGCTCGACAGCGGCACTCTGCACGACCATGCGCGGGTGATTCTGCTGGCGTCGATCAGCGGTATCGCCGGCAATCGCGGACAGACCAACTACGCCGCGAGCAAGGCCGGTTTGATTGGCCTCGCCCAAGCCTGGGCGCCGACACTGCTCGAGCGCGGCATCAGCATCAACGCCGTGGCGCCGGGCTTCATCGAAACCCAAATGACCGCACACATCCCGTTCGGCCTGCGTGAGGCCGGGCGGCGCATGAGTTCGCTGGGCCAGGGCGGCTTGCCGCAGGACGTCGCCGAAGCCGTCGCGTGGCTGGCACAACCGGGCACCGGCGCGTTCACCGGCCAGGCGCTGCGGGTCTGTGGACAAAGTGTTCTGGGGGCGTAGACATGAGCATTGAATGGCACACCCTCGACCGCGAACCGAGCCTGCCCGGGCTGTATGCGCGGGCCGCGACGCGCCGCAAGATCACCGGCACCCAACTGCCCGACAGCGGTTTGCGCTGCTGGGTCGATGTCGACGCGCAGAAACTGGCGGCCTATCGCCAAGTCTGCAGCTTTGCCGATGACGGACTGTTACCGCCGACTTATCCACATATCCTTGCGTTCGCGCTGCAGATGCAATTGCTCACGGCAAAGGATTTTCCGTTCCCGTTGCTGGGGCTGATTCACCTGAGCAACCGCATCCGTGTATTGCGGCCGATGGGCGGGATCAGCCGCGCGCAAGTCAGTGTCCGGGTGCACAACCTGCAACCGCATCCCAAAGGCGCG
Source organism: Pseudomonas sp. P8_229 (assembly GCF_034008635.1). Taxonomy (NCBI): domain Bacteria; kingdom Pseudomonadati; phylum Pseudomonadota; class Gammaproteobacteria; order Pseudomonadales; family Pseudomonadaceae; genus Pseudomonas; species Pseudomonas sp. P8_229. Next base: position 3,743,518 of record NZ_CP125378.1, on the reverse strand, counting down.
ACCTTCGACTTGCTGACCACGCTGGATGATCAACTCGGGCCGCTGTGGGAAGCCGAAAGCCAGATGCTCTGTCGCGGGGTGAAACTTGATGGTGAACCCGTCGAGCAAAGCTGGGAGCCCACGCAGGTGTTGACGCAGGTGGCGCAATGGAAAGCGCCGGCCGACATCGGTCGGCAATACGCCAAAGTCTCGGGCGACTACAACCTGATTCACCTGAGCGCCGTCAGCGCCAAGCTGTTCGGTTTTCCCACCGCGATTGCCCACGGGTTGTGGAACAAGGCGCGAACGCTTGCGGCCCTTTCCGATCACTTGCCCAAGGCCAACCTTGAAGTGGCCGTGCACTTTCGCAAACCGGTGCGCCTGCCCAGTGAGGTTTCGCTGCTGGCGACTGCGCCGGGGTCGAGTGGAGAATTGCGTCTGATCGGCGCCGGGGACCTGGAGCACATGGTCGGGCAGTGGCAGCCGATTGCCTGATCCTTCGCCAGAGGTTTTCTATCCGCTGAGGGTTCGCCAAGCCTGTAAATTGTGTGTATATCACTTAAGTTTTTCCGCGCCGCGCATCGCGCGCTGAAAAACACCCAGCCTTGATTCTCAAGGCTTTTTTTTGCGCGTTTATAACCTGGGTATTAGTCCTTAGGCGCTGCACCGCGCCTTATATATAAAGGCGTTAATACCAACTTGAGAATGGTCGGAACCTGCGGCGCGATTGAGATTGGCACCACGGACGAGGCATCACCGGCAACAGATCGGTGAGCCATCGAATGCAACGAACGTTGTGACAGGTGCAAGGAATCTCAATCATGAAAACTCAAGTGTGGTGCAAATCGGCAACAGCGCTGGCATTGATCCTCTCCCTTGGTCTCGCGGGCTGCAGCAGCGGCGGTGGCGGCCATCACAGCAGCTCCGGCAGCTCTTCGCCAGACAGTGCAACCTCAGGCACTGGCGGAACCAGCGGCACGAGCGGTACTGGAGGTACTGGTGGCACCGGTGATACCGCTGGCACAGGCGGTACCGGTGGAACGGGCGGAACGGGTACAACTGGCGGTACTGATCCAACCAAACCGACCAATCCAACGAATCCTACTGACCCCACGAATCCAACCAACCCGACCACGACGCCGCTGGTAACCACGACCCTGGTGCAGGATGTCGGCAAAACCGTCTCCGGCGTCGGTGATGGCGTCGGCCAGGTCGGCGATTCGCTGAGCACCGTTCCGGTCGTCGGTGGCGTCGTGCAAAGCGCGGCCAACACCGCCGGCAATGTGGTCAGCACCTTGGGTAATGGCGTGGCCAACGGCATCGGCAAGCTGGGCACAGTCGACAATGGCCTGGGCGTCACTGCCTCCTCGGTGGGCGGCGTAGTGGCAGATGTCGGCACCGGCGTCTCTGACCTGAGCGGCAAACTGGCGACCGCCACCGGCAGCGTTCCGGTCGTCGGCGGTGTGGTCACCAAAGTCGCACCGGTGCTCGACGGCGTCGGCGAAAAAGTCACCATGCTCGGCGACACCCTGAGCCTGGCCACCACCACCGGTCCGCTCGGCTCAGTGACCAAGAGCGTCGGCAACGGCCTGGTACCCGTGATTGCGATGGTTGAAAGCACCACCGACAAAGTCGGCGATACGACTGGCCTCGGCGCTCCGCTCAATGGCGTCATCGGCCAGGTCGGTGGCGCAGTCAAAAGCTTGGGCGGTCAGGTTACCGGCGCCGGCAGCGGCAATGCCCTGACCAATACCGTCGGCGGCGCCCTGACCAACGTCGGCACCACGGTCGGCAAAGCCGGCGGGCTGGTCGACAACGGCAGCACGTCCGGTGGTGGCTTGGGCGGCGGTCTGGGTGGCGGTCTGGGCGGTACCGGCCTGCTGCAAACTGTTGGCGGCGCCGTGGTCAATGTCGGCGGCGGTCTGAACGCAGGCAACACCAACGGTGCGGTCAGTGCCGGTGGCGTCACCACCGCTTCGCTGGGCAACACCATCGCCTCGCTCAACACCGTACTCGGCGGCTCGGGCACACCGATCACTGGCACCACCTCGCCGCTGGCGACAGTAGGGGCCACTGTGGGCGCAGGGCTTAATCCGGTGACCACTGCGGTCACCAGCGTGACTCAACAAGTCGGCGCCTCGACGGGCCTGGGCGCACCGGTCGCCGGTCTCACCGGTCAGGTCGGCGGAGCGGTCAGCACAGTCGGCGCGACCATCGCTTCCACCAACAACCCGGTCACCACGGCGGTCGGCGGTGTGGTCAGCAACGTAGGCGGTACCGTCGCCGCCGTCGGAGGCCTGCTCAACGGCGGCACCAGCACCGGCGGCACCACAACCGGTGGCCTGGGCGGCGTACTCGGTGGCCTGACCGGCACTCTGGGAGGCACCACACACTAAATTGCACCTGGCCGATTCGACGGCCTCACCTACAGCGCCTACGCTTGGTTGAGGGCGGAAGACTCCCACGAGTCTTCCGCTTTTTTCTTAGGAAAAAATCAGCCCAGTGCTGTGATCTGACCACGGAGTGTCCTATGCGCGTAATGGCATCCCTGCTGTTCCTCAGTCTCAGTTCCGCCGCCCTCGCCGACACCCTGCCCAGCTTTCTCAACAGTAACGAAACCACCCGCAATCTGCCTGTGCCGAACCTGCCGGCGGATGCCTATCGCCCGGCCACCACGCCCCTGCAAGTCCCCGAACCTGGCGCGGCCGCGACACAACCGCTGCTGATGGAGACCAAGATCAATCTGAAGACCGTGCAGATCGAAGGCGGAACGATCTACCCGCTCAACGAACTGGCCGAAGTCTATAAACCCCTGATCGGCCACCAGACCAGCCTGGCCGATCTGATTGAAGCCACGCGCAACATCACCCGTCGCTATCAGAAAGACGGCTACCTGCTGTCCTATGCCTTCCTGCCGCAACAGCGTTTCGACGGTGGCGTGGCCCGGGTGGTGCTGGTCGAAGGTTATGTTCGCGATGTCCAGGTGCAGGGCGATGTCGGCCGGGTCAAGGGCCTGCTCGACGAACTGGCGGCAAAAATCCAGGCCGAACGGCCGCTGACCCGCAAGACGTTCGAACGCTACACCACCCTGATGACCCGCATCCCCGGCGTGACCATCCAGGCGCAAGTGCCGCCGCCCGGCACCACCGACGGCGCGACTACCCTGGTTGCCCAAGCCAGCCGCAAAGCGTTCACCAGCAGCCTGAACTCCACCGAAGATAACCGTAACGGCACTCAGGCACTGCTTGGGGTCAGCAGCAACTCGCAGACCGCCATGGGCGAGCAGTTGACCCTCAGCGGACTGTTTCCGCCGGGGGACGATCATGAGCATTACTACCGTCTGGACTACAACCAGTTCCTCAACAGCGAAGGCACGCAACTGAGTCTGTTCGCTTCACGCTACCGCTCCGACCCGGGCACCAATGTGCTCACCAGCGATGGCTTCGAACTCAAGCCGCACAAGGAGGACGACCGTTATTCCATCGGTGTCAGCCACCCGTTCATTGCGGCGTCAAACGAGTTGCTCAATGGCGGTGCGCGGCTGTATGCGGTGGATGACAAAAACCGTTACGACGTGGTCGGCTACCCGGTGAGCATCGAGGAGCGCACCAACGTGCGCGCCCTCGCGTTCGAAGGCGACTGGCGCAAGACCGATGCCCGGCAACTGCGGATTCTCAGTGGCGGCCTGTATCAAGGTCTCGACAGCATGGGCGCGCACTCCAACAACCCGGCACTGGACCAGAACTTCCTGCGCCTGCGCCTCTCCGGGGTGCAGAGCGACAAGTTCTTCGACAACTGGCAAGGCGTGCTGTCGGCGGCGCTGTACTGGAGTGACGACACCCTGCCCGACAGCGAGCGCGCAGTGTTTGGCGGGCAGAATTTCGGCCGTGGGTACCCGGATGATCAGGCGTCGGGCGACAAGGGTTGGGGTGCGGCTTACGAGGTCAACTACAGCTTCAATCGCGACGGCAACTGGGTGCGCATTCTGCAGCCGTACGTAGTGCTGGACCGGTCGAAAACCTGGTTCAACAAACTGCAGGTGCAGAGCAACGACCTGTCATCGGCGGCAGTGGGCCTGCGCTTTGGTGATGCCAAGTACTACAACATTGCGTTGGAGGCGGCCAAGCCAATGTCGGATGAAGCGCTGGATACGTTCAATCGTCGGGCGCGCTACAGCATCAGTTTCAGCTATCAGTTGTAGGGGCCAGGATTACCTTTTCAGCCTTGAGTCAAAACAAATGTAGGAGCGAGCCTGCTCGCGAAAGCGGTGAATCAGCCAACTGTTTGGTCGACTGATACGCCGTCTTCGCGAGCAGGCTCGCTCCCACAGGTTTTACGTTGTGTGAATCAGAACGCGTAACGCACCTTCGCCGTGAAACCATCGGCATCGAAACCGCTCGACGCTACATGGTTATAGGAGCCCCCGACACTCCAGGCACCCATTCGGTAGTTGGCGCCCAGATCCAGCTCATAGCTGTCACGCACCGGCGTGGTGCCACGGCTGACGGACGACTCACCGCCCAGCACAAACGCCGAAGTAGTGCTGACCTTGTCGCCAATGAAGTCATGCCAGGCCATCAGTTTCGCTTCGGGTTCCAGGCTGCCGTTACCGACATCGAATGCTGCCGCCAGACGCGCACCGACGCCCATCTCACCGACTTCATAACGTTGGCTACCGACATTGAGCGACGCCGAACTGCCCTTCTCGCGATACGCATCCATGCCCACATTGGCATAGCGCGCGCCGACCTGAGGCTCCAGCACCACATCCGGCATCAGGTGCAAGCTGTAACCGGCCAGCGCGCTCACACCGAACACGTCACTGTCGTAATCAGCCTTGGCCCGGGTGCCGGCGATGTAACGCTTGGATTCGTTGTCGTTCCAACCGTACATCAACGACGAGTCCACGAACCAGTTGTCATGCACCCAGTTGCTGTACAGCGTCAGCGCATGCCCGGTGACGTTGGTCTTGTTGCCGAGATCGGATTTCACATCGGTATCGAGATAGCTGTAGGCCAGACCCAGCGTCATGTCGGCATTCAACTGGCCATCGGCACCCACCGCGATCCCGTGGCTGTCGGCGTCATAACCGGCCACGCCACGGCGCTCGTCCTGGTTGGCGTCGCTGCTCAGGGTTTGCAACCACACGCCTTTTTCCGGATTGCCGGTGGCCGAGCGGGCGCGGCTGGAGCGATCGTTGATCACACCCGTTACCAGCGTCTGGCTATTGGTGGCCGCGTGAAGCACGCCACGGCTGACATCCGGACTGAGGGTTTCGCCCAGCCGTGCCAGTTCGGCATCGGTGCTGGCGTTGGCGAATGCCTGAAACACCGGATCCTGCTCATCGAGGTGCGACAACAGCCCCGGCACATGCCCCACCGCCGTCGCCGCATTATCACCGCCGCCGACTGCCAGGGTGTTCTCGGCCAGCACCTCGCTCGACTTGGTCGTCACCACGCTCGTGATGTCATTGCCGACAACGCCGAAGCTCTTTACATCCAGCAGCGCAGAGGTCGACGTCACGCTCAGGTTGTTGCCACCGATCAACTCGCCCGAGCTGATCAAGGTATAACGCGTGCCGCCCGGGGCGACCCTAAAATCGCTGGAACGTGCCAGCAGACGCAGTTGAGCGCCCGGTGCGATGTCCGTGGTGCCAGTGACTTTCAACACCGGCAACGCCGGGTTGGTGTCGTTGCCCAGGTACATTTCCAGCACCGAGTTCGACTCTTCCATGTCGAAGTCGCCAATGAAGGTGGTGTGCGGCTTCATCAGGGTCAGCGTGCCCTCCTCGATGGTGACGTAGCCGGAACGGATGGTCGAACCGTCGAAGATGGCGTCACCGTCGACTTTCACCCCGGACAGACCCAACAGATCACCACGGACGGTACCGCCGTAGAAGCTGAAATAACTCTCACCGTCATCCACCTGGATCGCCGCCTTGCCACCCTCGATCAAACCATTCTGCTGATAGATCCCGAACGGCAGAGCGCCAGTTGCCTGGCCGCTGACGTGAACACCAATATCCTCGCCGGAGAGAGTGCCGTTGTTGAACAGCGCAATGGCATTCGTGCCCGCGGGACGCGTGAATTTGACGCCCTCGAACACCAGCGCTTCGGCGTTGCTGCCGGTCGCGCGGATGGTCCCCGTGTTGTTGACCGACAGGCTCATCGTGGTGCCGTCGAGCAACACGCCCAAGGCATCGGCACCGCTTGCCGTGATGGAGCCTCGATTGGTCAACCCGGTCATGTTGGTGTGCACCAGCAAGACGCCGCTGGCTGTCTGACCGCTGACGTCGATACTGCCTTCATTCGATAAAGAACCGCCCAGCGTGCTGCCAATATCGGAAATACCGCTGGAATTGCCAGAGTCGGTCAATCCGTGAATCGAAATGGAGCCTTCGTTAATCACAGAGCCGGTGATCCGGGTGGGCACCAGCCCGGCGGTGCTCATGCTGATGCCGGCGCCAAAACTGGCACCGTCAATCTGGATATTGCCGCTGTTGCGCAGTTGATCCGCCGTCACGCCCGTGAGCTGTGCGCCATAGGTCAAGGTCGACGCTGAGGCCGGCGCGATATTCCCGTTACCGCTCAAAGTGACCAGCCCAAGGCTCTGCAGATTGCTGGTCAGCGGACCACTACTCAGATCGTGGTTCAGGCTTGCGCCGGCGGCGACAGCGAGGGATGTGTGCAGTGTGCTGGCAGCAATGGAGAGCGCCAGGACAGAGCGGCGCAAACGAGCGGTATTCACGAGAGATTCCCTTCCAGAACATGAGAAACAGTTTCAGCAGGGTTCATCACGTGATTCAGGCATCCCTACCGACCCCACCAGGTCGTCTGGTTCGGGCGCGGGGAATGTACAGGAGCCATCATTTTGATACCACCTAAAAAGTCAAAGTGATGGCGCCAATTTCCAGATGGGCGCTCCCACCCTGCGCAGGCGTCTACACGATCAGGTGGCGCCATCGACCTAGTTTTTGGTCTCGATCTTGCCGCCCGCATCCGGGTCGTAGAAATCCGGGATCTCGTATTTGTACTTTTTCAACCAGCGCTGCATCGCCAGTTCCCGTTCGGCTGCCGTGGCGGTTTGTGGTTTGGGCGAAGCGGCCTGGTTGCGGCTTTGCAACACCAGCCAGCCTTCGGTTTCCTGTTGCTGCGCCGAAGCCGGACCGGCGTCGATCGCCTGAGCCGCGAGCGGCAGGCTGAGCAGGGTCAGGCAGCACACACGGTACAAGGTGTTCATGGTGATCTCCCTGAGTTTCACTTGAGCGTCGACGGTTGTGGGTCAACCACCACCGCCACCTGATTGGCGGCCGCTGCCGGAGCCTTGGCCGGTACCTTGAGTTTCTCCGCACGGCTCTGGGCTTCGGAAAACTGCTCCGGCGTCAGGTGCGCACGGCTGACGATTTCGGCGGCTTGCTGCCAGTTGTTCTGGTACAGCAGCAAGGTCACCAGATTCAGCGGCGCCAGTTGATCGTTCTGCTTGAGTTCAATGGCAGTGAGGAACTCGAACCGGGCGTCTTCAAGGCGTAACTGGTTGAGGTAGACCACGCCCAGGTCGTTGCGGATCTTGTCATTGGTCGGCGCCAGGCGCACCGCGCGCTGCAGGTGCGCCTGGGCCTGGCCGTTGTCGCCACGCGCCGCATAGAGCTGGCCCAGGCCATGTTCGGCATCCGCCGTCAGGCAGCTGCCGAGCAGGCCGCGGTACAGCGGTTCGGCCTCGTTGCGCCCCAGTAACCGATAGACCTTGGCCTTGCGCAGGCGCACCTCGACCAGGTTGTCGGGCAGGCTCTGCAGGTTGGCCAGACTGGCGTGCAGCTTGCCGTCGTTGGCCAGATCGTCCGCCAGGTTCAGGGCCAGTTCCTGCTCGGAATCGAGCTTGCTGCAACTGGTCGGTGCCAGCATCGCCGACCACGGTGCCTGGCCGTCGGTGGCACAGCCACCGAGCATCAACAGACTTGCCACGACAATCAGTGCTTTCATCAAACGCTCTCCACGAGCCAACGTCAGTTTGCAAACGCCCGGGTAATCGCGGTGAACCCCGGGCCGGCCAATACGATCAGCAAGGCAGGAAACAGAAACAGCATCATCACCACCGACATCTTCGCGGACATCTTCGAGATGTATTCCTGCAGTCGGGTCAGGCGCCGATCATCGAGCAATTGCTTGAGCGCCAGCAGCGATTTCATCGCCCCGCCGCCCTGCTGGATCAACTGTTGCAGGATCACGCAGGTGTCGGTGAATTCATCGACCGCGAGCATCACCGCGGCCTTGTGCAGTTCCTGTCCCAACTCAAGTCCCGAGTCGACCCGTGCCAGAATCAAGCGCAGTTCACGGGTCAGTTCCGGCAGCAGTTTTTGCCCTTCCATGCTGAGCACGCGCAAGGCTTGTTCGACCGCCATACCGGACTCGAACAGGATGCGCAGCAACGGAATGAACGTGGAAATTTCCACGGCGATGGTTTTCTGCCGACGCCCGGCGGCGTACGCCAACAGCCGCTTTGGCAGCAGGTAGCCGCCACCCGTGGCGAACATGGGCACCAGCCAGCCGTTGGCCGCGTGGGGGAAAAACACTTCCTGCAGAAAGATCGCCAGCCCCAGCGCCAGCAACGGCGTGCCGATCTGGCAGGCGGCGTACAGCGAGCGCTCACTGGCGCGGCGCCAGCCGAGGCGGCTGAGCAAGGTCTGGGTTTCGCTGTCGATGCTCACCGAACGCTGGCCAAAACGGCTGCTGCCCAAGGCGCGCAGCCAATGGCCGAAACGGTTCTCGCGCACCAGATGGCCCTGCAACCGCTGGTTAATCTGACGCACCCGACGCCGCTCCGTCAGCAGGTGGTTGACCACCAGTAACAGCGCGCCGAGCAGCAACATCAGGGCGGCGAGATAGACCATGTCAAACACTCCGCAACATGCGCCACAGCGCCAGGCAGCCGGTCACTTGCAACACCACGGCGATGATCAACATGGTCTGGCCACCGGAGTCGTGCCACATGCCGAGCATGTAGCCGGGGTTGGTCAGCATGAAGTAACTCACCAGGATCACCGGCAGCGAACCCAGCACCCACGCCGTCATGCGCGTCTCGCCAGTGAGCGCGCGCAATTGCCGGGCGCCCTGATCACGCTCGCGGATCAGCTTGATCAGGTTCTCCAGCAACTCGCTGGCATTGCCGCCGTAGCGATGGTTGACCTTCAGCCCAAGGGCGAACATGCGCAGTTCGTCCTGTTCATAAAGTTCGGCGAAATCGCTGACCGCATCCGGCAGGTTGACGCCCAGTTGCACGTTGCGCTGCACCCGCCCCATGGCCTTTTTCAGCGGATCGTCACTCGCCTCGATGCTGCCCATGACCGCATCACTCAAGGTGCGTCCGGACTTGAGGCTGCGCACGGTGTGGTCGAGCAACTGCGGCAACTGCTCGATCATGCGTTTGATCCGGCGGTGGTACAGCCAGGAAATGTACAGACGCAAGATCAGCGGCGGCGCCAGCAGCATCGTCAGCAAACCGATCCAGCTTGCCAGCAGATACCCAAGAGCAATCGCCGCGCCCCACAGCGTCAGCCACAGGCCGAAGCGTTCGGTGGGACGGCCCAGCCCGGCACGCAAAAACATCCGTTCAAGCCCGACCCAGGTCGGCGTCTGCGCGGCCAGTTGTGGCTGTCCTGCCGCGAGGCGGTTGAGCACGCGCTCGTTGCTGGTCTTGTGGATACCGTGCAGGAAAAGCCAGATCGACAGCCCGAGCAGGATCAGGCAAAGCAGGATGAGAATGGCCGGTCCGATCATGATGTGCGTCCCATGCTGTCAGCCCAGGTTCGTCTCGTGCCGCAACTTGTCGCCCGCCGGATTGACCGCTTCGCGCAGGAAGCCGAAACCGGTGCGCCGATCAAGGCGAAACAGGGTGTTGGTGACATACACGTCTTCACGAATGCCGACCACCTCCACCACCTCGCTGACGCAGCGCCGGCCATCGGGCATGCGGGTCAGCTGGATGATCACATCGAGGGCGGCGCAGATCATCTGGCGCAACGTGCGCTCGGCGATGGAACGGCCGGTCAGACCCACCAGTGTCTCCAGGCGCAACAACGCATCCTGCGCATTGTTGGCGTGCACGGTGCTCATCGAACCGTCGTGACCGGTGTTCATCGCCGTCAGTACATCGACCACTTCGACCCCGCGAATCTCGCCGAGGATGATCCGGTCGGGGCGCATCCGCAGGGCGTTGCGGATCAGGTCGCTGGCCTTGACCTCCCCGTGGCCCTCGGCATTCGGCGGACGGGTTTCCAGGCGTACGACGTGCGGGTGGCCGAGTTGCAGTTCGGCGACATCTTCGATGGTCACCAGGCGTTCGTGAGGGTTGATCAATTGGCTGAGGATGTTCAGCAACGTGGTCTTGCCGGTGCCGGTACCGCCGCTGATGAGCACGTTGCAGCGCTTGCCCACCGCCTCTTGAAGGAATTCGAAAATAGCCAGATCGATGGTCTGCATCGCCATCAGGTCACTGCTCTTGAGCATGTCCTTGCGAAATTTGCGGATCGACAGGCACGGGCCGTCGAGGGCAATCGGCGGAATGATCGCGTTGACCCGACTGCCATCCGGCAGACGCGCATCGACCATCGGCGAGGACTCGTCGAGGCGGCGCCCGAGTGGCGCAAGAATTCGTTGCATGACCCGCTCGACGTGATGCGCATCGATAAAACGCAGGTCACTTTGGTGCAGCACGCCGTCGCGCTCGATGAATACCCGGTGCGGGCCGTTGACCAGAATCTCGGTCACCGACTGATCGCGCAGCAACACTTCCAGTGGACCGAAGCCGGTGAGCTCATCGACGATCTCCTCGGCCAGACGCTCCATCTCGTAACGGGAAATCGCCAGGTGCAGACGGGCGATGTATTCGGCGACCTTGTCGGTGACAAACTGCGCCAGCAACTGACGCGAGCCTTCCAGCAGGTTTTTCCCCGACTCCTCAATGGCGTCGATTATGTAGCGGTGCAGGACCAGCTTCAGGCCTTCGTGATCGGAGTTGCCGGCCGGGCCATGCTGCACCGCACCGAACAGTTTTTCCGCGCTCATGAGGTGCCTCGCAAGCGATCGAACCAGGTGACGGCCTTGGGTTTGGCCAAGCCTTCGGAGCGTTTGGCCAGGCGCTCGCCGAGGGTGCGCAGGCTCTGCGTGAGTTTTTCCCGCGGGGCCAGTTCGAACAGGCTGACGCCCTGGTTTTTGGCGTTCAGACGCACCTCGGCGTTGGCCGCCAACACCGCGATCACTTCCAGATTGAAGGTTTTTCCCAGGGTTTCAGAATCCGGAGCAACGTTGCCCAGATAGCCGTCCACCAGCAAACGCGCGTGGTCGAGCTTCATGCCTTTCTCGCGCCACAGATTGAGCACGGCGAGGTTGCGGCGGCAGTTGAGCACGTTCTGATCGGTGTACCACAGCAGCTTGTCGCAATGGCTGACAAAGGTGCGCAAGGCTTCGCTGTCGGACTGCCCGGTAAGGTTCACGACGATGTGCTGGAAATGTTGGCGCAAGGCGCTGAGCAGCATGTACAGCTCGGCGGCGCTGGTGCTTTCCAGCGGCTCGTCGTTGCTGGCATACGCCAGAATCCGCAGGCCCGCTTCGGTGCTGGTGAAGGCACTGTCGATCAGGGTGGTGTCGAGCCTGCGCAAATGGCGCAAGGCATCGCCGAAGTGAAACGAACTCTCAAGCCCGAGCAACGCCAGGCTGTCGCCACGGGGCAGGCCCAGATCCAGCAGCAGGGTTTGCTGACCGCTTTTTTGCACCACCTGCGCCAAATGGTTGCTCAGCAGTGCGCCATCCGAATTGCTTTGCGCGCCGTACAACACGGTGAGGCCACCGAGCTGGGTGTTGGTAGTCACCGGTGGCAGGCGTTTGTTCAGGCGTCTTACCAGCCCGGCGACTTCACTGGCGCGCGAACCGTACGCCACGAAATCCCGGGCGCCGGCGCGCATGGCATTGAGCACCAGTTGATTGTCCATGCCATCGCCGAGCGCAACGATGGCGAGCATCGGTTTGGCTTCCAGCGCGCCCTCGATCAACGCGCTCTGCGCCACCACATGCTCACGGTCCAGGCCAACGAACACCAGGCTGGCGAAGGTGACATCGACCAGCGCCAGCAATTCGTCCAGGCTCCCGGCCCCGGCACTGACCACTTGCCCCAGCGGGGCGAGAGCGCCTTGCAGCCACTCCAGATCAGTGCTGTTGCGGGTGATCGCAAGAAAGGTCTGGCTCAGGTTCTGGTTCATTGGGACAACCCGCTGCGCTTGTCGAAGTTACCGTTTTCCAGGAAGAACATGCGGTAGAAGTTCGGGTCGTAGTTGCGCAGTTTTTCGCCCGGCAGCGACGGCAATTGCGCATCGGCGGCCAGCGGCTGCACCAGGTGCGGGGTGACGATCATCAGCAGCTCGCGCTCTTCGCGCTTGATTTGCGAATCACGGAAAAACGCGCCGATCACCGGGATGTCGCCCAACCCCGGAAACTTGTTCACCTGCGAGGTGTTGGTGGTGCTGATCAAGCCACTGATGACGAAGCTTTCGCCGTCGGCCAGCGACACGCTGGTATCGGTGCGGCGTACAGTCAGGGCCGGCACCGGGGTGCCGGCAATGGTGATGGCGTTGGCGTAATCCAGTTCGCTGACTTCCGGGGCAACCTTGAGCGCCACGCGGTTGCGGTCGATCACAGTCGGGGTCAGGGTCAGGCGGATCCCGAACTCCTTGTACTCGATGGTCACCGTGTCGCTGCCGGAACTGGGCACCGGGATCGGAATTTCACCACCGGCGAGGAAGCTTGCGCTCTGCCCACTCAGCGCCACCAGGCTCGGCCGCGCCAGGGTGTAGGCGAAACCGCTGCCTTCGAGGGCGTTGATGATCGCCATGGTCTTGCCGCCGATCCATGAGAAGTTGAACTGACCGTTGTCCACCGGCAGCTTCGGCGTCGGCACGCCACTGATGTTCGGCAGCGTACCTGGCGAGCCGAACAGGAAGTTGCCGCGCACACCGATCAACGAGGCCGTGGCCTCCTTGAGCTTGGTGCGGCTGACTTCGACGAAACGAATGTCGGTCTGCACTTGCGAGGGCAGCGTCGGATCATCGGAAGGCATTCGGCTGGCGCTGGTCAATGCCGCGGTGGCACTGCCTTTAACGAACACCATGCTTTGACGCGGCTCACTGGAGCACGAGGTCCAGACCATCAGACTGGTGGCGCCGGGAGCCACGCCGGTCAGCAAAAACGAAGCGCGGCCGGTGTCATGCACATCGGCGATTTTCGGGTCGCCGATGGCCACGCGGGTGATTGCCACCGGCGACTGGATGTCCTGCTGGAACCCTTCGCCGATCTCGATCACCGGCGGCATACGGCCGAGTGCCGAGCAATTGCCCGTGGCCGCGATGGCCGCGTTCATTGACAGTCCCATCAGTATCAAGGCCCGGACTACAGGTTTTACTATCGGCCTGAATCGACTCTGCATGCACGTGGATCCTTGCTCAGTCATGGGGCTTGTTGGGAAACCTGGTTGCCGCGGATCACTTCCATCGGCGTGCGCGTATGGCCGCCAGTGGCCGGCGTTTTCGGCGCCGCGCCCAGGGCCAGTTGCGTGAACTGGAAGAGTTGGCTGTTGGCGTTGTCCAGGTGCGCCGGCGACTGCTTTTCACCAGCCCAGTATTTGGCCAGGCGCTGCTCCTCGCTGCTGCGCACGGCCAGGCGCAACGTGCCGACCTGGGTGGCGAGCATCATCCGGCTCAGCAACTGCTCAGGCACCGCCAGCACCACGGTGCGCGCGGCGATGCGGCGTTGATCCTGTTTGAGTTTGTCGTCGGCGCTGAGGGCCGGGCTGGCGGGCTGGCCGTCGTTGGTCAGGCCGTATTGATCGCCAACGCCGAGTACGCGCATGGCCGGTACGACGATCTGCGCCGATTGCTGCAGATTGCTCGCGTCCTGGCGCAGGTAGAGCAACACGTCGACGTAGTCACCGGGGATCAGTTGCCCGGCAGCACCGATTACCTCATCCACCGCCACGGTCAAGGCACGCTCATCACTGTGAATCATCCGTGCCAGCGATCCGCCAGCTTCGAAGCTTTCATCGTTGAGCCAAGTGCCCGCGCTCAGGTGTCGCCAAGGGGTACGGCCGACTGCTTGATCGACGCTGGACAGGCTGCCGGCCGGGGCACTGCGCAGCTTTTCCAGCGCCAGATCCGCAGCCGTCAACGGGGTAAAAGGCGGGACATCGTGCAACAGCACGACCACGGGCTGACGGGTCTGGTCTTCGGCGGCGGCGACGGTTTTTTCCACAACGGCAGCCGGGGCGGCAGGCGCCTGGGCAACGGGAGCCGGTTGCCGACTGAGGACCAGGCCCCAGTAACCGACGATGATTGCCCCAAGCAACAACACTACTGCAAGACCCATGGTGACGCGACTGTTCATGACGGCTCTCCCTTTCCTTACTGCACCGACAGCCTGTACTTCCTGATGAGAGATTTTTTCGCGATCAGGCAGCTATGAACATGCAACTATTTCGCTATTTCCAAACTAGCTGATCCGAGCCAAAACGCCATTACTGACAGGAAAATAACTCACTAAAGTATGAGTCCTGGCCAATTAACTGTAGGGACAGGGCCGACTCACGATCCGACTAATCCTTTGTGATTAATCCGTTCTTACAGTTGTTGACCGGGGGTTTGTTGACAATGCTCTGATAGCACGGTGAAAGCATGCCGCTGTAGCGTTGGATCGGCGCCAGAGGCGCAAAGGAGTGGACGTATGTTTCGGATGATCATCGACTATCTATTGGCCAGGGCCAGATTGCTGTGCAGAAGTGAAGAAGGTGCGTCTGCCATTGAATATGCGATCGTGGTGGCAATGGTGGCGGTCGTTGTGGTGGTGTTTGTGACGCCCATCGGCGACAAGGTGCTGGCCATTTTCAACCTGGTGCTGACCAAACTCGGTGGCGCTACACAGGTCAGACCGACGCCCTGATCCAAACCTTTCCCCTCTTCCAGTGCCCGGGTCAGTGCTGAAAAACAGCAACGCTCCGGCACTGGCAAGTCATCGGATTTCAGGTCCGATCTCCCGCTGTCATGAAGGAGAATGTCCATGATCCTTGAATACCTGATAATGCGCCTGAGGTCCTTTCTGGCCAGCACGGAAGCCGCGTCAGCCATCGAGTACGCCATTGTGGTGGCCATGGTGGCGGTCGTGGTGGTGGTATTCATCACACCACTGGGCGCGAAAATCTTTGCGATCTTCAACAGCGTACTGGTGTCCCTCGGCGGCACTGCACAAACAGCTCCGGTGCAGACACCCTGATGTGAGTCGCGTCCGGCGAATGTCGCGCTACACTCGATCTCACTTTCAGCTACTCAGGGACTGCCCATGACTGCTTCCTCACTCCCCCGCCAACAGTTGCTGCTGGTTGACGATGAAGAGGATGCGTTGCTTGAGCTGGCCGAGTTACTGGAGGGCGAGGGCTTTGTCTGCCACACCGCGACGTCGGTGAAACTCGCCCTGCACCACCTCACCCGCTATCCCGATATCGCCCTGGTGATTACCGATCTGCGTATGCCGGAGGAGTCCGGCATGTCGCTGATCAAACGCCTGCGCGAGCACACTTCACGCCAGCATCTACCGGTGATCGTCACGTCCGGACACGCCGACATGGAGGACGTCAGCGACATGCTGCGCCATCAAGTGCTGGACCTGTTTCGCAAGCCGATCTACCACGTGCGCCTGCTGGAAACCCTGGACAATCTGTTCCCCAATCCCAAGGCTCAGGCCACGTAATCGGCGACGAGATATTTTGGAAGAATTGACTGCCTGTCCGCGATGGACAGGCCATCGGGATCAGTGTGCGGTTACCCGCTGACGAGCTGCTGAGGCGCTGGGTGAAAGCGCCAATGCCAATTGGGTGCGGTTGTGCATGTGGGTCAGGCGCAACACCTGCGAAACGTACAGCTTCACGGTGTTTTCGGTGATGCCCAACTCGCAGGCGATCTGATAGTTGGTCTGCCCTTTGCCCACCAGGCGCGCCACATCCAGCTGCCGTGGTGACAACTGATTGAAGATCGCCGGAATTTCCTGCTCTGCCTCGGCGCCATCGCCGCCGAGCATGTCGCTGACCACTGCCGCCGGATTACGCCGGACCTTGTCCAGGTCCTGGTAGAGATCGTCGATGGATTCGGAAAGAAATTGCAGCTTCTGATTCAGATGACCCAGCTGCACATTCTTGTGCCGATCCTGCAGCGCCAATTCCTGACGTCTCACGCCTTCGAGCAGTTCATCCAGTTCGATCGGCTTCTGATAGTAGTCGGCAATCCCTGCGCGCAGGGCCTTGATCACGTCCTGTTTATCAGCGCGACCGGTGAGCATGATCGCTTCGAACACCCGGTGTTTGCCGCAGATACGTTGCAGCTCCTGCACCAGTTGAATGCCATCCATGTCGGGCATATGCAGATCGCTCAGCACCAGGCCGATTTCCGCGTCTTCGCTGAAACGCTCGATCGCCTGCTGGCTGGATTCACACGGCACACAGCGGTAACCGCTGCTTTCGAGAAACTCGCACAACTCTTCGACAATCAACGGTTGATCATCGACTACGAGCACTTTTACCGCAGACGTAAGCTTGTTCACGAACCACTCCATTGCTCGAGGCCAAAGCTGACTTTTTCTGCACTTTGGCGGTGTAACGACTTCATTTGAAAGTAGACGCACTTTCCGACTATGTACATAGGACTAGTGGCAACTGGCGACTAATGGATCCAATGAATCGAAACCAGTACCCCCGCCAGCACGAACGGTGCAAATGGCAGCTTCTTTGACACTCCCGGCTCCATATATCGAAGATGTTCTCTAAGTCGTTGACTCATATGAAGCCAGACTCTTGGCGCGATCAGCAGCCAGAGCAGACTGGCGACGCCGGCGCCGATAAACGCGCAAAGAATGAATAAACCGTTCGTCGCAAGGCCCATGGCTGTCATTAATTTCACATCGCCCGCGCCCATGCGGCCCATGAAATACCCCGGTGCGGTCAACGCCAGGGCGATCACGCCAGCCCAGAGCCCCTCCTGCGCATCGGCCCCGAGCCAGGTCGTGCCGGTCACCCACAGATAAATCAGCGCCAGCGCCCCCGCACCGAACGTCAGCACATTGGATATACGCCGTTGCCGGGCATCCTGGGCTGCGCACAAGGCCAGCCAGATCAGGAGAACTAAACTCTGCATCCGGTTAAATCCCGTCCGATTCTGCTGATTGATTCTATGCTGATACTACGCAGTGAACGTCAGGGTAGACGCAGTCATGAAAACCGGCTTCGCAAAATCACAGGCAGGCGCAGTGGCGATCGAATTCGCTCTGGTATTCGTGATTTTTTTCGCTGTGTTCTACGCGCTCGTCAGCTACAGCCTGCCGTTTGTATTGATGCAGACGTTCAACGAGGCAACGTCCGAAGCGGTGCGTCGCAGCGTCGGGGTCGACCCCAACACCCCCGGTTATGCCTCCGTGGTGGTGAGCACTGCCAACACCGCGTTGACCCAGCAGTTGCAGTGGGTGCCACCAGCGCTGAACCTGGTGGTCGGCGTCGACACCTCAGCGGTGTATGACGCCACTCAAGGTACGCTGACGGTCAGGGTCGATTACCCTACCAGCAAGCTCAATCAGGTCATTCCGTTTCTGGTGCTGCCGGGCGTGGGTGCAGTGCCGAGCCTGCCCGCCACCCTCTCCGCCGCGTCGAGCCTGAAATTTTGACCACCGGCGACAAACTGTTCGGGCGCCTGCTCAAACGCGCGCCTGCGCCTGCCAACGAACTCCCCGACCATCTCGGCTCGCCGCCGCTGGGCCTGCATCTGCATCTGGACCACGACGGTTGCGTGTTACAGCTGGCCGGGCCGTTGCGCCACCAACTGGCACAACAGCCGCCCCACCAATCACCGGTGCCGCTGTCGGCTTATTTACTGGCGCACAGCACGCTGGCGATTGAAGGCCGCCCACAAGACTGGCAAGGGCAAATGCTCGACCTGGACTTTCCCGGCCTCAGCGATCAGACCCTGCACCTGCGCGGTTGGGTGCAGCCTTCGGCCGAGGGCTGGGTGCTGCAACTGATGGACATCGCAGACCTGCTGCTGGAGCGCCAGCAATCGCGCCACCGCGAATCCTGTCAGGCGCTCGCCGGGCAGATCAGCGAACACCTGCGAGCCTGCAGCCTGATGCGCCTGCCGGTGGTGGTCAGCGAGCAATTGCAGGCCATCGCCCAGCGCTGGCATATCCCGTGCCTGGCCATCGCCCTGCTCGACGAACAGGAACAGGGCTGGCAGATCTTCGAACAGTATCGCGCCCACGATGCACCCATGCTGTGGCAGGACGGCCAGCGTCTGGGCACGCCGCTCGACAGCCTCAACGGCAGTGCACCGCAGCGCCTCGGCGCCCATCATGGCTTGTACGAACACGCGCGGGTGGAAGCCACGTTCGGCAACGCCGATGGTTTCGCCGTGCCCTACAGCGATGATCGCGGGGTGGTGGCGTGGCTGCTCTGCGGCTTCTACACCGTCGACGTTGCCGCGCCGCATCTGAGCGACCGCGACTGGATGTCATTGACCAGCGCCCTCGCCGGCCCGTTGCTCAGCCGCCTGCGCGACCAGCAGCATCATCAATACACCGAGCGGCTCGAGTCGCTGCAAACCCTGCTCGGCACTGGTTGGTGGGAGATGCTCGGTGACGAGGTGCTGCTGGCCCCGTCGCTGCTCGATGTGCTGCCAGCAGACAGTGCTCGAATCTCACTGCAGGACTGGCTGGCGCTGATTCATCCGGCCGACCGCGAAGAACTGCGCAGTCGCCTGCACACCCTGCAACTGCACGGCGAGGCCCTGACCTTGAACGTTCGCCTGCACCGCAGCGGTCCCGAACAAACGCCCTTGTGGTATCGCGTGCAGGGTCAGGTCGCCGGCACCGGTGAACAGCGGCGCCTGGTAGGGTTCATGCTCGACATCAGCGACATCCAGAACCAGCAGCAACGGGCCGAAGCCGCCCATGCGCGACTGGACAATCTGATCGCCAGCTCGCCGGCGGTGATTTATGTCCAGCGCTACGTCGAAGGCGCGCTGATTCCAGACTTCTTCAGCGCCAGCCTGGAACCTCTGCTGGGCTGGACACCAGACGAGTGCAGCAGCGCCGACTGGGTGCAACTGATTCACCCTGAGGACCGCGAGCTGTATTTCGCCCGCTCCCGACAACTGTTACGCGAAGGCTCGGTGCGCGCGCGTTTTCGCTTGCGCGACGCGCGCGGCGAATATCACTGGCTGCTCGACGAAGCCAAGCTTTTGCGCAATGACCTTGGCCTGCCGGTCGAAGCTGTCGGGCTGTGGCTGGATGTCACCGAAGCGACCCTCGCCGCCGAGCAGGTCAGGCACAGCGAAGAGCGCTATCGGATTCTGGTGGAAGACTCGCCAGCGATGATCTGCCGCTATCGCCCGGACCTGACCCTGACGTTCGGCAACCGTCCGCTGGCGACCTATCTGGAATGCACGCCGGAGCAATTGCCGGGGGTCGATCTGGGCAGCTGGATGTCCGATGAACAACGTGCAGCGTTCGTGCAACGCCTGGCGCTGCTGACCCCGGAGCTGCCAGTGAGCACCGCCGAAATCAGCCTGCAGTTGCCCGGGCGCGAACACGCGTGGTGGGTGTGGTCAGATCGCGGCGTGTTCGATGAACACGGGCGCCTGCTCGAAGTGCAGGCCGTGGGCCGCGACAACACCGAGGTGCGGCGCTCGCAGCAGCAACTCACGCAAAGCGCGAAAATGGCCACCCTCGGCGAAATGGCCACCGGCCTCGCCCACGAAATCAACCAGCCACTGAACGTCATGCGCATGGCCATCGTCAACGTGCTCAAGCGCCTGGGTAACGGCGATGTGCAGATCGATTACCTGACCGACAAACTCAACCGCATCGACGCCCAGGTGCAGCGCGCGGCAAAAGTGGTCGATCACATGCGCGTGTTCGGCCGCCGCTCGGAGGTCGAGCAGCAACTGTTCAACCCGGCCTCGGCCATCGAAGGCACGCTGTCGTTGCTGGCCGAGGGCATGCGCGGCAAGGGCGTGGACCTGCGCATCAGCGAAACCGGTTTTAGCGTGCAGGTACGCGGTTATGTCGATCAGCTGGAGCAGGTGCTGATCAACCTGATGGTCAACGCCCGCGATGCACTACTCGGCAAACGCGAGAAAGATTCGTCGTTCAAGCCCTGGATCTCGATCTACGCCGAGCGCGATGAGCACAAGGTGCGGCTGTGGGTCGAGGACAACGGCGGCGGCATCGACCCGCGTTTGCTGGAGCGGATTTTCGAACCGTTCTTCACCACCAAACCGGTCGGCGTCGGCACCGGGCTGGGCCTGTCGGTAAGTTACGGCATCATCGAAAACATGGGCGGCCATCTCAGCGTGCGCAATTCGGTGGAAGGCGCGCGGTTCTGCATTGAGCTGCCAGTGGCACCGGAGGTCTAGATCACCAGATAGGCCTTGCCCGTCTGGCCACAGGTCATGTTGGCGCCGACGTCGACGTCCATCAGGTTGATGCCCAGGCTTTTAAGCAGATTGTTGAGCAATGGGTCGAGCAATGGGCTAACCAGGTTGGTCACCACAGGCAGCAGATGATTGGTGACATCACTGATCAATGAGGCGACGCCAGTCACAATTGCGCCCAGCGGATTACTGCCCTGCGGTCTGTATACGATCAAATTGATCCCCGCCAACGTGTTGCTCAGGCTGCCGACGATATTGGAGGTCGGCGCAGCTGATTGCACACTTGGCGGCAGTTTAAGGTTGGCAGGTGTCGAAAATGGCGTACCACTGGAAAATAGCAAGTCCTGCGAGTTTTGCGCGACGGGAGTATCCAGCATGATTGCGATGCCGCCGGCACCGTATTGAATATGCGAATTAGGGTCGCAACTGCCGAGCCCAACGACCCGGTAACAGGTCGCTATGCCCAGATCGATCAGCGGCAACGGCGTTACCGTCGGCTCTGCTGAAGATGAGAAAGCATTGGTGGGGTCGATCTTGCCGAGCTTGAGGTCGGCAATCGAGGTAACGGTATGCGCAGTCAGACTCTTGGTACCTGTGGATCCGGTCGGGCAACTGTAATCAGTGACATAACTTTTGGCACCACCGGCATCTAGGCTGATATCGATTCTCGGCGACGGCAAAAGCAGTGGATCCAGTTGCTGACACCCAAGGCATACCACCGAGTTCAGCACTGCCACCAGATTCAGGCCGAGCACAGCATTGAGCGTCGAGGTCAGCCCCCCCACCAGCCCCAGCACCGCGTTGGTCAGTCCGGCCACCCCACTCAATACCGGCAGATCCACCGAGAGCATCGTGCGGATCTGCGCAGTACGCACATAAATCCGGTCCGGCCCCAATGGATTCGCCTTGGCCCGCGCCGGGTCGCCAATCGCCGAAAACTGCGGCGGCTCGATCACCTTGACCCGCACCGTGACGTTCGCCAGCCCCAAGACACTGATCGGCAAGGTCGCGGCCACCGCGCTTTTGCTGTTGGCCAGTTGCACCACGCCCTGAATCAATTGCAGCAACTGCAGGTTGGCATCCAGCCCGGCCGCCGTGGTGCCGGTCTGCAACTGCAGGATATCGCCTAGTTTGACCGGTGCGGCGTTGATCGCCGCGACCTGCAATTGCCCCAGCGCGGTGATCACCGTGGCGGTCGCGCCATTGAGTTGCACCACTGTCGCAGCCGCCTGAATCAGTTGAGTGACCGTAGCCTGAGTGTTGAGCAGCTGCGTGTAGTTACCGGCGGCCACGTTGAGGTTGATCGCCAATTGATTGAGGTAGCTGAGCAGGTTGATGTCGGTGTTGAGCAGACCATCCCAGCCCAGTGCAGTGAGGTTGACGTTGCCGCCGAGCAGCCCGGAGAACAGCGGGTTGAGAATGTTCGATTGCGCGGTGTTGATGCTCGCCAGGGTACTGCGGATGTTCAATTGCGCCACCGTCGGGATTGGCAAGGCGGCGACCGCCGAGGCATTGAGCGTGGTGCTCAAGCTGACGGGTGAGCCAGTGAACAACGCTTGTACGCCACCGGCAAAACTGGTGGTCACCGTTCGGCTGGCGGCGACCTTGACCGCGGCCGACTGGGTGGCATCGACGGTAAAGGTACGCAGTCCGCTGGCTGGGGTCTGTAGGCTGCCGCAGGTGGTTGCCAGGGTGTTGTTGGCATCGACGGTGTAGCCATTGCGCACGGCGCTTTGCCCGGCATAAGCGGCGGCGGTCAGGCCTGACTGACAATTGCCGCCGCGACTGACGGCTTCCAGCGCCGCACTGTCGACCACCCGCTGCAACTTGCGTTGCTCCATGTACAGGCGACCGGTATCGACCACCAACAGCATCAACACCAGCGCCAGGCTGAGGGTGGCAGCCGCCATCAACCCGATCGCCCCGTGTTGCCGGGCCGGGCCGTTGAACTGCGAACGAGGCGACATGGCGCACTCCTTTGCCGGCGCGTTGCCGAGCGCTACCTCCGATGGTGGACTTGAGTGTAGACGGGGCTGAGCGAGACTGCTGGCAACACGCCACTTCGCAACGATGAAGATCCCCTGTGGGAGCGAGCTTGCTCGCGAAGACGTCGGCCCAGCAAACATTGATGTTGACTGCCCCACCGCTTTCGCGAGCAAGCCCGCTCCCACAGGGGATTTGTGTCAGGCAAAAAAAAGGAGCCACTTGGGCTCCCGTTTTTTTACAGCGGTCTAGCGCGGTGGATAGTTGGCCAATATCCGGCTGACGGTTTCACGCACTGCATTGCTGCGATCCTGTGGATTGGGTGTGCTGCTGAGCATTTGCTCATCGCTGCCGCGCCACACCAGTTTGCCGTCCTTGCCGTCGAGCAGGTCGATCTGGATCGTCGCCACCTTGTAGGTGATGTTGCGGGTTTCGTTGTACATCGGCGCGCCCCAGTAACCGTTCCACGGGCCGCCCCAACCACCGCCGTAGTTGGTGGTCACTTGCTGCTGGCGATCCTCGACGATCAGGTAGGTCTGCACGCTCAAGTCACCCTTGGCCCCCGCTGCGGCGGGGCGCAAACCGCGCTGGTCGAGCTGATCGCTGACCGCCTGGCGGATCCGTTGCTCGGTCAGGTCGCTTTTGATCCGGGGATCATCCGGGCGATATTGCAGGGCGGGGTCTTTCCAGCTCCAGCTGCGATACGCGGCAAAGTCGCGGCTGGCATCGAAGTCATGGTTGACCTGATTAGCGGCGCAGGCGCTGAGCAGCGCGGCCATGGCCAGTAATGCGAGACGACGGAACATGGTTTTTCTCCGGTTGAAGGCATGAACCTGCGAAGCGTTCTCACCTGGAGTTTAGCTGGGCGGATAGGCTGACATGGCTTTTTCCACAGCCTCGCGAATGGCATCGGTGCGCACGAGTTGGCTACCCTGGTTGGCAGTTTCGGCGCTGGCGCTCCACACCGGTTGACCGGTGCCGGCGTCGAACAGATTGACCTGCACCACGACAACCTGCTCCTGATAGGTGCGAACAATCGGCACGCTGTTGTACATGCCATAACCGCGCCCGTATCGATCATAGCCACTGTATCCGCCGTAACCGTAATCGTCCTGCACCTGACGCAAGCGGGTTTCCAGACGCAGATTGGCGCTCACCAACAGGTCGGCCGGACGATTGTCATGCAACGGCCGCAAACCACGTTGATCGAGGGCATTGCTGACCGCCTCGGCCACTTGCGCCGAATCGGCCCAAGCCGTGCCCGGCGGCAACTGGCCATTGAGCCAGGCCCAACTGCGGTAGCGCCCGTAATCGCGCGGTGGCGCCGGATAGGCACTGCGGTCGAACGTGGTGGCGGCTGGCGGCGGGGCCGGCGGCAAGGGTCGCGACTGCGCCACATAAGGGTTGCTGCCCTGGCAAGCGGCCAACCCCAGGCAAATCAGTAATAACCCCGATTGAGCTTTCATGCAGTGCTCCGATCAGATCGGCCGGCAGATCCAGTGTAAATAACGCCCAAGCCCGGCGAAGCTTGGGTGACGACGGTGCGCCAGTTCCATTTCCAGCAAGTCCGCCAGTTCGACGCGGGCCTGGAACTCCACCGGCATGTAGTCGTGGAAAACCCGCACGCCGCTCTGGGTTTCGACCTGCCACAAGCCTTCGAGTTGCGTCGCCAATTCCCGTGGATCAAGCGGCTGCTGCGGGGTCAGGCTCTGCTTTTCGCCGGCCATGACGTTCTTGCGCATCTTCTTGAAATGGCCCTTGAGCAGGTTGCGATAAATCAGCGCATCACGGTTGTAGAACGCCAGCGACAGCCAGCCGCCGGGCTTGGTCAATTGATGCAGCACCGGCAGGATCGCGTGGGGTTCGGCCAGCCATTCGAGCACCGCATGGCAGATCACCAGATCGTACGGCTCAGTGAGCTGACCGAGCAGTTCCTGCCACGGCGCCTGAATGAACGTCGCGGTTTGCCCGGCTTCGGCAAAGCGCTGGCGGGCGCCTTCAAGCATCGGCTCGGCCGGTTCGGTAAAGGTCACTTCGTGCCCACGTTCGGCCAGCCACAGCGACATGTGGCCCAGGCCGCCGCCGATATCCAGCACCCGCAGCGGCCGGTCCGGCAAAGCTTCGGCAAGGTCGGCCTGGAGCACCGCAAGGCGAATCGCACCTTTGGCACCACCGTAGATTTTTTCGGCGAAACGGGTCGCCAACTGATCGAAATGCCGGTCGCTCATCAGCTGAACCGCCGTTCGCTGTCGGCGAGCTTGCTGCGCACCACTTCATTCATGTCCAGCCCCAACTCGCTGCACAGCAGCAACAGGTACAGCACGATGTCGCCGACTTCCTGCCCGGCATGCGCCAGTTTGTCCGCCGGCAACTGGCGCGACTGGTCTTCAGTCAGCCACTGGAAAATCTCCACCAGCTCGGACATCTCGACGCTGGCGGCCATGGCCAGGTTTTTCGGGCTGTGGAATTGGCGCCAGTCATTGCGGTCGCGAATGGCGTGCAGGCGTTCGGTCAGTTCAACAAGGTTCATCGGGCTCTCCTGAAGGCGTATAGCTTCGGGGGGATGCCAAGCGAAGGCAAGGGGCACGCTGTGCTTTTGGTGGGAGCGGGCTTGCTCGCGAATGCGGTGGGTCAAGTAACTGATGAGTTGAATGACACACCGTCTTCGCGAGCAAGCCCGCTCCCACACAAGCTCGGTGCAAACCCTCTATAGTTGCAGGGAACTCGGCCACCTGCGTTGTGGCCCAAGGCTCAGCTCTTTCATCAGGATGCACACATGCAGGTAGAAAGCTTTTTCGAATGGCTCGGCCAGGCACTCGGCTCGATCATCCGCTTCATCGTCGATGGGCTCAGCGGCCTGTTCAACATTCTGGGCAACGCCGGTGGCAACTTCGTCGATGGCCTGGCCAAGACGCTGGGCATGGACACCTCGATCATCAGCATCCTCGCGCTGATCGTCGGCTTGATGCTGTTGTGGTCGGCGATCCGCGCGTTCATGAATGCGTCGATCATCGCCGGGATCATCTGGTTGCTGCTGGGGTTGTGGTTGCTGAGTTGGATCATCCACTGACACCGATGCCTCCCGGTGGGAGCGAGCCTGCTCGCGAAGGCGGTGTGTCATTCAGCACAGCTTTGACAGACCTGACGCTTTCGCGAGCAGGCTCGCTGCCACAATGGATCGCACTGCGAACCAGATGAATCGCTACAATCCCCGCTCCCCCAAGGAGCCCGCATGTCCAACCTGATTGCCGACTGGCGCGACCGCCCGACTCACCGCAAGGTCTGGGCGCTCGCCGCGCCGATGATACTTTCGAATATTTCCGTGCCGCTGGTGGCGCTGGTCGACAGCACCGTCATCGGCCACCTGCCCCACGCCCATCAGTTGGGCGCCGTGGCAGTCGGCGCCAGTCTCTACACCTTTCTCGCCTGGGCCATGGGCTTTCTGCGCATGGGCACCACCGGGTTTGCCGCCCAAGCCGCCGGGCGCAGCGATGGCGCGGCGTTGCGCCAGATTCTGTTGCAGGGCTTGCTGCTGGCGCTGGGGCTGGCGATCGTGCTCGGAGCATTGGGCGTGCCGTTGAGCGGCGTGGCCCTGCATTTCATGCAGCCCTCGGCGGAACTCGATCAACTGACCCGCGACTTCTTCCACACCCGGTTATTCGGACTGCCGGCAGCGCTGGCCAGTTATGCCCTGGTCGGCTGGTTTCTCGGCACCCAGAACGCCCGGGCACCGCTGGCGATTCTGCTGAGCACCAACCTGATCAACATCGCCCTCAACCTGTGGTTCGTCATTGGTCTTGAGTGGGGCGTGGTCGGTTCGGCCCGGGCTTCGGTGATTGCCGAGTGGAGCGGCGCCCTGCTCGGCCTGTGGCTGACCCGCGGCGCATTGCGCGCCTATCCCGGGCACATCGCCTGGGCGGCGTTGAAGGTGTGGCAGAGCTGGCGCCCGCTGCTGGCGGTCAATCGCGACATTTTCATCCGCAGCCTGGCGCTGCAATCGGTGTTTTTCCTGATCACCGTGCAAGGCGCGCGGCTCGGCGATGCCACGGTGGCGGCCAATGCCCTGCTGCTCAACGGCCTGCTGTTGACCGCCCATGCACTGGACGGGCTGGCGCATGCGGTCGAAGCCTTATGCGGACACGCCATTGGCGCCCGTGATCGCCTGGCCCTGCGTCGCTCATTGGTGGTGGCCGGGGGCTGGTCATTGCTGGCCAGCCTCGGTTTTGCCGCGTTGTTTCTGCTGGCCGGGCATTTGTTCATCGAAATGCAGACCGATATCCAGAGCGTGCGCGACACCGCGTTCGTCTATCTGCCGTATCTGGCCGTGCTGCCGTTGATTGCCGTCTGGAGTTACTTGCTCGACGGCCTGTTCATCGGCGCCACCCGCGCCCGGGAAATGCGCAACGGCATGCTACTGACCGTCGCGCTGCTGTTGCCGTTCGCCTGGGCATTGCAGGGGCTGGGCAATCACGGCTTGTGGATAACTTTCCTGTTGTTCATGGTATTACGCAGCCTGACCCTCGGCGCACTGGCCCTGTGGCTGCGGCGTAAAGATGGCTGGTTCAGCGGTAACCATTCTCAGGGTTGATCGCGTTGCCAGAGTTGGCGCAATTGTTCGAGTCGCGCTGGCGCACTCAATCCGTCCGGCACGGGCAGTAATGGTCCGCGCGGATGCTGCAAGCGTAGCCACAGCCAGTCGTCGAGCAGCGTCCTTTCGCGAAACCCCAGCGCCAGCCCCTGCTGAACGTGGGAAGCCATCGTCGGGTAGTTGCTTGCCGCCGATTGGCACCAGCGCCAGATGTGCTGTTCCAGCAGACAGCTTTGCAAGCGCTCACGCTGACGACGGGTGAGACTTTCATCGATTCCCAGCGGCTCCACCGCCCACTGCGGATTACGCAGTTGCTGCCAGCCCTGACTGCCGATGGCAAAGTCGGCCCAGGTGCCGCCGAACCAGCGCAACAGGTCGATCGGCCCGAGCCAGCGGCTCAAGTCACTGGCGTCACAGGCATCGAAGAAGTAACTGGCCGTCTGGCGGTTGTAGTACCCGAGCAAGGCACGGTGGTTGGGCTCGAAGGAAACCGTCAGCATTCGCCGCAGATGACTCAGCAGGCTCTGCTCAGAGGCCTCACTGGCCAACAGCAGACCGCGCCAGGTCTGCGGATCCCGGTGACACAGCGCGGCCAATGCCGGACAACCGTCCAGATCGACCAGCAGCGGCCCGTGCTCACTCACCGCTTGAAATTCGGTGCCATCGAACAACCGCGAGCAACGCACCCCGGCGAACCCCTGACCCAGTGTCGTCAGCGCCTGCCGGGCATCGGCGCCGTCGAGCAACAGCCAATTCACCTGCTGGGCAAACCCGACGCCGCTCAAGTGGCGCCGCCCTGATCCAGCGACGCGAGCAGCCGGCAACTACAGATTGACGCCGCGCAGTGGTTGTAACTGCCACCACCGGGGATCAGACACAACAGCAGCATGGGTTCGCCAGACTCGAGCCATTGTGTCAGGCCTGCGCTGGGCAAATCGTCCGGCAGCACGGGAGGCGAAGACTCATGTTCGCCTTCGAGCACTGCCGATTCCTGCAGGAAACCACTGATCACCGGCCGATCCGGATCGCCCTCCAGAAAGCTCACCACCACTTCGACACCTTCGCGCAGCGACGCCAGCGACGTATCGCTCAATGCCGGAGCGAGGGGTAGCCAACAGTGGCTGGCAGCAGCGCCCTCCCCCTGATAAAGCCAGTCAAACTGCACGGCCACCGGCCGCAGTTGATCGGGTTGTGGCTCGTCGACCGTCACCACCCAGGCCCGTTGCAGGCTGTACATGCGCGGCCTCGCGCAAATGCTCACGGATGTGGGGAGTGGCGCCTCGGCTGCGGCGAACAGCCGATTGCTGTAAGACGGATCGCTGGCAGGATCACCGCGATGCTCGATCCGGCTCAGCAACCAGCGGCGGTTGCACTCGGCAAACGGGTGGCCGGCCAGCGCCAGCCACTGCGCGCTGCGCAAGGTCGGCAGGTCGCTGCGGCCTTCGGCCATGCGGGTTCCGGCAGCACGCTCGGGCACATCCTGTGCCTCCACTTGTACCTGCCAGCGACGCACCGCCGGCTTGGCGCCATTGTCCACAGACGCCACGTCAGCCACGGGCAGACGCGCCGGATCATCGGCGAAAACCAGACAGTGTGCGTCAGGCCTGTGCTCGAAGTAGTAGTGGATTCGCGCCTGCGCGCACAGCCGCTGCACGAATTGCAGATCCGACTCGCGGTACTGGGTGCAAAAGGTCCGTACCGGGTATTCGCGGTGCAGATCGAAGCGTCGTTGCACACCGATAATTCCGTGTTCCTTGAGCACCTGCGCAAGGATCTGCGGCACGCTCTGGCTGCTGAAAATCCGCTGACTGAAGCGTAACTCCAGACAACTGAGCTTCGGCCCCAGCGTCACCCGACACAGCCGGGAACCCTCGCCGTGTTCATGCTGGACGACACCCTGCAACTGGCCGTTCAGACCATTGTTCAAGGGACCGAACTGCAGGAAGGCCGAGCGGTACAACAGGCTGGCAAGGTCAAGGTGCGGGTCATCGACCAACAGGTCGATGTCAAAGGCGAAGGGTTCGCTGATGCCCTCACTTCCGGTAAAGGCCAGCACCTCGAAGGGGTCGGAAAGCCCCGCTACATCGAGACGAAACGACGGCTCGTTGACTGAATCGAACATGGGCGGATCTCTACAGGAGGGGCGGCCGGGGATTCTCGCCGAGAGCCATGGCCGAGTAGAGAGCTGAAGTACAACTTAGGAAATGACCTACGCGAAAAGCAGACCGGATGACTTTCCTGATGCAGTTAGCCAAACATTTCGCGAGGATTTTGGGAGATGTCCCACCGGGTTATCCGAGTTTTCCGCAGTTTGCGGAAAAACTTCAGACAACCCGGCGGGAGCGCACCTGTTCTCAGGAAGACAGGTAGGAGGAGCGGGTCAGGCCCAGACGCAAGGCATCGAGGAACTGCGTGCGCTCGCTGGCACTGATGCGGGCACTGGCGCACTTGTCGCGGTAGTGGGTCATCAGTTCTTCCGGCGACAAGTGCACGTAACGCAGCATGTCTTCGATGGTGTCGTGGGTTTCGATACCGGCGTGGTACACGCTGCCATCGGCGTTCTGGTAGATGTTCACCGAGTCGGTGTCACCAAACAGGTTGTGCATGTCGCCGAGGATTTCCTGATAGGCGCCGACCAGGAACACACCCAGCAGGTAGTCTTCACCCTCGTTCAGACCGTGTACCGGCAGGCTGGTCTCGATGCTCTGCTCGTCGACGTACTGGTTGATCTTGCCGTCAGAGTCACAGGTCAGGTCTTGCAGCACCGCCCGGCGCAGCGGCTCTTCATCCAGACGATGCAGCGGGATGATCGGCAGTACCTGGTCGATCGCCCAGGTGTCCGGCAGGCTCTGGAATACCGAGAAGTTGCAGATGTACTTGTCGGCCAGCTTGTCGTTGAGTTCGTCGAGCACCTGACGGTGCGAACGCTGACGCGCCTTCAGCGAGTTGTGCAGGCGACGGCACACGGCGAAGTAGCACTGCTCGGCCAGGGCTTTTTCGGCCAGGGTCAGCTTGCCATCGGCGTACTGCGAAGCCACGTCGCTCATATAGTGGGTGGCGCGCCAGTAGGTCTCGGTGACCATTTCGATGTCGGTCGGGCCGAGCAGGTCAACCAGCCACTGCACGGTTTCCGGCAGCGCTTCCTTGTTTTCGATCTGCGGGATTTCGTCGTTGTGCTTCTCGACGTCGGTCACCTGCACTACCAGCATCGCGTGGTGCGCGGTCAGCGAACGGCCGCTTTCGGAGAAAATGTGCGGGTGCGGCAGGCTCTGCGCGTCGCAGAACTCCTTGAGCATCCCGACCACGACACCGGCATAGTCGTCCATGTCGTAGTTGATCGAACTGGCGTTGCGCGAGTGAGTACCGTCGTAGTCGACACCCAGACCGCCGCCGACGTCGATGTGATCGACCGGCAGGCCAAGGTTGCGCAGCTCACCGTAGTAACGGATCGCTTCCTTGAAGCCGTGCTGGTAGTCAGCGAGGTTGGCGATCTGCGAACCCATGTGGAAGTGCAGCAGGCGAATGCCCTGATCCAGACCGGCCGCGCGGAAGCGCTCGACCACCGACAGCAGTTGCGCCGCCGACAGACCGAACTTGGACTTCTCGCCACCGGTGTCCGCCCACTTCGACGAAGCCAGCGACGACAGGCGCACGCGCAGGCCGACCTGTGGCTTGACCTTGAGCGAGGCGGCCTCTTCGATCACCAGACCGACTTCGGATTCTTTCTCGATCACGATGAACACGTTGTGGCCGAGCTTCTGGCCCATCAGCGCCAGACGGATGAACTCGCGGTCCTTGTAACCGTTGCAGACGATGGTGCCGCCCTTCGGCGCCAGTGCCAGCACCGCCAGCAGTTCAGGCTTGGAGCCGGCTTCCAGACCGATGGAAACGTTCTGGGTGGCGATGATGTTCTCGATCACCGCTTCTTGCTGGTTGACCTTGATCGGGTACAGCGCGGTGTACTTGCTCTGGTATTCCAGGCGCTCGATGTTCGAGTCGAAAGCACCGGTCAGCTGACGAACGCGGTCTTGCAGGATGTCGGGGAAACGCACCAGCAACGGCAAGGACAAGCCGCTCTTGCGCAGTTGGTCGACTTGTTCGAACAGGTCGATAGGCGAGCTGCTCGGGCCGTTCGGACGAACTTCGACGCGACCGGCGTCATTGATCGCGAAATACCCGGCCCCCCAATGGCGAATCCCGTAAACACTGCGGCTGTCCGCAACTGTCCATTGGCTGCCATCGTCTTTGCGTGTGCGTCGTACGGACATCGAAGTCCCCTATAAAGAAGTCATAGTGCGTCGCCTGATCTCAGGCCGGCGCAGTCTAAAGAATGAAAATGACGGTTCGTCAGCGCCGCGGTAGACCGCGCTGACAGCGTGTAGTTTAGAAACCGGTATGAACAGGCTCTGTGAAAACCATGGAGACGACGCCGGCGCTGAGCATTTCAACACCGGATCAAGCCGCAGGTGGTTTTCACAGAGGCTGCTAGCCGCCGGACTTCTTCGCCTTGAAACCGTGCTTGATCAGCTCTGCCAAGAGTAGCTCGACATGATCGCCCTGGATTTCGATGATCCCGTCCTTCAACGCCCCACCGGTGCCGCAACGTTTCTTCAACGTTGTCGCCAGCTCCTTGAGGGCGTCTTCGGCCAGCGGCACGCCGGTGATGGTGGTCACCGTCTTGCCGCCACGGCCCTTGCTCTCGCGACGCACGCGGGCAATGCCGTCGCCTGCAGGGATCACGGTTTGTTTGCAGATACAGGCGTCCACCGGCTGACTGCATTCCGGGCAATGACGACCTGCGTCGGTGGAAAATACCAGGCCACCAAGGGCGGCGAAGGATGCGGCTTTTTTGGCCACCGGCAATCCTCTTGGGAGGACAAAGACTGATCGCAACCTTGGGCAAGGTTATCGACCGCGAAGCCCCACTCAGGCAGGGGCAGCGCTACTGCACCGGATGCTCCTGCAAAAGCAGGCCGGCACAGCTTGAAAAGGTCGCGCAGTGTAACGGCAAAAAGCGCAATTGCTAAGAGCCAATCGGCGCCAATTCATGTGTTCTTTGCGACGTCGCTTTGCTGAGCCTTCAGATAGCGCTTCAAGGCTGCCAAAGAGTCCGGGCAGTAAGGCTTTTGTTCGATCTCCAACAGCACCTGCGCAACTGGAATGAAGCGCGCTTCCAGCACTTCTTCCGGCTGCAGTTTCAACGGGCCGTCCCACACTGCGGAAAACGCCGAGCACCACAGGCGATTGCCAGTGTCTTCGAAGTAGAAATGATCGTGGGCGGTCAGTTCCACCCCGCTCACGCCCAGCTCCTCTTCCAGCTCACGGGCAGCCGACTCGGCGTAGGTCTCGTCAGCCTGCACCATGCCGCCCGCCGCCACGTCCCAATAACCGGGATAGATAGCCTTGCTCAAGGTGCGTCGGTGCACGCAGAGCTCACCGGCGGAGTTGAACAACATGATGTAGGTGCCGCGACCGATCAGCCCGCGCTCACGCAAATCAGCCCGCACCAGAGCGCCGAGCAGGTTGTCCTGCTCGTCGACCCAGGCGATTTGTTCGGCATCGGAGGCGGCGCGGTGGGCCGCCTCTTTGGCGCTATCGACCATGACTCAGCCCTGATTGAGCAACTGACGCAGATCGATCACTGCGGCGTTGGCCCGGGAAATGTAGTTGGCCATGACCAGCGAGTGGTTGGCCAATACGCCGAAGCCGCTGCCGTTGAGAATCATCGGACTCCAGACCGGCTCCTGCGAAGCCTCCAGTTCACGGATGATCTGGCGCACGCTGACGGTGGCGTTCTTCTTCGCCAGCACATCGGCGAAATCGACTTCGATGGCGCGCAACAGGTGCGACAACGCCCAGGCCTGACCGCGAGCTTCGTAGAATACGTTGTCGATCTGCATCCACGGGGTCTCGACGACTTCTTCGTCAACCTGCGGCACTTCGCCAACGGCCGGGACTTCGGTTTTCAGCGCGGTGTTGAGTTTCACCCGGCCGACGCTGGCCGACAGACGTTGCGACAGCGAACCCAGACGGGTGCCGACATCGCCCAGCCAGTTGTTCAGGTTGTCGGCACGGGCGTAGAACAAGGCGTTTTTCTGCGTCGGGTCAGACAGGCGCGCCTGATAACGGCTCAGGGAGTTGATGCCTTCCTGATATTCCGACTCGCTCGATGGCAGGATCCAGCTCTTGTTGTCGAAGTTGAAACGCGGTTCGGCCTTGGCCAGATCGGCGTCTTCGGCCGACTGCGACTGCGAACGGGCGAAGTCTTTACGCAGGGCACGGGTCAGGTCACGGACCTGCACCAGTACGCCGTATTCCCAACTCGGTGTGTTGTCCATCCACAAGCCCGGCGGGAAACGGTCGTTGGAAATGTAGCCGCCCGGCTTGTTCAGCAAAGTACCGGCAACGGTCTTGAGGGTTTCGACCGTGGTGTAGCCGACGACCATTTGCTTGCCTTCTTTCTCGGCGGCCGCCTGGGCGCTTTGCGCCACCGGAAACAGCGCCGGCTCTTGGCTCCAGTACCAGCCCAGGCCGATGGTCACCAGCAGGTAAATGCCGATCAGCGTGGCCAGCGCGCGGCTGAACAACAGCCCGCCCACATAGCTGCGGGCGGCCGACTTCGGCTCAGCGGCACGTTCAGGCGCGCTGCCCGCGCGGTTCTTCCAGTCCAGCATGGCGATATCCTTTCAATCACTTGGGTTCAACGGTTCGACCACAACCATACAACAACGTGCCGAGGCCGGCACCCGCCATTGAAGAGAAGCAGAAAATCGGCGCAAGGCGCAGCATCGACCGGCGATTTTTCTAAGGGTTTCCCTGACGCACTGTCATCAATGAAGGTCTGGACAAAGCATTTACAGATGCGCGCGAGTGTGTGCTGTCGCGTTGCTTAAAAAAGCTTTTCCGCCGGATAAGTAGCATCACATGTCCGGTTTTCGGGGGGATTAACAACGAGCAGGTCCAATCTGATACCACTCGGTCAGAAACTGAATTGTGCAGCGCCGCAGATTATTGACGCACGACACTCATATAAGGGAAAAGAGGTGCTAGCATAGAGCCACCAGTCGATCTCAGCATGCACCCTAACTAGTAGTCAGGATATGACCGAGCCAGAAGACCCCAGCCGTGAGCGCCTCAAGCACCACTTTGCCCAGCGGGTAATTCATCAGGCACGTCAGATTCTTGAGATATGGCAACGCCTGCAACGCAGTGAGTGGTCCACTGCCGACCTCGCCGAACTGAGCGAGGCCAACCTGCGCCTGCTGCGTTTCGCCGAACGTTTCGAGCAGCCTGAGCACACACAACTGGCCCACCACATCAGCCAGTCGCTGGACGCCGTCGATGCCAATCGCGGCCGCCTGAGCAGTGGCCTGATCACCGACCTCAATCGCTTGATGCAGCGTTTGTCGCGCACCGGCCTGCGTCATGGTGATCAACTCGACCAGACATTTCTGCCACCGCTGCGCAAGCCGATCTATGTGTTGCTGCAGGATCATGACCGCGCCGAGCGGCTGGCCAAGCAACTGGAATTCTTCGGGCTGACCGCCCAGGCGCTGGACAGCGTGTCGGCGTTTCGCTCCTCGATGGTCGAGCGTTTGCCGGCTGCGATCGTCATGGACGTGGACTTCAGCGGTGCCGGCGTCGGCTTGCAACTCGCCGCCGAAGCGCAAGTGGGTCTGGAAGAACCGCTGCCGCTGCTGTTCTTCAGCCTGCACGAAACCGACACCCCGACCCGCCTCGCGGCGGTACGCGCCGGGGGCCAGGAATTTCTCACCGGCACCCTCGAAGCGTCGAGCCTGCTGGAGAAGATCGAAGTCCTCACCTGCGTCGCCCAGTACGAACCTTATAAAGTGCTGATCATCGACGATTCCCGCGCCCAGGCCTTGCACACCGAACGCCTGCTCAACAGCGCCGGGATCGTCACCCGCTCCCTGATCGAACCGATCCAGGCGATGGCCGAGCTGGCGGATTTCCAGCCGGACCTGATCATCCTCGACATGTACATGCCGGCCTGCACCGGCACCGAGCTGGCCAAGGTCATCCGCCACAACGACCGTTATGTCAGCGTACCGATCATCTACTTGTCGGCGGAGGACGATCTGGACAAGCAACTCGACGCCATGAGCGAAGGCGGCGATGACTTCCTGACCAAGCCGATCAAGCCACGGCACCTGATCACCACCGTGCGCAACCGCGCCGCCCGTGCGCGCAATCTGAAGGCACGGATGGTCCGCGACAGTCTCACCGGGCTGTACAACCACACGCACATCCTGCAATTGCTCGAAGACTGTTCGTTCCGCGCGCGCCGCGAGAACAAACCGCTGAGCTTTGCCATGCTCGACATCGACCACTTCAAACGGGTCAACGACAGCCACGGTCACCCGATGGGCGACCGGGTGATCAAGAGCCTCGCGCTATTCCTCAAGCAACGCCTGCGCAAGACCGATTTCATCGGCCGCTACGGCGGCGAAGAATTCGCCATCGTCATGCCCGACACCGATATAGAAGCCGCGCACAAAGTGCTCGACGAGATCCGCCAGCGCTTCGCCGAAATCCACTACCCTGCGCAGCCGCAGGATTTGTGGTGCACCTTCAGTGCCGGCGTGGTGGAAATGCGCGAGGATTCCGACAGCCTGATGATGGCCAGCCAGGCCGACGAAGCGCTGTACCGCGCCAAGGGTGCCGGACGCAACCGGGTGCAGACCGCGCGCGACTCAAAGCAAAGTGCCACTTTTTCATCGGAATCCACCGATTCGGTCATAACCCTGTAACAGAACCGCAATAAATTCAGTCGCTTACCATTTCTGCCGTTGGTAGCCGTCATGCGCCTGAAGTTGCTCACCAATCTCAACACTCTGCTGCTGGTCGCCGTCTGCGTGGCCCTCGGCGCGACGCTGTGGTGGTCGCAAAAAGCCCTGGAGCGTCCGTATCTGCTGATGGAGCGCTATCTGGGTCTGTCGCAGCAATTTCAGAATGAGGTGGCGCGCAATGTCGAGGACTACCTTGCCAGCGGCGACGCCCTGCGCCTGAGCAGTGCCAGCCAGGCCATCGACGGTTTGCAGAAAGAGCTCGGCGAACTGCCGCCGGCGCTGGCCGAGACCCTGCGCCCGAGCCTGTCGAGTCTTGAAGAGTTCAGCAAGACCGACCTGCTCGCGGCCGGCAAACTGGCCGGCGATCCCCAGGCGCTGCTGCTGCAGGCCGAACGCGAACTGAGCGCCAGCCTCGACCAACTCAACACCTACGCCAACGGTAACGCGACGTACCTGACGCCGCTGCTCACCGCGTCCCAGCATCTGGGCAAGCTGTCGCTGGCCCGCGACAAACTGGTCAGCAGCGGCCGCAGTGAACTGGCCGCCGAGGTCGAGCGTGAAGTCGCCAGCCTCCGTACCCAGGCCCAAGCTATCGACGCCCTGCCCCTGCTCGGTGTGGTTGCCCGGAACGAATCCGGCAGTGATGACTTCGCCGCGATGATGGGTATCGAAAGCAGCGAAAAAGCCGCTGCCGAAGACGCCGGCGTCGGCCTCAAGCGCGAACTCAACAGCCTGCTGGGGCGTTACCCGGCGGAGCTGGAACGCACCCGCGAACTGATCCAGAAACGCACCGACCTGAGCACCGCGACGCACCAGAAGATCGCCGCCGTGCAGCAGGCCATTGCCGGCCTCGAGCCTGTGGTGCGTGCTCAGCACGGGCAGATCCAGGGCGAAGTGCGGCTGATGCAAGGCGTGATGATCGGCCTGATCCTGCTGATCGCGCTGCTGATCGACACCTTGCAGCGGCGCCTGGCCCGCACCCTGACCAACCTTGCCCCGGCGCTGTCGACCTGGGCCGAGGGTGATTTCAGTCGCGATATCGATCTGGGCAAAACCAACCGCGAACTGCACGACATCGAAGCGTCGCTCAATCGACTGCGCGCGTACCTGGTGGATCTGGTGGGCACGATTCGCGGCAACGCCGAACAGGTCGCAGGCAGCAGTCGCACACTGGCCGAACTGAGTAACGACCTGCACACGGGCGCCGAGCATCAGGCCGGGGACACCGCGCTGATTCGCGATTCTCTGGGCGAACTGGAAGCCACTATTCAGCAAGTCGCCGGCGATGCGCGTCAGGCCGCGGACGCCAGTCGTCATGCCGGGCTGGCCGTCGAGCACGGGCAAACCGTGATCGGCCAGAGCCTCACTGGCCTGCATGCGCTGGTCGGTGAAGTACAAGGCAACGCGCAGATGATCGAGCACCTCGCCGAAGAGTCGGCGACCATTGGTGGCGTGCTGACGGTGATCCGCTCGATCGCCGACCAGACCAACCTGCTGGCGCTCAACGCGGCAATCGAAGCGGCGCGGGCCGGGGAAATGGGCCGTGGTTTTGCCGTGGTCGCCGAGGAAGTGCGCTCACTGGCACAACGCACGGCTGGCGCCACGGCAGAAATCCAGACCCTCATCGCCGGCCTGCAAAGCGCCGCCCGACAATCGGTCGAAGGCATGCGCGCGCAGGTCGAACACGCCGAAGCCACGGCCAATCAGGCGCAAGCGGCGGACGGCGCGCTGGATAAAATCGTCGGCGCCATTCAGACCATTTCCGACACGGCGATCCGCATTGCCGACGTGACCGCGCAGCAAAGTGACGCGGTCAGCGAGATTCGCGACCACAGTGAACGGATCCATCAGTTGGGTGGGGATAACCTGCTGCGCATTGGCGAAGGTCGC
Organism: Pseudomonas sp. P8_229; assembly: GCF_034008635.1. Taxonomy (NCBI): domain Bacteria; kingdom Pseudomonadati; phylum Pseudomonadota; class Gammaproteobacteria; order Pseudomonadales; family Pseudomonadaceae; genus Pseudomonas; species Pseudomonas sp. P8_229. The sequence continues at coordinate 3,705,768 of NZ_CP125378.1, read as the reverse complement.
GAACAGGGCGAGAACCTACTGGTATTGGGCGGGCAGTTGCATACCGCCGTTCAGGCCTTTCGCGTCTGACAGATCGCTTTCGCGAGCAGGCTCGCTCCCACAGGAGCATGCATTCCAAGGTGGGAGCGAGCCTGCTCGCGAAGGTGTCAGTCCAGACACCACAAATGACCGGATCAAATGACTCAGTCACAAATTTCGCGCAAACATCGGCCATCGTGCCGGCTATTGCATAGAACTGGACAGTCACAAAGTCTTTGCGGCATAGTCGCCGGGTTCTGAACATTGCTCACCCATAACAAGGACAACGCAGATGGCAACCCTACTGGTGCTGCACGGCCCCAACCTGAACCTGCTCGGCACCCGCGAACCCGGCACTTACGGTTCAACGACCCTGGCGCAGATCAATCAGGATCTGGAGCGTCGCGCCCGTGAAGCCGGCCATCACCTGCTGCATCTGCAAAGCAATGCCGAGTACGAATTGATCGACCGCATCCACGCCGCCCGCGGCGAAGGTGTGGATTTCATTCTGATCAATCCAGCAGCTTTTACACACACAAGTGTCGCATTACGTGACGCGCTGCTGGGAGTGAGCATCCCATTCATCGAAGTGCATTTGTCCAACGTGCACAAACGCGAACCTTTCCGCCATCACTCTTACTTCTCCGATGTAGCGGTGGGAGTGATCTGCGGCCTTGGCGCCAGCGGTTACCGACTGGCCCTGGAGGCTGCACTAGAACAGCTTGAAACACAGGCAACGACTTGAACTACAAGCGTTAAACGCCCCTGACCGACCCTTGGGAGTTGATGATTCATGGATATCCGTAAAGTTAAGAAACTGATCGAATTGCTGGAAGAGTCCGGCATCGACGAGCTCGAGATCAAGGAAGGCGAAGAGTCCGTACGCATCAGCCGCCACAGCAAGACCCCGGCTCAGCAGTACTACGCGCCGGCTCCGATGCAGGCACCGGTCGCTGCACCTGCCGCTGCTGCTCCGGTTGCTGCTGCAGCCCCGGCTGCCCCTGCTGCGCCAGCGCTGAACGGCACCGTTGCCCGTTCGCCGATGGTCGGTACCTTCTATCGCAAATCTTCGCCAACCTCGCCGTCCTTCGTTGAAGTCGGCCAGACCGTGAAGAAAGGCGACACTCTGTGCATCGTCGAAGCCATGAAGATGATGAACCACATCGAAGCTGAAACCAGCGGTGTGATCGAGTCCATCCTCGTCGAAGACGGCCAGCCGGTTGAGTACGACCAACCGCTGTTCACCATCGTTTGAACTGCGGAGAGCCTTTGATGACTGCGAAGTTGGAAAAAGTTCTGATCGCTAACCGCGGTGAGATCGCCCTGCGGATTCTGCGTGCCTGCAAAGAGATGGGCATCAAGACCGTCGCCGTTTACTCCAAGGCCGACAAAGAGCTGATGCACCTGGGTCTGGCAGACGAATCCGTCTGCATCGGCCCGGCTTCTGCCGCGCACTCCTACCTGCACATCCCGGCAATCATCGCGGCTGCTGAAGTGACTGGCGCTACTGCCATTCACCCAGGCTACGGTTTCCTCGCGGAAAACGCCGACTTTGCCGAGCAGGTCGAGAACTCCGGCTTCGCGTTCATCGGCCCGAAAGCCGACACCATTCGCCTGATGGGCGACAAGGTATCGGCCAAGCACGCGATGATCGAAGCAGGCGTGCCAACCGTTCCTGGTTCTGACGGCCCACTGCCGGAAGACGAAGAAACGGCGCTGCGCATCGGCCGTGAAGTCGGCTATCCGGTGATCATCAAAGCCGCTGGCGGCGGCGGTGGTCGCGGCATGCGCGTGGTGCACAAGGAAGAAGACCTGATCGCCTTCGCCAAACTGACCCGCACCGAAGCTGGCGCGGCGTTCGGCAACCCGATGGTCTATCTGGAAAAATTCCTGACTAACCCGCGCCACGTGGAAGTCCAGGTTCTTTCTGACGGCCAAGGCCACGCCATCCATCTGGGCGACCGCGATTGCTCGCTGCAACGTCGTCACCAGAAGGTTCTCGAAGAAGCGCCGGCACCGGGCATCGACGAGAAGGCTCGCGAAGAAGTTCTGGCTCGCTGCGTCAAGGCGTGCATCGACATCGGCTACCGTGGCGCCGGCACTTTCGAGTTCCTGTACGAGAACGGTCGTTTCTACTTCATCGAAATGAACACCCGTGTTCAGGTGGAGCACCCGGTTTCGGAAATGGTCACCGGTATCGACATCGTCAAGGAGATGCTCAGCATCGCCGCTGGCAACAAGCTGTCGTTCACTCAGGATGACGTGGTTATCCGCGGTCACTCGCTAGAGTGCCGGATCAACGCTGAAGACCCGAAAACCTTCATGCCGAGCCCGGGTACCGTCAAGCATTTCCACGCCCCGGGCGGCAACGGCGTTCGCGTCGATTCGCACCTGTACAGTGGCTATGCGGTTCCGCCGAACTACGACTCGCTGATCGGCAAGCTGATCACTTACGGCGCCACCCGCGACGAAGCCATGGCCCGCATGCGCAATGCCCTGGACGAAATCGTGGTTGACGGGATCAAGACCAACATCCCGCTGCACCGCGATCTGGTTCGCGACGAAGGCTTCTGCAAAGGCGGTGTGAACATTCACTACCTCGAGCACAAGCTGGCTGGCGAGAAGCACTAAGCTTTACGCCCGCACCTGACAAAGCCGCCTTCGGGCGGCTTTGTTGTTTTTGCAGGTTTCAAATCCCCCTTGTGGGAGCGGGCTTGCTCGCGAATGCGGTGTATCAGATACATTTATTTGTCTGGCACACCGCTTTCGCGAGCAAGCCCGCTCCCACAGGGTGCAATGCAGCTCCCACAAAAGCTCTGCGCTCGCGTAAACTTGCGCGCTTCTCGCTGGCCGCTAGGCTGCATTCATATTTTTTCAAAGGTGCCCGCCATGCCTTGGCTGCAAGTACGTCTCGCCATCAGCCCGGAACAAGCCGAAACCTACGAAGACGCGTTCCTTGAAGTCGGCGCCGTTTCGGTGACCTTCATGGACGCCGAAGATCAGCCGATCTTCGAGCCGGAACTCAACACCACCCCGCTGTGGGCGCACACTCACCTGCTGGCCCTGTTCGAGGGCGGCACCGAAGCCGCGCCGGTATTGGCGCATCTGGAACTGCTGACCGGCAGCCCATTGCCCGAGCACCACAGCGAAGTCATCGAAGACCAGGACTGGGAACGCAGCTGGATGGATGGTTTCCAGCCAATGCGCTTCGGTCAGCGCCTGTGGATCGTGCCGAGCTGGCACGCCGCCCCTGAGCCTGATGCGGTCAACTTGCTGCTGGACCCGGGCCTGGCGTTCGGCACCGGCACGCACCCGACCACCGCACTCTGCCTGGAATGGCTCGACGGTCAGGACCTGAAAGACTGCAACGTGCTGGATTTCGGCTGCGGCTCGGGGATTCTGGCCATCGCCGCCCTGCTGCTCGGCGCGAAAGAAGCCGTCGGCACCGACATTGATGTGCAGGCGCTGGAAGCCTCGCGCGACAACGCCGGGCGCAACAATATTGCCGACGAGCTGTTCCCGCTGTACCTGCCGCAAGACCTGCCGCAGGTCAAAGCCGACGTACTGGTCGCCAACATTCTGGCCGGCCCGCTGGTGTCCCTGGCACCGCAACTGTCCAGCCTGGTCAAATCCGGTGGTCGCCTGGCGCTGTCCGGCATCCTCGCCGAACAGGGCGAAGAAGTCGCTGCTGCCTATGCCCAGGACTTCGATCTGGACCCGATCGCCAATCGCGATGGCTGGGTGCGTATCACCGGCCGTCGGCGCTAGAATGTCCGCCTGCATAAACCGGATCGCCGCATGACCGACAGTTTCGTCACCCAGTGCCCGCATTGCCAAACCAGCTTCCGCGTCAGCCATGCTCAATTGAGCGTGGCCCGCGGGGTGGTTCGCTGTGGCTCCTGCCTGCAAGTGTTCAACGCCGCCAAACAGCTGCTCGAACAACACGCCGGCAAGGAAGCGGTCACGCCAGTGGCTCCGGCCATCGTGCAACCGCCTCAGGCGCAACCTGCAGTCAGCGAGCCACCGGTGGTCGAAGCGACCGCCATCGTCGAACCACCCGCACCACGCGCCATCAGCCAAAAGCAATGGAGCGCCAGCGAGCTGGATCTCGACAGCCTGGACCTGGACGAAGAACTGGCCCGCCTCGAACAACGGGAAATTCAGCCGACCACCGAATTCGGGCGTCAGCGTGAAGATTCCCTGAGCGCCCGGCGTGACAGCCCCGAAGCCGATGAAACGGTGTGGCGCGACAGCCTGTTCAGCGCACGCGATGATGAGCGCCTGCCTGAGCACGAAGATGAAATCGAACCCGAGATCATCGAACCGGAACCGGAAAAAACCGCACGCACCGAGCCATCGTTGTCGCTGGAGCCGGTGGACCTGGACGACGAACCGCCGATTCCGCAGTTGCGCCTGCACGACCCAATCGATCCGAATGCCCGCCGCGAGCGCCTGTCAGCCAGCGCCGAACCCGATGACGATGACCTGCCGTCGGTCGAACCGCTGCGCAAAAAACGCGACCGGGCAGAGCCCGGAGTTCGCGCCGAAGTCCTGCAGGACCTGACCGACGATCCGCTGCAACTCGACTGGCAGAAGCGCCGTTCACCCTGGGGACGGCGCCTGCTCTGGAGTTTGCTGGTGCTGCTGGCCGCTGCAGGTCTCGCCGGTCAGTACGTCGCCTACCACTTCGACGAACTGGCGCGACAGGATCAGTACCGCCCGTGGTTTCAGCAACTCTGTCCAGAGATCGGTTGCACGGTGCCGTCCAAGGTCGACATTGGCAAAATCAAAAGCAGCAATCTGGTGGTGCGCAGCCATCCCGAATTCAGCGGCGCACTGGTGGTCGACGCGATCATCTATAACCGCGCGACGTTCTCCCAGCCATTCCCGCTGCTGGAGCTGCGCTTCGCCGATCTCAATGGCCACCTGATCGCCAGTCGTCGCTTCAAACCCGGCGAATACCTCAACGGCGACCTCGAAGGCCTGGCGGAAATGCCGCCGCAGACGCCGATCCACATCGCGCTGGATATCCTTGATCCAGGCCCCAAAGCGGTGAATTACAGCCTGAGTTTCCACTCCCCCGAGTGAACGGCTGCAGCGCTTCAGGTTTGACGGCAGTTTTCTGACTGGGCGCCCGCCAACCAAACCGCTGGTAATAACAGAATAACTGTTCAGATTTTGTTCAATTCAGCCTTTATCCAGTCATCGAGAGCGGGTATCATGCCAACCCTTTTTCGAACTCTCATGATCCGGCCCCACTTCAGGGAAGTCCTATGTCGGCGGTACGCATCGGCCCATATACATTGCAGAACGGTTTGATTCTCGCCCCGATGGCAGGGGTCACCGATCAGCCCTTTCGTCAGCTGTGCAAGCGTTTGGGCGCAGGGCTTGTAGTCTCGGAAATGGTCACCAGTGACATGAGCCTGTGGAATACCCGCAAGTCGCGCATGCGCATGATCCACGAAGGCGATCCCGAGCCACGCTCGGTACAGATTGCCGGTGGCGACGCGCAGATGCTGGCGGACGCGGCCCGGGCCAACGTCGAACTGGGCGCACAGATTATTGATATCAACATGGGTTGCCCGGCAAAGAAGGTCTGCAACAAGGCCGCCGGCTCCGCGTTGTTGAAGGATGAAGCACTGGTTACCGAGATCCTGCACGCCGTGGTGGCGGCGGTTGATGTGCCGGTAACCCTGAAGATCCGCACCGGATGGGATCGCGACAACAAGAACGGCCTGACCGTGGCGAAGATCGCCGAGCAGGCCGGCATTACGGCGCTGGCAGTGCATGGCCGCACGCGCGCCGATCTGTACACAGGTGTTGCCGAGTACGACACGATTGCCGCGATCAAGCAGGCGGTGTCGATTCCGGTGTTTGCCAATGGCGATATCGATTCGCCTGAAAAGGCCCGTTACGTGCTCGACGCGACCGGTGCCGATGGCCTGCTGATAGGCCGGGCTGCCCAGGGGCGGCCATGGATTTTTCGTGAGATCGAACACTTCCTGCGTACCGGCGAGAAATTGCCGGCGCCGGAGCTGATCGAAGTGGAACGCATCCTGCTGGAGCATCTGGCCGCACTTCACGCCTTCTATGGGGACGTGATGGGCGTACGTATTGCCCGCAAGCATGTGGGCTGGTATCTCGCAACCTTGCCGGGCGCCAGGGAGTTTCGCGCCCACTTCAATCGTTTGGATGGTACGGAAACACAATGCGCCAACGTTCGGGAGTTCTTCGCCGAGCGTTACAAGAGCCTGACAGGGGACGAAGAAGGGGTGGCCGCATGACGATGATGACCGAGACTTTAGTGAGTGGAACAACACCCGTGAGCGACAACGTGAATTTGAAACAGCACCTCAATACCCCGAGCGAAGAAGGTCAGACCCTTCGCGGGAGTGTCGAGAAGGCGCTGCACAATTATTTCGCCCACCTTGAGGGCGCGTCCGTCACGGATGTGTACAACCTGGTGCTCTCCGAAGTCGAGGCTCCCCTGCTCGAAAGCGTGATGAACTACGTCAAGGGCAACCAGACCAAGGCCAGTGAGCTGCTGGGACTCAACCGCGGCACGCTGCGCAAGAAACTCAAGCAGTACGATCTGCTGTAAGCATTCAATCAAACCAGAAAGGCGCCCGCGTAAAACCGGTCGCCTTTTTTGCTGACTTCCCTTGCTTTTGATGGAAATTGAGATGACCGACCAGACTACCCGCCTGCCGATCCGCCGCGCCTTGATCAGTGTTTCCGACAAGACCGGGATCCTCGAATTCGCCAAGGAGCTTGAAGCCCTGGGCGTCGAGATCCTCTCCACCGGCGGGACGTTCAAGCTGCTGCGCGACAACGGTGTTGCCGCAGTGGAAGTCGCGGATTACACCGGCTTCGCGGAAATGATGGACGGCCGGGTGAAGACCCTGCACCCGAAAATCCACGGTGGGATCCTCGGTCGTCGCGGTATCGACGATGCCGTCATGAACGAGCACGGCATCAAGCCGATCGACTTGGTTGCGGTCAACCTGTACCCGTTCGAAGCCACCATCAACAAGCCAGGCTGCGACCTGCCGACCGCGATCGAAAACATCGACATCGGCGGCCCTACCATGGTCCGTTCGGCGGCGAAAAACCATAAAGACGTGGCGATCGTGGTCAACGCCAGTGACTACGCCAACGTCCTGGAAGGCCTGAAAGCCGGTGGCCTGACCTACGCGCAGCGTTTCGACCTGATGCTCAAGGCCTTCGAACACACTGCCGCCTACGACGGCATGATCGCCAACTACATGGGCACCGTGAACCAGGCCGCTGAAACCCTCAGCACCGAAGGCCGCAGCGAATTCCCGCGCACCTTCAACAGCCAGTTCATCAAGGCGCAGGAAATGCGCTACGGCGAGAACCCGCACCAGAGCGCGGCGTTCTACGTTGAAGCCAAGCCTGCCGAAGTCGGCATCGCCACCGCGACCCAACTGCAAGGCAAAGAGCTGTCGTACAACAATGTGGCCGACACCGACGCCGCGCTGGAATGCGTGAAGAGCTTCGTCAAGCCAGCCTGCGTGATCGTCAAGCACGCCAACCCGTGCGGCGTGGCCGTAAGCCCGGACGCCGAAGGCGGCATCCGTCAGGCCTACGAACTGGCCTACGCCACCGACACCGAATCGGCGTTCGGCGGCATCATCGCCTTCAACCGTGAACTGGATGCCGAGACCGCCAAGGCGATCGTCGAGCGTCAGTTCGTTGAAGTGATCATCGCCCCAAGCGTGAGCGAAGAAGCCCGCGCCATCGTCGCTGCCAAAGCCAACGTGCGCCTGCTGGCCTGCGGCGAGTGGTCGACAGACCGCGCAGCAGCGTGGGACTACAAGCGCGTCAACGGTGGCCTGCTGGTGCAGAGCCGCGACATCGGCATGATCAGCGCCGACGACCTGAAAGTGGTGACCAAGCGTGCACCGACCGAACAGGAAATCAACGACCTGATCTTCGCCTGGAAAGTCGCCAAGTACGTTAAATCCAACGCCATCGTCTACGCCAAGAACCGTCAGACCATCGGTGTCGGCGCCGGCCAGATGAGCCGCGTGAACTCGGCACGTATCGCCGCGATCAAGGCTGAGCACGCCGGTCTGCAAGTGGCCGGGTCGGTAATGGCTTCGGACGCGTTCTTCCCGTTCCGCGACGGTCTGGACAATGCCGCCAAGGTCGGGATCACTGCGGTGATCCAGCCGGGCGGCTCGATGCGTGATGCCGAGGTGATTGCTGCTGCCGACGAAGCCGGCATCGCGATGGTGTTCACCGGTATGCGTCATTTCCGCCACTAAGTACACGATCCACTGTTGATCGTGCCCACGCTCTGCGTGGGTACGCAGCCCCTACAGAATTAGCGTCATCCGAGGTTTTTGAAATGAATGTTTTGATCATTGGCAGCGGTGGCCGTGAACACGCCCTGGCCTGGAAAGTGGCTCAGGATCCGCGCGTGCAGAAGGTTTTCGTCGCGCCGGGCAACGCGGGCACCGCGATTGAAGCCAAGTGCGAGAACGTCGCCATCGACGTGCTGGCCCTTGAGCAACTGGCCGACTTCGCCGAGAAAAACGTTTCCCTGACCATCGTCGGTCCGGAAGTGCCGCTGGTGGCTGGCGTGGTCGACCTGTTCCGCTCCCGTGGCCTGGACTGCTTCGGTCCGACTGCCGGTGCTGCACAACTGGAAGGCTCGAAAGCGTTCACCAAGGATTTCCTGGCCCGCCACAAGATCCCGACCGCCGACTACCAGAACTTCACCGAGATCGAGCCAGCCCTGGCTTATCTGCGTGAAAAAGGCGCACCGATCGTGATCAAGGCCGATGGCCTGGCCGCCGGTAAAGGCGTGATCGTGGCCATGACCCTGGCCGAAGCCGAAGACGCCGTGCGTGACATGCTCGCCGGCAATGCGTTTGGCGACGCTGGTTCGCGCGTGGTGATCGAAGAATTCCTCGACGGCGAAGAAGCCTCGTTCATCGTCATGGTCGACGGCAAGAATGTCCTGCCGATGGCCACCAGCCAGGACCACAAACGCGTCGGCGACGGCGATAGCGGCCCGAACACCGGCGGCATGGGTGCCTACTCCCCTGCCCCGGTGGTCACTGCCGACGTGCACCAGCGTGTGATGGATCTGGTGATCTGGCCGACCGTTCGCGGCATGGCTGAAGAAGGCAACGTCTACACCGGTTTCCTGTATGCCGGTCTGATGATCGACAAGGCCGGTAACCCGAAAGTCATCGAGTTCAACTGCCGCTTCGGCGACCCGGAGACCCAACCGGTGATGCTGCGTCTGCAGTCGAGCCTGGTGCTGCTGGTCGAAGCCGCCCTCGCGCAAGCGCTGGACAAGGTTGAAGCGCAGTGGGATCCGCGCCCGAGCGTCGGTATCGTATTGGCCGCTGGTGGCTACCCGGGCGACTACGCCAAGGGCGCAGCGATCAACGGTCTGGACGCAGCCGCCAACCTGGAAGGCAAAGTCTTCCACGCCGGTACCGCGCTCAAAGATGGCAACGTGGTAACTGCCGGTGGTCGCGTACTTTGCGCCACTGCCATGGGCGCCAGCGTGAGCGAAGCCCAGCAGCAAGCCTACAAGCTGGCCGCCGCCATCGACTGGGAAGGCTGCTTCTACCGCAAGGACATTGGCTACCGCGCCATTGCCCGTGAACGTGGCGAAACCCAGGAATAAGCTGTCCTTCAAGTCCGGCGCGGGATGCAGTCCCTCGCCGGGCTGTTCCGCCGCCGCGCATCGTTATATTCTGGCATCAACCTACGAAGGGATTTCGCCGTGCGCTGGCTCAGGATTGCCATAAGTTTAACCGTCACGTTGCTGACCTTGCTCTGCATGCTTCCGGCCCAGGCCGCACAAGGCAGTGGCTGGTCGGTATTGCTTGACGATCAGGGCAATCTGCAACTGAGCGACATCCGCTCGGCTCGCTACACCAATCAATTCAGCCCCATCGAACTGGACCGCCTCACGGCCGCCGAGCCCGATGGTGCACTGTGGTTGCGTTTCAGACTGGCGCCGGGAAAGCACGAACAAGTGCTGCGGATCTTCGCCCCCGACCTGTCCAACCTCAGTCTCTACGTGCTGGACGGCGACAAGCTGATCGAGCAACGGATCTCCGGCACCCACCAGCCGCAGGTCGAACGGCCGCTGCCGAGCAGCGATTTCCTGCTGCCGCTACCGCAAAGCGACAAATCCCTCGACGTTTATTTGCGGATGGTTTCCGACCATCATCTGCGCCCGCACATCACCCTGCAATCGGCGGTGATGAGTGCCGCCAACCAAAACCAGACGCTGATCTTCGGCCTGCTGTTCGGCTGCCTCGGCATGTTGCTGCTGCACAATATTGTGCGCTACGCCTATTCCCGCTCGCGCAGCAGCCTGTGGCTGGCCGTCTGCGAAGGACTGCTGGGCCTGAGCCTGTTGCTGCTGCTCAACCTCGCAGGGCCCTGGCTGCCGAACTGGCACGCGATCCAGACCCCGGGCGCCTATCTGGCGTTACTGCTGACCGCCCCGGCCGGGTTGATGTTCGCCCTGCGCTTCTTCGCCCCGCTCGGCCCGCACCCGCTGAACAAACTGTTGCTGGGCGACATTCTGTTCATCGTGATCTGCAGCCTGCTGCTGTTGTTCGTCAACACCCTGCCGCTGAACATCATCACCTATGCACTGGTGGCCCTCGCCGGTCTGAGCATGCTGCTGGTCGGCTTCTATCACTGGCAGAAAGGCTACCGTCCGGCGCGGTTGTTCGTTGCCGGGATGGTGGTGTTCAACATCGGTACGCTGATCATCCTGCCGGCATTGCTGGGGCTGACCCTGGTCGCACCGCAAGGCCTGATCATGACCCTGATGGCGTTCATCTGCGTCAGCGGCCTGCTGATGAGCATCGCCTTGGGTGAGCGCCAGCGCAGCATCACCGAAAGCCGCTTCAGCATCAGCCGCGATCTCGCCGCCAGCAACGCCGAGATCAACGCGAAGGCCGAGTTCCTCGCCAAGATCAGCCACGAGATCCGCACCCCGATGAACGGCGTGCTGGGCATGACCGAGCTGCTGCTGGGCACGCCGCTGTCGGTCAAGCAACGCGACTATGTGCAGACCATCCACAGCGCCGGCAACGAGCTGCTGACCCTGATCAACGAGATCCTCGACATCTCCAAACTCGAATCCGGGCAGATCGAACTGGACGACGTGCAATTCGACCTCAACGCCCTGATCGACGATTGCCTGAGCATCTACCGGGCCAAGGCCGAACAGCAGAACGTCGAGCTGATCAGCTTCATCCAGCCGCAGGTGCCGCGCGTGATCAGCGGTGACCCGACGCGCCTGCGCCAGACCCTGCTGAGCCTGCTGGAAAATGCCCTGAAGAAAACCGACGAAGGCGAAGTGCTGATCGTCGTCGCCCTCGACGAGCGCAGCGTCAAACCGCGCCTGCGCATCGCCGTGCAAGACAGCGGGCAGCCGATGGATGCGGAGGAGCGCGATGCGCTGATGCACGCCGAACTGCACAGCAAGCACTTCCTCTCGGCCAACCGTCTGGGCGGCAACCTCGGGCTGGTAATCGCCCGGCAACTGATTCGCCTGATGCACGGTGAGTTCGGCATCAAGAGCGGCGCCAACCAGGGCAGCACGTTGTGGCTGACCCTGCCGCTGGACCCCGACCGTCTCGAACACCCGACCTCCGACCTCGACGGCCCGTTGCAGGGTGCGCGAGTGCTGGTGGTGGACGACAACGACACCTGCCGCAAGGTGCTGGTGCAGCAATGCAGCGCCTGGGGTCTGAACGTCAGCGCTGTGCCATCGGGCAAGGAGGCGCTGGCGCTGCTGCGTACCAAGGCACACCTGCGTGACTACTTCGACGTAGTGCTGCTCGATCAGAACATGCCCGGCATGACCGGCATGCAACTGGCGGCCAAGATCAAGGAAGATCCGAGCCTGAACCACGACATCCTGCTGATCATGCTCACTGGCATCAGCAACGCGCCGAGCAAGATCATCGCGCGCAACTCCGGGATCAAGCGCATCCTCGCCAAACCGGTGGCCGGCTATACGCTCAAGACCACGCTCGCCGACGAATTGAATCAGCGCAACAAGGGTCAGGTGGTGTTCCAGCCGCAAGTGGTCACGCCCGCCACAGCAGCCAAGGTGCCGAGCGATTTCCGCATCCTCGTCGCCGAGGACAACACGATTTCGACCAAAGTGATTCGCGGCATGCTCGGCAAGCTCAACCTGCAGCCCGATACTGCCAGCAACGGCGAAGAAGCCCTGCAGGCGATGAAGGCGCAACGTTACGATCTGGTGCTGATGGACTGCGAAATGCCGATTCTCGATGGCTTCTCGGCGACCCAGCAACTGCGCGCGTGGGAAGTCAGCAACCAGCGCATCCGCACACCGATCGTAGCGCTGACCGCGCACATCCTCGCCGAGCACAAAGAGCGCGCACGCCAGGCTGGCATGGACGGGCACATGGCCAAACCGGTGGAGCTGTCGCAACTGCGCGAGCTGATCGAACACTGGGTGGCCCAGCGCGATCAGCAGAACCGAAGTACTGCGCAAACATCCTGATCAGCCTGCGCGTGCCTACAGCTTTTCATCCACCTGACCGTCAGTAACCATTTCGATCAAGTCCATGTATGGCAACACGTGCCCCGCGAGAATTTCGCGGATCGGATCGAAGAGTGGCGGAGCAAGATCCAGTTGCAGGAAGTATTGCTCTACCAGCCCCGAAACATTGGCAGCAGTAAAAATCTGAGAGTACGGATTGATTGCGCCGACTACCGATGACTTCAATGTCATGTATGTCGCGTTGATCCGGGGGCCAGGTTGCGCGACGATGAGCAAGAAACGAAATCGGCCGAAGCCTGGTTCGTCCGCCGGGTCATGTTCGATCGACTGCTGAACCCGCTCGTGCAGAGACTCGATGAGCGGGTCTGCAGCCGACCGCCCGACAATGTCTTTCAGGACTGGCACCAACGTGCCCTTGTCGGCACTTTCGAGCCCACCCTCCATATAGTCCACCAGCCTCGTCATGGCTGTGTCACTGGATTTGCGTGGCGGAGTGAGCTCGAACGATTTCCAGCTTTTCTCCAGCCAGTTGTCCTTCAAAACCTGCTGCCAGGTCGCGTACCAGTTATCCTGCTCACTGTCTAGCGGGAACATATTGGTGGCAACCAGTTGGGCAAACAGGAGGGAATGTTGTACATCCTGTTTTTCCTGCTCGGTCATTCTTGACGACAGCAGAACCAATGCGCCGGCATTTCGATAAATTGCATACTTTTCCTGCACTGGACAACTCCTCGAGTTGAGCACGCGGCGACTGAAAACAGCCACCACATGCTTTGATTAGATCTTAAGAACTTACTGACTTACTTTAACTTCAGAGCCCACCTACTTACATTAGTCACTGCACGATCACCCAACGCACCGGAAATGAGATCGCGCGTCTTGGCGATGATAAATGGAACCATCGTCATATGAGACTCACCTTTATATAGATCTACCGAACTGCTATCCCAGTTGACGAACAGCACTTTGGTTTGATTAACCCGATTAATAAAGCGCACAGCGCCCATTGTCAGGATGACTTCCTTATCCGGTGTTTCAATGCACGAACCAACCGCGAAACCACCGTTAGCCTTGTTTTTGACATTCTTGTCGAAAACCTGAAGAGGTTTCTCGGAGTTTTGCAGAGACGCCATTGCATCGGTTGCCACTTTCAGCAACAGCGCCGAAGTTGGACCCGGCAGGGCGGCCGCAGCTGCGGCGGAGCCGAGAATGGTCAGGGCAAGCTGGTCCATCGTGAAGCTTTTACCGGATGCTTGGGTAGAGTCGTAATATCCCTTGAGAATGGCCCAACCACAGTCTTGCATGACTGTCAGAAAAGTTTTGTACCACTCCTTGCCCTGGCTTTCCAAAGGATGTTCCTGGTTAGCCACCAGGGTCGCAAAAAGATAGGTATTGCGAACGTCTGCCTGATTCTGTTCGGACATGCCCGACACGAAAGCAATAATAGCTTCACCTACGATCGCGGCCTGATCTGGCTGCTCGACATCAAAAGCTGTTACACCGGAAAAACTGCGCGGGGCCAAAACAAGCTGGTCGGCAGTTATATTATAATTGTTCAAGCGTTCCAGTCGCTCTGCAATACTGAGTACGGTATTAGTTTGCATTATTCAATTCCATTAGTTTGTTTTAATTGAGCTCTTTCCAAGCCCGCAGTGCAAACTTACGCAGAAAACTTTCACCCAACAAGCTGATGAGTGTTACCAATAAACAACAACAGCAACTTACAACTCAAAAGTCAAAACCTCTTAGAACAAGCAGCTGAAAAAACGAACAGTTGAACTATGCCGTACGGCAAGCAATCGAGTCCGACAGACTGCCCGTTGCCTGATAGACTTCGCTCAACTTTCACCGGTACGGACGTCTCCCCATGCTCCACGTGTTATTCAGCGTTTACCTGAAGATGCTGGTGCTCTACAGCCCGTTCTTCGTGTTGTCCTGCTTCATCAGCCTGACCCGTGGTTACTCGCGCAAGGAACAGCGACGCCTGGCCTGGAAAGTGGCGATTGCCACACTGATCTCCAGCGTTCTGCTGTATCTGTTTGGCCGGGTGATTTTCGACGTGTTCGGGATTACCGCAGACGCATTCCGCATCGGTGCCGGTAGCGTGCTGTTCATCTCGGCGCTGGGCATGGCCCAAGGCAAGCCTGTGGTGCAAAGTGACAACGTGCAGCAGGACGTGACAATCGTGCCGCTGACCATTCCCTTGACCGTTGGCCCGGGGACTATCGGTGCGCTGCTGGTGATGGGTATCAGCCAGCCGCATTGGGACGACAAACTGACTGCGATCATGAGTATCGCCTTGGCCAGTTTCACCGTTGGGGTGGTGCTGTACCTGTCCAATCACATCGAACGGATTCTCGGCGACCAGGGCTTGCAGATCGTCAGTCGGTTGATGGGATTGTTTGTCTGCGCCTTGGCGGCACAGATCATCTTTACCGGGGTGAAGGGCTATCTTGTTTCCTGAAAACGACAAAGGGCTGCGGATAATCTGATCCGCAGCCTCTTCAACTAATCCCGTCGGCGTTGAGCTGCCGGGTTACGCCTTAACGGATGTCAGAAATCAGCGCGCCAAGTTCACTCAGCGCTTCCTCCTGCAAGGCGCTCATCAACTCATTGAGATAGAGCGTCACCGCGAGGTCTTCCGCCAAGGGGATACTGAGTGACACATTCTTTCGAGACTCCGCACTGATAGCACCGACATTGCGCAAAATGATGCTGCGCCCCGTGTCAGTGTCCGTCAGCAGCAGGTGCCCATCCTTCTGCGTGACCAACCACTGCTCCATCGGCTGCAGCTGGAACGAAAGATGACTTTTCAACGCGTCGGGAAAATCGAGATCGACAATCAGGCAGTCAAGTCGTACCCAGGTCCGCTGGTCGATCAAAAAGGAGGCGCCATCCGTCGAACACTTCAGGATCAGCGTATCAATGCCGTCCGGAATCGGCGCAAGCCTGCCAGATATCCGATCACTTTCGATGACCAGCGTATTATCTACTCGCCTGACTGTTTGTGCAGTCATCCATACGTCACTGAGCTTGCCATCTTCACTGCGGTTGCTGAAAAGCTGCAGGCTCTGCGGGTCATGCAACACCAGGGTTTGACCGTTAGCGACTCCCACGTAGCCGGGCAAGTCTTGACCTGGGGCCGTTGCACTGAGCAAGCGGCCGGCGTCGACGTCATACCAGCTGCAAAGATCATCGATCCTGCCTGCCGTCAGATACGGAGCACAATGCTGCCCCGCCAGCATCCGGGCCAGTTTCCGTTCCCGCGCCTGATGCAGATCCACGCCGTCGAAGAACTCGTTTTCCACACCGACAATGCGCGCAGGCTCACCTTCGAACAGGTCGAACAATACGTGATCATGGGACTTGGCGCGCAAGCCCGACTCATGGGGCATAGCCCAGGCGAACGTGCGCTGTGGCAGCACCCTCTGCATTGGCGGGATCAAGTCGGCCCGTAACAGATGTGTTCCCGCGCCAAATGCTGCGAACAAGCTATCGGGGGCCATGAACGCTTGGCGGTAGATCCGTCCAGTAGTCCAATCGATCATCAAGGCGGCCTTCCTGTCCAAGGTCTGCCTCAATAACCCAAAGCTTTTCCCCGCCGTATCGGCGATAAGAAGTTGCTGATCGAGACACACGACATAGAGCGGCGAGTGATTCGAAGCAGCGCTGATGCCACCGACCTCCACAGCCCCGGCGGACCACATTGCGGCAGTGCCAAGGACCGAATCCCACCAACGAAAATTGCTGCCTGAGCGCTCTTGGCGGGCGAATAGCCAATCATTACCGAGGCCTGCCAAATGTCGTTCGCCCGCGCCATTCAGGCGAAACACCATGCCCTCGTCAGTCAATGCAATGTATTGCCGGCCTCGGCGATGAATTTGCTGCACCTCCAGCGACAAGATGGATTGTGCAAAAATTACCGAGGACTGTTCTTGTGCACTGATGCGCTGTCGATAAAGGAGGCGATGACGCAGGTGATGGAACAGAACCGTATCGCGTTCTGGCTGCTGTGGATCCAGAAGAGCCCAATCGAAGGCGTCGGCGTCGCTGTCCTCCTCTTTGAGCATCGGCCTAAAAACCCGTCCGTCGTCGCAACGTACCCAGACCCGGCTGAACGCTTTCGAGCTGTAGTCCATGTAATCAACAGTAATGAACCTGGACCAACCGGCACTTGTCACTTGTTCGTCGTCAACGCCTGACGCTGCCGGAATCAACCGGTACCACGAGAGGAAATCGTCCAGGAAGACCGTCCCACTTCGAATCTCCCGACCTTCGTGATAGCTGAGATGACCGGACACACCAGTAATCGAGAGTTCATCTTCTTCGATCAGGTAAGTCATTTTCACAAACTGGTCTTCGTCGAGTTCGATGCGCCGAACCACTTGCAACGCACCGCCCGGCATCTCCTGGATTGCGGTAATCCAGGCTTTCAATTCCGTACGCACCAATTGGAAAACACGTATGATTTTCCCGGTGACAACATCAACGCGCCAGATCAATGCATCAGCGGGGCAGTAGTAGTAAATGTCCCGACCAATCCTGGGGCCCATACAAATATCCGCGGCATATTTCGGCTCCAGCCCGCGAACCAACGATAATGAATCTTGCTCGCGGTCATACCAGGCGCTGGTGCGCACGCCAGTCAGAGCGTCCTGGTAATTGCGAATGACCGTGGGGCCGTCCGCCAGACGGCTGGAACGTGCAAGTTCGCGAACTCGCTTAAGGGTCATCGGGCCGTTTTCATCCGGGCCGGCCTCCAGCTCCGTGAGCAACAGGGTTCCGGTTGTCCAGTCCACCTGATACGAATGTCCGTCGAGTTGCACAAGCACTGTGTTCTTGCCAGGCACCTGCACCTGTATCGTGCCCAGTTGCAGGACGTCGCCCTCAATTTTCACGCCACCTTCATTCAACCAGGCTGTGCGCAATGACCAGGTCATCGCTTCGCCGGTCGAGACTTGTAAACGCACAGACTTGACACCCTCGGCCAAGGTAACCGAACAGTGTCCGCCCAATGCCTCGATATCATAGGAAAGATGGCCGTGAACCTCTTGCGGCAAAGTCGGTACATGCAGAAAACGGTGTTGCTTGCCCAGCACCACGCTGACCGTGGTTGCCACATAGTTGGGCACCATTTTTTCGATGATGTATTCGGTAGGTATTTTGTAGAAGGTAAACCAGAATTGCCGCTTGCCGTAACGGTCATGCTCAAGCGCCAGGGCCGTTTCCAGATCTTCCCCCAGGGTTGTCGAAAAAGGCAACCCGCCAAACTCATAGGCCAGGTAGCAATCCGGCAGGCTCGGCAACACAACGCTTTCAACGTTTAATCCGTCGCTGATGGCAAATTTTCCCGGCAGATCGAGCGCTTTTCGAATGCTGAATGCATGCTCGCGATCCGGGTCGATCTTGGGTGGATGCAAATCAGAGTAGTTGTCTGCAGCGTAAATTTTCTGACTGCCAAAGGTGATGGTTCCGCTGCGCAGATCCAGTTTTGAATAAACAGCATGAGGGTTGGCAAAGAGGGTATCCCCTCGTACCGAGTAACCTCCGGTACGATACGCCTCGTTGACCCGATTCAAATACCTGCCGATCTGCTTGCCACGCTCTGTCCTGGCGCTGAAACCCTCGACCAGTGCACCGATGCCAACAGCCAGCCCGCCCAGAATGACACTGGCGCCCCCCAGAAACGCAGCCGCCGTGGCCGCTCCGGCAACACCTGCGCCAAACGCTCCGGCGCCCAGCACCAGACCGGCGGTATCAAACGCCAGCTGTGTAGCGAACACCGCGCGCTGGGTATCATTTTCAGCGTTGATCAACAAATAGATGTCGAAACCGATACTCGCCAGTTGCAATGCATTCCCCACACCTTCGTTCAATACGTTGCCCAGCGCATTGCCCACAATTGCAGAGGTGGTGTTGGCCACACGCACACTGTCGGTGAACGCATGACGAACCAGCCCCAGCAATTGCACCGCGTCAACCACGAGTCCGTGGGCCAGTTGCGCGTAGGAAAGGTAACCGTGAATGCGCACCGCAGACGTCAATGCCGTCGAACCATCGGCGTGTTCCGCTTCCTTGAGCCCAAGCAGCAACGCCTGAATGGCAAAACCGGCATTGAGCGTGTGGACCGCACCGACGTCGGTCGGATCGGCCACGGGTGAACCTGCGCGCCTACCGGATAACTCTTCGAAGGAATCGCTCAGATAAGATTTGATTCCGGACAGCCGTTTGTCATCGGTCAACACCGTGCGCGTCTGATGCGGGTCTTTGGCGTTGACCAGAGTGATTTCACTGCGCCCTTGTGCGGCGGGTTTCAAAGACTCGAATACTGGAACGAAGTCACGGCTCAGTTGATATTTTTCATGCAACTGATCGGTCGCACCTTTGATGATCCGCGTCCACTTGTGGGCGTCCACACTGGCGAACGCTTGGCCAAGACGCGCGTTCTCCGACAGCGACCGTAGTCGCAACTGCGCATGATGGTGCCAGGGTTCGACAGGCTTCCCGCCGGCAATCGGGTCATTGCTCAGCAGGTTTCCAACGCTGACTCTGGACGGCAAAGTCGCGTCGGCAATGTTCACGCCGTTGAGGTCCACCACATCGAAAGTGGCTCCGGGCCCCTCTGCAACGCCATAGAGTGTGGCGACCGTCCCATCCTGCAAAAATCCCTGGATACCTTTGTGCAGTTCATCTATTCGGGCAAACGCATACAGGCCGAAGTTGGGATCGTAGAAGCGATAGGATGTTTCCTCTGCTCCCGCGACTTTGCTCACCAGCATCGAATGATTTTCGGTATTGAGCAGCAAGCTGCCGCCGCTGGTTTTGGCATCCAGCGCCTGTATCACTGCGTGCAGATTCGCCACCGGCGTTTTTTCGCCGAACTGCGCCATCGGGATGCCGCGCAACTCATCCAGCACATGCAGCAACGCCTGGGTTTCAGCTGACTCCGGGGCGATATTGGCCAGCGCCAGTTTACCGATCAGAGCGCGCTCTGCGGCGACGCCTCGTTCCAATGCTGCCGCCATGGCCAATGCCAATGGATAACAGCGCCGCCCCGGATCGCCCACACCCTGTACCAGCAACCCTTGTGGAAACTGTTTGGCTGAGAGAGCCCCGGACCGGAAAAACTGCTCACGTACCGCATTGCCTCGTGTGAGAATCGACGCCCGTTGTTCTTTTTTAGCCACGGCTTCTACCTGGCTCAGGTGTTCACGCCATTGCCGTACGCTCATCGGCTTGGCAAAGGCCTGCGCCTTCAGAACCCGAGAGTTGTTTTCCCCCGTGCCGATTCTGGAAGTACTGAACTCTGTCGGTGCCGCGTAACGGTTGAGCAGCGTTTGTTCGATGACGTCATAGCGTGCGAACAGCCCACGATCACGGGTTTTCTCGGCAAAATCAACGGTGGTTTTCCAGGTGTCGGCGAACCCGTTCTGATCCAGTGTCGTAGCGCCAAACAGGCCGCCGAACATCACACGGTGCAACGGACTCAACTGATCCACAGGTAATTTGCCTGCCGCGATCCGCGCCAACGCTTCGTTCAAATTGCCCAGCGACTCGGCGCCTGTCGATGGCGGCAGTTCGACGGTGGGTTGCTGCAGAATCTGCTGACGTGTTTCGAAATCGACAGAGAACGGAGCATCGAATGCAATATCGCCAGTCAATCGGTCATTCATCGCACGAACGAACGGTTCACCCAGGCTATCCAGCAGTTGCTGCAGCACTGACGTCAGCAACACGGGCTTGCCTTCCATGACCGGCCAGCCTTGCTTGAAAGTCAGAGTCTGACCTTTGAGCAGCTCATCCACATTGCCCAGGTAACGGTTTTTGTAGGCACCATCGGCAATTCTGGTTGTTTCCAGTTCGAACCAGGCGGACTCGGTCTTGGCGTTGTCCTTCCAGCTATGGTGGGTCTCCTCTTCGGTGGCCAGATTGAAACCGTCACGCAGATCGACTCGGTCACTGATTTGTTGACGAGCTTCAGCAAGCGCTTTTTCGTTGACGTAATCACTCAAACCTTGCGAAACGGCCGTTGGGCCACTCATGGTAATAGCCGATTGGGCACCAAATTTGATGCCGTCGGCATCGTACTCAGCGATAGCCTGCAAAAACCGGTTTCGAGCAATTAACTCGTCACCCCAGGTTGATAGCGGTCCATATATTTTCTCCATCTCGCTAATGATCAGATTGGAGAATGCTGCGGAATCTGTCAGTGAGATGTTCCCCCGACGAGCCAGCACCTCCACTCGATCCAGAAATGCGTAATTACTGCGAATTTTATCGATGATCCCGACAATTGCCGCGGACCCGGCATGACCACTCAACATTGCATTGGAAAGACCATTGAAAGGGCTGCTTTTTAAATCAGCGCTATTTTTATTGCCTACACGCACTCCGTGTTGTGAAACAACGACATCATTGAACGGTGCAAAAATATCCTTGAGTGAAGGTGCGATCCTGGCAAACTCTATCAATGCGTTTTTTATGTGTTCCGGTACCTTATGGCGTAAATCCGCATACGGTGCGCTTCGATTCGGAAGTATTTGCGGGTTAGAGTCGAGCAGAATCTGCGTGATTCCCATCCGGGTTTCGATGTCAAAAGCGGAAATATCCACGCCACCGATATTTTCATGTAATGACGGCAATAGATCCGCATCCAGATAAGTTCCGCTTTCGAAATGCACCGCCTGCAGTCGCGTGATGTCAGACGCCGCTGCCAGATTGCCGCGAAGAGACAATTCTCGTTCATAGATTTCGAACAAGGGTCGACTGGACAATTCGCTACGGATATCCCGAAGTGCAATGCCATTCGCAGCAACACTTTCAAGCGACTGCAGATTGCGCACCTTCAGCGCGTTGAGCGTGGCCTCATCCTGACCGTAAGCGCTGACCAAAAGATTGATTCTTGTCTGGTCGGCACTGCCACCTGTCGCGGTGGCTTTCTGGATATGTTCGAACATCTGCTGACGAAGCACGCGGGCGCGCTCAACGTATAGCTTGCCAAGCCTCGCGGACTTCATCGATGCATCTTCAGAAGCGAGCTTCGCGACTTGAGCCTTGGCCGATTCGACGATGATCTTGTTGGTTTCATGCGCAAGCAGTCCATCGCTGTCGTACCAGAGATTCAGACGGTATCCATCAGCGTCGGTCATCTGTTTCCAGACATTGATGTAATCCCCCTGAATGGTTCCAATGCCTCCGCCTACCCAGACAAAATGTAACTTTCGCGCAACCGGTTGACCTCGAGACAAAAGGTTTGCAGTAGTCGTTAGCCGGTGGTGGTAATCCCTAAGGTTTTCACTGAATTTTTTGAATTGAATATCGGTTACACCAGGAAGATTCGACTCGACGACTTCCTTGAGTAATCTGACTGCTATCAGTTGTTCTGTCCACTCCGCGGCCCCGACCGCAGCGTTGTAATAACGCAGCAACTGTTCTCGAGACATGTCATCACGCAAACTCCCTGCGATCAACTCAATTTCGGCTCGCTCAAAAACGTCCGAGAACTTACTGTTCACCATTAACCCATGATCCTTAGTATTCAACCGAGCTTCCTTTTCTCACGCAAATATAGACCGCGACGGGCTTTACCATCACGACATCCAGAAACAATTAAATGTTTTAAAACCGCAACTTTTCGCGCGACTTCTACTCGCCAATCAATTGCGCCAGCTTACAAACAATTAACAACTATCGAGAAACTTCCATTTGTTTCTCAAGCCGGTACTACACGCAATAACTGCTCGAGCGTCGCACCGGTTTGGGCATTTGGAACACTCTGCAACCCCTGCACCAGTCTGGAAACCGGATAGGAGTTCTGCCCCTCAAACCCCAGAAAGACGTCGCCTCGCAGCGCCGGATCGGCCGAGCACACTTCGCGCAGGATCAGGCTGTGCTGGCGATCGGGATCGACAACCAGCAAATGCTCGCCAACCACCGACAGTTGCAGTTTCCCCGGTGCATCGACTGCCCAGATCAACTTGCCGGGAATCGCCGACCGCTCTCCAGGTCCTGGCCGGCAATCGACAATGACGAAGTCCAGTCGCAGCCAGCTGGCTTTTGACAAGTGATAGCTCACGCCGCCCTGCCCCATGCGTAAAACCAGACGGCTTACGTCATCGGCGAGCAGCGGCAGCAGGTCGCTGACCTTGTTCTGCCCCTCGACCACGAGTACCTCGGCATTGCGCTGCACATAATCGAAAGGTCCGACGCTATGGTGACCGGGATAGATCGAAACGCGCTGTTCCTGGGGCTCGTGCAACAGCACACTGTCACGGCAGGTGCCGAGCAGTTCGCAATCACTGGGCAGGTCTTGACTGGCGACTCGAATCATCCGCGCGTTGGCCACGTCATACCATTGCCGGACGCCAGCGGCGGATTCCACAGTGATGAATTCGCCATGCCCGGAGGTCTCCAGCAACGCTTGCAGCGACTCGAGCAGATGGTCGGCATGCGCCTTTGCCCAGCGGTGGTCGACGCCAATGACGAGCTCCGTCTCCTGGTAGCGCAATTGCAGAGACACACCTTCCACCGACGTGCCACGCAAGGCGGAGCCTTCATTGGTTACACCGCTGAACCGCCAATCGTCCCACTCGGCCTGCGGTGCCGGTAACAAGTCGCTCGCCAATAACTGTTGACCGTTGCCAAAGGCTTGCTCGAGTTGCCGGCTATCGAAGAACGTCTGACGCCACAGCTCACCGCTGCTGACGTCCAACAGCCACGCGGCCTGATTGTCCGGCGTGACACCGAGCAAACGCATCTCCTTGTCGTGGCCCGGATCGCACAGCAACAAGCGATTGTCCAGGTACCAGGCGCACAGGCTGTGATCACCGCTGGCGTTGCGCACGCCGAGAATGGCGAAGCTGCTCACCGGATACTTCTGCGCCAAGGCCTCCAACGCCAGCCACCACTGTGTCCGTCCTTTGAGCCAGCGCTCACTCAGCCCCCCCAGATGCACTTCACCGTTCTCGCTCAGATTGAAAAACAACCCCTCGTCGGTCAGCGCCAGATACCCGCCCTCGACCGCCGCCACCTCGCTGAGTCCGGCCGGTTCCACCCACTGATGGCTCCACTGCGAAGGCCAATGTTGATTGTCGTCGGACAGGCTGCGCTGCACTCGGCACAGCTTCTGCGCTGCCCTGTCGTAAATGAAATACAGGTTCTGCTGATCATTTGCCGGCAACAACAGCAGATCGGCAAGCTTGCTGATTGAGTCCTGCCAGCCACGGGTATGCCCGGACGCAATAAACGGATGAATGCACAGGCGATCACGGCTGCGAATCCAGACCAGATCGCGCTTGCCCGGTTCGAACGCCCAGCAGACTGAAACGTAAGCAGCCGGTTGCCAGTCGAGCGTGGCGACGCCATCGCGCTCGGGGACTGTCGACAACGACACATAGTCACCAAGCACCTGCGACCAGTGCTCCAGCGTCTGCCGCGCAAAAACCCTTTCACCCAGCTCGCGGTCCATGTCACGGGTGACCGAAGTGAGCTGCAATTGGCCGTCATGCAACAGGTAGTTGAATTGCGTGGTTTTCTGATCAGGGCCTGTCCACTGTTGTTCGATATGCATCACGCCATGGTCGTCGACGTCGATTCGGCGGATGCTGCACTGTCCGCGCATCACCAGCAATCGATAGCAGAACCGCAGCAGACCGCTGACGGCATCGACCTGCCAGATCACATAGTTCTGTGGTTCATAAAAGAACGCCGAATCGCCAACCACAGCCGCCAGCAATGCTTCATCGGCCTGAAGCACTTCTTCATTGCGGATATACAGAAAACGCTCCCCGGCCGCGTCGTACCAGGCAGTGGTGTAACGCGGTTGATGTGCAGACTCGAACGGGATCAGAAAGTTGTGCAGGGGTGTGTAAGGCAGTACCAGCCGGTGCTCGCTGACCAGTGACTGATAGTGCTGGAGCAAGCTCAGTTCGTCCGCGCCGGCTGGCGCGGTCTGCTCCAGAATCAGCAACTGGCGATGGGCGCTATCGACCCTGAACAGCTGCCGGTCGGCCAGACGGATCAATACCTCGTGCCGCCCCCTGCCCGACAGCGTCACCGTGACGCCACCGATAATAATTGCCCCGCCAACCGATACCTGCACATCACGCTCGGTGGCCCAGGTCGCCACCAGGTTCCAGCGGCACAACTGCAAGCTGGGCGACTCGAGTTCAACGTCGACTCCACGATTGAGGATCAATGAGCAGGATGCGCCCCCTCCTTCAATCCGATAAGACAACAGCTCGTGCCATTCCGCAGGCACCAACGGCACTGCCAGCGCACGCTCATTGGCGTCCAGCCGAATCTCGATCACGGTGGGCCGATACGCCGGTGCCAGGCGATTGACTATGTAGGGAGAGGGAAACGAAAAGAAGGTAAACAGGAACTGCCACCGCCCCTCCCGATCCTTTCTTTCCAGGCGCCGCGCTGTATCGAACCCCGTGTGGTGTCCCCAGGCGTAAAAAGGCAAGGCTTTGTATTCATAGCCGTAACAGGTTTGCGGCGTGCATGGCAGCACCACGAGTTGCCCTGCGGGTAGCGCCCGCCTGATGGTCCGAGGCAGCCCCAGCTCGCGTTGAAGATTGAGCGCTTTCTGATAGTCCGGATCGAAATCCGGCACGCCGAAATGATCACGCAGTCGATACAGCTTCGGGCTGTCCAGCGTCAGGGTACCGCGCTTGAAATCCAGGCTTTGCACGATCAGCGCAGGATCTGCAACCCAGCCACCCATAGCGTCATCGTAGCGATAACCCACGCCCCGATAGGCACGCTCCAGATGGTCGAAAAACAGCCCCACCGCCTTAGCCTGCTGCGCGATATTGGCGAACCCCTGAGCCAGCGCCGCGACGCCGACAGCCAGCCCGCCAAGGATCACGCCGGCACCACCCAATACTGCTGCAGCAGTTGCGGCGCCCGCAGTCGCCGCACCGAGGCCGCCGGCAGTCAATGCCAGACTGGCGGAGTCAAACGCCAGTTGCGTACCGAACTGCGCCCGCTCGATCTCGTTGTCCGTCGTGGCCAATTGATAAATGTCGAAACCGACATTAGCCAGCCCCAGCACCGCACCCACACCTTCGTTGAGAACGTGCCCCAGCGCCTCGCCCACCACCGGCGCACAGGTGCGAGCGATGAGTTTCTCTTCATTGAGCGCCGTTTTCACCAGGCTGATCAGGCCGGCAATGTCCGTGACATTGCCGTGTGCCAGCTGTGCGTAATTGATGTAGGCATGCAGCCGCACGGCGGTGGTCAATGTACGGTCGTCGCCTTCCCGCCCGCGCAAGGCGTTCATCAACGCCTGAATCGTGAACCCGGTATTGAGGGTATGAACGGCGCCGGCCTCAGACAATGCCGGCTCGGGGCGGGTACCCAGGGTCGAGAACTGCTCGGACAGATAGTTCCTGATTCTCAACAGGCGCGGGTCTGTGCTGGTTACCTGGATCACATGCTCGCTGTGCAATGGATCGATCAGGCTGATCAGGTACTCCCCGCCGGGCGTGATGTTAAGGGTTTCGAACAACGGCACCAGTGGTGTCACCGAAGGGTGCAACGCCTGCAACGCGTCGGTCGCATGGGCAATCTGTTGTCCCCACCAATGACTGTCGAGATCGCGCAGACTGCGTCCAAGATGCGGATTGCTGACCAGCGACTGACCACGCGCGCTGTTCAGGCGCTGGCGTATCGGGCGTCCTGAATGCTCCGGCAGCACATTGTCGGATTTCAGCAGTTGCCCGACACGAAATCCGCCAGACAGGTCCAGGGTCGATATCTTTTGCCCTTGCAGCTCGATCAGATCAAACGTCGGGCGCGCTTCATCGCCATAGGCCGCATAGTATTTCGCCAGACCCTGCTTCTGGAAGAAATCGGTCAAGGCGTGCAGAAACAGGGCCGGCTGACTGAACTCGAACACGCCGAAATTGGGGTCATAGAAGTGATAAGTGGCGTGATCGCCGTCGAAGGTTTTCGCCACCAGCATGGCGTGGTTGTCGGAATTGAGCATCAGCGTGCACGTGCTGCCGTACGCTTCAAGCGTGGCGCCGAGCTGCTGCAGATCAACGCGCCCCAAAGGGCTGCCGACTTCATGCAACGGCACGCCGCGCAACTCTTCAAGCGCTTGAAGAAACGTCGCCGAATCGCTTTGTTGCGGCTCAGCGGTAGCGAGGAAGAAGCGCTCGCGCAATCTTCGCGACGCCGCTGCGCCATTTTCCAGCGCCGCACTCATGATCAGCGCCAGAGGATAACAGCGAGCCCCCGGATCACCCGGCCCGGTGAGCAACAGATCCTGGGGCACAAGCTTGACGTCACTGGCCTCGATCTGACCCAGCACCTGACCGAGCTGTCGGATCACCTGGTCACGATGCTCGCGCGTGGCGACCTCTTGGATATGGGCGACATGACGCCCCCATTGGAACAGCGTGTGCGCCTGAGACAGGGCCGTTCGCTTCAGCGTCAACGCGCTGTCCGACGCGCGCGCCGGCTGATCGAGATGACTGGCGAGACCGGCCATGAACGCCGCTGCACGCTGCTGGTATAGATGGCGTTCGATGGCCGCATAACGTACCGAAGCGCCGACCTCGGCGACGCCATTGGCCAGGTTATCGAGTTCGGCAGCGACCGCGATCAGGCTTTGGTTGTCCAGTGAACGCACGCCCAACAGTTGGCCCAGCAGCGCCCGTTGCAAGGCACTGACCTGGAAAAACTGCAGTGTCCCCTCGGCAATAGCGCTCAGCACTTCATCCAGCGCCAGGCCCTGAATGTGCGCATCGCCCAGCGAAGCCGGGGCTCGCAGGCCAGTGGGCTGGGCCTTTATAGCCTCGCGATCATCGAAACCGAGCCCGGCACCTGACGGAAAAACCAGCGGACCGTTATGGCCTCGCCGCATCGCCGCCATAAAGGGTTCACCGAGCCTGTCCATCATCCGCTGCAGGACATCCACCAACAACACCGGCCGGCCCTCGATAACCGGCCAGCCTTCCTCGAACATGACAGTCTGCTGCGAGAGCAACGCGTCAATATCGCCGTTGTAACGCGCGCTGAATTGCCCTTCCCGCCAGCGCTGCTGCTCGTCGAGCACCCATTGCTCAACATCGCTGGCATTGTCTTTCCAGGAGTGATCCTGCTCTTCTTCGGTCTTGTCGTTGACCACCCAGAGCGGTTCGATGGCCGCCTCCAGGCGCTGGCGTTCTTCCTCTCGCGGGACGAAATTGTGTCGCTGATAATCGACCATGCCATCGCGCATCGCCGCCGGACCGGTCAAATAGATTGTCCATTCGCTCTGCGCACGTATACCGTCGCCGTAGTAGCCCGCAGCTGCCAGAGACAGATAGCTGGCCGCCACATCTTCGCTCATCGACAGGTCGGCGAAAGAGCCGTAGGCCTGCTCGAGTACCTCACGCGACAGCATCGACATATTGTCGAAATCGCTCAAGGCAACGCCGCGTTGCTCTGCCAACCGGGCCGTCCGGTCGATGAGTTGGTAATTGAAGCGAAACCGTTCGATCACGCTTTTGAGCATCGGCGATCGCGCATGCGCCGCCAGGAAGGAGTTGCTCAGCGTGCTCTGCACGGCAACGGCGCGCAATGCCTGTGGGCGTACGAGCAGTTCGGCCGGTGCCTGAAATACCTCGCTCAGTGCCGGTTTTTGCCGGGCAAAGGCATCCAGCGCGGCGCGGTGTTCCTCGGGAATTTGCCCCAGATAGTCGGTGTATCCGTCGCGCCGTGCCTGGCGTCCCGGCATCCAGTGCGGGTTGTGGTCGAGCAGCAGTTGCAGGACGCCAACGCGCGCATCACCGCCGAACGTGCTGATGTCGACCCCACCCAGGTTCTTGACCAGCGGCGGCAGATTATCGACATCGGCATATCCACCCCCCTCGTTGTACAAAGCTTCGACACGGACCACATCAGAGGCGGCTGCCAGATTACCGCGCAGCCGGGTCTCGCGATCATAGATACTCTGTAATTGCAGCGGCGGGTCGAGGTCATGCAGATCGCGCAACTGCAGATCGTTTCCAGCCAGATCCAGCAGACTGCGGCGGTTTTGTTCGATCAGCCCTTCCAGTTGCTCGGCGTTCTGCCCGTAGGCGCGAGTCAACAGGTCGATCCGCGCCTCATCTGCCGACATTCCCTGTTCCAGGGCCGCGTTGATGTGCATGAACATCTGCTGCTTGAGGACGATGGCCCGTTCCTCGTACAACGTGCCCAGCTCGGCTTCGGAGAGCTTTTCGCTGCCGCCATGCTGCATCGCATCAGCCTTGGCAGCCTCGACGATCAGCTTATTGGTTTGCCAGGCCAGCAGCGCGTCACTGTCGTACCAGAGATTGAGGCTGTAGCCCTGCCCGCCCAGCACCTGTTTCCAGAGGTTGAGGTAATCACGCTGAATCGCACCAAGACCACCACCGAGCCAGACAAAGTGCATGATCTTCGGAACCGCCGTTTCCGCACTTTTTTCAAAGGCAAGGGTGTTTTTCAGCCGTGTCTCGAAGGCCTGAATATTCTCGTAGATGCGCGGCAAAGTGTCCTTCGGTTGCGCCTCGGCCGGTTGCGTAACGTGGCCCTCGACGGATCGACGTACGCGAGTCGGGGCGATCAACTGGCCCAGCGACTGCTTGAGCAATGCCAGGGGTTCGAGCAATCGGGGGGAATCCAGCAAGCCGACACAGGCAAAGTAATAACGCCACACAGACTGATAAGAGTCACTGTCTTTGTGCAACAACATTGCCTGTTCCAGATCTGCCTGTCTGAACAAGTTGATAAAGTTGACATAACCACTAGCGTCTTGAGACCTCTGATCCTGCATGAAACTTTCTCCTTTACCTTGACCAACATCATGCGTGCCCGCTGGCACTTTCATGACGATCAAACTAACGACTGGAGAATCAACTCTCAAACCTCAAGACTTTCAATACATGTCAAAACAGGTCACTTAAAAACAACTAATAACATATGTAACAGTAACCGGGCATTACCCCAAACCCGGATATAAATCAACACAACTAACCAAGACCCAAAACTAACCAGCCTGATTCCTTGCGCCTATCTATCTGAATTCAGAATAAGTCGAACAAAATATAAGTAACAAGAAAGCTCCGACGACGAAGCGGAGCAAATCGTACATGGGCTGTTGATAAATACGACACAGGCAAATCCGGTAACAATGCGCACGGGAACCGGGGCGTGGCGAGGGAGCCGACTCCCTCGCCAATCGCTCAGGACAGCGGTTTTTCGCCGTACCAGCGCGGCGTGTACACCCACTCGCCACCTTCAGCCTTGGGGAAAGTACAGGTGGTCGAGGAGCCAATCAGCACCATGGTGCGCATGTCCACCTGTTCCGGAGTCAGTTGCCCCAGCGTAGTGACCCGCAGGGTTTGCCCCGGCCGACCGATGTCGCGCCCCAGCACCACCGGTGTTGCCGCGACGCGATGTTGCGCGACGATTTCCAGTGCGCGCCCCAATTGCCACGGACGCGCGCGCGAAATCGGGTTGTAGAAGGCCAACGCCAGATCGGCCTCGGCGGCGAGTTCCAGACGCCGCTCGATGATCGACCATGGCTTGAGGTTGTCCGACAGCGACATCACACAGAAGTCATGCCCCAGCGGCGCGCCCGCCTGCGCCGCAGTCGCGAGCGAGGCCGAGACACCCGGGAGAATTTCCAGATCGACGCTGTGCCACGCCGGGTCATCCGACTCATGCAGAGCCTCAAGCACTGCTGCGGCCATGGCGAACACGCCGGGATCACCCGACGACACCACGATCACTGAGCGGCCCTCGGCCGCCAACCGGAAGGCATGTCGCGCGCGCTGCATTTCTTCACGATTGTCGGTGCAGTGTTGCACCTGATCGTCGCGGAACGGGCCGGCCATACGCACATAGGTTTCGTAGCCGAGCACATCGGTGGCCCGCGCCAGTTCGGCTTTTACCGCCGGCACCATCAATTCGGCAGCGCCGGGGCCAAGGCCGATGACTGCCAGACGACCGCGCGGACGACCGATGCTCGAGACGTCCAAGGGTTGTTCGCCAATGACAATTGCCAGCTTGTTTGCACTGACGACCCGGGCCTGAGGCACCGCGGTCTGCGCCAGCGCAGCGACATCGTTTGGCGCTGCGACAAAGCGCAGTGGCACACCCAGTTCCAGCGCCGCCTCACGCAAACACGTCGAAGCCATTTCGCTATCGGCAGCCACCACGCACGCCAGCGATTGCACGGCGACGTTGGCCTGCTGCAACGCCATACGAACTGCATTTGGCAGATCCGCCACTTCGGCCACTACCGCTACCGCAACACTGCGCGGATAGATCAGCAATTCATTGGCACTCGCTGCACGCTCGGCACTGCCGACATGAATCGAGCGCTGTGCCTGCGGATCTTCCGGCAACTGCGCCTGATCCAGCCACGGCGCCTCGCCTTCGATGCGCACGCTGTGTCCGGCCAGCAGATCCGAGACAAACCGCTTACCCAGCTCCAGATCGCCCAGCGCGTAACCGTTGGGGGGATTGAGCAGGCACGTGCCGAAGCGCAATTCACCACTGGTAGTAATCGCCGCCGCCACTTGCAGCCCGGCAGCAATGTTGCGAGCCATGACGTTTACACCACCGAGGCCACCGAGCAGCGGCACCACGGCGCTGCCGTCTTCAGCAACGGCGAGTACCGCAGGTTCGGCGCCCTTCTCCAGCAGCAACGGCGCCAGGGTTCGAATGATGATGCCGGCAGCGCACAGGGCGATGATCGGTATGTCCTGCTGATACAACTCACGCAGGGTCGCGCCGAATTCCTGATACGTGCGGTCGGCACCTTCAACGCGCCCGGCGAGACCATGGATCTGCGCCGTCGGATACAGCTGCTGAATGCTCCGTGCTGTGGCCAGCGCGCCCTGTCCGAGAATGACAATGGCCGGTATCGATTGAGTCATCACCCTTGCCACCGTTCGCCCGGGACGATGATCAGCGAGAAGTACGGCGAAGACATCGGCTCGACCTGATCCAGCGGCACGATCTTCTGATTGGCCATCGTCGCGCGCTCGACGTACAGCGCACGTTCGGCGAGGCCAAGTTCTTCCAGTACCGCACGAACCTTGGGAAAGTTGCGCCCAAGCTTCATGATCACCGCCGCGTCGGCATCGGCCAGACGCCGCTTCAGATCGTCATGCGGCAACACGCCAGAGAGCACCGACAGGCTCTGATTGCGATACACCAGCGGCGCTCCAAGCACCGATGCACCACCGAGCATCGAACACACACCCGGCACCACTTGCGCTTCGTATCGCGTGGCAAGGCGGTCGTGCAGATACATGTAGGAGCCGTAGAAGAACGGATCGCCCTCACAGATCACCGCGACATCGCGCCCGGCGTCCAGGTGTGCCGCGACTTCTTCGGCCGCGTCGTCGTAGAAGTCACTGATCACCTGCTCGTAGGACAGCGGTGCAGGCAGCACTTCGGTGGTCACCGGGTACACCAGCGGCAGCAGATTCTGCGCATCCTGCAAGTGCGCCTCGATGATGCCGAAGGCGTTGCCCTTCTTGCCCTTGGCGACGAAGTACGCCACCACCGGCGATTCGCGCAGCAGGCGCAGGGCCTTCACGGTAATCAGCTCGGGATCACCGGGGCCGACACCCAGACCGATCAAACGTCCCTTTGCCTGCATCATTCGATCTCCGTGGCGAGGGCATTCACTGCAGCGGCGGCCATGGCGCTGCCACCGAGGCGGCCCTGCATGATCACAAACGGTACGCCACGACTATTCGCCGCCAGCGCCGCTTTCGACTCGGCGGCGCCGACAAAACCCACCGGAAAACCGAGGATCAGCGCCGGTTTCGGCGCACCGGCGTCGAGCATTTCCAACAGATAGAACAGCGCGGTCGGCGCATTGCCGATCACTACCACGCTGCCTTCCAGGTGCGGACGCCACAGTTCCAGCGCTGCGGCGGAACGGGTGTTACCCAACTCCCGCGCCAGTTCCGGCACGCTGTCATCGCGCAGAGTGCAGATCACCTCGTTGTTCGCCGGCAGGCGCGCGCGCGTCACGCCCTCGGAGACCATCCGCGCATCACAGAGGATCGGCGCACCGGCCGCCAGCGCATCGCGCCCGGCCTTGCCGGCGCCTGCGGAAAATTGCAGACCGTCGACCGCCTCGACCATGCCGCAGGCGTGGATCACCCGCACTGCGAGCTTTTCCAGGTCGGCCGGAATGCGCGCCAGATTGGCCTCGCTGCGAATGATCGCGAAGGAGTTGCGATAGATCTCCTGACCGTCGCGAATGTAATCAAGCATCAAGGGGGCTCCGTGAGCGGGCGTCGAGCAGGGTCGCGGCCGCTTCAATAGTAAGGTTGCGTGCGTGCAGCGCGCCGAAACCCGGCAGTGCTGCATCGCGAAAATAAAGGTCGTAGTGGCCCGGGCTGACCGCCAGCAACGTCACCGGTGTGCGATGGGCAGCGGCGCAAGAGCGCGGGCATGCGGACAGGTGCACGCCCTGCGCTTGTGGCAACAGTGTCGCCAACAGCCGGGCGTCGTGTTTGGTATCGGCAAGGCCTTTGCCGCAGCCGCTGGATCCGGTGCAGGCGATCAGCCGCGATAGCGCCTCGTCCGGATCGGTGCGCAACTGCAATTGCCCCAGTTTCTGCAGCACTTGCGCGGCGTCGGTGTGCTTCACGTTCGGTAGCAACACACTTTGCCAAGGTGTGAAGCGCAGGCTGCCATCGCCGAACTCACGGGCCAGTCGGGCCACCCCGTGAAGCATCGCCGGATCAAGACGGCCGAGCGCTGGCACCGCGCCGATGTACACCCGATCCACCGTGCCTTGCGGGTGAACACCGATGTGCAGAGCATCGATTGCGGGCGTTCGTTGCCAATCGCACAAAGCGGTTATCGGCAGGCGTTTGTGCAAATGTTCGAGGAACGTTGGCGTCGACATTTCATCGAGCAAATGGCGCATGCGCGTCTGCTCCGGCCGTGCCAGTTCGAGGAACAATTCCAGCACCGCGACGACCAGAGCATGGCCGTTTTCCAGGGGCACGGCGCCAGTTGCACTATCGGTCGGGCATCCGGCCAGACCAAACGCCAACAATACTTCACCGTCACGTTCGAACGCCGACAGCCACAAGTCATGCGGATGCTCGAGCATCGCCAACGCCTCGCCGCCATCGAGTTGCACGGCGAACTTGGCGCTCAACTGGTGAAACTGCGGGTGAGATTGCAGGGTCGCAAGAATCTGTTCGGCCAGTGACCGGGTATCGAATTGCTGCTGCCGATCGATCCCGGCACTGGGGCTGAGCATCAGATTGCGTACATCGTCGCCCTGCGCGGTTTGCGGCCCGAGGCCGGCGGCCAGCAAGCTGCCGATCAATGTCTCAGACTGCTCGCCGATACCGCGGATCTGCAGATTGGCGCGGTTGGTCGCCTCGATCACTCCACTGGCGAAACGCTCGGCAGCATCGGCTACCGCGTCAGCCTGATCGGCAGTGATCGACCCACCATTGAGCTTGATCCGGCAGATACCGCCGTCCAGCGCCTGGACAATACGCAGTAACCCCGGGCAGGCCGAGGGGCGTAGAGCGGTGGACATCGGGCGTTCGTTCAAGGGATGACCGGCTGGCTGGCAGCGCTGTGGTGGGCGAAAGGTCGCCATTATGCCTGCTTTGCCCAAGTGCATGAAAATGCCTGCCGGTCGGAAACTGCGTCGGGGTGCACGGCGCAGGATAAAAAGCGCTTTACCCCGTGCAAGTCAGATCGGGACAGCGGCGAAATTGAATTTGAGCCCCTCCAGCGCCTTGCTCACGCTCAGGCGGCGAGCGTCCATGACCCGGCGGCTGATCACCACCTTTCGCGCCACAACATCCAGCTGAGTCATGGATTGCGACACGTCCCAGAAAAAGTAACTGGTGTTGAGACTCGACTTGATGAAGCGGATATTGCTGATCACCAGTTCCAGATCGCCGTTGGCGTTATAGCTGAGCGGTATGACCTTGAAATCGAAAGGCTTGCCACTGGTGCCCTTGACCTTTTTCAGCAACTCCACGTCACGTTCCAGTTTCGCCAACCCTTGGTCAACCCCAGTCACCTGCTCTCGACTGAGCAGCGGCGATGCAAGTTGAAACCAGACCTGTCGCACGCTGCCATTGAACTGCGTCTGAACATGCTCGATCGGCTGATGATCGCGGTTCCAGCCATGCGACCAAAGCACATCAGTAAAATAATCGGTCCAGCGTCCTGGCTGGATCGCACTGTTGTAAGTGGTATCCGCCTGACGTTTTGCCAAATAAGCACAGTTCAACGCGAACTGATAATCCTCGTAACTCTGCCCCTGACTTCCAGTCAGCAATATATCGCCGACCAGTGTCGCATTATGTTTTATATCATCCATGTTTATTTTTTCATCCTAGTAAGCGACGCCCGTATGGCGTGCAAAGTATTAATCCATTTAATAATAATCTATCGGTTGACCAAGTTTGTTTTGGTTGTAACGGGCAACTTGATCAAATATCAAAATAACAAACACGCTTGCTCTGCCAATCATTTTTCTACCACATGGCATGTCAACCGTTGCCAGCACCTGCGACAAGGCAGCAGCACCAGACAACAGAAGCCGCGCTATCATGCGCCGCTTGAACGGGCGCACGAGATTGAGGAACGGCATGACACCCTGGCTGACGGTTGTGGGAATCGGTGAAGACGGCTTCAAGGGCCTGGGCAAAAATGCCCGGCGCGCCCTCATGAATGCTTCGCGGATCATCGGTGGCCATCGTCAACTGGACTTGTTGCCGGTGTGCATTCGCGGTGAGCGCGAATTGTGGCCGAGCCCGTTTTCCCTTGCCCCGGTACTGGAGCGGCGCGGCGAAGCTGTCTGTGTGCTCGCCAGCGGCGATCCGATGTTTTACGGCGTCGGTGCGAACCTTGCGCGGCAAGTGCCGAGCGCGCAGATGCTGATTCTGCCAACGCCATCTTCCTGCTCGCTGGCTGCAGCCCGCCTCGGCTGGCCGTTGCAAGAAGTCGTGACGCTGTCGCTGGTAGCCCGACCGCTGTCGGCGCTCAATGCGCAACTGTTCAGCGGTGTGCGCCTGTTGCTGCTGAGCAATGACGGGCAGAGTCCTGCGGCGGTCGCGGCGTTGTTGCGCGAGCGCGGTTTTGGCGGCAGTCGCATCAGCGTTCTGGAGCACTTGGGCGGCACAGCCGAACGCCGTATCGACAGCACCGCAAATCACTGGAACGACCCGCCAATTGCCGATCTGAATGTGATCGCCATCGAATGCCTGGCCGATGTGCAGGCGCCGCGCCTGTCGCGACTTGCCGGATTGCCCGACTCGGCATTCAAGCACGACGGCCAACTGACCAAACGCGATGTGCGCGCGATCACCCTCGCCCGCCTCGCGCCGACACCCGGTGAACTGCTGTGGGATGTGGGCGGCGGTTGCGGCTCGATCGGCATCGAATGGATGCGTGCGCATCCCAGTTGCCGAGCGCTGGCAATCGAAGCCGATGACGGCCGCCAGCAGTTGATCGAATACAACCGCGACGCGCTGGGCGTACCCGGCCTGCAACTGGTTCGCGGTCGTGCGCCACAGGCCCTCGCCGGACTGGAGCGCCCGGACGCGATCTTCATCGGCGGCGGGGTGACTCGCGAAGGTGTGTTTGAAACCTGTTGGGAACAGCTCAAACCCGGAGGCCGGTTGGTGGCCAATGCCGTGACCCTGCAAAGTGAGCTCGCGCTGATGAACTGGCGCGAGCGCCACGGCGGCGAACTGACCCGTATTCATGTCGCTCAGGCACAGCCGCTCGGTGAGTTCGACACCTGGCGCCAGGCGCTGCCGATCACCTTGCTCGATCTGGTCAAACCTCTCGATGCGTGACGAAACCGCCGAACAACCCGCGCCCCTGCGCAGCGGCCTGACCACCGGCAGTTGCGCCACCGCCACCAGCCTTGCCGCCGCACGCCTGCTGCTCGGCGGTACCGGCGCGGACGCCGTGCAGATCGTCCTGCCCAAGGGCAAGCAGGTGCAGATGCGCCTGGAGTTCTGTCGCCTGACCGAAGACGGCGCGGAAGCCGGGACGATCAAGGACGCCGGTGACGACCCGGACGTGACCCATGGCGCCTTGCTCTATTCGCGCGTGCGTCTGCTGCCCGAACCAGGGATTCGCTTCAATGCCGGCGCAGGCGTCGGCACCGTGACCCGTCCGGGACTGGTGCTGGGCGTTGGTGAGCCGGCGATCAACCCGGTGCCGCGCAAGATGATCAGCGATCACCTGAACCTGCTCGCCGAGGAAACCGGTTATACCGGCGGTTTTGACGTTACGGTCAACGTCGAAGGCGGTGAGGCGCTGGCGCTGAAAACCATGAATCCGCGACTGGGCATTCTCGGCGGCCTGTCGATTCTCGGCACCAGCGGCATCGTCCGGCCGTTCTCCTGCGCGGCGTACATCGCCTCGATCCACCAGGGCATCGACGTGGCCAGGACCAACGGCTACCTGCACATCGCCGCCTGCACCGGCAACGCCAGCGAAGACACCATGCGCCGGGTCTACGACCTGCCGGAAATCGCCCTGATCGAAATGGGCGACTTTGTCGGCGCGGTGCTCAAGCATCTGCGCAAAGTGCCTGTGGATAAACTCAGCCTGTGCGGCGGTTTCGGCAAGATCAGCAAACTGGCGGCCGGGCACATGGATCTGCACTCGCGGCATTCCAGTATCGACCTGCCGCAACTGGCCGAATGGGCGGCGGCGATTGGTGCGGATGAGATTTTGCAGCAAGGTATTCGTGCGGCGAACACCAGTCAGCAGGCCTTGGCGATGGCCAGTGCGGCAGGCGTCGCCCTAGGCAATGAAGTCTGTCGCCATGCGCTGAACTTCGCCCGCAGCGTGGTGCCGGCGCAGGTGCAGGTCGAGGTGTTTGCGATTGATCGTCAGGGCGGCATTGTCGGCCACGCAGGAGGTTTTGCATGAAGCGAATCTTGTTGCTCGGCGGCGTCACTGAGGCGCTGGCCATCGCTCGCACGCTGGGGCCAGAACACATTTACAGCCTGGCCGGCGTGGGCCGGGTGCCCACCGACCTGACCTGCCAGGTGCGCGTCGGTGGCTACGGCGGGGCCGAAGGTCTCGCGCAATTCATTCGCGCTGAAGGCATCGAGCTGCTGCTCGACGCGACCCACCCCTATGCCGCACAAATCAGCCACAACGCCGCCCGCGCCGCACAACTGTCCGGCATTCCCTGCTGGGCTTTGCGCCGCCCCGCATGGCAGGCACAGGCCGGGGATGACTGGCGCGAAGTCAGCGACTGGGCCGAACTGACCGAGGCCCTAAAACCGTTCCAAAGCCCGCTGTTCACCCTCGGCCGTGAACCGCTGCAACACCTCGACGAAATCCCCGCCGACCAGTTCTGGACTCTGCGCGCCCTCGACGTCTACCCCGGCAACGAACGCTGCGAAGTCATCGGCGCCCGTGGGCCGTTTCTGCTTGAGGACGAGCGCGCACTGTTCGAACGCCGGCAGATCGATGTGCTGATCAGCAAGAACAGCGGCAGCACCGCGACCGAGCCGAAGCTGGAAGTGGCGCGCGAACGTGGGGTGCCGGTGATGGTGTTGAAACGGCCGGTGTTGCCGGGAGTTGATCGGGAGTTTCTGACGACGGCTGAAGTCCTCGCTGCCCTGCTTACGTCAGAATTTTCCTGATTTCGAATTTATCTGCGAATTAGCCGGCTTGTTTTGAAGAAGCAGCCGACTGTTCTTCGCAATCCCCTCACCCAATACTTCGGTTCCTTCAATCCATACAGGCAGACAAGCGCTTAAAAGCGGCTTGCCAGACTGTATCCCAAGGAATACGATCCCTGACATGATCGAACTTGAACGATCCCGTATATTTTCCGAATGGCTCGACTCGTTGAAAGACATCATCGGCAAAGGCCGAATCATCTCCAGACTTCGAGCAGCCGAACATGGCAACTTTGGCGATTGCGGATTTGTCGGTGACACCGTTTATGAAATGCGTGTGCACTACGGTCCTGGTTACAGGATGTACTTCACTCGTCGAGACGAAGTGATTTATCTGCTGTTAATCGGGGGCGATAAATCGACACAACGGCGTGATATCAAGCGCGCCGTACAAATGGCACATAGCATCGGAAATGAGGAGTAAGTCATGACCGAAAAATTTACCCGTTTCGACGCCGCCGAATACCTCAAAACTCCCGAAGATATGGCGGCGTATCTGGACGCTTGCTTTGATGATGATGAAGGCGATGGCGTGCTCATCCGTGCGGCACTGAATGACATAGCCCGAGCTCAGGGCATGACACAGGTGGCACGTGATGCCGGCCTGGGTCGTGAAAGTCTCTATAAAGCGCTGAGCAGCACTGGTAACCCCGAATTCGCAACTATCATGAAGGTCATGAAGGCTTTGGGGTTGAGATTGCACGCCGTCGCGGTTTGATTGATCTGCGACACCAAACCGCACGACGCCTTTTTACTTATCGGCCCTGATCAGGCTAAATAGCCGCGCCTGATCGCCCACCCAACGGATCTGTCCCATGAACCAACACCGGCTAGCCATTGCCTGGATTGCCTGCTTTGCAGTGCTGTTCAACATGCTCGCCATGCCGATGACCGGGGCGATGGCGCAGGCGGCCAATTCACCGGCCGAACAATTGCTGTGGAGCAGTTTCTGCACCGGCAGCGGGACGAAGATGGTGGCGATCAATATCGGCACCACGGAGCAGAAAGCCCCGTCCAACGACACCCATTCGAACATGCAGCATTGCTGGTGCTGCTCGGGTTCCGCGCCGCTGGTGGCGTTGCCGGGCCATGCACCGCAGCTGTATTTCGCCCGTTACGAAAGCAATCGCAGCGTGGCAGCGCCCTCGTTGCAAACGCCGACACCGCGCCAGCAATGGCCGAGCCTCAATCCCCGCGCCTCGCCTCTGGTTTGATTTGTTCTCGCAATTGACCTGCGTTTCAAATCGTTCTGGAGAACTGCCATGTTGAACAAACTCATCGTCATCGCTGCGCTGTTGCTGCCGGCGTGCTTCGCCCATGCCCACGAATACAAGGCCGGCGAGCTGGAAATCGCTCACCCGTGGTCGCAGGAACTGCCGCCCAACGCGCCGACCGTCGCCGCCTACTTCGTGATCAGCAACCCCGGCAAGACCGACGACCGCCTGCTCAGCGTCGATTCGCCGATCACTGACCAAGCGCAGCTGCACGAGCATGTGATGCAGGGCGATCTGATGAAGATGCAGCAGGTGCCCAACGTGATGATTCCAGCCGGCGGCAAGGTGACGTTCGCGCCAATGGCTTATCACGTGATGTTGCTCAACCCGAAAGACCGCAGCCTGCTCAGCGACGGCAAACGCTTCCCGCTGACCCTGCATTTCGAGAAGTCCGGCAACGTCACCGTCGAGGTCGCGGTGCAGAAGAAACCACCGCACGCGGTGCCCGAGCACGAGCACGCCCAGTAATCGATCCGGCTGACCACGCCCGTGCGCTCGCAACGCGCCGGGGCGTCCAGCCTGCATCGCCAGAGCCAGACTCTGACTCGCGGTAGCTGGATCGCCCTGTTCGCCATGTTGATGATCTTCATCGGCCCGCTGATTTCTCAGTCGATGCCGATGGATCAGCACGCCTCGACTTCCATGCCGATGAGCATGGACATGTCGATGGCCATGCCCGGCATGGATCACGGTGGTCATGATGCACAGCCCAGCGCCGAACATTGCCCGCCGCAATCCTCGCACCACGCCCTGTGGGAAAAATGCGGTTATTGCAGCCTGCTGTTCAACTGCCCGGCACTGACCGGTGGCGGCAGCTTCGCCACGTTCAGCATCGCTCACGTCAACACCTTCACCCCGCCCTCCCCGCGCCTGGGTCATGCCCGGCAAACCTTCTTCCCCGGCGCCCGCACCCGCGCCCCGCCCATCACCGCGTAAACACCGCACCTTTGATTGCACACGGTTGAGAAGACAGCTTCAGGCTGCCGGCCGTGTCGTTTACGACTGTTTGATGGAAATTGTCATGTCCAGGTTTTCTGCTGTTCCACGCTTGAGCGCTGCTCAGGCGTCCTTCGACTTGAACGAATCGCGCATTCGTTTCTCGCACGCTACCGCCGTCCTTTGCGGCGTCCTGCTGTCCCCGCTGGTGCTGGCCGATGACCACACCGGTCACAACGACCCTGCCAGCCACTCTGAAATGTTGAGTCCAACGGTGATCACCGCGATCGCCCCCAGCTCACCGCTGACCATCGTCACCAACCCCAAGGACCCGCGCCAACCGGTGCCGGCCAGCGACGGTGGCGATTATCTGAAGACCATTCCAGGCTTTGCCCTGGTGCGCAATGGCGGTACCAACGGCGATCCGGTACTGCGCGGCATGTTCGGTTCGCGCCTGAATATCCTCACCAACGGCAGCATGCTGCTCGGTGCCTGCCCTGGCCGCATGGATGCACCTACCTCGTACATCTCGCCGGAAACCTACGACAAACTCACGGTGATCAAAGGCCCGCAAACCGTGCTCTGGGGCCCGGGCGCATCGGCCGGCACGGTGCTGTTCGATCGTGAACCGGAAAGCTTCGGCGAACTCGGTACCCGGGTGAACGCCAGCGTGCTGGCCGGCTCCAACGGGCGCTTCGACAAGGTCGTCGACGCCGCCGCCGGCGGGCCGTTGGGCTACGTGCGGGTGATCGGCAACACCGCGCACTCCGACGACTATCGCGACGGCAACAACGACACCGTGCCGTCGCGCTACGACAAATGGAACGGTGACATCGCCGTCGGCTGGACCCCGGACGCCGACACCCTGATCGAACTCACTGCCGGCAAGGGCGACGGCGAAGCGCGCTACGCCGGACGCGGCATGGACGGTTCGCAGTTCCTGCGTGAAAGCCTCGGGCTGCGCTTCGAAAAATCCAACATCACTGACGTGCTCGAGAAACTTGAAGCACAGGTCTACTACAACTACGCCGACCACGTGATGGACAACTACACCCTGCGCACGCCGTCCGGCACCGGGATGATGGCCGGGCCGATGGCGTCCAACGTTGATCGCCGCACCCTCGGCGCGCGGATCAAGGCGACCTGGCGCTGGGCCGACATCCAGTTGATCACCGGCCTTGACGCGCAGACCAACGAGCACCGCCAGCGCAGTGGCATGGGTATCGACACTTACAAGGATCAGCCGTACACCAAGGACGCCGATTTCCATAACTACGGCGTGTTCAGCGAAATGACCTGGTACGCCGCTGACCGTGATCGCCTGATCACTGGCGCTCGGGTCGACCGCGCTTCGGCCAAGGACTACCGGCAGAGAATCGGCTCAGGGATGATGAGCCGGCCGAATCCGACCGCCGACGACACCCGTGCCGACACCCTGCCCAGCGGCTTCGTGCGTTACGAGCATGACCTCGCTGACAGCCCGACAACGCTCTATGCCGGCCTCGGCCACGCGCAGCGCTTCCCGGATTACTGGGAGCTGTTTTCACCCAAGTCCGGCCCGGCAGGTTCGTTGAATGCCTTCGACTCGATCAAACCGGAAAAGACCACCCAGTTCGACTTTGGCGTGAACTACAAGACCGCCGAACTCGAAGCCTGGGCCTCGGGCTACATCGGCGTGGTGCGTGACTACATCCTGTTCGACTACACGCCGACGATGATGGGCATGAGCACCTCCCGCGCACAAAACATCGACGCGCGGATCATGGGCGGCGAACTCGGCGCTGCGTACAAACTCACCGACAACTGGAAAGCCGACGCGACCCTGGCCTACGCCTGGGGCAAGAACAGCAGCGACGGCAAGGCCCTGCCGCAGATGCCCCCGCTGGATGCGCGTTTCGGCCTCACCTACAGCGAAGACAACTGGAGCGCCGGAGCGCTGTGGCGCGTGGTCGCGGCGCAAAACCGCATCGATCAGAACAAGGGCAACGTGGTCGGCAAGGACTACGACAAGAGCGGCGGCTTTGGCGTGTTCTCGCTCAACGGTGCCTACCGGATCAACAAGAACTGGAAGGTCAGTACCGGCGTCGACAACCTGTTCGGCAAGGCTTACGCCGAACACCTGAACCTGGCGGGCAACGCCGGTTTCGGCTACCCGGCCAACGACCCGCAAGCGATCAATGAGCCGGGGCGCACGCTCTGGACCAAGGTCGACATGAGTTTCTGACAAAGAGGCACACCCTGCCTTTGTGGGAGCGGGCTTGCTCGCGAAAACGGTGTATCAGGCGCCAACAATGTTGAGCGTGCCGCCGTCTTCGCGAGCAAGCCCGCTCCCACAGGAGTGCAGCGATGACGCTACCGATACAGAACAACTAAAAGATCCAAGCCAAGCGGAGCACACGTGATGCAAAAGCCCAAACCGAACTTCTATAACACGGCCTGGCGCTGGCATTTTTACGCCGGTCTTTTCGTCGCCCCTTTCATGGTGATGCTGGCCCTGACCGGCATCATCTACCTGTTCAAACCGCAGCTCGATTCCCTGATGTACAGCAGCCTGCTCAAGGTTCCGGCCGGGCATCACACGGTGTCGGCCGATGAGCTGCTGCAACGGGTGAAAAGCGCTTATCCACAGGGCCAGATCACCCAGTACCTGCCGCCGGCGAATGCCGAACGCAGCGCGCAATTCGTGGTGAAGAACGAAGGTCATGAACTCAACGTGTTCATCGATCCGTACCACGGCGACATCCTTGGCGAGCAGGATGCCAAGCAGAATCTGCAAGCCGTCGCCCGCGCCATTCACGGCGAATTGATGATCGGCACGGTCGGTGACCGCCTGATCGAACTCGCCGCCGGTTGGGGCGTGGTGCTGGTGGTGTCGGGGGTGTTCCTGTGGTGGCCGCGAGGTCAGTCCGCCGGCATTTTGTGGCCACGGCTGAACAGTCGCGGTCGGGTGTTGTGGCGTGACCTGCACGCGGTCACCGGGTTTTGGGGCGCGGCCTTGCTGCTGGTGATGCTGCTCAGCGGCATGACCTGGACCGGCTTCTGGGGCAAGCAGTACGCCCAGGTCTGGAACGTGTTCCCGGCCGCCATGTGGAACAACGTACCGACCTCCGACATCGAGGCCGGCAGCCTCAACAACGCCGCGCGCCAGACCGTGCCATGGGCAATGGAAAACACGCCGATGCCGATGTCCGGCGACCATGCCGAGCACATGGCCCACGGCGGCATGCAACACGGCCCCGCCGCACCCGCGATCAGCCTGCAAGAGGTGCAGAACATCGCGATTGAACGCAAGGTCGAGCCGGGCTACAGCATTACCCTGCCGACCACCGCCAGCGGGGTGTTCACCATTGCCGTATTCGCCGACGACCCGCGCAACGACGCCACCCTGCACATCGATCAGTACACCGGCAAAGTCCTCGCCGATGTGCGTTTCGAGCAGTACGGCGCGGTGGCACGGGCCACGGAAATCGGCGTGATGCTGCATGAAGGCAAGATGTTCGGCACCTTCAACCAGATCGTCGTGCTGCTGATCTGCCTGATGATTCTGCTCAGCGCCGTCAGCGGTGTGGTGAT
This sequence comes from Pseudomonas sp. P8_229, assembly GCF_034008635.1. Lineage (NCBI taxonomy): Bacteria > Pseudomonadati > Pseudomonadota > Gammaproteobacteria > Pseudomonadales > Pseudomonadaceae > Pseudomonas > Pseudomonas sp. P8_229. Next base: position 3,661,738 of record NZ_CP125378.1, on the reverse strand, counting down.
CTGGTGGAAGCGCCGACCACAGGGCAAGTTCGGTGTGCCGCCGCTACGTCATGACCTGCCGAAATGGAAAACCGGCGTGGCGATCATGCTGGTGCTGGCGGTGATTTTTCCGCTGGTGGGGGCTTCGCTGGTGGTGGTCTGGTTGCTGGATCGAGTGCTGTTGTCGCGCCTGGGGCGCCAACCTGAATCTGCCTCAACTTCATCATGAAACAGGCGAGATGCGCGGTTTAGACAGTTCTTTAAACTGCCGGCTCTTATACGCCGGCATTTTTTAGTGTTACTGTATAACCCATATTTGCCACTCTGCCCGCGGCCAAAAGCTGCGGGGTTTCTTTTGAAGAAGTGATTCACCACCCCGATGAACAAGTACCTCTTGTCCAGCCTCTGCCTGTTCGCCCTGAACAACGCCAATGCCGATAGCCAACCGCTGACGCTGCCTATCGGCACGATCAGCGCACCGGCCATGGACGACGAAAGCCTCAGCCTGACCACGCCGACCACCGCCGGTTCACGCCTGAACCTCACGGCCATGGAAACCCCGGCCAGTGTCGAAAGCCTCAGTGGCGAACAAGTGCGTGCCCGTGGCGATCGCAACGTGCAGGACGCCGTGTCGCGCAGCACCGGCATCAGCCGCACCGGTACTCCCGGCGATGGCGGCACCTCGTTGCAGGCGCGCGGTTTTACCGGGCAGAGTTCGGTGATGCAGTTGTATGACGGCAACCGCATGTACACCGGCATGGGCACCGTGACCTTTCCGGTCGACACCTGGTCGGTGGCGCGCGTCGACGTGCTGCGCGGCCCGGCCTCAGTGCTGTACGGCGAAGGCGCGACCGGTGCGGTGGTCAACGTGATCCCGAAGAAGCCGTTCAGCGGTGAAATCGAAAACCATCTGCGCGTCGGCTACGGCTCGTATGACCGCCAGCAGCAGGCGTTCGACAGCGGCGGCTCACTGACCGACACCCTGAGCTATCGCCTCAATCTCAATCGTCTGCGCAGCAATGGCTGGATCGATCGCGGCGACTCCTCCAGCGACTTCATCAGCGCCGCCCTGCGCTGGCAGGCTACCGATGATCTGGCTTTCACCTTCGCCCACGACTACGGTGACCAGCGCCCACAGAACTACTTCGGCACGCCACTGATCAACGGCCGGTTGCAGGACAGCCTGCGCAACAAGAACTACAACGTGCGCGACAACCAGCAGCACTACAACGATCAGTGGACGCGTCTGACCACTGACTGGCAGATCAACGATGCGCTCAGTGCCAGCAACGAGTTGTACTACCTCAAGGCCCAGCGCCGCTGGCAGAACGCCGAGAACTACAACTTCGATCGCGACACCCGGCAATTGAGCCGCAGCGGCTACTTCGGTATCGGGCACAAGCAGGAGCAGGTCGGCGACCGCCAGACCTTCACCTTCAAGCACTCGCTGTTCGACCTCGACAGCCAGACCGTGACCGGTGTCGATTACAACCGCATCCGCTTCCAGCTCAACAGCAACTCGCCGTTCAACGACGTGTTGCCGAACGGCCAGGCGCTGGACCTGTATCACCCGCAGCCGGGCTATTTCGCAAGCGCCAATCCGTACCGCGATCAGTTCGACAGCACCACGAAACAGATGTCGCTGTTCGCCGAAAACCGTACGCAACTGAGCGAACGCTGGTCGCTGGTGACCGGTGTGCGCCGCGATTACGTGCACGTTGATCGCAACAATCTGATCGACGGCAGCCAGAGCGACAAGACCCTGACCGGTAACAACTGGAAGGCCGGACTGGTGTTTGCGCTGACGCCCGACACTTCGTTCTACGGGCAGGTCGCGACCAGCACCGACGGCATCGGCGGCCTGATCTCCCTGAGCCCGAGCCAGCAGCAGTACGACTTGTCGACCGCACGCCAGACCGAGATCGGCATGAAACAGTTGTTCTGGGATCAGCGCGGCGAGTTCACCCTGGCGGCCTATCGCATCGTCAAAAAGAAGCTGCTGACGGACGATCCGGGCAACCCGACGCTCAAGCAGCAAGTCGGTCAGCAATCGTCCAATGGCCTGGAAGCCAGCCTCGACCTGCAATTGCCCCACGCCTGGCAACTGCAGGCCAACGCCGCGATTGTGCAGGCCAAGTACGATGATTTCTCCGAGGTGGTCAACGGGCAAACCCTTTCGTACAACGGCAACCGCCCGGTGGACGTGCCCCGGCGCACCGCCAATCTGTGGCTGAACAAAAAACTGAGCGATGACCTGAAGGCCGGCGCCGGCGTGCGCTATGTCGATGCGCGCTACGCCGACATGGCCAACCGCAACGAGCTGCCAAGCTACACCGTGGTCGATGCCACGCTGTCGTGGCAAGCCTTGCGCAATACCACGCTGGGCCTGCAAGTGAACAATCTGTTTGACCGCCAGTACGCGCAAAGCCAATACAATGAGGGCCAGCAATGGATTCTCGGCGAGCCGAGATCGTTCTTCGTCACCGCGGATTACACCTTTTAAAAGTTGAAACACTCTTGTGGTGAGGGGATTTATCCCCGATGGACCGCGCAGCGGTCCCAAAACCTGTAATCACCGTTTATCAGAAGACCGTATTCATCGGTTTGCGACGGCTTCGCCGCCGATCGGGGATAAATCCCCTCGCCACAAATGATTTACTGAACTCAGGAATGTGATGACCTCGCTAAACCTCGCCAACCTCGCCTGGACACCTATGGGCCACGGCCACTGCCATCACCAGTTCCAGCTGCGTGACGCCTCGTTGCAGGTGGCCGCCGGTGAGTTTGTCGGTCTGATCGGCCCCAACGGCAGCGGCAAGACCAGCCTGCTGCGCTGTGCCTATCGCTTCAGCCAGCCGGAAAGCGGCGAGGTCAGACTCGATCACCACAACGTGTGGAAGCAGTCCTCACGCTGGTGCGCACAACGCATCGCCGTGGTCCTGCAGGAATTCCCCGATGCCTTCGGCCTGACCGTCGAAGAGGTTGTCGCCATGGGCCGTACACCACACAAAGGCCTGTTCGATGGTGACACGCAGGAAGATCGCAATCTTGCGACGCAAGCGCTCAAATCAGTCGGCCTCGACGGCTTCGAAGACCACGCGTTCGCCACCCTTTCCGGCGGTGAAAAACAGCGAGTGATCCTCGCCCGCGCCCTGACTCAGCAACCGCAACTGCTGATCCTCGACGAGCCGACCAACCACCTCGACCCGCGTTATCAACTCGAGCTGCTGCAACTGGTCAAGCGCCTGCAGATCGGCACCCTCGCCAGCATCCACGATCTGAATCTGGCCGCCGCGTTCTGTGACCGACTCTACGTGATCAACCACGGGCACATCGTCGCCAGCGGTACGCCGCAAGAGGTGCTCACCACTGAACTGTTGCGCGGCGTGTTCGGTGTCGAAGCCTTGATCGATTCCCACCCCCTCCACGGCTACCCGCGAATCACCTGGATAACCCGACCATGACTGTGCGTTCCCTGCTTTGCGTCGCTCTTTTGTTGTGCAGTGCCCAAGCCCTGGCCGAAGCCACGAAATACCCGCTGACCATTCATAGCTGCAACCGCGAAGTGAGCTTCAGCGAGGCGCCGAAGCATGCGGTCAGTCACGACATCAACATGACCCAGATGATGCTCGCCCTCGGTCTCAAGCCGCGCATGGCCGGGTACAGCGGCGTCAGTGGCTGGAAGTCGGTAACGCCCCAGATGCAGTCGCTGCTCGATGGTTTGCCGGAGCTGGCCGCGAAATATCCGTCGGTGGAAACCCTGCTCAACGCCAACGTCGATTTCTTCTTCGCCGGCTGGGATTACGGCATGCGCGTCGGCGGTGATCTCACCCCGCATACCCTGCAACCGCTGGGCATCAACGTGTATGAACTGACCGAATCCTGCGCCTTCGTGATGAAGCGCCCGGCGGCGACGCTGGAGGACACCTACAACGACCTGCGCAACCTCGGGAAGATCTTCGACGTACAGGATCGCGCCAACGCGCTGATCGCCGACATGCAGCAGCAGGTCGCCGAAATCCGCAAAGACCTGCCCGCCGACAAGCCGCGAGTGTTCCTCTACGACAGCGGCGAAGACCGCGCCATGACCTCCGGCCGCCTCGGCATGCCGCAAGCGCTGATCGATGCCGCCGGTGGGCGCAACATTCTCGATGACGTCGACGCGAGCTGGACCCGGGTCAACTGGGAAACCGTGGTCGAACGCAATCCGCAGGTGATCGTGATCGTCGACTACAGCGAAATCACCGCCGAGCAGAAGATCGAATTCCTGCTGAAGAACCCTGCGCTGCAGTCAGTGGACGCGATCAAGAACCAGCGTTTCATCGTCATCCCTTACGTGCAGGCCACGCCGGGGATCGATAACGTGCTGGCGGTGCAAACCCTGGCCAAGGGGTTCCACGGCGAATGATCGACCGTCGCTACGCCCTGTTGCTGACCGTCCTCGGCGCCGTGTTGCTGGTGTCATGCGTGGTGTCGCTCGGCTTTGGTCCGGCGCGGGTGCCGGTGGAGGTGGTGTGGCGGATTCTGCTGCACAAGGCCTTCGGCGTCGGCGACGTGAGCTGGAGCGCCGGGCAGGAACACATTGTCTGGCTGATCCGCGTGCCGCGCATGTTGCTCGGGGCATTGGTCGGTGCCGGGCTGGCATTGATCGGCGCGGTGCTGCAAGCGGTGACGCGCAATCCACTGGCCGATCCGCACCTGCTCGGCGTCACTTCCGGCGCGACGTTGGGCGCGGTGATCGTGGTGCTACACATTGGTGAAATCGTTGGCCTGCTGACCTTGCCGATTGCCGCGTTCATCGGTGCGTTGCTGAGCATGTTTCTGGTGCTGGGCATTGCCAACCGTCAGGGCCGGCTCGACAGCGACCGATTGCTGTTATGCGGTGTGGCGGTGTCGTTCGTGATGATGGCGATCGCCAACCTGCTGCTGTTCATGGGCGACCACCGCGCCAGCTCGGCGGTGATGTTCTGGATGCTCGGCGGCCTCGGCCTGGCACGCTGGGAACTGCTGGCGGTGCCGGCGCTGAGCGTGCTGCTTGGCCTCGGTTTGCTGTTGGGTATGGCCCGACCGCTGAACGCACTGATGGCTGGCGAGCAGACCGCCGTGACCCTCGGCCTGAATGCCCGGTCGGTGCGTTTACGGGTGTTTGTGATCGCCTCGTTGATGACCGGCGTGCTGGTGTCGATCAGCGGCTCGATCGGTTTTGTCGGGCTGATGGTGCCGCACATTGCCCGGCGCCTGGTCGGCGCCGAACATCGCCGCCTGCTGCCAGCCTGTGTGCTGCTCGGCAGCCTGTTCCTGGTGTGGGTCGATGTCGCCGCCCGGACCCTGATCGCGCCGGAAGACCTGCCCATCGGCGTCGCCACCGCTGCCATCGGCGGCGTGTTCTTCATCGGCCTCATGCGCCGCCGCTGATCCAACACAGATCAACTTGTAGGAGTGAGCCTGCTCGCGATGACGGCGACACATTCGACATCAATGCGGATGACAGAACGCTATCGCGAGCAGGCTCACTCCTATAGGGGACAATGTCGCCCTTGAAATCGCGCCCCAATCTGGCGCGGCCATCTGCACCAACGCTCCGCCCGCGTTCCTTCATGGTGCGCCCTGCCAACGCGCAACCGCTCTAAACCGAGATGTCCCTGCCCGATCCCGACCGGGCACAGCCCTTGCACAACACACCTTCAGTCGTCCGTATCTGCCAACCAGAAAAATTAAATGCTCATGGAGATCGCACAATGAAGCGTCGCAGTTTGATCAAGGCTTTCACATTCACGGCATCTATTGCCGCGATGGGCATGACCTGGACTGTCCAGGCTGCCGAGACCATCAAGGTGGGGATTCTGCATTCGTTGTCCGGAACCATGGCGATCTCCGAAACGTCGCTCAAAGACATGGCGCTGATGACCATTGACGAGATCAACGCCAAGGGCGGCGTCAACGGCAAGATGCTTGAGCCGGTGGTGGTTGATCCAGCATCGAACTGGCCGCTGTTCGCCGAAAAGGGCCGGCAGTTGCTGACCCAGGACAAGGTCGCAGTGGTGTTCGGTTGCTGGACCTCGGTGTCGCGCAAATCGGTGCTGCCGGTGTTCGAAGAGCTCAACGGCCTGCTGTTCTACCCGGTGCAATATGAAGGCGAAGAGATGTCGCCGAACGTGTTCTACACCGGCGCCGCGCCGAACCAGCAAGCGATCCCGGCGGTGGAATATCTGATGAGCGAAGAAGGCGGCAGCGCCAAGCGCTTCTTCCTGCTCGGCACCGACTACGTCTACCCGCGCACCACCAACAAGATCCTGCGCTCGTTCCTGCACTCCAAAGGCGTGGCCGACAAGGACATCGAAGAGGTCTACACCCCGTTCGGTCACAGCGACTATCAAACCATCGTCGCCAACATCAAGAAATTCTCCGCTGGCGGCAAGACCGCCGTCATCTCCACGGTCAACGGCGACTCCAATGTGCCGTTCTACAAAGAGCTGGCCAACCAGGGCCTGAAAGCCACCGACGTACCGGTGGTGGCATTCTCGGTGGGCGAAGAAGAGCTGCGCGGCATCGACACCAAACCGTTGGTGGGCAACCTCGCGGCGTGGAACTACTTCGAGTCGGTCGAGAACCCGGTGAACAAGAAGTTCGTCGCTGACTGGAAGGCCTACGCGAAGAAACACAACCTGCCGGGCGCCGACAAAGCGGTGACCAACGACCCGATGGAGGCCACTTATGTCGGCATTCACATGTGGGCGCAGGCGGTCGAGAAAGCCAAGTCCACCGAGATCGACAAGGTCCGCGAAGCGCTCGCCGGCCAAACCTTCGCCGCGCCGTCGGGCTACACCCTGACCATGGACAAGAGCAACCACCACCTGCACAAGCCGGTGATGATCGGCGAAATTCAGGCTGATGGTCAGTTCAACGTCGTGTGGCAGACCGAAGGGCCGATCCGCGCGCAACCGTGGAGTCCGTTTATCGATGGCAACGACAAGAAGCCCGATTATGCGGTGAAGAGCAACTGAGTCATCCCGCTCAACCTGATCGTTCCCACGCTCTGCGTGGGAATGCCTCAACGGACGCTCTGCGTCCGCTTTGGGGACGCGGAGCGTCCCGGGCTGCCTTCCCACGCGGAGCGTGGGAACGATCACTACGCAAGGCCAAGCATATGCCCACTGCCCTTTACCGCTTGCTTCTCGCCATCACGCTGTTGCTGCCGATGCTGGCCCACGCCGGCGATGCCGAAGACTTCGTCGCCGCCAACCCGGTGCAGCAAGCCAAACTGCTGGAAGCCTGGGCCGCGCAGCCCGATCCGGCCCGTATCGAGCTGATCAACGCCCTGCAACAAGGCGAGCTGACCATCGACGGCCAAGCCAAAACCCTGCGCCTGAACAACCGCCTGCGAGGTCTGATCGACACCGCGCTGGCCAGCCACCAATTGCTCGCCGCCGACGCCAAAACCCGTCTGACTGCCGCGCAGAAATTACAGAAAAGCGCCAAACCGGCGCAGCTGAAATTCCTCGACCAGCAACTGGCTGACGAAAAAGACCCAGGCGTTCACGACGCCCTGAGCCTGGCCTTGGCCAACCTGCAACTGGTGGATGCCGAACCGGCGGTGCGTCTGGCCGCCGTGCGCCTGCTTGGTGAAACCGGCGATCCACTGGCTCGCACCCGCCTCGAAGGCTTGCTCGAGCCTGGCGTCGAAAGCGATGCCGGCGTGCGCACCGCCGCCGAAACCAGCCTCGCTCAGGTCAAGCGCAAACTGCTGATCGGCGAAGTGTTGGGTCAGGCCTTCAGCGGCATGTCCCTCGGCTCGATCCTGCTGCTCGCGGCGCTCGGTCTGGCGATCACCTTCGGCCTGCTCGGGGTGATCAACATGGCCCACGGCGAGATGCTGATGCTCGGCGCCTACTCGACCTACGTGGTGCAGTTGATGTTCCAGCGCTACGCCCCGCAAGCCATCGAGTTCTATCCGCTGATCGCGCTGCCGGTGGCGTTCCTGGTCACGGCGGCAATCGGCATGGCGCTGGAGCGCACGGTGATTCGTCACCTCTACGGCCGGCCGCTGGAAACCTTGCTCGCCACCTGGGGCATCAGCCTGATGCTGATCCAGCTGGTGCGTCTGCTGTTCGGCGCGCAGAACGTTGAAGTGGCGAATCCGGCGTGGCTGTCCGGCGGCATTCAAGTGCTGCCGAATCTGGTGCTGCCGTACAACCGCATCGTGATCATCGCCTTCGCCTTGTTCGTGGTGGCGCTGACCTGGCTGCTGCTGAACAAGACCCGTCTGGGCCTCAACGTGCGCGCAGTCACCCAGAACCGCAACATGGCCGCCTGCTGCGGCGTGCCCACCGGACGCGTCGACATGCTCGCTTTCGGCCTCGGTTCGGGTATCGCCGGCCTCGGTGGCGTGGCGCTGAGCCAGATCGGCAACGTCGGCCCGGATCTGGGCCAGAGCTACATCATCGATTCGTTCCTGGTGGTGGTGCTCGGCGGCGTCGGGCAACTGGCCGGCAGTGTGCTCGCGGCGTTCGGTCTGGGCATCGCCAACAAGATTCTTGAGCCGCAGATCGGTGCGGTGCTCGGCAAGATCCTGATCCTCGCGTTGATCATTCTGTTTATCCAGAAACGTCCGCAAGGCCTCTTCGCACTGAAAGGACGGGTGATCGACTGATGAACCAGCCTCTGTTAGTCACGGCCACGCAAAAGGCCGGGCCGAAAGTCACGATCGCGGTCGGAGCGCTGATTCTCGCGCTGCTGATTGCCCTGCCACTGCTGTCGCTGTTATCGCCAGACAATGCGCTGCACGTCTCGGCGTACACCCTCACGCTGGTCGGCAAAATCCTCTGCTATGCCATCGTCGCCCTGGCGCTGGATCTGGTCTGGGGTTATGCCGGCCTGCTGTCGCTGGGCCACGGTCTGTTCTTCGCCCTCGGCGGTTACGCGATGGGCATGTACCTGATGCGTCAGGCCGCCGGCGATGGCTTGCCGGCGTTCATGACCTTTCTGTCGTGGACGGAACTGCCGTGGTACTGGAGCGGCACCAGCAGCTTTATCTGGTCGATGTTTCTGGTGGTGTTGGCGCCGGGTCTGCTGGCGCTGGTGTTCGGCTTCTTCGCCTTCCGATCGCGGATCAAGGGCGTGTACTTCTCGATCATGACCCAGGCCCTGACTTTCGCCGGCATGCTCCTGTTTTTCCGCAACGAGACCGGTTTTGGCGGCAACAACGGCTTCACCAATTTCCGCACGATTCTGGGGTTCGGCATCACTGAGCCGGGCACCCGCGCGGTGCTGTTTCTGGCCACGGTGTTGCTGCTGGTGGCGAGCCTGTTCATCGGCTGGCGCCTGGCGCAGAGCAAGTTCGGCCGGGTGCTGACCGCGCTGCGCGATGCGGAAAACCGCCTGATGTTCTGCGGCTACGACCCGCGCGGCTTCAAGCTGTTCGTCTGGGTCCTGAGCGCGGTGTTGTGCGGCCTGGCCGGGGCGTTGTACGTGCCGCAGGTAGGGATCATCAACCCCAGCGAAATGTCGCCGACCAACTCCATCGAAGCCGCCGTGTGGGTCGCCCTCGGCGGACGCGGAACGTTGATCGGCCCGTTGCTCGGCGCCGGTGTAGTCAACGGCATGAAGAGCTGGTTCACCGTGGCCTTCCCCGAATACTGGCTGTTCTTCCTCGGCGCGCTGTTCATCGTCGTGACGTTGTACCTGCCCAAGGGTGTGATCGGTCTGCTGAAGAAACGAGGTGAGCAATGAGAGTGACAGCGAGCGCTGAATTCATGCTGGAGCCGGCGTTTTTCCCGCCACTGGAGCCGAACAAGGACGCCGGCACCAGCCGCGATTCGCTCGGTCTCGGCCAGCGCGTCGGCCCCGGGCTGAACACCCGTCACGGCACGATCCTGACCCTGGAAGACATCAGCGTCAGCTTCGACGGCTTCAAGGCGCTGAACAATCTGAACCTGTACATCGGCGTCGGCGAATTGCGCTGCATCATCGGTCCCAACGGCGCAGGTAAAACCACGCTGATGGACGTGATCACCGGCAAGACTCGCCCCAGTCATGGCAAAGCGTGGTTCGGTGAAACACTCGACCTGACGCAGATGAGCGAAGTGCAGATAGCCCAGGCCGGGATCGGCCGCAAGTTTCAGAAACCGACAGTGTTCGAAGCCCTCAGCGTGTTTGAAAACCTGGAACTGGCGCAGAAAACCGACAAGTCAGTGTGGGCCAGTTTGCGTGCACGCCTGAGCGGCGAGCAGCGCGATCGCATCAGTGAAGTGCTGGAGACCATCCGCCTCACCACGTCGGTCAATCGCCCGGCGGGTTTGTTGTCCCACGGCCAGAAGCAGTTTCTGGAGATCGGCATGTTGCTGATGCAAGACCCGCAACTGTTATTGCTCGACGAACCGGTGGCGGGCATGACCGATGCCGAAACCGAGTTCACCGCCGAGCTGTTCAAGTCGCTGGCCGGCAAGCATTCGCTGATGGTGGTGGAGCACGACATGGGCTTTGTCGGCTCGATTGCCGACCACGTGACTGTGCTGCATCAGGGCAGCGTGCTGGCCGAAGGCTCGCTGGAACAAGTGCAGGAAAACGAGCGCGTGATCGAGGTTTACCTCGGCCGCTGAAACTGCAAACACCGTTCCAATGTGGGAGCGGGCTTGCTCGCGAATGCGGTGTGTCATTCAAAGTTGATGGCGACTGATCCACCGCATTCGCGAGCAAGCCCGCTCCCACAGGTGGATTTGAGGAGATCTGGAAATGCTGCAAGTCGACAAGCTGCACCAGTACTACGGCGGAAGCCACATCCTGCGTGGCCTGAGCTTTGACGTGAAGGTCGGCGAAGTCACCTGCCTGCTCGGGCGTAACGGCGTGGGCAAGACCACCCTGCTCAAATGCCTGATGGGCCTGTTGCCGGCCAAGGAAGGTGCGGTGAATTGGGAAGGCAAAGCGATCACCACGCTCAAGCCACACCAGCGCGTACACGCCGGGATCGCCTATGTGCCCCAGGGCCGGGAAATCTTCGGCCGGCTGACGGTGGAAGAAAACCTGCTGATGGGGCTGTCACGATTTCCCGGCAGCGAAGCGAAACAAGTCCCAGGTTTCATCTACGAATTATTCCCGGTGCTGCTACAAATGAAGCAGCGTCGCGGTGGCGACCTGTCCGGCGGCCAGCAACAGCAACTGGCGATTGGTCGTGCACTGGCCAGCCGCCCGCGTTTGTTGATCCTCGACGAGCCCACCGAAGGCATCCAGCCCTCGGTGATCAAGGAGATCGGCACGGTGATCAAGACACTCGCCGCCCGTGGTGACATGGCGATTTTGCTGGTGGAACAGTTCTACGATTTCGCCGCTGAACTGGCCGACCAGTATCTGGTGATGTCCCGGGGCGAGATCGTGCAGCAGGGTCGCGGTGAAAATATGGAGGCCGAGGGTGTACGAGGTCTGGTAACGATTTAATCTGTAGCTTCCTAACGATAATTACAAACCATGAATCTAGCGCTTCCCACTGCCCTGTTTACCCCAAGCTGGCACGCCGAGCTGGAGCTGGCCTACGCCCGCTTCGGCGACTGCACGCGCCCGGTTCAACGTCGCCACCTCGGCCCGCTGCGGGTGCAAAAGCACCTGTACGCCGAAGGCCCTGAGGTCTGCCAGCACATTATCGTCCACCCACCGGGCGGGATCGCCGGCGGTGACCGGCTGAGCATCAGTGCCCGCGTCGAATCGCACGCCTGGGCACAGATCACCAGCCCTGGCGCGGCCAAGTGGTATCGCGCCAGCGGGCCGGCTTATCAAAATCTCGATTTGCAGGTGGCGGCCGGGGCGACGCTGGAATGGCTCCCCCAGGAAACCATCATCTACAGCGCGGCACAGGCTGAACTCACGACTTCAATTGATCTGCGGGGTGATGCGCGGCTGTTCTACTGGGACGTGGTGGCACTGGGTCGCCCGGCCAGTGGCGAGCGTTTCGACCTCGGACATTTTCAGGCGCGCCTGGATATTCGCCGCGACGGCCGCTTGCTCTGGCATGAGCGCCAGCGCATCAGCGGCAATGACGGGTTGCTTGATTCGCCCATCGGGCTGGATGGCAGCCCGGTGTTTGCGACGTTGCTGGTCACCGGTGAAATCGATGCCGAGATGCTGGAGCGGTGTCGTTCGCTGGGCCATGAGGTGCGAGGGGATCTGACGCAGTTGCCCGGATTGCTGGTTGCCCGCTGCCTGGCGAGCGAGGCACTGCTGGCCCGCGCCTGGCTCATTGATTTATGGCGTTTGCTCAGACCCGCCCTGCTAGGTCGCGACGCCCAGCCCCCACGAATCTGGAACACCTGAAATGCACTTTAATGTGGGAGCGAGCCTGCTCGCGAAAGCCTCCTGTCAGCCAACACATGTACTGCATGTGAGCCCGTATTCGCGAGCAGGCTCGCTCCCACAGGGATCTATGCCAACAGTCCCGACCCTTTTCAATCTGCCCTGATGGATACCCACAATGGACCTGACCCCACGCGAAAAAGACAAACTGTTGATCTTCACCGCCGGCCTCGTCGCTGAGCGTCGACTGGCGCGCGGTGTGAAGCTCAACTACCCGGAAGCCATGGCCTACATCTCCGCAGCGCTGCTTGAGGGTGCCCGGGATGGCCAGACCGTGGCCGAGCTGATGCACTACGGCACCACCCTGCTGAGCCGCGAGCAAGTGATGGAGGGGATCCCGGAAATGATCCCGGAGATCCAGGTCGAAGCGACATTCCCCGACGGCACCAAGCTGGTCACCGTCCACCAACCGATCGTCTGAGGCCGCGCCATGCCCTACACCATTCGCGATGCCCTGCACGCCGACCTGCCGGCGATCCGCGACATCTACAACGACGCGGTGCTCAACACCACGGCGATCTGGAACGAATCGGCGGTCGACCTCGGCAACCGCCAGGCCTGGTTCAGCGCCCGCCAGGCCCAGGCCTACCCGATTCTGGTGATCGTCAACGCCGACAACGGCGTGCTCGGCTACGCTTCGTTTGGTGACTGGCGGCCGTTCGACGGTTTCCGCCACACCGTCGAGCACTCGGTCTATGTGCGCAGCGACCAGCGCGGCAACGGCATTGGCCCGCAATTGATGAACGCGCTGATCGCGCGGGCAAAAGCCTGCGGCAAGCACGTGATGGTCGCCGCCATCGAAAGTGGCAACGTCGCCTCCATTCGTCTGCACGAGCGCGCCGGTTTCAGCATCACCGGGCAAATGCCGCAGGTCGGCACCAAGTTCGGCCGCTGGCTCGACCTGACGTTCATGCAACTGACCCTCAATCCTGGCGCACAGCCGCCGGTCGCCAACAAGGAGTGACACGCGATGAACCCCGCCCAACTGCGACGCGTCAATGCGGAAAGTTTTGCGCACTATCGTCAGGGCCTGATTGATCTGCTGCTCGACGCCGTGGGCTATGGCGCCAGCGTCGGTTTCATGGCCGACCTCGATGCCGCCCAGGCGCGCGCCTATTTCGATGATGTTCAGCAACAGGTGAACAAGGGCAGCGTGTTGCTCTGGGTGGTGGTCAAGGATGAAGAGGTGCAGGCCAGCGTGCAGCTGGGCTTGTGCCAGAAGGCCAACGGCCTCAATCGCGCCGAAGTGCAGAAACTGCTGGTGCGCGAACAGGCGCGCCGGCGCGGCCTCGGTCAGCAATTGATGAATGCACTGGAACTCGAAGCGGCCAAGCACAAGCGCGGCATGCTCTACCTCGACACAGAAGCTGGTTCGCCGGCTGAAGATTTCTATAAAGCCCTGGGTTACACCCGCGCCGGTGAAATACCTGATTACGCCTGCGACCCGCACGGTACGTATCGGGCCACCGCCCTCTACTACAAGATTCTGCAAGGAGCCCGGCCATGATTCCCGGCGAGTACCAGATCCAGCCCGGCGACATCGAACTGAATGTCGGCCGCCGCACCGTCAACCTGAAAGTCGCCAACAGCGGCGACCGGCCGATCCAGGTCGGTTCGCACTATCACTTCTTCGAAAGCAACGATGCGCTGATCTTTGATCGCGCCGCCAGCCGTGGCATGCGCCTGAATATTCCAGCCGGGACTGCCGTGCGCTTCGAGCCGGGGCAGAGCCGCGAAATCGAACTGGTCGAATATGCCGGGCATCGGCGGGTGTTCGGTTTTGCCGGGCGAATCATGGGCAACCTCGACTGACTGATCGTTCCCACGCTCTGCGTGGGAACGATCAATTTTTGCAAGGAATTGAAATGAAGATTTCCCGGCAAGCCTACGCCGACATGTTCGGCCCCACCGTCGGCGACAAGGTGCGCCTGGCGGACACCGAGCTGTGGATCGAAGTCGAAAAAGACTTCACCACCTACGGCGAAGAAGTTAAGTTCGGCGGCGGCAAAGTGATCCGCGACGGCCAGGGCCAGAGCCAGTTGCTGGCCGCCGAAGTGGTCGACACGCTGATTACCAACGCGCTGATCATCGACCACTGGGGCATCGTCAAGGCCGACGTCGGCCTCAAGGACGGGCGCATCGCCGCGATCGGCAAGGCCGGCAACCCGGACGTGCAGCCCAACGTGACCATCGCTATCGGCGCCAGCACCGAAGTGATCGCCGGTGAAGGCATGATCCTCACCGCCGGCGGCATCGACACGCACATCCACTTCATCTGCCCGCAGCAGATCGAGGAAGCGCTGATGAGCGGCGTCACCACCATGATCGGCGGCGGCACGGGGCCGGCGACCGGCACCAACGCCACCACCTGCACTTCCGGCCCGTGGCACCTGGCGCGCATGCTCCAGGCCGCTGATGCGTTCCCGATGAACATCGGCCTCACCGGCAAGGGCAACGCCAGCCTGCCGGAGCCGTTGATCGAGCAGGTCAAGGCCGGCGCCATCGGCCTCAAGCTGCACGAAGACTGGGGCACCACCCCGGCGAGCATCGACAACTGCCTGAGTGTCGCCGACCAGTACGACGTGCAGGTGGCGATCCACACCGACACCCTCAACGAATCGGGCTTCGTCGAAACCACTCTCGGCGCGTTCAAGGGCCGCACCATCCATACCTACCACACCGAAGGTGCCGGTGGCGGCCACGCGCCGGACATCATCAAGGCCTGCGGTTTCCCTAACGTATTGCCGAGTTCGACCAACCCGACCCGGCCGTTCACCCGCAACACCATCGACGAACACCTCGACATGTTGATGGTCTGCCACCACCTCGACCCGAGCATCGCCGAAGACGTGGCGTTCGCCGAAAGCCGCATCCGCCGCGAAACGATTGCCGCCGAAGACATCCTCCACGACCTCGGCGCGTTCTCGATGATCAGCTCCGACAGCCAGGCCATGGGCCGCGTCGGCGAAGTCATCACGCGCACCTGGCAGACCGCCGACAAGATGAAAAAGCAGCGCGGCCCGCTGCCTCAGGACGGCGAAGGCAACGACAACTTCCGCGCCAAACGCTACATCGCCAAGTACACGATCAACCCGGCGATCACCCACGGCATCAGCCATGAAGTCGGTTCGATCGAAGTTGGCAAATGGGCCGATCTGGTGCTCTGGCGTCCAGCGTTTTTTGGCGTGAAGCCGACGTTGATTCTCAAGGGCGGCGCGATTGCCGCCAGCCTCATGGGTGATGCCAACGCGTCGATCCCGACGCCGCAACCGGTGCACTACCGTCCGATGTTCGCCAGCTACGGTGGCTCGCTGCACGCCACCAGCCTGACCTTCATCAGCCAGGCGGCCCAAGAGGCCGGGTTGCCCGCAGTCCTGGGCCTGAAAAAGAAAATCGGCGTGGTCAAAGGTTGCCGCGAGGTGCAGAAAACCGATCTGATCCACAACGATTACCTGCCGAACATCGACGTCGACCCGCAGACTTATCAGGTCAAGGCCGACGGTGTATTGCTCTGGTGTGAACCGGCTGAAACCCTGCCGATGGCCCAGCGCTACTTCCTGTTCTGAGGCCGCCGACACATGGTAAAAGGCCCCGGGCCGGTGCCTTGCGCACAGACCCGGGGCCTTTTTCATGGGCGCGTAGAACCACCGCTGCAACTGATCGTGTATTTCCCGCCAAAGGGACTACTATTCGATTCGCGCCACCTATTTTCAGGTACTGCCCATGCGTCTTTCCGAGTTCATCGTGGCCAACATCGACCCTATCGTCGATGAATGGGAACAGTTTGCCGCGACCATCACGCCGGCCGCCGACTATCTGGATTCCGCCGCGCTGCGCGATCACGCCAGTGCCATTCTGCGGGCCGCCGCCCGCGACATGAACAAACCGCAGAGCCCTGACGAACAGGCTGCCAAAGCCAAGGGCGAAGGCCCGGAAAAGACCCCAAGCCTGGACGAGGCCGGCGCCAGCCATGGCGAGCTGCGCCACACCGTGGGTTTCGATCTGGTGCAGATGACCTCCGAGTTCCGCCATCTGCGTGCCTGCGTGATCCGCCTGTGGGTCAACAGCCTCGACTCGCCGGACATGACCTATTTCCAGGACATGATCCGC
Organism: Pseudomonas sp. P8_229; assembly: GCF_034008635.1. Classification (NCBI taxonomy): domain Bacteria; kingdom Pseudomonadati; phylum Pseudomonadota; class Gammaproteobacteria; order Pseudomonadales; family Pseudomonadaceae; genus Pseudomonas; species Pseudomonas sp. P8_229. The sequence continues at coordinate 3,645,310 of NZ_CP125378.1, read as the reverse complement.
TTCAACGAAGCCATTGATGAAGCGCTGGCCGAATCGACTGCGGCCTACGCCGAACAGGTCAATCGCTCGCGGGACATCTTCCTCGCCATCCTCGGCCACGACCTGCGTGCGCCGCTGCAAGCGGTGAGCATGTCCACCGAGTTGCTGCTGCGCAAAGCCAGCCTTGAAGGCGATGCCCTGACCTGCGCCCTGCACATCAAGCGCGGCGCGCGGCACATGGCAGTGATGGTCAGCGACCTGCTGGAACTGGTGCGCAGTCGACTGGGCAGAAGCCTGCCGATCGAACCGGCGCCGATGGACCTGGCCAATGCCGCACGGGCGGCGATTGCCGAGGCGTGCGCCGGCAATCCGGAGTGCGATCCGAAGCTCAAGGTGAACGGCGACACGCGCGGTACCTGGGATGCCGGACGGCTCGATCAGCTCCTGCAAAACCTGATCGGCAATGCGCTGCAGCACGGTGCGAACAATCGCGACGTAACCCTCACACTCAGCGGCGAGGGCGACAGTGTGTGTTTGTCGGTGCATAACTATGGCCCGCCGATTTCCGAAGAAGCCATTGGCACGATTTTCGACCCGTTGGTGCGCAGCGCCGACGAAGAACTCGGGCAGCCGTCGACCAGCCTCGGGTTGGGCCTGTTTATCGTCAAGGAAGTGGTCACCGCGCATGGCGGGACGATCGAAGTCAGCTCGAGCGCGGCTGACGGGACGTTGTTCAGTGTGGTGTTGCCCAGAACGGTTTAAGCAGGCTGACCGCGTTATCGTTCTTCGCGAGCAAGCCCGCTCCCACAGGAGACCGCGATCACATGTGGGAGCGGGCTTGCTCGCGAAGGGGCCCGCATGTACAACCTGAACCTATTCGACCACCAAGCGCCCCAAGCGCTGCCTGAGCATGCGGTTTTCCGCGCGCAACTCCTGCACTTCTTCAAGCAGATCGAGTGCCAGCGCGACGCCCTCCCACTCAAGCTCAAGATCGCGCCGCAACTTGGCGGCACGCTTGGCCAGACTCAGCTCGTAATCGGTGAAGCGCCATTCCCGGGGCTGCGCGCCCTGAGGTTCGAGGATGCCGTGTTCGACGATTTCGATCACGTAGACGTCCGACAAGTCGGCCGCCTCACAGAATTCTGCCAGGTCCAGTTGAACGATCAGGGGGCTGCTCATGATGGGCTACTCCGTCGTCGGGTTCAGAAGTTCTCTCGCGGATTGAAGGCGGCTTTCTTCGCCAGTTCCTGCCACAGCGCCTTGACCTCATCGTCCGAGGTTTTCGGCATCACGGCTTTGAGCTGCACGAACAGATAACCGCGCTCACCGGCCTTGTTTTTCAAGCCATGCCCCTTGGCGCGCATGCGCTGGCCGTTCTGGCTGCCGGCCGGGACCTTGAGGTTGATCTTGCCGGTCAGGGTCGGCACGGCCACCTCGGCACCCAGCGCCAGTTCCCACGGCGCCAGCGGCAGGGTGATGATCAGGTTTTCGCCTTCGACATCGAATTTCGGATGCGGCGCAAAGCGAATGGTCAGGTACAGGTCGCCATTGGCCCCGCCTCCAATGCCAGGCGCGCCCTGCCCCTTGAGGCGGATGCGCTCGCCGTCGGTCACGCCCGCCGGGATCTTCACGTTCAGGCTCTTGCTGGTGTTGCTGACGTGCTGACCATTGGCGTTGTATTGCGGGATCTGGAAGCTGACTTTCTTCGACTCGTCCGACAGCGTCTCCTCAAGGAAGATCGGCAGTTCCATTTCCACGTCTTGCCCTCGGCGCCCTGCACTGCGTTGTTGCCGACCTTCGCCGCCACCGAAACCGGGGCCACGATTGCCGAAGATCGAACTGAAGAAGTCCGAGAAGTCGCCGGTGTCGCCACCGCCGCCGCCAAAGCCGCCACGGCTCTGCCAGCCCGGTGGCCCCTGGAACGGCTGACCGTGCTGGCCGTAGCGGCGCAGTTCGTCGTACTCGGCGCGTTTGTCGGCGCTTTTCAGCGCTTCATAAGCTTCCGAGGCGTCCTTGAACTTGGCCTCGGCGTCTTTTTCCTTGCTGACATCGGGGTGGTATTTGCGCGCCAGCTTGCGATAGGCCGCCTTGATCGCCTTGTCGTCCGCTGTCGGCTCCACGCCGAGTATCTTGTAATAGTCTTTGAAGTCCATCGAAGGAATCACCATCCGTTATCGATTTCGCGCCGAGGCCAGCATGCGCTCATTCGCGCGTGCCGGGTTGACCGATCTCAAACTTGTGACCGGGTGGCGCAGCAGAAGTTTATCGGCAGTGGACGACGGTTCTTGCGACCGCCGGTATGTCTGCCGGCCCATGCCAGCAAGTTTGGGGCGAAGCTGCGACTTTCAAGAAGCTTAGTCGTGAAATAGCAGATGACCGGCCTTCGAATCTGTCGCGCACTGACATACACTGCGCGGCCGTTTTTTGACCGGAACCCGAAAGACATGAACAACGCCTCTCCAGCCCGTGCCTGCGGCATCGACTTCGGCACCTCCAACTCCACCGTCGGCTGGCTGCGCCCCGGCATGGAAACGATGATCGCGCTGGAAGACGACAAAATCACCCTGCCGTCGGTGGTCTTCTTCAACATCGAGGAGCGCCGCCCGGTTTACGGTCGCCTGGCGCTGCACGAGTACCTGGAAGGCTACGAAGGCCGGCTGATGCGCTCGCTCAAGAGCCTGCTGGGTTCCAAGCTGATCAAGCACGACACCAGCGTCCTCGGCACCGCGATGCCGTTCAAGGACTTGCTGGGGCTGTTCATCGGCCAATTGAAGAGCCGCGCCGAAACGGCTGCCGGTCGAGAGTTCGAACACGTGGTTCTGGGCCGCCCGGTGTTCTTCGTCGATGACGATCCGCTGGCCGACCAGGAAGCCGAAGACACCCTGGTGGAAGTCGCGCGCAAACTCGGCTTCAAGGATGTGTCGTTCCAGTACGAACCGATTGCTGCAGCGTTCGACTATGAGTCGACCATCGAAAAAGAAGAGCTGGTACTAATCGTCGACATCGGCGGTGGTACGTCCGACTTTTCCTTGGTGCGTCTGTCGCCCGAGCGTCGCAGCATGGACAACCGCCACGACGACATCCTCGCCACCGGCGGCGTGCATATCGGCGGTACCGACTTCGATAAACAGCTGAGCCTGCAAGGCCTGATGCCGCTCTTCGGCTACGGCAGCCGGATGAAGAGCGGCGCCTACATGCCGACCAGCCACCACATGAACCTGGCGACCTGGCACACCATCAACTCGGTGTACTCGCAAAAATCCAGCCTGGCGCTGGGCAGCATGCGCTACGACATCGAGGACACCGGCGGCATCGACCGACTGTTCAAGCTGATCGAACAGCGCGCCGGGCACTGGCTGGCGATGGAGGTCGAAGAAACCAAGATCCAGCTGACCCACACCGACAGCCGCCATGTACCGCTGGACCGGATCGAGCCAGGCCTGAGCGTGGAACTGAGCCGCGCCTTGTTCGAATCGTCGATCGACGCCTTGCTGGAACGCGTGCGCGGCAGCGTCACGCAGTTGTTGAACGACGCCAACGTGGCGGTGGGTCAGATCGATACGGTGTTCTTCACCGGTGGTTCCAGCGGCATCCCGGCACTGCGCAACAGCGTCTCGGCGATGCTGCCGAATGCGCGTCATGTTGAAGGCAATATCTTTGGCAGCATTGGCAGCGGGTTGGCGATTGAGGCGATGAAGCGTTACGGCTCGGTGAACTGATCCAAAATGGGCGGTGCACCCTTCGCGAGCAAGCCCGCTCCCACAGGTTCGGTGTGATCCTGTGGGAGCGGGCTTGCTCGCGAAAGGGGCGGCTCAGACGCTACAAAGCCTGGATCAGACCATCCCGCCCAGCTTCAACTCACTCTTCAGATACGCGTAATAAATCGGCCCCGCCACCACTCCCGGCAGGCCGAATGCGGCTTCGAACACCAGCATCGCCAGCAGCAACTCCCACGACTTGGCACTGATCTGCCCGCCGACAATGCGCGCGTTGAGGAAGTACTCGAGCTTGTGGATAAAGATCAGATAGCCCAGCGCCGCCACCGCCACCCAGATCGACAGCGACAGGCCGACGATGGTAATCAGCGTGTTCGACATCAGGTTACCGATCACCGGCAGCAGGCCGAGCAGGAAGGTCAGGACGATCAGGGTCTTGGTCAACGGCAGCTTGATGCCGAACAGAGGCAAGATCACCGCAAGGAAGATCGCGGTGAAGAAGGTGTTCAGCAGGGAAATCTTGATCTGCGCGAAGACGATATTGCGGAACGCCTGCACCAGCAGGTGCAAACGGTCGAACAGCGCGGCGGCCAGCGGTTTGCGTTTGGTCACGTCGGGAATGCGCTGCAAGGCGATGATCGCGCCGAGCACCATGCCGATCAGCAAAGTGACGAACATGTGTGCCGCGTCTTTGCCGACCAGTTGCAGGTCGGCCAGGTGCTTGCTTGCCCAATCGCCGATGGCCACGCGGAACTCGGCGGCGCTGGCGGGCAGATAGCTGTCGAGAAATGGCGGCAGTTGACCGCGAGCGCGATCGACCACGCCCATGAATTTGTCGAGAGAGGCACCGGGATTTTCCGCTTCATGCAGGAGAAAACTGATAGCGCCGGCGAAGATCAACGCCAGTACGCTGACCACCAACGTGCCCAGCAGCGCCACCGCCAGCCAGCGCGCGCGCCGGCCTTCGATCAGCCGTTGCAGTTGCGGGGTGAGCATGTTGACCAGCTCGAACACCAGCAAACCGGCCAGCAGACTGGGCAACAAGCGCAACGGCAATGCCAGCAGCAACCCGCCGCAAATGATGATGCAACTGACCCAGAACACAACATGACGCTCAGAAAACGTTGGCATACAGCCTCAAAACGAACGGCGTAAAAGGATTGGCAGTCTGCCAGCGTTCCCGAGAGAGCACTAGGAATATGCAGGTTTTGAGATTGTCGCTGACATTAGCGCCCTCTTCGCGAGCAAGCTCGCTCCCACATTGGAACTGCAGCATTCACCACCAATGTGGCAACACCCGGGTTATGCAGGGTTTGAGATTGGCGGTGCTGCAGCAGACGCCATCGCGAGCAGGCTCACTCCTACACTTGAAATACGTTCCCCTGTAGGAGTGAGCCTGCTCGCGATGAGGCCGGCACGCTCACCACCAGATCAGGGAGTTATTTTTTCTTCAGGCAATCACTCATGAATGTCTTGCGCGCATCGCCGGTCAGGGCTTTGGTTTTCGCGTCGGCGTTGCAGGTTTTCATTTTTTCCTGCTGCGGGGTCAGGGTCTTGGCGTCGTTGGCCGCCGGTGCTGCCTTGAGGCAGGTGCTCATGAAAGTCTTGCGCTCATCGCCTTTGAGGCTCTTGGCGGTAGCGTCGGCATTGCAGGTGGTCATTTTGTTCTGTTGCGCCGTGGCGGCGAAACCCTGGGAACACAGGAGCAGACCGATCATCAACAAAGGGACACGCAACATCTTCATGGAGTTTTCTCCTTGTCGCCGCACCGATGGGTGCGACCTCTGCTGAAGTGTAGCCAAATCTTGTTACACCTTCCTGCCTTCCTGATGACTGCGACGATACTGCTCCGGCGTACATCCGGCCTGCCGGGCGAACATGGCGATGAACGCCGAGCCGCTGCTGTAACCCAGATCGAAGGCGATTTCCTGCACGCTCCTTGTGCTTTCCAGTGCCTCGATCGCTGCCAGGTAGCGCAGGCGCTGGCGCCATTCGCCGAAACTCATCCCCAGTTCGCGCACGAACTGTCGGGCCAGCGTGCGCTCACTGACGTGCACCTGCGCCGCCCAGTGCGCCAGCGGCTGATTGTTCCCCGGATCGGCCTGCAATGCGTCGAGAATCGCCAGCAACCCGGGATGGCTCGCGTACGGCAGATAGCATTCATGCACCGGCGCCTGCTGCAGTTGATCAACCAGCACCTGGGCCAGACGCTGATCGGCATCGAGTTCGGGGATTTGCACATCGCGGGCGGCGAAGTCCTTGAGGATCGCCTTGAGGATGTCGCTGATCGCCAGCGTGCAGGCGCGTGCCGGCAGATCGGCGCAGACCTTGGCATCGAGGCACACCGCGCGATAATTGACCGGCTGGTGGCTGTAGAAACTGTGCTCGACCTGCGGCGGCACCCACACCGCGTAGTGCGGCGGCGACATGAAGCGGCTGCCGTCGACGTCCATGTGCAACACGCCGTGGGCCGCATACTCCAGCGTGCCCCACGGATGGCGGTGCGGAGCGGCGTATTCATGGGTGTTGAAGTCGGCGTAGCGAAAGTACACCGCTGACGGCAGTTCGCTGAAATCCAGCAGATCGATGTGTTTGCTGTTCATGCTGTCCGGTTTCAGAGGCAGGTTGTCCGGTTCGCAGTATAGGGCTGCATCCAGACAGGAGATAATCACCGTTCATCAACGTTATGGTTTTAACCCATGCAATACGCGTTTCCCTTGCTGGCGATTTTCATCTGGGCCGGCAACACCGTGATCAACAAACTGGCCGTCGGGGCGATCTTCCCCGCCGAGATCGGTTTTTACCGCTGGCTGCTCGCCGGCCTGCTGTTCACGCCTTTCATGCTCAAAGCGGTAGTCACCCACTGGCCGCAGATCCGCCCGAACCTGGGCAAGATCTTCGTCCTCGGCGTGCTCGGCATGGCGATCTATCAGAGCCTGGCCTACTTCGCCGCCACCCTGACCACCGCGACCAACATGGGCATCATTCTGTCGTTGATGCCGCTGATGTCGCTGGCCATGGCGATCATCAGCCTCGGCCAGCGCCTGACCGCCGGTGCATTGTTCGGCGCGGTGCTGTCGTTCGCCGGCGTGCTGGTGGTGGTGTCATCCGGCAGCCTCGGCGCGCTGCTGCAACACGGGGTGAACCTGGGTGACGCGATGATGCTGATCGCCACCCTCGCCTACGCGATCTACAGCACCTTGCTGAAAAAATGGCAGCTGCGCCTGCCGCCGCTGGTGTTGCTGTACCTGCAGGTGCTGGTGGCGATTGTGGTGCTGTTTCCGCTGTATGCCGCCTCGCCGAAAACCGGCCTGACCGTGCAGAACATTCCGCTGGTGCTGTACGCGTGCCTGCTGGCGTCGATGCTCGCGCCGCTGGCGTGGATGCAGGCGGTGCAGCGTCTGGGACCGAGCCGCACGACACTGTTCTTCAACTTGCTGCCGCTGATCACCGCGCTGATTGCCGCGGTGGTGTTGAAGGAAGAGTTGGCGATGTACCACTTGGTCGGAGGTTTGCTGACCTTGGGCGGGGTGATTCTTTCCGAGCGTTGGACCACCGTTCTAGGCCGCAAACTCAGCGTCGCCTGATCAGGCCTCTTCGCGAGCAAGCCCGCTCCCACATTCGACCGAGTTCCATCAGGTGGAATGCATTCCAAATATGGGAGCGGGCTTGCTCGCGAAGAACGATAACGCGGTGTAACTGACCTTCACACGCCGGCAGCCTTGAGCCGCGCCGCATGCTCGACAAACAGCCGCACCGGATCCGCGCCCTTGCCCACCAGCCCCAGCGACTGGTTGACGATGTCGAAGTGATCCAACGGGTAATCGTCGCCAATCACCGTGCCCAGGTGCGAGCTATACCGCCCGACCATCCCGTCACACTGCCCTGGCTCACGCACAAAGGTTGTCGCGAACAACCGACAACTGCGATTGGTGCCGTCAAACAGGTTGCCGCCGCGATCGGTCTTGCCCGGTTGCAGCGTCCCTGACCACGAGTAATACCGCACGCCGTTGACCTCTTCCGGTCCGTGCCCGCCCCAGGTCTCGGGCAGGCCCTGTGGATAACGCCGATTGAACAGCGCCACCCCTTCGCTGGTCAGCGATTGATGCGAGGCGTGGATGTCCACCGGCAGCTTCGGCCCGTGGTAACCGGTTTCCAGCAACGCCATCAGCCAGCCGACAAAACGCAGCAGCGCCTCAAGCAGGCGGCCCTTGGCGCTGTCCGCCGGGTAATGTTTTTGCAGGTAGTCGGCCAGTTCCGAACCGTGATTGGGCCCGGCCACCGAGGTCACCGACGCAACCAGATCCGGTCGCTTGGCCGCAGCGTAACGGGCGGTCAGCGAACCCTGACTGTGGCCGAACAGATTGACTCTGGCGGCGCCGGTCTCGCGCAGAATCTCGTCGATCCGCGCCAGCAACTGCTCGCCGCGCACCTCGGTGCAATTGAGCGGCGACACCTGCACCGCGATCACCGTTGCACCACCGCGGCGCAACGCCTTGATAATCCCGTACCAGTACGGGTACAGCAGCAGCCGGATAAACCCGAGCATGCCCGGCACCAGCACCAGTGGATAACGTGTCGCCGTACCTTGTGACATGGGCAAACATCCTTGTGGTCGCTGAGTGGATGCCAGACGTGCAAAACGCCCGCCAAGCATCCCCCACGATGATGACAACGCCACGACCAGCCTACTTCAGGCCCACCACCCCCGCCACAATCAGTCCCACCGACAGCAGTTTTACCAGCGTCAGGCTTTCGCCGAGCAAGGCAAAACCGAGAAACACCGTGCCCAGCGAGCCGATTGCCGTCCAGATCGGATAGGCAACGCTCACCGGTAACTCGCGCATCGCCAACGTCAGGAAGTAGACCCCGCCAACGGCCGCCACCACGGTGATCACCGACGGCCACAAGCGGGTGAAGCCTTCGGCGTACTTCATGCCCATGGCGAACGTGACTTCGAACCCGGCGGCGATCAGCAGGAACAGCCAGGCCATCTAGAACGCCCGGGCGAGGTCGAGCAAACGTTGCTCGGCCTCGGCCACCGACACCGCGAAGGTGCGCTCTGCCGACTCTTCCCCCTCGGCCGCGACCACGGTGACGTCGTTGATGCCGACAAACCCCAGCGCCGTGCGCAACCATGGATCGGCATGGTTCAGCGCTTCCAGTTCACCGCCCGGGCCGAAGCCGAAACCGCCACGGCTGGTGACGATCAGGGCTTTCTTGCCCTGCAACAGCGGCGTGTATTGGGCCACGCCGTTGTCCAGGGTGTAATCGAAGGTCAGGCCCAGGCGCACGATCTGATCGACCCAGGCCTTGAGGCCGCTGGGCACGCTGAAGTTGTACATCGGCGTGGAAATCAGCAGCAGATCATGCTCGAACAACTCGCCGACCAGTTGATCGCTGAGCGCCAGATCGGCCCGCATCGACAACGGCCGCGCTTGCGGCTCCGGGTAAAACGCCGCTGCCACGAACGCCTCGTTGACTGCTGGAATCAGCGCCCGTCCGACTTCGCGACGGGTGACTTGAGCCTGCGGGTGGCGCAGTTGCCAGGCGCTGAGAAAACTTTCCGCCAGGCGCCGTGAGTGCGAACGATCACCCCGTGGGCTGGCATGAATCGCAAGAATCCTGTTCATCTGTATTTGCTCCGGACTAGAATCAAACTGCTTGTGGCTTGCAGCTTGCGGCCCGTCACTGCGTCTCTTCAAATGAGTAAAAATCAGTCGGGATGAATCCATTTCATCCATGGAGTTTCCAATGTTCGCTTCGTTGCCGCTGACCGCCCTGCGCGCCTTCGAGTCCGCCTCGCGCCTGCTGAGTTTCAAGGCCGCCGCCGAAGAGTTGTCGGTCACGCCCACCGCGATCTCCCATCAGATCCGTTCGCTGGAAGACTGGCTCGGCGTGGCGCTATTCGAACGCCTGCCGCGTCAGGTGCGCCTGACCGAGGGCGGTGAGCGACTGTTTCGCAGCCTGCACGGCGCGCTGCTGGAAGTGGCGCAAAGCGTCGACACCCTGCGCCCGCAGCGCAGCGGCAGCAGCCTGACGCTGTCAACCACCGCCGCGTTCGCCGCGCTGTGGCTGGTGCCGCGCCTCGGGCGGTTTTATGCGCAACACCCGAACATCAACGTGCGGCTTGACACCCACTGCGAAGTCATCGACCTGCATCAGGACGCCAGCGTCGATCTGGTGTTGCGCTACAGCCTCGACGACTACCCCAATCTCTACGGGATGTGCCTGTTCGATGAGTCATTCGGGGTGTATGGATCGCCGGAGCAGGTGGCGCTGGCCGCCCGGCGCACGCCGGCGCTGATCAGCGTGCGCTGGCACAACTCAAAGCTCTTTGCCCATGGCTGGGAGGCGTGGTGCGCGCGGTCTGGCGAACACTGGCTGAAGCAGCACCCGGCAATCCGCGAATACGACGAAGAGCATTACGCCCTGCAGGCGGCGATTGCCGGGCAGGGCCTGGTGCTGGCGAGCAATATTCTGGTTTCCGAAAGCGTCGCCAGCGGTTTGCTGGTGCCGTACAAGGGCCAGGTGCAGGTCGATGGCGCGGGTTACAGCGCGCTGTGCGTGCCGGGGCGCGAACGGCATCCGCCGGTGCGGGCGTTTTTTACCTGGTTACAGGCAGAAGCCGTGTTGTCCGGGCTGACGCCAAGATCGCAGCCTTCGGCAGCGCCAACAGGGAGCCCCGGGTAAAACCGATAAAACTTTTTGCATCGCGCATGACTCACAACTTGGGTACGCGATCACGCCTGTAGAGCGTGGCGCCCATTGGATTAGCCTCCTGGAGATCGAAATGAGCGATGACCTGCATTTGTCTGATGTAAAAACCCTGCGCGAGCGCGCACGGCAACACGTCGAGAACGGCGCGGTAACCGAGAGCTACAGCGCCAACCGTGAGGAAGTGCTGCGCTTGCTCAATGAATCGTTGGCCACCGAGCTGGTCTGCGTCCTGCGCTACAAGCGTCACTACTTCATGGCCAACGGCCTGAAAGCCAATGTGGCCGCCAACGAATTCCTCGAACACGCGACCCAGGAAGCACAACACGCCGACCGTCTGGCCGAGCGCATCGTGCAACTGGGCGGCGAGCCGGAGTTCAATCCGGACCTGCTGTCGAAAATGTCCCACGCCCAGTACGTGGCCGGGAACACCTTGAAGGAAATGGTCTACGAAGACCTGGTGGCAGAGCGGATCGCCATCGACAGCTACCGCGAAATCATTCAGTACATCGGCGAAAAAGACCCGACCACCCGGCGCATCTTCGAAGACATCCTGGCGCAGGAAGAAGAGCATGCGGATGACATGGCCGACATTCTGAAAGACCTCTGAACCTTCGATACCGCTATCGCGAGCAGGCTCACTCCTACAAGTTTTGCGCTGTACCTGTAGGAGTGAGCCTGCTCGCGATGACGCTTTTACAAACGCTGAAGATTTACTTCGTTGGCTTGACGGTCACTGGCGCCTTGCCCGCCTTCATCTGTTGCAGCAACGGTGCACACTGATTCGGCTCACCACCGCTCGGCGCCACCAGCGCCAGCAGCCCCGCTGCCGGTGCGGCGATCACGCCCAACGCGACCATTCCCGCGCCGCGCAGCAACAGCGGCACTGCCTTCACGCCAGCATCCGGCTTGATGAACTTGCCACGCACGTACAACGGCGAACGCAGCGAGATCAAACGCCAGCCCTTGGATTCCGGGGTCACGGTCAGGTCCAGTTGCTCGGTGGCCATGTTCGCCGTGCCGTCGATATAGATGATCGCGTTCTCGGTATCGAAGACAAACAGGCGTGTAGTCGCCAGGCCAGTCTTGATGTCGAAGTCGGCTGCTGCGCAGTTGATCTTCACTTCCTTGTCGCCAAAGATCTTGCCAACCACATAGTTGCCGACGTTGAGCCCCGCCAGTTCCATCAGCTCGCGGCTGATCGCACCGTCGTTGATCAGCATCTTGAGGTTGCCATTGGCGCCGCCCAGCAGCTTGGCCACCGAGTTGCCGCGACCGCTGATGTCGGCGTCGCCATTGAGCTCACCGAAGCTGGTTTTCATCGGTTCGAAGGTCGGGAATAGCTGCTTGAGCTTGAAGCCTCGGGCGGTCAGTTTGGCCCGGCCTTCCAGCGGTTCGGTGCGGCCGTTGAGGCGGATCTGCGCATCCAGATTGCCGCCGGCCACGCCAAAGCGCAGCGGCTCGAGGCCGAGTTCGCCGTCATTGAGTTTCAGGTGGGTATAGAGGTCGGTGAACGGCAGTTTTTCGCTGTGCACGATGCGTTTGCCGGTGAACTCTACGTCGGCGTCCATCGCGCGCCAGCGGTCGGTCTTGAACTCTTCGACCGGCAGCACTTTGTCCGTCGGCTGTTTGCTCTCGCCACCGCGGGCCTTTTGCTTGTCATTCGAGTCGGCGCCGATCAGCGGCGCGAGGTCGGCGAACAGCAGTTGATTGGACAGCAGCGCACCGCTGAGTTTTGGCCGCGGCTGGCTGGCGACGTAGGTCAGATCGCCGTGAATATCGCTGCTGCCGATCTTGCCGTTGAACTGCTCGTAGGTGAATTTCGCCCCGCCAGCGTCGTGCAGTTTGGCAATCAGATGGCCGTCGGTGGAATACGGCGGCGTGTCCGGCAGGGTCACGCCGGTCAGCGGATAGAGGTTACCGAGGCTGGCACCGGCCAGTTTCAGACGCAGATCGAGGGCGCCGAGGTTGAGCGGGTCGGTCAGGGTGCCGGCCAGTTCGATGCTGGTGGCGCCGATCTTCGCCTGGGCCTGCAGCGGGAACGGTTTGTTCGCGTCCTGCAACGCCAGTAGCCCGCCGATCTTGCCCTGGCCGGTAAGGTTCTGACCGTGATACTGGCCTTTGACCTTCAGCGCGAACGCATAATCCTGCGGTGCAGCGCCCTTGTCCTGCGCAGTCTTCGCAGCTTTGTCACCGACGATCTCGCTGAACGGAATCGGTTTGCCCAGCGGATCGATCACCACGTCCAGGCTGGTCTTCAGCGTCTGATCGTCCAGCGTGACGTGGCCCTTGTCGAAGCCGATCGCGCCGATGTCCACCACCCAACTGGACGGTTCGGCGTTCGGGTCCTTCGGATCGAACTTGAACGTCCAATTGGCGCGGCCATCGGCCAGGCGTTGCAGTTGCGCGTTGGGTTCGGTCAGGTCGATGCGCGGGATCGTCACCCGTTGTGCCAGCAGCGCCAGTGGTGAGATGCGCAGTTCCACGCGTTTGAGGGTGACCATCTGCGGCTGCTTCGACCACTGCGGATTGCCCAGCGTCAAGTCTTCAGCGACCACGTGCGGCCACGGCACCCAGGCCCGCCAGCCACCCTCGTCCGGCTCGCGCTGCCAGATCACCGCGAGGTTGCCATTGATGGCAAACGGTCGATGCAGTTCTTCCGAGACTTTGGCGTTGAGCGGCGGTTTGATCCGGTTCCAATCGAAGAACACGATGATCAGAACCAGCACCGCCAGCAGCAGTACGAGGGTGGCGAAGGTCCAACTGAAGATTTTCCCGGTGCGCGTCATGCACAAGACTCCTGATGACGACCGCACGCCGACTTCGCGACGCACAGCTGAAACGACGGGCCAAAGCGGCCCTCATGAATTCTACGACTGGCAAACAGTGCGCAGGTTTAATCGGAATATAGATTCCGGGGCAAAAAATCGCCCGAATGCTGACCGATTGGTCGAACAGCGTTACCGCCACCCGCACATTTGCGAGGCGCGAGTGAGTCGAAAATACCCACTGCGGTGCAAAACCACCGTCCGCAAACGCCCGAGATAGAGCGCCTCAGTGGAACAATCAATTCTGTTGATTATTACCATTGCGTTTATGAACTTTTATATCGACTTATCGAGAGTAGCATTGGCTTCGTACCCACTTTATCGCCCTCCCAAGGAGCAACCCATCATGAAACGCCAATTACTGCTCAGCCTTACCCTGTCGATGCTAGCCAGCACTGCTTTCGCTCTGCCCGCTGCCGATCAGGCTACCCCACAAGTGAAATCGAACCACTCGGTATTCAGCCAGACTGTTGCTGCTGACGGCGGCGACCGTACTCCACAAGGTCAGACCCTGGCTGAAAACGGCCGTAACCGTCTGGAAGAAAAAGGCTTGGTACAAGATGGCTACGACAAGACTCCACAAGGTCAAGCTGTAGCAGAAGGTGGCCGTGATCGCCTGGAAGAGAAAGGTCTGGTTCAAGACGGCTATGACAAGACTCCACAAGGTCAGTCCCTGGCTTCTGACGGCTACGACAAAACCCCACAAGGTCAGACCCTGGCTTCTGATGGCTACGATAAAACCCCACAAGGTCAAACTCTGGCCGAAGGTGGTGGTGACCGTGTGATCGAACGCAACAGCGCTTTGAGCTAAGCCCGTGGCGGCCTGGAAAAAAAGCCCAATCACCCGATTGGGCTTTTGACTTTTTCAGCTCCGGCAACCGCAAGACTGCATTTTACCTCGCTGAATATCCCCTGCCGTTCGACGCCGACAAAGCCGATTTGCTAGAGTGCGGCGCTTGTCCCGCCGAAGAAAACGCCTTTGCGATGCTGCCCCGCGCCGAACAGAAACAACAGACCCGCAATGCCCTGATGGACGCTGCCCGCCATTTGATGGAAAGCGGCCGAGGATTCGGCAGCCTGAGCTTGCGCGAAGTGACCAAGACCGCGGGCATCGTGCCAACCGGTTTCTATCGGCATTTCGCCGACATGGACGAGTTGGGTCTGGTGCTGGTCAGTGAAGTCGGCCAGACCTTCCGCGCGACCATCCGCCTGGTGCGCCACAATGAATTCGTCATGGGCGGCATCATCGATGCCTCGGTGCGGATCTTCCTCGACGTGGTCAGCGCCAACCGTTCGCAGTTCCTGTTTCTCGCCCGCGAGCAGTACGGCGGCTCGCAGCCGGTGCGCCAGGCGATTGGCCGTCTGCGCGAGAACATCAGCGCCGACCTCGCGGCCGACCTGACGCTGATGCCCAAGCTGCAACATCTGGACGCTGCCGGCCTGAGCGTGATGGCCGACCTGATCGTCAAATCGGTGTTCGCCACACTGCCGGACATCATCGACCCACCCGCCGAAGCCCTGCCGGAACATCTGACGCCACAAGCGAAGATCACCCAGCAACTGCGCTTCATCTTTATCGGCCTCAAGCACTGGCAAGGGCTGGGCAGTACCGAGTAATTCCCTCTTCCGGATCTACCGCAAATCCCCCCCTGTAGGAGTGAGCCTGCTCGCGATAACGGTTTATCAGTCGAAGTATTTGCTGCCTGACACACCGTTATCGCGAGCAGGCTCACTCCTACATTGTTTTGCGTGGTCGCCATAAATTGGTGCATGTAAAAATCTTCACGCACCAAAACCTTCCAAAATTCCGCAACATCTTGAAACATCCACTACGCTCCGACAGGGATTTCCTACATCTCATGCGGTTGGCAAGCCCCTTGCTCTAGCCCTCCCTACCTGTCCACTGCTGGAAGCTTTCCGATGCTGGTGATTCACCGCAGAATCGACCCTCAACCTGTCTGGTCCGCCGAGTTGCACCTGACCTTCGAAGCGCGGAGCAAGAGCCGCCTGCGCTGTTTCAGTGCCGATGGCGAAGACGTCGGGTTGTTTTTGGAGCGAGGCCAGTCACCGTTGTATGACGGCGAATGCCTACAGGCCGACGACGGCCGCATCGTTCGTGTCTGCGCCCGCCCCGAGCAACTGTTGCACGTCACCTGCGCCAATGCCTTCGAGCTGACCCGCGCCGCCTATCACCTCGGTAACCGCCACGTCGCCCTGCAAGTCGGCAATGGCTGGCTGCGCCTGCTCGACGACTATGTGCTCAAGGCCATGCTTGAACAGCTGGGCGCGCAGGTCGAGGCGATTGAAGCGCCGTTCCAGCCAGAACACGGTGCCTATGGCGGTGGCCATCACCATTCGCGGCACGGCGACGAAGACTTCAACTACGCGCCCAAACTCCATCAGTTCGGCGTACGCCTGTGAATCCGGCCTGGGCGCTGCTGCGCCTGGCCAGTCCGCAATTGCCGATTGGCGGCTACAGCTATTCGCAAGGTCTGGAAATGGCGGTGGATAACGGCCGCGTGAACACTCCGGAGAGCGCCCGCCGCTGGATCAGCGATCAGTTGCTGCTCAACCTCGCCCGTTTCGAAGCGCCACTGTTGCTCGCGCATTGTCAGGCGGCGGCCGAGGAAAACTGGGATGAGCTGCGGCGCATCTGCGAAACCCATCGCGCCAGCCGCGAGACCCGCGAATTGCACCTGGAGAGCCGGCAGATGGGTTACTCGTTGCAGCAGTTGCTCAACGGTTTACCGGAACTCGACACGCCGGCCCGCAGCTTTCTCGAGCAATGCGTCGAGCCACATCTGGCGCTCGGCTGGGCACTCGCCGCCCGCGCCTGGCGCATCAACCCGCAAGACGCCCTCGCAGCGTGGCTGTGGAGCTGGCTGGAAAACCAGCTCGCGGTGCTGATGAAAACCCTGCCGCTGGGCCAGCAAGCCGCCCAGCGCCTGACCAGCGAATTACTGCCGCTGCTGCAACAGGCGCAGCAGGACGCTACCCGTATCAATCCCGAACACATCGGCAGCGCCGCGTTCGGCCTGTCCCTGGCGTGCATGGCGCATGAGCGCCAGTACAGCCGCCTGTTCCGTTCCTAGGGCCTGTCATCTTGGAGAAGCACATGAACACACAACCCCTGCGCGTCGGCATCGGCGGCCCGGTCGGTTCCGGCAAGACCGCATTGACCCTGGCCCTGTGCCTGGCGCTGCGCGAACGCTACAACCTGGCCGTCGTCACCAACGACATCTACACCCGCGAAGACGCCGACTTTCTGGTGCGCAACGAAGCACTGGCCCCGGAGCGGATCATCGGTGTGGAAACCGGTGGCTGCCCGCACACGGCGATCCGCGAGGACGCCTCGATCAACCTCGAAGCGGTCGATCAACTGAACCGGCGTTTTCCGGGGCTGGACCTGATTCTGGTGGAGTCCGGCGGCGACAACCTGTCGGCGACGTTCAGCCCCGAGCTGTCCGACCTGACCATCTACGTGATCGACGTTTCGGCCGGCGACAAGCTGCCGCGCAAGGGTGGGCCCGGTATCTGCAAGTCGGACCTGCTGGTGATCAACAAGATCGACCTGGCGCCGCTGGTCGGTGCCTCGCTGGAAATGATGGATAGCGACACGAAACGCATGCGCAACGGCAAGCCGTTTGTCTTCAGCAATCAGAAGACCGGCCAGGGCCTGGAAGAGATCATCGCCTTCATCGAACGCCAGGGCCTGCTGAACGCTGCCTGATTCATTGACCAACAAGGAAGCTTATCCATGACACTCAAACGTATTCTCGGCGCCGTGGCGCTGCTGCTGACCCCGGCACTGGCCTTCGCCCACCCGGGCCACGGCGACAGTGGTCTGGTCGCCGGTATCAGCCACCCGATCGGCGGCCTCGACCACTTGCTGGCGATGGTCGCGGTTGGTCTGTGGGCGGCGCAGCAGCAAGGCGCCGCACGTTGGGCGCTGCCGTGCACGTTCGTCGGCACCATGCTGATCGGCGGTCTGCTCGGCTTTGAAGGGCTTGAGCTGCCGGCGCTGGAAAGCGGGATTGCCGCCTCAGTGCTGGCGCTGGGGCTGGCGGTGGCGCTGGCCGTGCGTCCGCCGCTGCTGATGGCAGTGGTCGCGACGGCGCTGTTTGCGTTGTTCCACGGAGTGGCGCATGGCCTGGAGCTGCCGGACATGACCAGCCCTTGGGCGTATGCCGCTGGTTTCGTCGCTGCGACTGCTGCCCTGCATGCGGCGGGTTACGCGGTGGTTCGTTTTCTGCCGCAGGCTGCTACGCCACTGGTGCGAGTGGCCGGCGCTGCTTCGGCAGTGACTGGCGCGTGGTTGCTGGCCGGTTGATCTCTATCGTCTGAACTGGCCTCTTCGCGAGCAGGCTCGCTCCCACAGGTTTTGTGTACGCTGCAAATCCACTATGGGAGCAGACTTGCTCGCGCAGGCGGACTGACAGACACCGCGTCTCTAACAGACGCTCCTCTGCTACCATGTCGCGCAATCGCCCCAGCCGTGACGACGTCCGCCAATGCCCCATGCTTCCCGCTCCACCTCCCTGCCCGAATTGACCGCCCTGTTCAGCGACGTGCAACAGCACTTTCTGAACGTGATCGTGCCGCTCTGGCAAGGCCCGGGCTGGAACGCCGACATGGCGCTGCCCTGCGAAGCACTGGACGCCGCACACCAGCCGCTGCCGCCCCAACGCTATAGGGCGATGGCCTGCGCACGGCAGCTGTACCTGTTTTCCAGCCTGATCGGGGTTGTGGATAACGCCGATGTGCGCGCCGCCACACTGTTCCGCTCGCTGCAACGGCACTTCCACGATGCCGAGTACGGTGGCTGGTTCTACAGCATCGATGCACAAGGCAAGCCGCTGGATCAGCGCAAAGACCTCTACACCCACGCCTTCATCCTGTTCGCCTGTGCCCATTACTGGGCCAAGTCCCGCGAGCCGTTGGTGGAATCTACGCTCAATGCCGCACTTGAAGTCATCGCCCGGCGCTTCGCCACCGGCGATGGCTTGTACGAGGCGTGCCTGGACCGCGACTGGATCACTCTGCAAACCGGCCCGTTGCAAAACCCGCTGATGCACCTGGCCGAAGCGTTCCTCGCCACCCTCGCCGTGCGCGAAGACGCGCCGACGCAGCAAGCGCTGTTCGAGTTATGCACAGCCATGCACAAGCACTTCGTCGATCCGCAGCATGGCGTGCTGATGGAGAAACCGCTGGGCGCTGTGGATAACTGGTACGAACCGGGCCATCAGTTCGAATGGTATTTCCTGCTCGAATCTTCGCCATTGCTGCGCGCCTCGAAACTGCACGCGGCGCTGGACCGGGCATTCGCCTTCACCGAACAGTTCGGCGTTGAACAGCCTTCAGGTGCGGTGCGGGCGATGCTTGATCTACAGTTGGATGGACGACCGAAGGATTCGACGCAGCGCATCTGGGCGCAGGCGGAATACCTGCGCGCCCTGACGTTGCGTCCGGACAGCGAAACTGCGGTGCTGCGCCAGTTGCAGGCGCTGCAGCAGCGGTTTCTGCATACGGGCGGTTGGCATGAGTGCCGGGATGAACAGGGTGAAGTCAGCCGCAAGGACATGCCTTCGACGACGCCGTATCACTTGGCGACGTGCTATAGCGGGCTGGCCGACTATCTGCGTTGATTGACAGAAAGCTTTCGCGAGCAGGCTCGCTCCCACAGTTGACCTGTGCTGTTCACAAATATTGTGTCCGGCACAATTCCAATGTGGGAGCGAGCCTGCTCGCGAATAACCATTACACGGTCTCTAGGCAATCCACTTCTTGTCGCCAGTAAAACTGATGGTCAACCAGCGCGCCGCATCCGGCTCGCCCAACTGCGCCGAAATCTCCTCACGCAGCGCATCCAGCTGACCCACACTGCTCAGCGCATAATCGGCCGGCAACACCACATGAATTTCGATGAATCGCGCCCGTCCGTGCTTCTGCACGTAGGTCACGTAATCGTCGAAACCATGCTCGACCTTCGCCGCCTCCATCACCTGCCGTACCTGGTCATCCAGCGTGTCCGGGGCAATGCCCAGCACATCGCGCAGCGCCGGGCCAAGGATCTTGAACGCCGGCGGCAACATGGTCAGGGCCAGCACGATCAGGATCAGCGGGTCGACAAACTTCGCCCACTCGCCAAAGCCCTGGGCCTTGAGCAGCAGCGCCGCAAGAAAGCTGATCAACAGGCCGACCGAGAGCATCGCGTCCACCAGCCAACTGATGTTATCGAACTGGATCAGGCTGGATTTGAGCTTGCGATTGCGTCGGCGCACGTAGAAGAAATAAGCGAATTCAACGACGGTGAACACCGCCGCATAAATGATCACCAGCCCCAGCTCGATCTCGCGGCCACCGTTGATGATGCCGAACACACCATTGAGAAACGCATAGATGGCGATCAACAACAGGAAACTGCCTTCGATCAGCAGCACCATCGGCTCCAGATGCCAGAAGCCGAACTGGAAGCGATGATTGCTCTCTTTGGCGATCAGCCTGGCAGTGATCAGCATCAGGACTTTGATGAAGGTTGCGATCAGCGAGAAAAAACCATCGAAAAGGATGGACTGCGAACCAGAAACAAAACCGGTGACGATCCCGGCGATCGACACCGCGAACATCAGGATGGTCGATTGTTTGAGCAGCGCCTGCTCACCTCGGTTACTCACTTTAACTCCTCGAAAACCTTGAAAACCGCAGGGTGCGGTGGGGTTGTTGCGAGGGGAGTTTACCCTATCGTCCTGTTTTGGCCGATTTGACCTATTCGCGAGCAGGCTCGCTCCCACTTTGAAATGCATTCCAATGTGGGAGCGAGCCTGCTCGCGAAGAACGATGACACGGTATCAGGCTTTGTTACGCTCGATCGCAAACCCCGCCCAGGTCTGGCTCACCGGCATCAACTCCAGGCTGTTGATGTTGATATGCGCCGGCGCATTCATCACCCAGAAGATGGTCTCGGCGATGTCCTGCGGCTGGATCGGCTCAGCCCCGGCGTAGGTCGCGTTGTAACGCTCCTGGTCACCGGCAAAGCGCACCAGCGAGAACTCGCTTTCGCACAGGCCTGGCTCGATGTTGCTGACGCGCACGCCAGTGCCCTGCAGGTCGCAGCGCAGGTTCAGCGAGAACTGCTTAACGAACGCCTTGGTCGCGCCATACACGTGGCTGCCCGGATACGGGTAGTTGCCAGCGATCGAACCCAGGTTGACGATACCCGCGCCACGGCCATGGGCGATCAGACGCGGCAGCAGCAAACGGGTGGCGTACATCAGGCCTTTGACGTTGGTGTCGACCATGGTGTCCCAGTCGTCGAGGTCGCACTTCGGTGCTGGATCGACACCCAGCGCCAGCCCGGCGTTGTTGATCAGGCCACGCAGCCTGGCGAAGGATGGCGGCAGATTGGCGATCGCCTCTTCCATCGCCTTGCGATCACGTACGTCGAGCACCAGGCCGTGCACTTCGGTCTGCTTCGACAGTTCGGCGCACAGGGCATTCAGACGTTCTGCACGACGACCGGTCAACACCAGTTTCCAGCCAGCCTCGGCGAAACGACGGGCACAGGCTTCACCAAAACCGGAAGTCGCGCCGGTGATAAACAGGGTGTTGGACATCGTGTTCTCCTTGCGTCGGCCGCCAGCGCAGCCATTGAAATAGAAAATCAGCAGCCAGCATGCCCGGCCTCGCGGCGACCGGCAACCCGCTTCAAAGCGCGCTGTGGAAAAGTTTCAGAAAGCATTTTACAGCCGCCCCCTGTACAAAAAACGACCAACCACAGCAACACCACGGCCAGCGTGGCCTGTAGCCATGTGCACGCACGTTATCCACAGTCCCTTCCACAGTTTCCGGGGGCAAGTGGAAACGCGCAAAGCCACGCCACACAAGGCTTTGCGCGGGAAATAGAAAGTTTTTTGCTTGACCCTGAAGCGGCAGTTGTGCCGGACATGGCATTTTGCACGACCCACCGGTCACCCCTGTGATTGCGCGAGGCCAGTAATTACGGCCCTCAGCGCAGTCTTTCCAGAGTTTAGTCACAGACTTATCCACAGGCTTGCTCACATCGAATCACCTGGGTTGCGACCAGCATAAAAAGGTTGACAACGACGTCATCCGCTCCAGAAAAAACACCTGATCAAAAAACACTCACCACCCTGCAGGCCACGGTTCAAAAGGGCTGCAGCCAGCTACTCCCACGTTATTCACAGCCAGCTCCACAGCAAACGGGGACAAGTCAAAACTGTGGAAAAACAGCCATTTGCAGCGTCTATATGTCGCGCTTTGGCAGCTATGGGAATTTGTTTTCCACAATTCTGAAAAATGGCTCAGATCAACCGCAAGAGTGAGCCTGCTCGCCATAGCGGTAATACATTCAGCATCGGCGGTGGCCAACACACTGCTATCGCGAGCAGGCTCACTCCTACAGGAGGTTTTGCGGTGAGTTCGAGATGTAAAAAGCCCCGGGACTTTCGTCGCGGGGCTTGTGGACAACTCAAGAAGAATCAGTGCCCACCCAGATAGGCGTTACGCACCTCCTCGTTCACCAGCAGCTCTTTACCGGTACCGGTCAGGCGAATCTCGCCGTTGACCATCACATACGCGCGGTCCGACAGCTTCAGCGCATGGTTGGCGTTCTGCTCGACCAGAAAGATCGTCATCCCGGTTTTCGCCAGTTCGCGCAGGGTGGCGAAGATCTGCTTCACCACGATCGGCGCCAGGCCCAGGCTCGGCTCATCGAGCAGCAGCAACTTCGGCCGACTCATCAGTGCCCGGGCGATGGCGAGCATTTGTTGCTCGCCACCGGACATGGTCATCGCCCGCTGAGTGCGGCGCTCTTCAAGCCGTGGGAACAGCGTGAACATGCGCTGCATGTCCTCCTTGGCGTACTTGTCGCCAATCGGGATGGTGCCCATCAGCAGGTTTTCCTCGACGGTCATGTCGGGGAACACCCGCCGCCCTTCCGGCGACTGCGCAATGCCGTTGGAGGCGATGTAGTGCGAGGACTTGTGGGTAATGTCGACGCCTTGATAGAGGATCTGCCCGCCCGCGGCCCTTGGCTGGCCAAAGATCGACATCAGCAGCGTGGATTTTCCCGCGCCGTTGGAGCCGATCAGGCTGACGGTTTCTCCTTCGTTGATCTGCAGCGACACGCCTTTGAGGGCCTGGATCGGGCCGTAGAACACGTCGAGGTCTTTGAGTTCGAGGATCGGTCGGGTCATACCAGTTCCTCTTCATCGGCGCCCAGGTAGGCGGCAATCACTTTCGGATCGTGACGGATAGCGTCGGGGCCGCCCTCGGCGATGACGACGCCGTGGTCCAGCACCACGATGTGGTCGGAAATGCTCATTACCATGCCCATGTCGTGTTCGATCAGCACCACGGTCAGATCGTGCTCGTCACGCAGCAGCCGGATCATCGCGCTCAGCGCTTCGGTTTCCTGAGGGTTGAGGCCGGCGGCCGGTTCGTCGAGGCAGATGATCTGCGGTCGCGTGCACATGGCCCGGGCGATTTCCAGACGGCGTTGCTGGCCGTAGGACAGTTCACCGGCCAGGCGGTTGGCGCAGTCCACCAGATCGACCACTTCCAGCCAGTAGAACGCGCAATCCAGCGCGTCGCTTTCGGCCTTGCGGTAGCCCTTGGTATTGAGGATGCCGGCCAGCATGTTGCGGTTGACCCACATGTGCTGGGCCACCAGCAGGTTTTCCAGCACCGACATTTCCTTGAACAGGCGAATGTTCTGGAACGTCCGGGCCAGGCCAGCACGGTTCACCAGATGCGTACCACCGAACATCTTGTAGTACAGGCGACTGAGGAAGGATTTCGGCGAAACGAAATCGGTCGGTTTGAACGACTCGCCCAGCAGCTTGATGACGTTGGTCTGCTTGCCGCGCACGTTGAGTTCGATCTTGCCGCCGGAGGCCTTGTAGAACCCGGTCAGGCAGTTGAACACCGTGGTCTTGCCCGCTCCGTTGGGGCCGATCAGGGCGAAGATCGAATTGCGTTTGACCTTGAGGCTGACATCGCTCAGGGCCTTGATGCCACCGAAGTGCATCATCAGTTTTTCCACAGAGAGTACGACTTCACTCATGGCGCAGTCCTCTCGTAGTGAATGGCACCTTTGCGTGGAGTGACCCCGGTACGGCTGATGCGGATCAGCCCTCGTGGTCGCCAGATCATCATCAACACCATCAGGATGCCGAACAGCAGCACGCGGTATTCAGCGAAACCGCGCAGCAGTTCCGGGGCCACCGTCAGCACGAACGCCGCGATCACCACACCGATGGTCGAGCCCATGCCGCCGAGCACCACAATGGCGAGGATCAGCGCCGATTCGAAGAAGGTGAACGAGGTCGGATTGACGAAGCCTTGATAGGTGGCGAAGAACACCCCGGCCAGACCTGCCGTCGACGCACCGATGGTGAACGCCGAAAGCTTGACCAGCACGTGATTCAGGCCCATCGAGCGACAGGCGATTTCGTCTTCACGCAAGGCTTCCCAGGCCCGGCCTACCGGCATCTTCACCAGGCGATGCTTGATGTACAGCACGGCCAGTACCACCAGGAACAACACCGCGTAGATGAAGTAGTACTTCACGTCAGGGTTGTAGGCGATGCCGAAGAACTCGTGGAACGGCACCCCGCCATCCTTAGCCCGTTTGCCGAATTCCAGACCGAAGAACGTTGGCAGCGGTGCCGGCATGCCGTTCGGGCCGCCGGTCAGCGACAGCCAGTTGTTAAGGATCAGGCGAATGATTTCACCGAAGCCCAGGGTCACGATCGCCAGATAGTCGCCATGCAGGCGCAGCACCGGGAAGCCGAGGATGCAACCAGCCAGACCCGCAGTGATCGCTGCCAGCGGCAGCACGGTCCAGAAGCCCAGCCCGAGGTATTGATAACCCAGCGCCAGACCGTAGGCGCCGATGGCGTAGAACGCCACGTAACCGAGATCGAGCAGACCAGCGAGGCCGACCACGATGTTCAGCCCCAGCCCCAGCAACACGTAGATCAACCCGAGGATGACCACGCCCAGTAAATAGGAGTTGGAGACAAACGGCACGATGACCGCGAGCACAATCAGCAGCGGGATGACCCAGCGCAGGGAGGATTTGTGATCGGCAGGCAGCACATGCACACCGGAACCGGTGCTCTCGAATCCGTCGAGAATCTTCAGGCCCTTGGGCGTCTGCAGAAACAGGCTCAGGGCAAAGCGGCCGAGCATGACGATGCCGATGATCCACGCGACGCGGGTCGGTTCGAGTTTGAAGCTGTAGCCGTCGAGCACGACGCCGACAATCGGGCCGAACACGATCAGCGCAATGAGGCCGGCCAGAATCGCCTCAACCAGGCTTTTTTTGATATCGATGTTTTTTTGAGTGGTTGAAGACATCGCTTACACCTTCGACACAAGAGGACGGCCCAACAGACCCTGAGGCCGGAAGACCAGAACAAGTACGAGCAGCGAGAAGCTGAACACGTCTTTGTAGTCGGAGTTGACCAGGCCCGAGAACAGCGACTCGGAGATCCCGAGAATGATCCCGCCAAGCATCGCGCCGGGCAGTGAGCCGATCCCGCCGAGCACCGCGGCAGTGAACGCCTTGATGCCGATGACGAAGCCTGCGTAGAAGTCGAACGTGCCGTAGTTCATGGTGATCAGCACGCCGGCCAGGGCCGCCATCGCCGCACCGATGATGAACACGTAGGAAATCACCCGGTCGGTGTTGATCCCGAGGATCGAAGCCATCTTGCGGTCTTGCTGGGTGGCGCGGCACATACGGCCGAGCTTGGTGTACTTGATCACGTAGGTCAGCAGGCCCATGCCGACAAATGCGGCCACCAGAATGAAGATCTTGGTGTAGGTCAACTGAACGAAACCGCTGCCGACGTCGACACGCCAGGCACCGGTGAGCAGCGTTGGAACACCCTGTTGGCGGGCGCCCTGGCTGATCTGGGCATAGTTTTGCAGGATCAGGGAGATACCGATGGCGCTGATCAGCGGTGCCAGTCGGGTGGAGTTGCGCAGAGGTTTGTAGGCGACGCGTTCGATCACCCAGCCATAAACGCCGGTGACGACGATGGTGAAGACCAGCGTGCCGAGCATCAACAGCGGGAAGGATTCAATACCGAAGTAAGCCAGCAGAGCCAGACTGATTGCCGCGAGGTACGCGGAAATCATGTAAACCTCGCCGTGGGCGAAGTTGATCATGCCGATGATGCCGTAGACCATTGTGTAGCCGATGGCGATCAGGCCATAGACCGACCCGAGGGTCAGGCCGTTGACCAGTTGCTGCAGGAAAATACCATCCATAACGCAATCTCACGCAATGAGAACCTGCCCTCCGGTGGGCGGGCGGTTCTTCTAGGAAAAATACAGATTTACGTCGGAGCAATGTCAGCCACGATCAGCCCATCCCACACCGTCCCTGTGGGAGCGAGCCTGCTCGCGAAAGCGGTCGATCATTCAACACATGTGTTGGCAGTCATTCCGTCTTCGCGAGCAGGCTCGCTCCCACATTGGATCGGTGGGGGATCAACTGATCGCGTCAGCCCTTACTTCTGTTTTTCCAGCTGGTGATATTTGCCTGTCGCGTCCCACTGGTAAACCACGTAGTCGGAGACTTTCAGGTCGCCCTTCTTGTCCCAGGCCTTCTCGCCCATCACGGTTTTCACCGGATTGGCTTTCAGCCACTCGGCGGCTTTCTCGCCACTGTTGGACTTGGCGCCGTTGAAGGCGGCCGCCAGGGTCTGGACCGATGCGTAGGCATAAAGGGTGTAGCCTTCAGGCTCGGTACCGGCTTTGCGGAAAGCATCCACAACGGTTTTACTTTCTGGCAGCAGACGAGGGTCGGCGCCAAAGGTCATCAGCACGCCGTCAACGTATTGCGGGCCACCGGCGGTGGTCACCAGTTCGTCGGTGACGATACCGTCGTCAGACATGAACTTGACGTCTTTCAGGCCTTCGGTGCGCAGTTGCTTGACCAGCGGCCCGGCTTCCGGGTGCAGGCCGCCGAAGTAGACCACGTCGGCACCGGCCGCACGGATCTTGGTGACCACGGCACTGAAGTCTTTCTCGCCACGGGTCAGGCCTTCATACAGCACCGGCTTCACGCCACGTTTTTCCAGCTGAGCCTTGGTCGCATCGGCCAGGCCCTGACCGTAGGTGTCCTTGTCGTGCAGCACGGCGACTTTCTTGCCCTTGAGCACATCGACGATGTAGTCGCCGGCCACGATGCCTTGCTGGTCGTCACGCCCGCACATACGGAACATGGCGCTCAGGCCGCGCTCGGTCACTTGCGGGTTGGTGGAACCCGGAGTGATCGCGATGACGCCGGCTTCGTCGTAGATTTCCGAGGCGGGGATGGTGGAGGAGGAGCAGAAGTGACCGACCACACCGGCAACCTTCTGGTTGACCAGGTCCTTGGCGACCGTTACAGCCTGTTTCGGTTCGCAGGCGTCATCGCCCTTGACCAGTACGATTTTCTCGCCGTTGACGCCGCCTGCCGCATTGACCGCGTCCGCCGCTGCCTGTGCACCCTTCATGTACTGCTCGCCAAATGCCGCGTTGGCGCCAGTCATTGGACCCGCTACACCGATTTTCACATCAGCTTGAGCAAACGCAGAAACACCCAGCGCAGTAGCAACTGCGAGGGCCAGAAAGCCTTTCTTGTAAAACGTCTGGGACATGAGGTGGTGCTCCAAGGTTTTTTTTAGTTGGCACTGCGACTTCACTTCACTGAATGCTCTGAGCAAGCGCCGTGCCATCGGTTTTTTATTCTTCAAAAAGTCGCTGCTTTCTTGTTATTTCGACTGTTTCGTTCCCATTTTCATTGGGCGTGCAACCGTCTAAACCGCGGAAGGTGAAACCTTTTTAAATCTGAGGCGCAACCCGCTTGCGCCATCATTGCAACCGCGGCACCAAACGACGTGCAACCAGCCTGTAACAGCTCGCGTCACCGAACTGCACACTGCTGGTGCGGGACTGCTACAACCCGCACCATTACAGGCTAGTCGCTGCATCGAAAAGCGCCGCTTCCGGCAACATAATTCAACACTCAGATGACGATGCGCAGGCACTGGCCCGCGTGATACAGCGAGAAACCCGCCTCATAAAGGCAGCTGCGCAAACCGACGCCGGCCAAGGGCTGCATCGGTGCGAAGGGGATCGGCAGGGCTTGAGGATTGCCGTGACACAGGTAATCGGCGAAGGCCTTGCCGACCACGGTGCCGGTGGTCACGCCGCGACCGTTGTAACCGGTGACAGCCACCAGGCCAGGCGCCGGCTCGAACAGGCGCATCAGGTGATCGGGAGTAAAGGCGATGCGCCCGGTCCAGGTGCATTCCCACTCCACCGGTTTCAGGTTGGGGAAGTAGTGCTGCTGCACCCGGTCGGCCCAGGTCTTGAGAAACCAGGTGGGTTTCTGATTGCCGTTGCCCAGACTGCCGAGCAACAAACGGCCGTCCTTGTCGCGGCGAATGCTGCTCAGCACCTGCCGCGTATCCCACGAGCCCTGCCCGCCCGGGAGGATTTCCTGGGCAGCGTCTTCGGTCAGCGGAACCGAGGCGACCTGATAGTAATAACCGGGGAAGAAGTTGCGCTTGAGTTCGGTCCAGTCGCCCTCGGTGTAGGCGTTGGAGGCAATCACCACTTGTTCGGCAAGCACTGAGCCCTGTTCGGTTTGCACCGACCATTGCTGGCCCTGGCGTTCGAGTCGGGTCACCGGCGAGTGATCGAACATCTGCCCGCCCAGGCCTTTCACCGCATTGGCCAGCCCGGTGACATAGGCCATCGGGTTGAGGGTGCCGGCGCGGCGGTCGAGCAATGCCGCAGCGATCTTCTGCGTGCCGGTGGCTTGTTGGCAGGCCTTGCCGGTCAGCAGTTCGACCGGTGCGCCACGGCGCTTCCATTGTTGCTCGCGACTGCGCAGATCGGCCTCGCCCTTGGCATTGTGCGCCATGTGCAGGGTGCCTTCGCGGCGCAACTGGCAATCGATGTTGTACTTCTCCACCAGGCTGAACACCAGCGCCGGCGCCGCTCCGAGCATGCGGTTGAGCTGGCTGCCAACGGCCTCGCCAAACCCGGCCTCGATCTCGTCCGGCGGGATCCACATGCCGGCGTTGACCAGCCCGACATTGCGCCCGGACCCACCGTGCCCGGCACGATGCGCTTCCAGCACGCAGACGCTCTTGCCCTTTTCCAACAGATGCAGCGCCGCCGACAAGCCGGTAAACCCGGCGCCGATCACGCAGACATCGACTTTGACTTCACCCTTGAGCGCGGTGTTATCCGGCCTTTGCGGCGTGAGTTTTTCCCACAGACATTCTTCGCGTAACGGCATTGCCAGACTCCAACAGAAACCTGCCAAACACTGCAAAATGATCGTTCCCACGCTCTGCGTGGGAACGCAGTCAGGGACGCTCTGCGTCCCAGAAGCGAACGCGGAGCGTCCGGTGAGGCATTCCCACGCAGAGCGTGGGAACGATCGATCTCCACCTGTCAGTCGAAGGTGATGCCCTGCGCCAGCGGCAACTCCAGCGAGTAGTTCACGGTATTGGTCTGGCGGCGCATGTACGCGCGCCAGGCGTCGGAGCCCGACTCGCGGCCACCGCCGGTCTCCTTCTCGCCACCAAACGCGCCGCCGATTTCCGCGCCGCTCGGGCCGATGTTGACGTTAGCGATGCCGCAGTCGCTGCCGACCGCCGACATGAACTGCTCGGCCTCGCGCACATCAGTGGTGAAGATGCATGACGACAGGCCTTGCGGTACAGCGTTGTTCAGGCGCAGCGCTTCCTGGAAGTCGCTGTAACCGACCACGTAGAGGATCGGCGCGAAGGTTTCGCTGCAGACCACATCGCTCTGCTCCGGCATTTCAACAATCGCCGGCGATACGTAGTAGGCGTTGGGAAATTGCGCTTCAAGCTGACGCTTGCCGCCGAACACCCGACCGCCCTCGCTCAACGCCTGCTCCAGCGCATCCTGCATGTTTTCGAAGCTGTGTTTGTCGATCAGCGGACCGACCAGATTGCCTTCCAGCGGATGGCCGATGCGCACTTTCGCGTACGCGGCTTTGAGGCGGGTGACGATCTCTTCTTTCACCGATTCATGGGCGATCAGACGACGCAGCGTGGTGCAACGTTGACCGGCAGTGCCGACCGCACTGAACAGAATGGCGCGTACAGCCATGTCCAGATCGGCGCTCGGGCCGAGGATCATCGCGTTGTTGCCGCCCAGTTCCAGAATGCTGCGGGCAAAACGTGCGGCGACTTTCGGCGCCACTTCGCGGCCCATGCGGGTGCTGCCGGTGGCGCTGATCAGCGCCACACGCGGGTCATCCACCAGCGCTTCGCCGGCATCGCGACCACCAATGATCACCTGGCACAGGTTTGCTGGAGCATCGGTGAAATTCTTCACCACGCGATCAAACAGCGCTTGGCAAGCCAGTGCGGTCAGCGGAGTCTTCTCCGACGGTTTCCACACCACCGGGTTGCCGCAGACCAGCGCCAGCGTGGTGTTCCACGCCCACACCGCGACCGGGAAGTTGAACGCACTGATCACGCCAACCACGCCCAGCGGATGCCAGGTTTCACGCATGTGGTGGCCCGGGCGCTCGGAGGCGATGGTCAAACCGTAAAGTTGACGGGACAGGCCGACGGCGAAGTCGCAGATGTCGATCATCTCCTGCACTTCACCCAGACCTTCCTGGGTGATCTTGCCCGCTTCCCACGACACCAGCTCGCCGAGGTCGGCCTTGTATTCGCGTAGCACTTCGCCGAACTGACGCACCAGCTCGCCGCGACGCGGGGCCGGCACCTTGCGCCATTGTTCGAACGCATGATCTGCGCGACTGATGTGCTGCTCGACTTCGGCCGGGCCTTCCCAGTTCACGGCGGCGATGCGGCTGCCATCGATGGGCGAATGCACCGGCACTTTGCCGTTCTGGTACAGGGCCGGGTTCACACCAAGACGATCAAGCAATGCGGCAACCATGGGTCACTCCTCAAGCGAAAAACTGAATGTGTGCGGTCGAATGTTCACGACCGGGCAGGCCTTTAGTTGTAGCGTCAGACCGGCGAGGCAACAAACGACCTTTACGCGAGATATCATTCCGTTTATTCATGCTGCGCATAGAAAGACAAGAAAAAGGGATCACCCATGCTGAATAAACGCCACCTGCCGTCGATCACCGCGTTGCAGTGCTTCGAGGCCGTGACCCGGCACCTGAGTTTTACCCGGGCCGCCGAGGAACTGAACCTGACCCAGAGCGCTGTCAGCAAGCAAGTGGCGCAGCTTGAGGAATTGCTCCAGCACTTGTTGTTCCGTCGTGTTCGTCGTCGCTTGCAGATGACCCCGGCCGGGGATTTGTACCTGGTGGAAGTCCGAAAAATCCTCACCCAGGTGGAAATGTCGACGCATTACCTGCGTTCCTACGGCGGCGAGACCGAAGTCCTGCGCGTCTCTACGCCCTCGACCTTCGGCGCCCGCTGGCTGGTACCGCGCCTGAAAGGCTGGCGCCTGCGCCATCCGTCGATCCATCTGGATCTGTGCAACGAGCAGGAGGCCGATGATTTGCTGCAAGGGCGCAGCGATCTGGCGTTCTATTTCGGCCAGAGTTCACGCCCCGGCACCGAGTGCCTGAAGCTGTTCGGCGAAGAGCTGGTGCCGGTCTGTGCACCGGGCAGTCTGCCGGACACGCCCTTCACCGACCCGACGCAACTGACCGACCTGGTACTGCTGCAAAACGCCTCGCGCCCGCAGGCGTGGCACGACTGGTTCGACAGTCAGGGTTACCACACCGAACACAGCTACCACGGGCCGCGCTTCGAAACCTTTTATATGTGCATCCGTGCCGCTCAGGTCGGCTGCGGCGTGGCGCTGTTACCACGGTTTCTCGTGGAGGAGGAATTGGCCGACGGCAAACTGGTCATTCCCTGGCCGCATGCAATGCCCAGTTCCGACGCCTATTACCTGGCCTACCCGGAACATGCGGCGGAGGTGCCAAAGGTGCGGGATTTTGTGAAGTGGATGCTGGAACAGATCGACAGCCCTGCTGCTTAACAGACCGAAACACAAACTTGTGGTGAGGGGATTTATCCCCGATCGACTGCGCAGCAGTCGTCACTCTTGAATTTTTGGGGTCGCTGCGCAACCCATCGGGGATAAATCCCCTCACCACAAATGATCTTCACCTGCCAAATATTGCTGGCAATCCCCACCGCTGATATGCGCCACTAGCACCATTGTTTGATACCGCGCCATGCGCGGTGCACCTGGAGACCCCGTTTATGAGCGAGAGTGTGTTTGCCGATCGCATCGTGCAGAACCTGCTCGACACCGACTTCTACAAACTGACGATGATGCAGGCGGTGCTGCACAACTACCCCAACGTCGAAGTCGAATGGGAGTTTCGTTGCCGTAACAGCGAAGATCTGCGCCCATACCTGGCCGAGATCCGTTATCAGGTCGAGCGTCTGGCCGAACTGAGCCTGAGCGCCGACCAGTTGAGTTTCCTGGAGCGCATCAGCTTCCTCAAACCGGATTTCCTGCGTTTTCTCGGATTGTTCCGCTTCAACCTGCGCTATCTGCACACCGGGATCGAGAACGGCGAACTGTTCATCCGTCTACGTGGCCCGTGGCTGCATGTGATTTTGTACGAAGTGCCGCTGCTGGCGATCGTCAGCGAAGTGCGCAACCGCTATCGCTACCGGGAAATCCAGCTGGTACAGGCGCGTGAGCAGCTGTATCGCAAGTTCGACTGGCTCAGCGCCAACGCCTCGACCGATGAACTGGCGCAGTTGCAGGTCGCCGATTTCGGTACCCGCCGACGCTTTTCGTACCGTGTGCAGGAAGAAGTGGTGAACGTGCTCAAGCACGATTTCCCCGGGCGCTTCGTCGGCACCAGCAACGTGCACCTGTCCCGCGAGCTGGACATGAAACCGCTGGGCACCATGGCCCATGAATGGATCATGGCTCATCAGCAACTCGGCCCTCGGCTGATCGACAGCCAGATCGCCGCCCTCGACTGCTGGGTGCGTGAATACCGGGGGCTGCTGGGCATCGCCCTCACGGACTGCATCACCACCGACGCCTTCCTCGGCGACTTCGACCTGTTCTTCGCCAAGCTCTTCGATGGCCTGCGTCACGATTCCGGGGATCCGGTGCAGTGGGGCGAAAAATGCATCGCCCACTACCACAAGCTCGGCATCGACCCGATGAGCAAGACGTTGGTGTTCTCCGACAGCCTGAGCCTGCCCAAGTCGCTGGAGATCTTCCGCGCGCTGCACGGTCGGATCAACGTCAGCTTTGGCATCGGCACCAACCTGACCTGTGACATTCCGGGTGTCGAACCGATGAGCATCGTGCTTAAAATGACTGCCTGCAACGGCCAGCCGGTGGCGAAGATCTCCGACGAGCCCGGCAAGACTCACTGTAAAGACCCCAACTTTGTCGCCTATTTGCGACACGTTTTCCAGGTTCCTGCCGTTTCCAGTCTATCTAGCAAGGAGTGAATTCATGCAAGCCGTACAGCGTGAGATTGCTGAACAGCTCAAGGTCCAACCGCCATTCGCCGGCCACCAGGCCCTCGAAGCGGAAATTGCCCGGCGCATCACCTTCATCCAGGACTGCCTGGTCAATTCCGGCCTCAAGACCCTGGTGCTGGGCATCAGTGGCGGTGTTGACTCGCTGACCGCAGGCCTCTTGGCCCAGCGCGCCATGCGCGAACTGCGCGAGCGCACCGGTGACCACAGCTACAAGTTCATTGCCGTGCGCCTGCCGTACGAAACCCAGTTCGATGAGCACGACGCACAAGCTTCGGTGGACTTCATCGCCCCGGATGAGCGCCACACCGTCAACATCGGCCCGGCGGTGAAGTCGCTGGCCAGTGAAGTCGCGGCGTTCGAAGGCAAGCATGCGGTGTCGGTGGATTTCGTATTGGGCAACACCAAGGCGCGGATGCGCATGGTCGCCCAGTACACCATCGCTGGCGCGGCGCACGGTCTGGTGATCGGCACCGACCATGCGGCGGAAGCGGTGATGGGTTTCTTCACCAAGTTCGGTGACGGCGCTTGTGATCTGGCGCCGCTCAGCGGTCTGGTGAAAAACCAGGTCCGGGCGATTGCGCGCAGCTTTGGTGCACCAGAGTCGTTGGTCGAGAAAATTCCGACGGCGGATCTGGAAGACCTGTCGCCGGGCAAGCCGGACGAAGCGTCCCACGGCGTGACCTACGCCGAGATCGACGCGTTCCTGCACGGCGAGCCGGTGCGCCAGGAAGCGTTCGACATCATCGTCGCGACCTACAACAAGACCCATCACAAGCGTGTCATGCCGTTCGCGCCTTGATCGCTGATGGAATGAAAAAGCCCGCTGAGGAGTGATCCTCTGCGGGCTTTTCTTTGGCCAGGTCATCTGTCGATGCTGATGGCCCCTTCGCGAGCAGGCTCGCTCCCACAGGGTTTCAGGTGTCAGACACAGAACCTGTGGGAGCGAGCCTGCTCGCGAAGAACGATGACGCGGTAAACCTGCTTACTTGACAGCAATGGTGCCTTTCATCATCGAGATGTGGCCCGGGAACGAGCAGAAGAAGCCGTAATCAGTGCCAGCGGCCAGCTTCGATACGTCGATGGTCAGTGTGTCTTTCTCGCCGGCACCGATGATCTTGGTGTGAGCAATAACGCGCTCGTCGCCGTCTTTCAGGTAGTTCTTGTCGATGCCTGCGGCCAGGCCGTCAGTGGCGATCGGCTGCATGTCAGCGGTTTTGCTGACGACCAGGTTATGGCCCATGACGTTCTTCGGCAGGCTGCCGGAGTGGGTCAGCTCGACGGTGAAGGTCTTGCAGCTCTTGTCGATCACGATCTCCTTGGTGTTGAAGGACATCTGGTCGGTGGAGTCAACGGTGGTTTTGCACTCGGCAGCCATCAATTGGCTGCTGGCCAGCGCCAGCAGGGATACCGCAACAACTTTGGAAAACATGGTGAATCTCCAAGGCAGGGTTAACAAAAACACGAATGGTGGAAAGACTGCCTGAAATCTTCGCAAGTTCCTATGACTTGAGTCAAAAATTGTATACAACTTTCAGGCTATGACACTCATCGAAACAATCTACCGGCCAGACTCAACGGCCGGCCCTATGATCGGCGCATCTACTGAGACGGAGTGCCTGTCATGTTCTTTAACGGTCTGTTGTGCAGTTTGCTCGCTGCCTACGCCTGTGGCGCCAGCGGCACCTTTGAATCGCCAGAGCGCGAAGTTTAGCCCTTGGATCAAGGCGTGCCAGCCATTACCCTGTGACGGATTGACCCAGGAGGAAGGCATGTCTCTCAAATCCGTTTGTGTATTTTGCGGTGCCAACGCCGGCACTGATCCGGCTTACACCGAGGCCGCCAAAGCCCTTGGCCGCGCACTGGCCGAGCGCCACTTGACCCTGGTCTATGGCGGTGGCGCCGTGGGGTTGATGGGGCTTGTCGCCGACGCCGCACTGGCCGCTGGCGGTGAAGTGATCGGGATCATTCCGCAAAGTCTGATGGACAAGGAAATCGGCCACAAAAGCCTGACCCGCCTCGAAGTGGTCGACGGCATGCACGCGCGCAAGGCACGCATGGCCGAACTCAGCGATGCGTTCGTCGCGTTGCCCGGTGGCCTCGGCACGCTGGAAGAGCTGTTCGAAGTCTGGACCTGGGGCCAGCTCGGCTACCACGGCAAGCCGCTGGGCCTGCTGGAAGTGAACGGTTTTTACAGCAAACTCACGGCTTTTCTCGACCATATCGTCGGCGAAGGCTTCGTTCGCGCGCCACACCGTGACATGCTGCAAGTGAGCGAATCGCCACAAACCCTGCTCGATGCTCTCGATCAGTGGAAGCCGACCGTCACCCCCAAGTGGGTAGACCAAAAACCCGGCTAACCGCCAGGCACCGATACAGGGCAGAATACGCGCCGCTCAACCTCACCTTCGACCCAAGAGGATCGCCCATGGCCAAACCCAATTACTCCTTCGCCAAACGTCAACGAGACCTGGCAAAGGAGCAGAAGAAAGAGGAAAAGCTTCAGCGCAAGAAACAAATGGCTGAAGAAGCGGCACTGAACCCTGACGGTGAAGTGGCGACTGACGACGATGCTGTTGATGTTGATGCACCGAAAGATCAGGCGCCCGACGCCTGAGCCCCACCGGGTTTGATGATCGAATCAGACCCTGCGGATTTGTGACGGGGCTGGCGGTTGCACTGCCGGCCCTCACAGCCCCCCTTTTCGCCCCCCCAAAAATTCCCCTGTAGGAGTGAGCCTGCTCGCGATAGCGGTGTGTCAGTTGAAATATTTGCTGCTGACACACCGCTATCGCGAGCAGGCTCACTCCTACTGTTTAAGCTTTGTTAATCCAGTGGCATTACGGTGACCCGCACTTCCGGGTCGTGACTGCCGCCGCCCAGAATCACCCCCCGCAACGGCGACACATCAGAAAAGTCCCGGCCCCACGCCAGCGTGATGTGCTCCAGCGCCGGCTGCACATTGTTGGTCGGATCGAAATCCACCCAGCCCAACACCGGACAGAACACCGACACCCAGGCATGCGACGCATCGGCACCGATCAGCCGTGGCTGCCCCGGCGGCGGCTGGGTCAGCAGATAACCGCTGATGTAACGCGCCGCCAGCCCCCGCGAACGCACGCAGGCGAGCATCAGATGGGCGAAGTCCTGACACACGCCGCGCCGGCGCTCCAGCACCTCCACCAGCGGCGTCGCCACCTGAGTGGCCTCGGCATCGAAGGTGAACTCGCTGAAAATCTTCTGCATCAAGGCTTGCACGCCGAGCATCAAGGGCCGACCGGGCGAGAAGCAGCTTTCGGAGAACTCGACAAAGCTGCGCTTCAGATGCACATAAGGTGACTGAAACCGATAACGACAGGCTTCGAGCAGCTCAGCGGACAACGGCTGACTGCTGTAGGTCAGCGCATCACGCGTCAGCTCCCAGGCGGGCGACTGATTGAAATCCAGCGCCGGTCGCGCCAGCACTTCAACGGTGAGCTGCGCATTGACCTGCAATTCATCGTGCGGGCGCTCAAAGGCCAGCCGGGTCAACGGATTACCAAACACATCCAGCTCATCGCGGCGCGCTGTCGGGTCCGGGCTGATCAGCAATTGCTGCTCGGTGCAGCGTTGCCATGTGCACTCACGCGGCCACAGGTGCGCCAATTGCTGCGCCAGCGACACCGGGCTGTCGTAGTGATAACAGGTGTCGTGGAAGATCTGGTAATGCGCATTCATCAGACGGACACCGTACGCTGGCTGACATCATCGACATGGGCAAAGTGGCGCAGGGCCAGACGATCCGAGACTTGCCCGCTGGCCTCGGCGATGTCGTGCAGCAAGTCCGCCAGGCCATCTAGTGCGGCGCGCACGCTGGATTCGCCGAACAGCGCGTTTTCCAGACAACCCAGATCAAAACGCGCCAGGCGCTCGACCAGTTGCGGCAATCCGGCCTCGCGGGGCACGCCGAAATCATCGTTCAAGCGCTTCAGCGTGCGGGTCACCAGTTTCAACTGGAACAACACCGCATGCGGGTTCTGTTCGTCGAGCAGCAACAAGTCGAGCACCGGGATCAACTGCGCCACCGCCAGATAGCGGGAACGGTAAGTGATGCTGCTGTTGCCCAGCTCCAGCAACCACTCCAGCCCGGCCTGATCGAACGCGGCGCTACCGCGCAGGAATGCGGCGAGGCTGCTGCTGAGAAACTGCAGGCGCTCGATGCGCCGACCGATCATCAGGAAGCGCCAGCCTTCGTCGCGGGTCATGTCGTCCAGGGCAAACCCGGACAGCGCCGCCAGCGACATCACCAGGCGGTTGAGAAAATCCAGCAACTCGCCGAAGTCCGGCGCGTCGGTGTCCAGCTCCATGGCTTCGCGCTGCAACTCCACCAAGGCCTGCCAGTTCTCCCGCGAGAGCTTGCCGCGCACCTGTGAGGCGGCCCACTGCAAGCGTTGCAGGTTGGAACGCAGGCTGAACGACCAGTCTTCGCCAAGCAGCGCTGCCAGCAAGCGCTCCGGCAGCTCGCCCTCCTCCGGCAGCAACATCAGGCGCTCGCCCAGTTCGAGCGCCGCCTGCAAGGCTTGCGGGTCGTCGCCGTCGACATAGCGCGCAAGCATGATCCGCAGCAATCGCGCACTGTCATCACAACGCTCGCAGTAACGACCGAACCAGAACAGATTTTCGACCACCCGCGACGGCAGGTACGGGTCGCGCCGGACAAGGTCATGCACGCCGACGTTGCGCTGGGTTTTCCATTGTTCGCCGCTCGGCGGGCGCTCGCCCAGCACCCAGGTGTCCTTGCTCGCTCCGCCGCGCTGCATCGACACCACTTCGGCATCGGCCTCGGCGGCGACTCGGGTCAAGCCACCGGGCAGCACGCGATAGCCGTCGCGACTGGCCACCGCGTACATGCGCATGCCGATGGCCCGCGGTTGCAACTGGCCGTCCTCGGCTTGCCAGATCGGCGCCTGGGACAGCTGCGCCAGCTCTTGCGCCACGTAGGCATAGGGCCGGGCCTGCATGCGTTCGGCGAGCGCCTGGCGCTGTTGTTCACTCAGATCCCGGCCCAACACTGGCGCAAAACTTTGTGAGGGGAACGCCGGTTTGATCAGCAGCTCCGGGAGTTTTTCCAGCGCCTGTGCCAGCACCGGCGCCTCACCGCACCACCAGGTGGCGATGGACGGCAGAATCAGCTCTTCGCCGAACAGATACTGATTGATCTTCGGCAGAAACCCGAGCAATCCCGGTGATTCCAGCACGCCGCTGCCCAAGGCATTGGCCACCAGCACCCGGCCCTGACGTACCGCCTCCAGCAACCCGGGTACACCGAGTGCCGAGTCGGTGCGCAGCTCCAGCGGATCGCAGAAGTCATCGTCGAGCCGACGCATGATTGCATGCACCCGGCGCAGGCCGCTGAGGGTCTTCAGATACACCGTGGCGTCGCGCACCGTCAGGTCGCCGCCCTCCACCAGTGGATAACCGAGCTGGCGCGCCAGATAAAGATGTTCGAAATAGCTTTCGTTGAAACGCCCGGGCGTCAGCAGCACCACCAGCGGCGCGTCGTCGTCACAGGGCGCCTGACGTGCGAGGGTTTCCTGCAGGGTGCGGAAGAATCCGGCCAGGTGCTGCACCTTCAGGTCGCGGTACAACTCGGGAAAGGCGCGGGAGACGATGGTGCGGTTTTCCAGCGCGTAACCGGCCCCCGACGGCGCCTGGGTGCGATCTGCAGTCACCCACCAGCGTCCGTCCGGCGTGCGCGCCAGGTCCACGGCGTACAGATGCAGAAAGGCCTTTTCAGGCGGCGCAATGCCCTGACAAGGCCAGAGAAAATTGTTATGACCGAAGACCAGTTCCGCCGGCAGCAACCCTTCGCTGATCAGCCGCTGCGGACCATAAAGATCGGCCAGCACCGCGTTGAGCAGGCGCGCACGCTGGGCGATCCCGGCGGACAACTGCTGCCACTCATCAGCGGCGATCACGTGCGGCAACAGATCCAGTTCCCACGGCCGGTCAGCGCCCTTGGGGTCGGCATAAACGTTATAGGTGACGCCGTTTTCCTGGATCTGTCGGGCCAGCAACGCCTGACGCTGCACCAGTTGCGCAGGGCTGCTGCGCTGTAACTGATCGAACAGCCGCCGCCAATGCGCGCGCACTTCCCCGCTGTCATCCAGCAGTTCGTGATAAGTGCCCGCAGTGCGCGGGTAGCGGTCTAGCAGGTCAGGCATGGAAAGCTCGGCAGACAGCAGGGAACGGTCAGACTAACGCAGGCACATGACGCGCGGATATACGAAAAATCCGCATGTCGTGCAGGACTTAGAAACGTCGCAAATCGAGCGTCATCGGCAGCTCGTCGGAGATTGTCAGGTTCGGTATCGGAAGTTTCCCCGGCGTGTGTCCGATGCGGAAGAAGCGCGCCATGCGCCGGCTCTCTGCCTCGTTGGCATTGACCGGCAAGGTCTCGTAATTGCGCCCGCCCGGGTGTGCAACGTGGTATTGGCAACCGCCCAGCGAACGCTGCATCCAGGTATCGAGCAGATCGAACACCAGCGGCGCATGCACCGGGATGGTCGGTTGCAGGCAGTTGGCCGGTTGCCAGGCCCGAAAACGCACGCCGGCGACGAACTCGCCGATGCGCCCGGTCGGTTGCAGCGGCACCGGAACACCGTTGCAGGTCAGCAGGTAACGCTGCGGCGGCAGCCCGTTGAGTTTGATCTGCAAACGCTCCAGCGACGAATCGACATAGCGCACCGTGCCGCCCGCCGTGCCCTCCTCGCCCAACACATGCCAAGGCTCCAGCGCCTGCCGCAATTGCAGTTCGATGCCATTGACCGCGTAATCACCGACCTTGGGAAAACGGAACTCCAGATGCGCGGCGAACCATTCGGCGCGCAACGGATAACCAGCACTGTTGAGTTCGACGATGACGTCGGCGAAATCCTGCTCGATGAAGTGCGGCAGCATGAAGCGGTCGTGCAGTTCGGTACCCCAGCGCGCCAGTTTCGGCGGCGCATACGGCTCGCGCCAGAACCGCGCGACCAGTGCGCGCAGCAACAACTGCTGGGCCAGACTCATGCGCGCATGCGGTGGCATTTCAAAAGCGCGCAACTCGAGCAGACCGAGGCGCCCGGTCGCACCGTCCGGAGAATACAGTTTGTCGATGCAGAACTCGGCACGGTGAGTGTTGCCAGTGACGTCGATCAGCAAATTGCGCAACAACCGATCCACCAACCACGGCGGGCATTCTTCGCCCACTTGTGGCATCTGCGCGAAGGCGATTTCCAGTTCGTACAAAGCGTCGTTGCGTGCCTCGTCGACCCGTGGTGCCTGCGAGGTCGGGCCGATGAACAAGCCGGAAAACAGGTAGGACAATGACGGATGGTTGTGCCAGTAGCTGATCAGGCTGCGCAGCAGATCCGGGCGGCGCAGGAACGGCGAGTCCGCCGGCGTCGCGCCACCGAGGACAAAATGGTTGCCGCCGCCGGTGCCGGTGTGGCGCCCGTCGATCATGAATTTTTCCGTGGTCAGGCGGGTTTGCCGCGCCTCTTCATAGAGAAACTCGGTGCGCTCGACCAGTTCGTCCCAAGTCGCGGACGGCTGCACGTTAACCTCGATAACACCCGGATCCGGGGTGAGGCGAAAGTTGCTCAGGCGCGGATCACTCGGTGGCTCATAACCTTCCAGCAGCACCGGGCAATGCAGCTCTTCGGCGGTGGCTTCGATGGCCGCCACCAGTTCCAGATAATCCTCGACCCGCTCAAGCGGCGGCATGAACAGGTACAACCGCCCTTCGCGCGCCTCGGCACAGAATGCGGTGCGGGTCAGCCAGTCGGCGGATTCGTCAATTTTTGGCGGGCGCTCGTCGGCAGACGCAGGCTGGCCATGACTGTTGAGCGGCGTCGTGTCCGGCAGCGGCGGGAAGTCCTGATTCGGGTCGTTGGGAAGAATGAACGGATACTCGGCGGCCTTCACCCACGGCTGCGAGCCGAGCGGCAGGCGATAACCCAGCGGCGAATCCCCCGGCACCAGTCGGCAATGCTCGTCGCGCAGATACCAGCGCCCGCTCTGCCATTGATCACCCTTGGCGGTGCGCGCCAGCGGCAGAACCTGACCGATCACTTTATCCAGCCCCTGACTGAAGACCTTGCGCAGACGCGCGCGCTCCAGCGGCTCCTCCAGCCGTGAGTCTTCGGCGCTGACGTTGCTCGGCAGCGCGCCTTCGCGCCAGAGGTAATAGAAATTGTCTTCGTAGGCCGGGAACACAAAGCGCGCAGGCAATTTCAGACGTTCGGCGACACTCGCCAGAAAGCGCCCAGCCAGCACGCCGTCGGCGCCGTAATCCTGCTGCTCGTCGGCGATCAGCGCGTTGTTGTGCCAGATCGGTACGCCATCACGGCGCCAATAACAGTTGAGCGACCAGCGCGGCAATTGCTCGCCCGGGTACCA
This sequence comes from Pseudomonas sp. P8_229, assembly GCF_034008635.1. Classification (NCBI taxonomy): domain Bacteria; kingdom Pseudomonadati; phylum Pseudomonadota; class Gammaproteobacteria; order Pseudomonadales; family Pseudomonadaceae; genus Pseudomonas; species Pseudomonas sp. P8_229. The sequence continues at coordinate 3,604,123 of NZ_CP125378.1, read as the reverse complement.
CTTGCCCTGACCGAAATGCACCAGGCCTTTGGGCGCGTAGTGTTTGCGCATGCGCTGGAACAGTTCGGCGGAGAGCCGGCGCTTGTCCGGGCCCAGCGCTGCAGTGTTCCACTCGGCGCCGTCGGGGTCGTCGATGGACACGAAGGTCGGTTCGCCGCCCATGGTCAGGCGCACATCACCTTCCAGCAGATCGGCATCGATCTGCCGACCCAGCGCTTGAATCGCCAGCCACTGCTCGTCGGTGTAGGGCTTGGTCACCCGTGGTGCTTCCCAGATACGCTCCACTGACATCTCGTGGCTGAACTGGCATTCGCACGGTTCGACCAAGCCACTGATCGGCGCTGCCGAGGAAGGATCGGGACTGCAGGCCAACGGGATATGCCCTTCACCGGCGAACAATCCGGAGGTGGCATCCAGACCGATCCAGCCAGCGCCGGGCAAATACACCTCGCACCAGGCGTGCAGGTCGGTGAAATCGACTTCGGTGCCGGACGGGCCGTCGAGGCTTTTCACATCGGCGGTCAGTTGAATCAGATAACCGGAAACAAACCGCGCGGCCAAGCCGAGATTGCGCAGCAACTGCACCAGCAGCCACGCCGAATCGCGGCAGGAACCAGAGGCGTGTTCGAGGGTGTGCTCCGGGGTCTGCACGCCCGGCTCCATACGGATCAGGTAGCGGATATCTTCGCTGAGGCGTTGGTTGAGCATCACCAGAAAATCAACCGCCGGCAGCGGCGTGCGATCGATGGCGTCCAGATAGACTTTGAAGGCCGGCGTCAGCGGCAGGGTTTCGAGGTACGGCGCCAGTTCCTTGCGCTCATCGGCGGCGTAGGCGAAGGGGATTTTCTCGGCGTAGGGTTCGAGGAAGAAGTCGAACGGGTTGAACACCGCCATCTCGGCCAGCAGATCGACCTCGATGCGCAGCTCGTCGGTTTTCTCGGGGAAGACCAGACGCGCGAGGTAGTTGCCCTGGGGGTCCTGCTGCCAGTTGATGAAGTGCTGCTCGGGCGAGACATTCAGCGCATACGAGAGTATCCGCGTGCGGCTGTGGGCAGCCGGGCGCAGGCGAACGATCTGCGGGCCGAGTTCGACAGCGCGGTCGTAGCGGTAATGCGTGACGTGATGCAATGCGACATGAATCGACACGGCGTGCCTCCTGCGAGCCTAAGCGTATTCGAAAGCGCGCAAGACTTATGCCATGCAGGGGCTTGGGCGCTTTCCCGGAATGCTCAGGGCAGTACAGCACCAAAATCGGGCGATGCGGAGAAATGGTTTAGCGAAGTTGCGCCTAAATGTGGCGGCATTTGTTTATGCGGCGCCTGAGAGGACGCCTTCGCGAGCAAGCCCGCTCCCACAGGAGACCGTATTCCAAATGTGGGAGCGGGCTTGCTCGCGAAGGGGCCAGTCGTTTCAACGCACTGTTTGAATCCTGAAATGCAAAACGCCAACCCGAAGGTTGGCGTTCTGTTGAGCTAAAAAGCGACTTAGCGCGGTACCACTGGCTTGCGAGCCGGTTTCGGCCCTTTGCCCTTGGCCGCGTCCTTGCGCTCCTTGGCCGCCTGCTGGTTGCGGGCGAATGCCGCCGCCTTGGCCTGTTCACGCTTGTCCCACGGATTGCCACCGTCACTGGCACGCGGCGGCAGTCCGGTGTGCTGAGTGAGAATCTTGGTGGTCTTCTCTTTGCCCTCTTTCGCGACCTTGTGGCTGCCGGCCGGTGTCGAGTTCTTGCGACGGGCGCTCTGGTAGCTGTCGGTCGCTGGCTGATGGGCCGGAATCAGTTGATCCTTGCCCGGCCCGATCAGATCACCACGGCCCATGCGAATCAGCGCTTCGCGCAGCATCGGCCAGCCCTTCGGATCGTGATAACGCAAGAACGCCTTGTGCAGACGACGCTGGTCTTCGCTCTTGACGATGGTCACGCCGTCACTCTTGTACGTGACCTTGCGCAGCGGGTTCTTGCCCGAGTGGTACATCGCGGTGGCGGTGGCCATTGGCGACGGGTAGAACGCCTGCACCTGGTCGGCACGGAAGCCGTTGCCCTTGAGCCAGAGCGCCAGGTTCATCATGTCTTCGTCGGTAGTACCCGGGTGGGCGGCGATGAAGTACGGAATCAGGTACTGCTCTTTGCCCGCTTCCTTGGTGTACTTCTCGAACATGCGCTTGAACTTGTCATAGCTGCCGATGCCCGGTTTCATCATCTGGTTGAGCGGACCTTCCTCGGTGTGTTCCGGGGCGATCTTCAGGTACCCGCCGACGTGGTGGGTCACCAGCTCTTTGACGTACTCCGGCGACTCGACCGCGAGGTCGTAACGCAGGCCGGAGGCAATCAGGATCTTCTTCACACCCGGCAAGGCACGGGCGCTGCGGTACAGTTGAATCAGCGACGAGTGGTCGGTGTTCAGGTTCGGGCAGATACCCGGGAACACGCACGATGGCTTGCGGCACGCGGATTCGATTTCCGGTGTCTTGCAGGCGATGCGGTACATGTTCGCGGTCGGGCCACCGAGGTCGGAAATGACGCCGGTGAAGCCCGGGACCTTGTCGCGGATCTCTTCGATTTCGCGAATGATCGACTCTTCGGAACGGTTCTGGATGATCCGGCCTTCGTGCTCAGTGATCGAGCAGAAGGTGCAGCCACCGAAGCAGCCACGCATGATGTTCACCGAGAAACGGATCATGTCGTAGGCCGGGATCTTTTCCTTGCCGTACGCCGGGTGCGGAACCCGTGCGTAAGGCATGCCGAACACGTAGTCCATTTCTTCAGTGGTCATCGGAATCGGCGGCGGGTTGAACCAGACGTCGATCTCGCCATGCTTCTGCACCAGCGCACGGGCGTTGCCCGGGTTGGTTTCCAGATGCAACACGCGGTTGGCGTGGGCGTACAGGACCGGGTCGTTACGCACCTTTTCCATCGACGGCAGGCGGATCACGGTCTTGTCGCGGGTCATCTTCGGGCTGGCCAGGATCTGTACGACCTTGGCTTCCTCAGGATCATCCACCGGGCCCTTCTCTTGCTCGATGGCGCAGGCCTGGGTGTCCTGGGTGTTCACGTACGGGTTGATGATCTTGTCGACCTTGCCCGGACGGTCGATACGCGTGGAATCGACTTCGTACCAGCCTTGCGGCGTGTCACGGCGAATGAACGCGGTGCCGCGCACGTCGGTGATGTCTTCGATCTTGTGCCCGTAGGACAGACGCTGCGCGACTTCGACAATCGCCCGCTCGGCGTTGCCGTACAGCAGAATGTCGGCGCTGGCGTCGATCAGGATCGAATTGCGCACGCGATCCTGCCAGTAGTCGTAGTGGGCGATGCGGCGCAGGGAAGCTTCGATGCCGCCGAGTACGATCGGCACATGCTTGTACGCTTCCTTGCAACGCTGGCTATAGACCAGGCTCGCGCGATCCGGACGTTTGCCGGCCATGCCACCCGGGGTATAGGCGTCGTCGGAGCGGATTTTCTTGTCCGCGGTGTAGCGGTTGATCATCGAGTCCATGTTGCCGGCCGCGACGCCGAAGAACAGGTTCGGCTCGCCGAGCTTCATGAAGTCGTCTTTGGACTGCCAGTTCGGCTGGGCAATGATCCCGACGCGGAAGCCCTGGGACTCCAGCAGCCGGCCGATGATCGCCATGCCGAACGAGGGGTGATCGACGTAGGCATCACCGGTGACGATGATGATGTCGCAGGAATCCCAGCCGAGCTGATCCATCTCCTCCCTGCTCATCGGCAGGAACGGCGCTGGCCCGAAACATTCGGCCCAGTACTTTGGATAGTCAAATAACGGCTTGGCTGCTTGCATGTCGATAACCGGTGTTGGCTTTCATTGAATTTCGCGGGCGCGGAATATAGCACAAATTTTGACCAATTCCGACGGCTGTGGTCGGAAATTGCGCCACGCCCATTCGCGAGCAGGCTCGTTCCCACATTTGAACGCATTCCAAATGTGGGAACGAGCCTGCTCGCAAAGAGGCCAGATCAGGCGACGAAGATTACTCGTCGTCGTCGAAGTTATAGCTGCCCGGCGCAAGGTTTTCGAAACGGGTGTACTTACCGATAAACGCCAGGCGGATAAAGCCGATCGGGCCGTTCCGCTGCTTGCCGATGATGATTTCGGCGATGCCCTTGTGTTCGGTTTCCGGGTGATAGACCTCGTCCCGGTACACGAACATGATGACGTCGGCGTCCTGCTCGATCGCTCCGGATTCCCGCAAGTCGGAGTTCACCGGGCGCTTGTTGGGACGTTGTTCCAGGGAGCGGTTGAGCTGCGACAGCGCCACCACCGGGCAGTTGAATTCCTTGGCCAGGGCTTTCAGGGATCGCGAGATCTCGGAAATTTCGTTGGTCCGGTTGTCACCACTGGAGCCAGGGATCTGCATCAGCTGCAGGTAGTCGATCATGATCAGGCCGACATCGCCGTGCTCGCGCACCAGACGCCGGGTCCGCGCCCGCATTTCCGACGGGCTGATACCGGCAGTATCATCGATGAACAGCTTGCGGTCGTTGAGCAGGTTGACCGCCGAGGTCAGGCGTGGCCAGTCGTCGTCTTCCAGTTGGCCGGAACGGACCTTGGTCTGATCGATACGCCCCAGGGACGAGAGCATACGCATGATCAGCGATTCGCCTGGCATCTCGAGGGAGTACACCAGCACTGCCTTCTCGCTGCGCAGTACGGCGTTTTCCACCAGGTTCATCGCGAAGGTGGTTTTACCCATCGACGGACGGCCGGCGACGATGATCAGGTCGGACGGCTGCAGGCCGCTGGTCTTCTCGTCGAGGTCGGTGTAGCCGGTGGACAGGCCGGTGATCGCGTCGGCGGTGTTGAACAGGGTGTCGATGCGATCGATGGCCTTGGTCAGCAGTTCGTTGACGCCCACCGGACCGCCGGTTTTCGGCCGGGCCTCGGCAATCGCGAAGATCTGCCGTTCGGCTTCGTCGAGGATCTCTTCGGCGGTACGCCCCTCAGGATTGAAGGCGGCGTCGGCGATTTCGGTGCTGATGCCGATCAACTGGCGCAACGTCGCGCGCTGGCGGACGATCTGCGCGTAGGCCTTGATGTTGGCGACAGACGGCGTGTTTTTCGCCAGCTCGCCGAGATAACCGAGGCCACCGACCTGCGAGGTCTGACCTTCCTTGTCCAATTGCTCGGCAAGGGTCACGACGTCGATCGGGGAGTTCTGATCGGCCAGTTTGGCGATCGCACGGAAGATCAAACGGTGGTCATGCCGGTAGAAATCGCCGTCGGAGACTTGATCGAGCACGCGTTCCCAGGCGTTGTTGTCCAGCATCAGACCACCGAGTACAGCCTGTTCAGCCTCGATGGAATGCGGCGGCACTTTCAGCGCGGCGGTTTGCAGATCGTATTGCTCGGGAGCGGAGATTTCGTTCATGGCCACTTGGAGTCAGGGTTGAAAACGGGAGTACCAGAAAGACAAAGGGCACGACCTGTAAACAGGATCGTGCCCGATGTTACCGGCAAGCACCCGAGGGTGCCAGCCGACAAGTGTTGCTTAAGCTGCTACCACGACAACGCGTACGGTGGCTTCAACTTCGGCGTGCAGGTGCACAGCCACGTCGAATTCACCCACGTTGCGGATGGTGCCGTTCGGCAGACGAACTTCGCTCTTCTGCACTTCAACGCCGGAAGCGGTCAGTGCGTCAGCGATGTCGTGAGTACCGATCGAACCGAACAGCTTGCCTTCGTCGCCAGCGGTGGCAGTGATGGTCACTTCCAGCTCGGCCAGTTGGGCAGCACGGCTTTCAGCCGATGCTTTACGGTCTGCGGCAGCTTTTTCCAGCTCAGCACGACGCTCTTCGAAAGCAGCCAGGTTGGCAGCGGTCGCAGCGGTAGCTTTGCCGAAAGGCAGCAGGTAGTTACGGCCGTAACCGGCCTTAACGTTTACTTTGTCGCCCAGGTTGCCCAGGTTGGCGATTTTTTCCAGAAGGATCAGTTGCATGTGGAAATCCTCTTAACTTTTAACCTTCACCGTTCGCGTTATCGGTGTCTTTCGACACGTGACGACCGCGAAAATCAATCAGGCTGTCGACAATGGCCAGGACCACGAGCAACGGATAGATCAGCTGCATGAACAACAGCAGCGTGACGTACAACCCCACCAGCCAGAAACCGGCCAGTCGCTTCTGCCCGACCAGCCCGTGAATCAGGGCGAGTCCGGCGAACACCAGCGGTACACTGCACAACGGCGTCAACATGGCCATCTGTGCACCGAGATTCGGGCCCAGAAGCATCAACGCCAGCAGTAACATCGCCGGCCCCAGCGGGATCCGGATGGCGCGAAACTCGCGACCAAAACCACCCGGGTTGTACAACAACGCCTGCCAATGCCGCCCGACGATCAGGCTCAGCACGCTGACGATCTGCAACAATGCCGCAATCAGTCCGGTCAGGACCGGTGCAATCAGGGACGCGAAACGCGCCTGCTCATCGACCGACAATTGCTTGTAGGTCTCACCGAGAAGCGCCGGCATGACCTTTATCAAGGCCTGCGCGAGCATCTCGATCTGGGCCGCAAACGCTGCCCCGAGCACCACCGAAAACACCACTCCAATCACTACGCTGACCAGCAGCGTGCGGACCCAGGATTCGCTTGCGCGCAAAACCAACGCAAGCCCCGAAGAACCCAGCAGCACCAGAAGTGCCCGTGGGTCATCGGCATACAGCCACCAGATCAACGCCGGCAGCAGCCCCAGAGACAGAACACCCAGGGCGTCCGTCAGTCCGCGCCGCAGCAGCACCAGGCTCCCCGCGGCAGCACCCAACCAATACAACAACGGCAATGTTGCACATCCGGCCACCACGAGAGTGGCCTGCATACGGCCTCGCATGATGAACTCAGCTAAGGCACGCATGCATTCAATCCTTTGCTACTTGTCGACTGCCCGGTCTCAGCGGCCGTGGCTGTCGGTGTAGGCCAGCAGGGCCAGGAAGCGGGCGCGCTTGATAGCGGTGGCCAGCTGACGCTGATAACGAGCTTTGGTACCGGTGATGCGGCTTGGAACGATTTTGCCGGTCTCGGATACGTAGGCTTTCAGAGTGTTGAGATCTTTGTAATCGATCTCTTTCACGTCTTCAGCGGTGAAGCGGCAGAATTTACGACGACGGAAGAAACGTGCCATTTGATAGGCTCCTTAAAAGGTCCGTGGATTACTCGTCAGCGTTATCGCTGTTGTCGCTGTCATCACTATCAACGCTATCAGCGCCTTCGTGCTCAGGACGGTCGCGACGCTCACGGCGCTCACTGCGGTTTTCTTCAGCCTTGAGCATCTCGGACTGGCCGGTAACGGCTTCGTCGCGACGGATGACCAGGTTACGGATCACTGCATCGTTGTAGCGGAAGTTGTCTTCCAGCTCGGCCAAGGCCTTGCCAGTGCACTCAACGTTCAGCATCACGTAGTGAGCCTTGTGAACATTGTTGATTGCGTAGGCCAGTTGACGACGGCCCCAATCTTCCAGACGGTGGATTTTGCCGCCGTCTTCTTCGATCAGCTTGGTGTAACGCTCAACCATGCCGCCGACTTGCTCGCTCTGATCCGGGTGGACCAGAAAGATGATTTCGTAATGACGCATGAATGCTCCTTACGGGTTGTAGCCTGCCGCTCAAAAACGGTCAGACAAGGAGTGAATGACACTTATGGACTTGCTGGCGCGGGGCACATGCGTGCCTGCCGTCACAGCAAGGGGCGCAATTGTAGAGAAGGGACAGAAGAGGTGCAAGGCAATTGGTGATTATTTGAACAACCACCAATTCATGCCACACCAAAAAACACTGCGGGAGCGAGCCTGCTCGCGAATGCGGTCTGTCAGGCAACATTTACGTCGACTGACACTCCCCCTTTCGCGAGCAGGCTCGCCCCCGCATTTGAATCGTGTACGACTCAGGATTTCTTGGCGGCAGCCTTGGCTTTGGCGCCGCGCTGACGCTGGGCTTCGAACAGGCACACGCCAGTAGCGACCGAGACGTTCAGGCTGCTGACGCTACCGGCCATCGGCAGGTTCACCAGATAGTCGCAGTGTTCGCGGGTCAGGCGACGCATGCCTTTGCCTTCGGCGCCCATGATCAGGATGGTCGGGCCGGTCAGGTCCTGGTCATAAATGCTGACCTCGGCCTCACCCGCCGTGCCGACCACCCACAGACCGCGCTGCTGAAGTTTTTCCAGCGTGCGGGCGAGGTTGGTCACTGCCACCAGCGGAATCACTTCCGCCGCGCCGCAAGCCACCTTACGCACCACCGGGGTCAAGGTTGCCGACTTGTCTTTCGGCACGATCACCGCCAGCGCACCGGCCGCATCCGCCGAGCGCAGGCAGGCACCGAGATTGTGCGGATCGGTCACGCCGTCAAGCACCAGCAGCAGCGGCGCGCCTTCGGTGCGGTCGAGCAACTCGTCGAGCATCGCCTCGCCCCAGACCTGGCTCGGACTGACATCCGCGACCACGCCCTGATGCACGCCCTCAACCCAGGCGTCCATTTCGCGGCGCTCGGCCTGGCCGACCTGAACGCGATTTTCGTTGGCCAGCTCTACCAGAGTCTGCACGCGCGGATCGTTGCGGCTTTCCGCCAACCAGATCTGCTTGACGCGTTTCGGGTGGTGACGCAACAACGCTTCTACCGCGTGAACGCCGTAGATTTTTTCCAACTGACTCATGACTTCGCCTTCGGTTTACGTGCCCCGCCACTTTTGGCTGGAGCGGAACCCGCTTTTGGCGGGCCCTTACGATGTTTGCTCGGTTTCGCTGGCTTGCCGCCGGAGGCCTTTTCAGGCGCCGACCGCCCGGTCTTCCCCCCGGACGCCGCTTTACCACCGCTTTTGGCATCGGCCAGCAAGGCCTTCTTCATTTCACGGCTTTTGCGCAGCTCGGCGTTTTTCGCTACGGCGTCACTCGGGCGATAGGCTTCTGCGGCTTTTTCCTTGGCAGGACGGCGGCTGGCGGTTTTTGCCGGGGCCTTCTCTTCCGAGGTTTTCGCGGCAGGCGCTGAAGTTTCGGCACCACGCTTTTTGCGACCAATCGGCGCGCTGATGGTTTTTTCCGCCATCTCGAAGTCGATCTTGCGCTCGTCGAGGTCAACGCGCATGACGCGCACTTCAACGGTATCGCCAAGACGGAAGCTGCGACCGGTACGCTCGCCCGCCAGGCGGTGATGCACAGGATCGAAGTGGTAGTAATCGCCCGGCAGCGCGGTGACATGCACCAGGCCTTCGACGTAGATATCGGTCAGCTCGACAAACAGGCCAAAACCGGTCACGGCGGTGATCACACCCGGGAACGACTCGCCCACGCGATCCTTCATGAACTCGCACTTGAGCCAGTTCACGACGTCGCGGGTCGCTTCGTCGGCACGGCGCTCGCTCATCGAGCATTGTTCGCCGAGTTGCTCCAGCGCCGCCTCGTCGTACGGATAGATGCGCGCCTTCGGAATGGTCATCGCACCGGCACGACGAACGTGCGGGGTGTCCTGTTTCGAATGGATCACACTGCGGATCGCGCGGTGCGTCAGCAGGTCTGGATAACGACGGATCGGCGAAGTGAAGTGGGTATAGGCTTCGTAATTCAGGCCAAAGTGGCCCTGATTATCAGCGCTGTAGACCGCCTGGCTCAGCGAACGCAGCATCACGGTCTGGATCAGATGAAAATCCGGACGGTCCTTGATGCTCGCCAACAGGGCCTGATAATCCTTCGGCGACGGGCCATCCTTGCCTTTGTGCAGGGACAGGCCGAGCTCGCCGAGGAAGGCGCGCAGTTTTTCCAGACGCTCCGGTGGCGGGCCGTCGTGGACGCGATACAGCGCTGGAATCTCATGCTTCTTGAGGAACTCGGCGGTGGCCACGTTGGCCGCCAGCATGCATTCCTCGATCAGCTTGTGCGCATCGTTGCGGGTGGTCGGACGGATTTCGGCAATCTTGCGCTCGGAACCGAAGATGATCCGGGTTTCCTGCGTTTCGAAGTCGATCGCGCCACGCACATGACGGGCGGCCAGCAACACTTTGTACAGCGCATAAAGCTGTTTGAGGTGCGGCACGACGTCGGTGTACTCGCCACGCAGCTTGCGCGCTTCAGCGACCTTAGGCGTTTCCAGCATCGCGCTGACCTTGTTGTAGGTCAGACGAGCGTGGGAATGGATCACCGCCTCATAGAAGCAGTAGTCGGTCATTTCGCCGGACTTGGAGATGGTCATCTCGCAAACCATGGCCAAACGGTCGACTTGCGGGTTCAGCGAGCACAGCCCGTTGGACAGCTGCTCAGGCAGCATCGGCACTACGCGCTCAGGGAAGTACACCGAGTTGCCGCGCACCTGGGCTTCGTTGTCCAGCGCAGAACCGATCTTCACGTAGCTGGAAACGTCGGCGATGGCCACGTACAGCTTCCAACCACCGGAGAACAGGCGCAGCTTGCCCGGCTTGGCTTCGCAGTAGACCGCGTCGTCGAAGTCGCGAGCGTCTTCACCGTCGATGGTCACGAACGGCAGATGGCGCAGGTCAATGCGCTTCTCTTTGTCTTTCTCTTCGACTTCCGGCTTGAGCTTGGCCGCTTCTTTCAGAACGGCTTCAGGCCAGACGTGTGGAATGTCGTAGGTGCGCAGGGCAACATCGATTTCCATGCCCGGCGCCATGTAGTTACCGACGACTTCGACCACGTCGCCTTGCGGCTGGAAGCGCGGGGTTGGCCAGTGGGTGATTTTCACCTCGACGAACTGACCGATCTGCGCGTTGGCGTTGCGACCCGGGGTGACCAGCACTTCCTGCTGGATCTTCGGATTATCGGCAACGACGAAACCGATGCCGCCTTCTTCGAAGTAACGACCGACGATGCTCTCGTGAGCACGGGTCACCACTTCGACGATCACGCCTTCACGACGGCCGCGACGGTCGAGACCGGAAACACGGGCCAAGGCACGGTCACCGTCGAACACCAGACGCATTTGCGCCGGGCTCATGAACAGGTCATCGCTGCCATCATCCGGCACCAGGAAGCCAAAACCATCACGGTGACCGCTGATGCGGCCGAGGATCAGGTCGAGCTTGTCCACCGGCGCGTAAGTGCCGCGGCGGGTGTAGATCAGTTGAGCGTCGCGCTCCATGGCGCGCAGGCGGCGGCGCAGGGCTTCGATCTGGTCTTCTGTGGTCAGACCAAACTCTTCGACCAGTTGCTCGCGGGCAGCCGGCGAACCCCGATCGGCGAGATGCGCCAGGATCAGTTCGCGGCTAGGAATAGGGTTTTCATATTTTTCCGCTTCACGAGCGGCCTCGGGATCGAGGGACTGCCAATCGGCCATTAGAGAGTTTTCACCTTGTCTATATGCGGGTTAGTTTGGCATAGGCGCCATCAAACGGGAAATTTCCCACTCTATAAGGCTCTTCTAGAGCCTTGTATCGACGCCTGAAAGCCCTTTTGAACACCGTCGGTAAAAAAAATCATTTTTTTTGCTGACAGGGGTTTACAGTTAAAAAGACGCTCCGTATAGTGCGCGCCATCGACGACGTACATACGTTGACGAGATGCCCAGGTGGTGAAATTGGTAGACACGCCAGCTTCAGGTGCTGGTGACCTTACGGTCGTGGAAGTTCGAGTCTTCTCCTGGGCACCAATTTCGAGTTTGAGACTAGATCAGTTTCAAGGCTCACACAAAAACCCGCGAAAGCGGGTTTTTTGCATTCCAGAGAACGGATTTGTTAAAACCGATTAATTAAAATTAAATCAGGGGTTTACAGATCAAAAAGCGCTCCGTATAGTGCGCCACATCAACAGCGGCAACGCTCGCGATGAATGCCCAGATGGTGAAATTGGTAGACACGCCAGCTTCAGGTGCTGGTGACCTTACGGTCGTGGAAGTTCGAGTCTTCTTCTGGGCACCAATTCAAACTCAAGGCTACGACCTTGAGTTTCACAAAAACCCGCGAAAGCGGGTTTTTGCGTTTCTGGCGCTTGAAAAAACCAATAGCACCCGTCCTGACAAACATCTGCCCTTCCCACAAAGCGCATCTGAGAAACAATATCGTTTATCATTGTTGCAAGTTTTTGCAATGCGACAGTGAGGAACCCTGCGAATGACGTTTCGAAATACCCTGCGCCGAGGCTTGACCTACACCCTGCTCGGCCTGGCACTCGCCACTCCCCTCACCCAGGCAGCCGACACAACTGCCCTGACCCTCTACAACGGTCAACACAAGGAAGTCGGCGATGCGATCGCCAAAGCCTTCGAGGCCAAGACCGGTATTCACGTCAATGTGCGCAAAGGCAGCAGCAATCAGCTCGCCAGCCAGGTGATCGAAGAAGGCGACCGCTCCCCCGCCGATGTGATCTACACCGAAGAATCCCCGCCACTGAACAACCTTGGCGAACAAGGCTTGCTGGCCAAGACCGATGACGCCACGCTGGCCGTATTGCCGAAAGAGTATGTCGCCGGCAACGGCACCTGGATCGGCGTCACCGCGCGGGTTCGCGTGGTCGCCTACAACCCGAAGCTGATCGATGAAAAGGATCTGCCGAAATCGGTACTCGGTTTCTCCGATCCGAAATGGCAAGGCAAGGTCGGTTTCGTGCCAACCAGCGGCGCATTCCAGGAACAGGCCGTGGCAATCATCAAGGTGCACGGTCGCGACGCCGCCGAAGAATGGTTGACCGGGCTGCGCGCCTTCGGCAAGACCTACAGCAACAACATGGTCGCACTCAAAGCCGTGGAAAACGGTGAAGTCGCCACGGTACTGGTGAATAACTACTACTGGTTCGCCCTGCAGCGCGAAAAAGGCAAACTCGACTCGAAACTGCATTACTTCACCGGCGGCGACGTCGGCGGGCTGATTACTGTGTCCAGCGCTGCCGTGCTGAAGTCCAGCAAGCACCCGAAAGAAGCCCAGCAACTGCTTGCCTACATGGCCAGCGAAGAAGGTCAGCGCGTGATCACCCAGACCACCGCCGAATACCCGCTGCACAAAGGCATGGATTCGGATCGCGGGCTCAAGCCATTCAGTGAACTGCAAGCGCCGAATGTCACCCCGGCCGACCTCGGCAACGCCGAAGAAGCCCTGGAACTGGAACGCGAAGTTGGCCTGAACTGATGGCCGCATCGTTATCCGCCCCCGCCCCGCGCGGGGGTTACGCGCCACGGCGCAAGCGGCCGTCGATCTGGCTGGTGCTGCCGGTATTGCTGCTGGTGGTGCTAAGCCTGTTGCCGCTGGCCTACGTCGGTCTGAAAGCCTGGCAGGCCGGCTGGGCCGAGGCGCTGCACTTGCTGTGGCGCCCTTACGTGTTCGGCCTGCTGCGCAACACCTTGGCACTGATGGTGGGGGTGACGCTCACCTGCGGCGTGATCGGCCTGTCGCTGGCCTGGCTGCTGGAGCGCAGCAATCTGCCGGGGCGGCGCCTGTGGGGCGTGATTCTGTGTCTGCCGTTCGCCGTGCCGGCGTTCGTCAGCAGCTTCACCTGGGTCTCGTTGAGCGCGCAGTTCGAAGGCCTCGGCGGGGCGATCCTGGTGATGAGCCTGTCGAAGTACCCGCTGATCTTTCTGCCAGTCGCGGCGACCCTGCGCAACCTCGATCCCTCCCTTGAAGAGTCCGCCCGTACCCTGGGGCAGAATCGCTGGGGCGTGTTTTTCCGCGTCACCCTGCCCTTGCTTTGGCCGTCACTGCTGGCGGGTTCACTGCTGATTGCCCTGCACATGCTGGTGGAATTCGGCGCGCTGTCGATCATCGGCCTGCAAACCTTCACCACAGCGATCTATCAGCAATTCGAACTGGAGTTCAGCAACGCCAACGCGGCGATGCTCTCGGCGGTATTGCTCGCGCTGTGCCTGATGCTGCTGTGGCTGGAATTGCGCGTACGCGGCAAGGGCCGCCATGTGCGCACAGGCCAGGGCGCAGCGCGCCAGGCTGAACAAGTACGTCTCGGACCTTGGACCGCAATCGGTCAGCTGTATTGCCTGCTACTGGCGATTGTCGGCAGCGGGATTCCGCTGGGCATGCTCGCGTATTGGCTGGCGGTCGGTTCGTCAGCAGCGTTCCCGGTCGCCGCGATCACTGAAGCCCTGCTGTCGTCGCTGGCCCTGTCGCTGGGTGGCGCGGCGTTGTGCTTGCTGCTGGCGGTGCCGGTCGGGCTGCTGGTGGTTCGCTATAAGGGCCAGCTGGCGATCTGGGCCGAGCGCTTGCCGTATCTTCTGCATGCGCTGCCGGGTCTGGTGATTGCGCTGACACTGGTGTATTTCGCCCTGCATTACGTGCCGGCGCTGTACCAGACTTCGGCGCTGCTGTTGATTGCCTATGCGCTGCTGTTTTTGCCACTGGCGCAGGCGCCGATTCGCACGGCACTGAACAAGGCGGTGCCACAGCTGGAAGAGGCCGCGCGTACGTTGGGCGCTTCGTCGTTCACGGCCTTTTGCCGGGTAACCCTGCCGATCATCTTCCCGGCATTGGGCGCGGCGTTTGCGCTGGTGTTTCTGGATGCGATGAAGGAACTGACGGCGACGCTGCTGCTGAGCCCGACCGGGCTCAACACACTGGCGACCGAGGTCTGGGCGCATACCGCGAATGTCGAGTTTGCGGCGGCGGCGCCTTATGCGGCGTTGTTGATTGTGGTGTCGGGGTTGCCGGTTTATCTGCTCACAACGCGGATGTATCTGAGTCGCTGAAATCGCCTTCGCGAGCAGGCTCACTCCTACAGAGGATTGCATTTCTCCTGTAGGAGTGAGCCTGCTCGCGATGGGGCCCGACAAGACAACATCAAGCCCGGAACTGTCCCAGGCTAGCTTTCAGCTGCGCCGCCAACCCATCCAGCACCTTGCCACTGGCCGTGGTCTCCACCACCGCCTGCGCCGCTTTCTCGGCCTGAGCATGAATCGTCTCGACCCGGCCCCGTACCGCTTGCGCGCCCTGCGCCTGATGCGCTGCCGCCTGCGTCGCAAGGCCGATCGCCGCGTGCACCTGCTCGACCGAGGCCTGCACCGACTGCTGCAGCCGCGCACTGTCACGCAGCACCAGCAAACCTTCACTGGCCTGACGCCCGGCCTGACCGATCGCCTCGACCGCCTCACGCGCGCCCTGTTGCAACGCGACGATGTGCGCCTGAATATCGCCAGTTGAGCTTTGCGTCTTGCTCGCCAACGCGCGCACTTCGTCCGCCACCACCGCAAAGCCACGCCCGGTCTCGCCGGCCCGTGCCGCTTCAATGGCCGCGTTGAGCGCCAGCAGGTTCGTCTGCTCGGCGATCCCGTGAATCACCGTCAGCACCACTTCAATCTGTTCACTTTGCTGCGCCAGTCGCTCAATGACTTTCGCCCCGGTATCGACCTGCCCGGCCAGCGCCTCGATCAGGCTGCCGACCTTGGCCGAGGTGCGGGTGTTTTCGTCGGTGGCCTGGCGAATGTCCACCACCTGCTTCAATGCTGCCTGCATGGCGTGGCTTTCCGATTGCGCCTCATCGGCCATTTGCGACAGCGCTCGCAGGCTTTCAGCAACCTCGTCGCGCTGCATCCCGGCCGCCGCGTCTGCGCCGGCATTGCGCAGGGTCATGGCGCCGATTTCCACGCCGGTACGCTGGGCCACATCGCCCGCCTCGCGCACGATTGGCTGCAACTTATCCACAAAGCGATTGACCGCCGACGCCATGTCGCCGATCTCGTCCTTGCTGTTGATCTGCACGCGCTTGGTCAGGTCACCCTCGCCTGCCGCCAGGTCATCCATCGCCGCATTGAGCATCTTCAGGCGATTGACCACTCGATGCCCCAGCACCACCGCCAGCAACAGCAGCACGCCACAGCCGACCAGCGCCAGGCCCATACCGATGCGCCAGCGCAATGTCGCGGCCGCGTCCTGCACGGTGCTGCGGGTGTTGGCTTTCATCTCGGCAACAGTGGATTGCGCCGATTGCAGGCGCGCCTGCATCGCTGCGGCGCTGTCCGCTGCGGCGCCCTTGAGGCTGTCGCCTACCAGTTGATCACTGCTGGCGATCAGCGCCGAAAAGCGCTGGTCGAGCGCGGCCAGATCGGTTTCCACCGAGGCCGTCGAAACGCCCATCAGTACCTTGCCGATTTCCACGCCATTGGGATTGATCGAGGCTTCGAGGTAGTAGACCGACGGATCGTGCTTCGCCGCGTCCAGCACCTTGTCCAGCGCACGTTCGCCCTGGCCTTTTTCCAGCAGGGCCTTGTTGATCGGGTTTTCGCGGTTGAGGTAGCGGGTCAGGTGCTGCCCGGTGGCGTCGTCGTAGACCACGAACAACACGTTGGGATTACGCTGGGCCCGGCGGGCGAATTCGGAGAGAGTTGGCACGTCACTGTCCCACATGGCGCGCGGCGCCACCGAGGCAAGCAATTGGGCCATGTCATTGGCCGAGTCCTTCAGGTCCTTTTCCAGCGTCGTACGCAGTTGCGCCTGCTCGTCCTTCAGGCGTGCGGACAGGCCGGCAGTCAGGCGCTGGCGGGTACTTGAGGACAGGTTATCGAGGCTCGACGTGACTTCACGCCCGGCCTGCTCCAGCTCGCCCGAGAGCTTCTGGCTGTCGACACCCAAACGAGTGCCAAGGTCCGCTTCCAGCGCCGTGACCGTGCTTCGTGTCAGGGCGACCGCCACCAGCACTTGCACCAAAAGAGCGATACCAAGGGTAACGAACACGGGCCGCAACAAACGGCTTTGTAACAGTGAGAGAACGGCCGACACTGTGAATCCCTCTACTTCTGACGCCATTAATTTGATGGCACTCTTGTAGGAAGATTTACAGCAAAGGTCATGCCGTCCAGCCGGCATAAACGACAAAGGCCCCGATTAAGGGGCCTTTGTTTTTTACATCAACAACTTATCAAGCAAACGGATGACGCAGAACGATGGTTTCGTTGCGATCCGGGCCCGTCGAAATAATGTCGATCGGTGCGCCGATCAACTCTTCAACACGCTTGATGTAGGCACGAGCATTGGCCGGCAGCTCTTCCAGGGTTTTGGCGCCTACGGTCGATTCGGTCCAGCCCGGCACTTCTTCGTACACAGGCTGCAGGCCCACGTAGCTGTCTGCGTCGGTCGGAGCAACGGCGTTGCCTTGCGCATCTTTGTAGCCGGTGCAGATGTTGATGGTTTCCAGACCATCGAGTACGTCCAGCTTGGTCAGGCAGATGCCCGAGATGCTGTTCACATCGATAGCGCGACGCAGAATAACGGCGTCGAACCAGCCGCAACGACGGGCACGACCGGTGGTAGCGCCGAACTCGTGACCTTGCTTGGCCAGGTGCGCGCCCACTTCGTCGAACAGCTCAGTCGGGAACGGGCCCGAACCTACGCGAGTGGTGTAAGCCTTGGTGATGCCCAGGATGTAGTCCAGGAACATCGGGCCAACGCCCGAACCGGTCGCCACGCCACCGGCGGTGGTGTTGGAACTGGTCACGTACGGGTAGGTGCCGTGGTCGATGTCGAGCAACGAACCCTGAGCGCCTTCGAACATGATGTCTTTGCCGGCGCGACGCAGGTCGTGCAGCTCGGCGGTCACGTCCAGCATCAACGGCTTGAGCAGCTCAGCGTATTCCTTGCACTCGGCCAGAGTCTTCTCGAACTCGATGGCAGGCTCTTTGTAGTAACCCACCAGCATGAAGTTGTGGTAGTCCACCAGTTCACGCAGCTTGTCTTCGAAGCGCGGCATGTTAAGCAGGTCGCCAACGCGCAGGCCGCGACGTGCAACCTTGTCTTCGTACGCCGGGCCGATGCCGCGACCGGTCGTACCGATCTTCAGCTCGCCACGGGCCTTTTCACGGGCCTGGTCCAGCGCCACGTGGAAGGACAGGATCAGCGGGCAGGAAGGGCTGATACGCAGGCGCTCGCGCACCGGTACGCCTTTCTCTTCCAGCTTGGTGATCTCGCGCAGCAGGGCGTCAGGTGCAACCACCACGCCGTTGCCGATCAGGCACTGCACGCCTTCGCGCAGCACGCCCGACGGGATCAGGTGCAAGACGGTTTTTTCGCCGTCGATCACCAGGGTGTGGCCAGCGTTGTGGCCACCTTGGTAGCGCACTACGGCGGCAGCATGTTCGGTCAGCAGATCAACGATCTTGCCTTTGCCCTCATCACCCCATTGGGTGCCCAGGACTACGACATTCTTACCCATAACACTTGTCCTCATTCGCGCAAACTTGGTGCCGGCGTTGGCCGGCAGGAAAACTCAAGAAGCCAGTGGCGATACTTGCCAAAGCCCGTTCTGCTGAATCAATTGCCGGTCGCAGTCCGCATCACGGGCGGCGGCCAAAGGTTGTCCAGGCAACGCCTGAACGACACGCTGACCCTCACTGCGCAACTGGCAAACCTGCTGCCAGAGTGCCGCATCCGTACTGTCAGGCATCCAGATACCGCCAGACGGTAGCTCGATCTCAGCACGCCCCAGGGTCACCAGGGTTTTCAAATCGGTAGAGAAGCCGGTCGCCGGACGGGCACGACCGAAGTCGGCACCAATATCATCATAACGACCGCCCTGAGCGATGGACTGACCCACGCCCGGTACGAACACCGCAAACACCACACCGGTGTGGTAGTGGTAGCCGCGCAACTCACCCAGATCGAAGTACAGCGGCAGATCCGGGAAACGCGCCGACAGACGCTCGGCGATCGCCAGCAAGTCTTCCAGCGCAGCCAACACTGGCGCCGGCGCATTGGCCAGACGCTCACGGGCGGCGGCCAGCACTTCACGTCCGCCACACAGGTCGACCAGCGCCCGCAGCATGCCGGACAAATCCGCCGGCAGGCCTTCGGTCAAGGTAATGACCTCGTCGATGGCCTTGCGTTGCAACGCGTCGAACAACTGCTGCTCGACTTCACCGGACAGACCGGCAGCACGCGCCAGACCACGGTAGATGCCGACATGACCGAGGTCCATGTGCACATCCGGCACATCGGCCAGTTGCAGCATGGCCAGCATCAGGCTGATCACTTCAACGTCGCTGCTCGGGCTGGCGTCGCCGTACAACTCGGCGCCCAACTGGATCGGGCTGCGCGAGGACGACAGTGCACGCGGCTGGGCATGCAGTACGCTGCCGGCGTAGCACAGACGGCTCGGGCCTTCGCGACGCAGGGTGTGCGCATCAATGCGCGCCACTTGCGGCGTGATGTCGGCACGGAACCCCATCTGCCGGCCCGATTGCGGGTCGATGACCTTGAAGGTACGCAGATCCAGATCCTGGCCCGCACCGGTCAGCAGGGATTCCAGGTACTCGATATGGGGAGTCACGACAAACTCGTAACCCCAGCTCTGGAACAGATCCAACACCTGACGACGCGCGACTTCAATGCGCGCCGCTTCCGGTGGCAGTACTTCTTCGATGCCATCTGGCAGCAGCCAGCGGTCTACCGTTGCCATTACGCCATTCCCCTTTGATCCGGGCGGCCAGCCTGCGGGCGAGCCTTGAGTGAAGCAGAAAATGACCGACCCGTTCAAAACGCACGCGCATGAACGACGCGGCGAAAGGCCTGTTACCGGCTTCGCCCATCACTTTCCTCGAAAATCTCTCGGGCCATTCAACCCGATGCCTGCAACAAAAAACAGCAATCAAACGTGCAGACGCAAAAAAGCCGGGAATTTCCCGGCTGCCGCATCATACACACGTTTTCCCAAAGGATCACCCCGCCCGAGGTTTTAGCCGCCGGGCGGAGCGATTCAGGTCAACGTTGCATCAAGGCTTGGACTTTTCCAGATAACGGAAGAAGTCGCTGCTTGGGTCGAGAACCATGACGTCGGATTTGTTCGCGAAGCTTTCACGGTAGGCACGCAGGCTACGGTAGAAACCGTAGAACTCCTGATCCTGACCGTAGGCCTTGGAGTAGATCGCAGCAGCCTGGGCATCACCGTCACCGCGAACCTCTTCGGATTCACGATAGGCTTCAGCCAGCAGTACGCGGCGTTGACGATCGGCGTCGGCACGGATGCCTTCGGCCAGCTCGTTACCCTTGGCGCGGTGCTCGCGAGCTTCACGCTCACGCTCGGTGCTCATACGCTCGAACACGCTGCGGTTCACTTCCTTCGGCAGATCGATGGCCTTGACCCGGACATCGACCACTTCGATACCCAGCTCTTTTTCAGCCATCGAGTTCAGCGACGCGGTGATGTCAGCCATCAGCGCATCACGCTCACCCGACACCACTTCGTGCAGGGTGCGCTTGCCGAACTGGTCACGCAGGCCCGATTCCAGACGACGGGACAGACGCTCATCGGCAATCTGCTTGAGGCCGGAGGTCGCGGTGTAGAAGCGCTCGGCATCTTTCACCCGCCACTTGGCGTAGGCATCGACCATCACGGCTTTCTTTTCCAGGGTCAGGAAACGCTGTGTCGGTGCGTCCAGCGTCATCAGACGTGCGTCAAATTTACGCACCTGGTTAACGTAAGGAACCTTCACATGCAGACCCGGCTGAACATCAGCCTGAACCACACGACCGAACTGCAGCAACACCGCGCGCTCGGTCTGAGCCACGATGTAGAAGCAGTTCCAGCCAACCAGAAGCACAACGACGCCAACAATCAGGGCGATCAGCGATTTATTGCTCATCAGCGGGCCTCCCTTGTGCGTGTCTGCGGCAAGTCAGTGACATGCGGCGCGACGTCCGAGTTGTTGCTGGCAGCGGCCGAACCGGTCACCGGTGCATTGCTGCCACCCGAGCTGTTCTGAATCATCTTGTCCAACGGCAGGTAAAGCAGGTTGCTCTGGCCGTTCTTGTTGCCGGTCACGAGTACCTTGCTGGTATTGCTGAAGACTTCCTGCATGGTGTCCAGATACAGACGCTGGCGGGTGACTTCAGGTGCCTTGCGATACTCGGCAACCAGTTTGGTGAAGCGGTCGGCCTCACCCTTGGCGCGCGAGATCGTTTCGTCACGGTAACCATTGGCATCTTCGAGGATGCGCTGAGCCTGACCACGGGCTTCCGGCACGACGCCGTTGGCGTAGGTTTCAGCCTGGTTGCGCGAACGCTGCTCGTCTTCACGGGCACGGATCACGTCGTCAAAGGCTTCCTGCACTTCACGCGGGGCTGCCGCGTTCTGTACGTTGACCTGGGTGACGGTGATACCGGTGCGATAGGTATCGAGGAAGCGTTGCAGACGCTCCTTGATTTCGCTGGCCATCAATTCACGACCTTCGGTCAGCACCTGGTCCATGGCGGTCGAACCCACCACGTGGCGCAGGGCGCTGTCGGTCGCATGCTGCAGGCTGATTTCCGGCTGATCGACGTTCAGCACGAAATCCTGCAGGTTGGTGATCTTGTACTGCACGGTCAGCGGCACTTCGACGATGTTCTCGTCTTCGGTCAGCATCTGGCCCTGCTTGGTGTACGCACGCTCACGCGTGACGTTTTCCATGTACTTCTTGTCGATCGGCGGGAAATAGATGTTCAGGCCCGGGCCGACTGTCTCGTAGTACTTGCCGAAGCGCAGCACCACGGCTTGCTCCTGCTCGTCGACTACATAGACCGCGCTGTACAGCCAGACAGCCGCCAGCACCACGAGGCCGATGCCGAGCAGACCGCCGAAGCCGCCACCACTCCTGCCCGAACCACCGCCGTCATCACCACCGCGTTTCTTACCACCACCGAACAACCCGTTCAGGCTTTCCTGCAGCTTTCGGAAGGCCTCGTCGAGATCCGGTGGCCCCTTGCGGTCGCCGTTATTGCGGCGCTTGCCACCCCAAGGATCCTGATTATTCGAGTTGCCACCCGGCTCATTCCAAGCCATAGCGCTCTCCATCTGATAAAGCAAAGACGCACCCACGGCGCGCCGACCAATGCTACAGAATGCCTGCCGTTGCGGCACAACCGCTTTGCCAGGCTTTTATTGCAAAGTGTGTTGCTCGATGAATTCCATCGGCTGCAATCCTTCGCGGCTTACCAGTCGATTCAACTCGACCCGGGGCAAACGAACGGCCAGCAGGCAGATGCCTTCTTCGTCGTGCTCTTCTTTCTGCACCGCACCGAGTTCGAAGAACTGCGCACGCAGTCGAGCGAACCGTTGCGGCAAGCGCAATGTCCCCACGAACAAATCACTGCCCAGCAACTCGGCAATGGCTTGTTCAAGCAATTCCAGACCCGTGCCATCACGCGCCGACAACCAGACCCGTTGCGGCTTGCCATCGGCATCGCGCTGGATCTGTGGCTCAACGCCTTCAAGCAAATCGAGTTTGTTGTATACCTCCAGGATCGGCAAGTCCTGAGCCCCGATCTCCCCCAGCACCACCATCACCTGCTCGATCTGCAACATGCGATCCGGCTCGGCCGCATCGATCACGTGCAACAGCAGGTCGGAGTTGCTCGACTCTTCGAGCGTAGACCGAAATGCCTCGACCAGCTTGTGCGGCAAGTGGCGAATGAAACCTACGGTGTCCGCGAGAACAATCGGCCCCAGGTCGTCCAGTTCCAGACGGCGCAAGGTCGGGTCCAGCGTCGCGAACAACTGGTCAGCCGCGTACACCTCGGACTTGGTCACGTTATTGAACAGCGTGGACTTGCCGGCGTTGGTATAACCCACCAGGGATACGGTAGGGATATCCGCACGCGAGCGGCCGCGTCGCGATTGCTCGCGCTGGCTGCGTACTTTTTCCAGTCGGCCCTTGATCTGGCGCAGGCGAACCCGCAGCAGACGGCGGTCGGTTTCGAGCTGGGTTTCACCCGGACCGCGCATGCCGATACCGCCACCCTGACGTTCAAGGTGAGTCCAGCCGCGAACCAGGCGGGTGCTCATGTGGTCAAGCTGGGCCAGTTCTACCTGGAGCTTGCCTTCATGGGTACGGGCGCGCTGGGCGAAAATATCGAGAATCAGGCCGGTGCGGTCGATCACGCGACACTCGAAAACACGTTCGAGGTTACGTTCCTGACTGGGCGTGAGAATGTGATTGAAAATCACCAGATCGGCTTCTTCAGCCTTGACCAGGTCGCGCAGTTCCTCGACCTTGCCGCTGCCGATCAGGAATTTGGCGGTTGGCCGATGACGCGGTACGTTAAAAAACGCAACGGTCTCGGCGCCCGCCGAATTAGCCAATTCCTGAAACTCCTGCGGATCTTCGCGCGCCTCAGGGTCCTGACCATCCAAGTGAACGAGGATCACTCGCTCACCACCACCGTGGCGCTCAAAGAACAAAGGAGACTCCTATCAGGCGTTACCTGGCTCAGCGTCACCTGCATCGGATTCGGTTGCGCTAGGCAGACGAATTGGACGTACTGGCACGACTGTAGAGATAGCGTGTTTGTAAACCATCTGGCTCACGGTGTTTTTCAGCAGGATAACGAACTGGTCGAACGACTCGATCGTGCCCTGCAGTTTGATACCGTTGACCAGGTAGATGGAAACCCCAACTTTCTCTTTACGTAAAGTATTCAAGTAAGGGTCTTGTAGCGAATGCCCTTTTGACATGTGCCGCACTCCTTTAAGGATTCAATAATAAAAATAGGTAATTCAGATGGCTTTGGCCGCCACACCCCCAAGGATAGACGGCAATTGCAAGGACTCAGCTCAATATGGAGATGGTCCCAAGGTATTTCAAGGCGCGTGGCAGATTGTCGCAATCAAGACTGTCCAGCCAGTGCAGATCATCCCAGCTGCGCAGCCAGGTGAACTGGCGCTTGGCCAATTGACGCGTGGCAATGATGCCGCGTTCCTGCATTTCGGCTAACGACAGCTTGCCGTTCAGGTAGTCCCAGACTTGGCGGTAGCCTACCGCACGTATAGACGGCAACCCGGAATGCAGGTCACTTCTTTTACGCAGGGCTACGACCTCGTCGATGAACCCCTGTTCCAGCATATTTGTGAATCTTTGTTTAATGCGCTCGTGCAGTACCTGGCGATTTGCCGGAGCAATGGCCAAGTTCGCGACAGTATAGGGCAATTGTTGCCGTCCCGAAGCGGCTGCTTCAGTACTTTGCGCAGATTGTTGCTGACGCAGGGCGGTCATGCTCTGACCACTGACCCGATAAACCTCCAGCGCACGACTCAGACGTTGTGGATCATTGGGGTGAATGCGCGCCGCTGACTCCGGGTCGATCACCGCCAATTGCTCGTGCAGGGCTTGCCAGCCAAGGCGTGCAGCTTCTTCTTCGATCTGCGCGCGAACCTCGGGATCCGCCGCCGGCATGTCCGCCAGACCTTCGACCAATGCCTTGTAATAGAGCATCGTGCCGCCCACCAGCAGCGGAATTTTCCCGCGCGCGGTGATTTCAGCCATGGCTTGCAGGGCATCGCGGCGGAAATCGGCGGCGGAATAGGCCTCTGCCGGATCAAGAATGTCGATCAGGCGATGCGGGAATTCGGCCAGCAGTTCTTTCGATGGCTTGGCGGTGCCAATGTCCATGCCGCGATAGACCAGCGCCGAATCGACACTGATCAGCTCGCACGGCAGCACCTTGGTCAGCTCGATGGCCAGGTCGGTCTTGCCCGCAGCGGTCGGGCCCATCAGGAAAATCGCTGGAGGAAGCTGGCTCATCAACGACCGCGCAGGAACAGTTTGTCCAGATCGTCCAGGCCCAATTGGGTCCAGGTCGGTCGGCCATGGTTGCATTGACCGCTGCGCTCGGTGTTTTCCATGTCACGCAGCAGGCCGTTCATTTCCGGCAAGGCCAGGCGCCGGTTGGCGCGGATCGCGCCGTGACAGGCCATGGTGCCGAGCAGTTCGTTCAGGTGGGCCTGAATCCGGTCGCTGGTGCCGTATTCCATCAGGTCCGACAGCACATCACCCACCAGACGGTTGGCCTCGGCCTGTTTGAGCAGCGCCGGAATCTGCCGGATCGCCAGGGTTTCCGGGCCCAGACGCTGCAGCTCGAAGCCCAGGCGCTGGAACCACGCTGCATGCTCTTCGGCGCAATCGGCTTCACGCTGACTGACTGCCAGCGACTCTGGCACCAGCAATGGCTGGCCGCTCAGGCCTTCACTGGCCATGGCAATCTTCAGTCGTTCATACATGATCCGCTCGTGAGCGGCGTGCATGTCCACCAGCACCAGCCCCAGGGCGTTCTCGGACAAGATGTAGATGCCCTTGAGCTGCGCCAGCGCGTAACCGAGCGGCGGAATGTCTTCCTGGCCGGCCGGCAGCGCGTTGGCATTGGCCTCAGGCAGCGGCGCGAAAAACTCGCGGTAGGCAGCCTGCGCCTCGGCGGCTGGCGGCACCGCGGATTGTGGCCGCGGCGTGTACTGATACTGATAAGCGCCGCCGGCACTCGCGCCAGACGAGGTGTTGAACGCCGGCTGCGCCTGCGGCTGCTCCAGCAGCGCGTTGGCCGCCAGACGCATTTCACCCTGCGGGCCGAACTCACCGGCATCGAGGCCCGTTGGCCGGACGACAGCAGTCGTCACTGAACCGGCCAACTGATCCTCTGGGCGCACATCGCCCAGCGCACGATGCAGCGTGCCATAAAGGAAGTCATGCACCATGCGCCCGTCACGGAAGCGCACTTCGTGTTTGGTCGGGTGCACGTTGACGTCGACCGCCGCCGGATCGACCTCGAAAAACAGCGCGAAGGTCGGATGGCGACCATTGAACAGCACGTCGCGATAGGCCTGGCGCACCGCGTGGGCCACCAGTTTGTCGCGTACCGCACGGCCATTCACAAAGAAATACTGCAAATCCGCCTGACTGCGGTTGAAGGTCGGCAAGCCGACCCAGCCCCACAGGTGCAGGCCATTACGCTCGATCTCGATCGGCAGTGCCTGCTCCAGGAAGCCCGAGCCGCAGATTGCCGCCACACGCCGAGCGCGGGCCGCATCATCGTGGGCCTCGTGCAGGCTGAGGATGGTCTTGCCGTTGTGGCGCAGGTGGAAAGCCACGTCGAAACGTGCGAGCGCCAGACGCTTGATCACTTCTTGCAGATGATCGAATTCGGTTTTTTCGGTCTTGAGAAACTTGCGTCGCGCCGGGGTGTTGAAGAACAGGTCGCGCACTTCCACCGATGTACCTACCGGATGCGCCGCCGGCTGAACACGAGGCGCCATGTCGCGGCCTTCGGTCTCCACCTGCCAGGCCTGATCGGCATCGCGGGTGCGCGAGGTCAGGGTCAGGCGCGCCACGGAGCTGATCGACGCCAGTGCTTCACCGCGAAAACCGAGGCTCATCACCTGCTCGAGGTCTTCGAGGTTGCGGATCTTGCTGGTGGCGTGACGGGCCAGCGCCAGCGGCAAGTCGTCAGCAGAAATGCCGCTACCGTCGTCACGCACCCGCAGCAGCTTGACGCCGCCCTGCTCGACATCGACATCGATGCGCTTGGCACCGGAGTCGAGGCTGTTCTCCAGCAGTTCCTTGATCACCGACGCCGGACGTTCAACCACCTCACCGGCGGCGATCTGGTTCGCCAGCCGTGGGCTGAGCAGTTCGATGCGTGCGGCGTTCAACAGCTGATTCATTCTTTGGACGCCAGTTCGGTGCCAGGAATGGTCAGGTGCTGACCGATTTTCAGCTCATCGCTGCTGAGATTGTTGGCACTGCGCAGGGTCGCGGGCGACACCTGATAACGCACCGCAATCATCGCCAGCGTCTCGCCCGGACTCACGCGGTGATCACGCGGGCCCTGGGCGATCTTGCCGGAGTCACGCAGCCAGGCAATGTAAGTGCCCGGTGGCGGGTTTTGCTGGAAGAACTGGCGCACGCCGCTGCTGATCGAACGGGCCAGCGCCTGCTGGTGGCTCGAGGCCGAGAGCTTGTTCGCTTCGTTGGCGTTGGAGATAAATCCGGTTTCAACGAGGATCGATGGGATGTCCGGCGATTTCAGCACCATGAACCCGGCCTGTTCCACACGCTGCTTGTGCAGTGGCGTCACGCGACCGATGTTGGTCAGGACTTTCTGGCCGACGTTGAGGCTGGAGGTCAGCGACGCGGTCATCGACAGGTCGAGCAGTACACCGGCGAGCATGCGGTCCTTGTCGTCGAGGCTGACGTTGCCGGCACCGCCAATCAGGTCGGAACGGTTTTCACTGTCGGCCAGCCAACGTGCGGTCTCCGACGTGGCACCGCGATCGGACAAGGCAAACACCGAGGCACCGAAGGCTGCAGCAGACGGCGCGGCATCGGCGTGGATCGAGACGAACAGGTCTGCGCCCTTCTTGCGCGCAATTTCAGTACGACCGCGCAACGGGATGAAGTAGTCGCCGGTACGGGTCAGCTCGGCGCGGAAGCCTTTCATGCCGTTGACCTGACGCTGCAGTTCACGAGCGATCTGCAGTACCACGTCTTTTTCACGCTGACCGCGTGAGCCGGATGCACCCGGGTCTTCGCCGCCGTGGCCGGCGTCGATCACCACAATGATGTCGCGTTTGCCGGCCGGGGCTGGCGGCAACTTGATGGCAGGTTCCGCAGGGGTGACCGGCACCGCTGGTACCGTCGCCACTTGTGGCGTCGGCGCAGGCGGCGGAGCGGCATCGGCCGGGTTGTCGAACAAGTCGACCACCAGACGGTTGCCGTATTGCGCGTTCGGCGCCAGCGAGAAGCTTTTCGGGGTAACGGCTTTTTTCAGGTCGATGACCACCCGCAGGTCGGTCGGCGTGCGCTGGGCCGAGCGCATCGCGGTGATCGGCGTGTTGGCAGTCGATACCTTCAGCGGCGCACCCAAAGTGGCGCCATTGATGTCGATCACCAGCCGATCCGGTGCAGTCAGGGTGAAGACGCTGTGCTGCACCGGGCCGCTCAGGTCGAAGACCAGTCGCGTGTTATCCGGCGCCCGCCACAGGCGCACGCTGTTGACCTTTGTGTCGGCCACAGCGCTGACGGCCACTGCCATCAACATCAGTCCTGCGGCAGCCACCAACGCGCGAAAGCGCATACCTAACCCCATCATTTAATTGGATTCCAATGCCAAAGCGGCACACCAGGTCTCGCCGCGCGAGCCCTGGGATAAAATTTTCAGCGAACGCCCGCTGTCTTGCGGGCTAATGGTAATGGTCAGGTCAGGCTTTGGCAAAAAGCCTGCACCTTTATCGGGCCACTCGATCAGACACAGAGCATCGTCTTCGAAATAGTCGCGGATGCCAAGAAACTCCAGTTCCTCTGGATCGACCAGACGATACAGGTCGAAGTGGAAGGCGCGTACATCGCCGATCTCGTAGGGTTCGACCAGGGTGAAGGTCGGACTTTTCACCGCGCCGACATGCCCCAGACCACGAATGATGCCCCGCGACAGGGTGGTCTTGCCCATGCCCAGGTTACCTTCGAGAAAAATCAGGCCATGGCCCTGGGTAACGTGGGCAATCCGTGCGCCAAAGTCGCTCATGGCCTGTTCATCGGCCAGGTACAGGGTTACTTCAGACACGGTGCATGCTCCTCCAACAACTGACGAATGACTGGAATCAGATCACTGGCCGCCAGCCCACGGCCGAATTTACCTTGTTGCGCGCCGGCATTGGCGTGCAGCCAGACTGCCAGGCACGCGGCATCGAAGCCGTCCATGCCCTGAACCAGCAATGCGCCGGTCAACCCCGCGAGTACATCGCCAAGGCCCGCAGTGGCCATGGCCGGATGGCCCTGATGACACAGTGCCAGGCGACCGTCGGGATGGGCGATCAGGCTGCCGGCGCCTTTGAGCACGACAACAGCCAAGTATTTCTTGCTCAGCGCATGCGCTGCTGCCAGACGATCGGCCTGCACCTGGGCAGTACTGATCCCCAGCAGACGCGCTGCCTCGCCCGGGTGCGGGGTGATCACGCAATCCTTGGGCAGACTGACAATACCGCCGGCCAGCAGATTCAATGCATCGGCGTCCCACACCTGTGGCAGCGCCGCATTCGCTGCGGCCGACAATAACGCCCGCCCCCAACTCGCCTGTCCCAGCCCCGGCCCGACGACCAGCACCGAGACTTTCTCCAGCAAACCCATCAACTGATTGGCCGATGAAGTACCCAGCGCCATGGCTTCCGGTACGCGGGTCAGCGCAGCGGGGATATGTTCCGGGCGTGTCGCCAGCGACACCATGCCCGCGCCGCTGCGCAAGGCGATTTCGGTACTGAGCAGGATCGCCCCACCAAAGCCATGGTCGCCGCCAATCAACAGCACATGACCGAAGCGGCCCTTGTGGGAGGTCGGCGCCCTCGCGGGCAGACGCGGCAGATTAGCCGCGTTGAGCCGGCGAGCCGCGAGCGGAATATCAGCATAGGTTTCAGCGCCGGCCTGCAGATCGTTGAACACCAGTTCACCGACACAATCTGCCGCGTCACCGGTGAACAGCCCCAGCTTCAGACCGATGAAAGTCACCGTGAGGTCTGCGCGCACCGCGAGACCCAGCACTCGCCCGGTGTCGGCACACAATCCGGAAGGAATATCCACCGCCACCACCGGCAGGCCAGTGGCGTTGATCGCAGCAATGGCCGCGGCACAGGGCTCGCGCACCTCGCCACTCAAGCCAGTGCCGAGCAGCGCATCAAGGACAACGCCACGCAACTCGGTCTGGGCGCTCCAGCTCTGCATCGCGACACCCTCGGCCAGCGCCTCGGCGTGCGCCAGCGCCGCGTCGCCCTGCAAACGCTGCGGCTCACCGACCGCCAGCACCCGTACCGCCCAACCGGCGCGCTGCGCCAGCACGGCCAGCAAATAGCCGTCACCGGCGTTGTTGCCATGCCCGGCGAGCACGGTCAGCTCAGTCGCTGCAGGCCAGCGCCGCACCAGCGCGCGCCAGCACGCATACGCTGCGCGCTGCATCAATTCGAAGCCCGGCGTGCCGGCGGCAATCAGCCGCGCGTCGAGTGCACGCACCTGGGCGGCAGCGTACAGCGCGTCGGGTAATTCATCTTTCGTGTGCGGCATGCGTCTTCGGGCTCCGATGTCTGGCAGAATTATACGCACCTCAGCTCCGGTTTCTCTCGCCTCATGTCCGCCATCACCACAGATCTGCCCACCCTCGCCCAATCGATCAAGGATTGGGGCCGCGAGCTGGGCTTCCAGCAAGTCGGCATCAGCGGTCTGGACCTGGCCGAGCATGAGCAGCACCTGGAGCGCTGGCTCGCCGCCGGCTACCACGGCGAAATGGACTACATGGGTGCCCATGGCAGCAAACGCTCGCATCCCGAAGAGCTGGTGCCGGGCACGTTGCGCGTGGTTTCGCTACGCATGGACTACCTGCCCGGCGACACGCAAATGGCACAAATGCTCGCGCAACCGGAAAAAGCCTACGTCTCGCGTTATGCCTTGGGCCGCGATTACCACAAATTGATCCGTAAACGCGTGCAACAACTGGCCGACAAGATTCAGGCCGAGATCGGCCCGTTCGGTTTCCGCGCGTTCGTCGACAGCGCCCCGGTGCTGGAAAAAGCCATCGCCGAACAGGCCGGACTGGGCTGGATCGGCAAAAATACTCTGGTGTTGAACCGCAAGGCCGGCAGCTATTTCTTCTTGAGCGAACTGTTCGTCGATCTGCCGCTACCGGTGGACGAACCACACAGCACCGAACATTGCGGCCGCTGCACGGCGTGCCTGGACATCTGCCCGACCAGCGCGTTCGTCGGTCCGTATGTGCTGGACGCCCGGCGCTGCATCTCTTACCTGACCATCGAACTGAAAAACGCGATCCCCGAAGACCTGCGCCCGTTGATCGGCAACCGGGTGTTCGGCTGCGACGACTGCCAGATCGTCTGCCCGTGGAACCGCTTCGCCAAACCTTCCGGAGAAAGCGACTTCAAGCCACGACACAACCTCGACAACGCCGAACTGGCCGAACTGTTCCTGTGGGACGAGGACAAGTTTCTCAGCAGCACCGAAGGCTCGCCGCTGCGCCGCGCCGGTTACGAGCGCTGGTTGCGCAATCTGGCCGTGGGCCTGGGCAATGCGCCGTCGAGCATTCCGGTGCTGGAAGCCTTGAAGGCGCGCCGTGACTACCCGTCAGAGCTGGTGCGTGAACATGTCGAGTGGGCGCTGAAAC
This sequence comes from Pseudomonas sp. P8_229, assembly GCF_034008635.1. Taxonomy (NCBI): domain Bacteria; kingdom Pseudomonadati; phylum Pseudomonadota; class Gammaproteobacteria; order Pseudomonadales; family Pseudomonadaceae; genus Pseudomonas; species Pseudomonas sp. P8_229. The sequence continues at coordinate 3,573,288 of NZ_CP125378.1, read as the reverse complement.
AACACGCCGAACGCCGTACTTGAGGCTATGCCGGTTTTCTCCACTTGGCTGTACGCCCCTTACCTGTCGGCTCAATCAGCCCTTCTGCTTTCAGTGATCGTAAAACCAGGCGCACTGTGTCGCGACTGACTCCCGGACAGGACTCTTCAATTTCCGAGATGGAAAAAGGGAGGACTCGCCTCAAGGCTTCGTCTCTGATTCGATCGCTTTTACCCCCTCGACGCTTCTCTATCGTGCCCACTCGCTCCTCGAACTCTTTGTACGCTCTAAGCATTGCCCCCCAAAAATAATCCATCCATGGCCGAACATCATGCGTACCCCCGTGCCACCCCTGAGAACTCAGCTCAAGCGTTGCGTAATAGCCCTCCTTTGATTCCTCGAATATCCGTTCAAGACTGATAAATCGCCCGACTCTGTAATCAAATTGATAGAGCAGCAGCAATGTCAGCAGACGAGCGACGCGACCATTGCCGTCAGAGAAGGGGTGTATGCAAAGGAAGTCGAGGACCGTAAGCGGCACCAAAACCAGAGGGTCAGCTAGATTCAATGCCAGCGCCCGGTGGTAATACGCCAGGGTTTCAGTCACCGCAACAGGGGTCATATGAGCAGGAATAGGTTGGAAGCGAATCCGCGATGAACCATCGGCATGGCGCTCAATGATGTCGTTGTTCATCGCCTTCCATTCACCACCATCCTGAGGTAGATAGCGGTAAAGAAGACTATGTAACTGTCTAAGAACACCTTCGGAAAATGGCATTCCATCGGCAGATTCATGGATGAGTGACAGAGCGTCCCGATAGCCAGCAATTTCCTGTTCGGATCGGCTTTTGGGGTCAGCGTTTTTGCTCATCAGTGACTTCAATCGCGCTGGCGCGACAGTTACACCCTCCAGTCGGTTAGATGACTCCGTGGATTCAATTACGGCTATCTGCGTAAGCCCCTGGAGGACCTGCGGCGATTGAGCAACGAACAGTTGTTGCTTACCCCGAAACTCCCCCAATGCACGAAGCGTCGCAATCTGAAGACCGTCGAAGCGCAAGGCGTCAAGAAATTCCGGGGTGAGTGAATGCATGATTCAGGCAGCCTTCTAAATGAGGTAAAAAGACTCAAATAGGGTATTTCAGAACAAAATACCCCCTTTAGGCTTTATTTTTTACCCTATTTAGAGGCGCGACATCTATGCAACATTCCCAACAGAATATTTCCACGCGCCCGCCAGCGTGACGTCAAGGTGCGTCGTTATAGACGAACTTGGGCATTTCCCAGTGGAACCGGATCGCCAGCAGCCGTAACAGGAAGCCGCCGAACAAGGTGATCAGGATTGCCTGCTCGCTCGGCACATTCAGGTACAGGCAGAGCATGTAGCACCACGCCGCCGCGAACGAGACGCTGGCGTACAGCTCACGGCGGAAGATCAGCGGGATGTCGTTGCAGAAGATGTCGCGCAGGATGCCGCCGAACACCCCGGTGATCACGCCGCTGACCGAAGCCACCAGCATGCCGTGGCCCATTTCCAGTGCGGTCATGCAGCCGATCAGGGTGAAGGCCACCAGGCCGACCGCATCAAGCACCAGAAACAGCGAACGCAAGTGACGCATCCAGCGGGCGGTGAACACGGTGAGCATCGCTGCTGCCGAGGTCAGCACCAGGTATTCCGGGTGTTTGACCCAAGTCAGCGGGTAATGCCCGAGCAACACGTCGCGCACCGAACCGCCACCCAGCGCGGTGACGCAGGCGATCAGCACCACACCGAACCAGTCCATGCCGCGCCGTCCGGCAGACAGCGCGCCAGTCATGGCTTCAGCGGTAATGGCGATCAGATAGAGCATCAGCAACATGGCGGCGGTCCTGGCAGGAAGGCGCGCAGTCTAGCCATTTCAGCGCCGCACCAGAAGGGGGCGCGCTCGGGGATGCATGTCTGACTTGAATCTTCCGGTGACTCTGACGCCCTCTTCGCGAGCAAGCCCGCTCCCACAGACAACGCATTCCAAATTGTGGGAGCGGGCTTGCTCGCGAAGACGTCAGTGCAGACACCGCTCAATCAGAACTTGATGAAGTGCTTGCGGTAGTGCTGCAGCTCGGCGATCGATTCGCGGATGTCATCCAGCGCCAGGTGGGTGCTGCCCTTCTTGAAGCTGTCGCGCACGTCCGGCGCCCAGCGCGCGGCCAGCTCCTTGAGCGTCGACACGTCGAGGTTGCGGTAGTGGAAGTAGCTTTCCAGCCCTTTCATGTGCGTATAAAGGAAGCGGCGGTCCTGGCAGATGCTGTTGCCGCAGATCGGCGACTTGCCCTTCGGCACCCACTTTTCCAGGAAGGCGATGGTTTCGGCCTCGGCTTCGGCCATGCTGATACGGCTGTCGCGCACGCGCTGGGTCAGGCCTGAGTTGCCGTGGGTGCGGGTGTTCCACTCGTCCATGCGAGCGAGCACTTCATCACTGTGGTGAATGGCGATCACCGGGCCTTCGGCCAAGGTGTTCAGGTCGCTGTCGGTGACGATGGTGGCCATTTCGATGATGACGTCGTTTTCCGGATCCAGACCGGTCATTTCCAAGTCGATCCAGATCAGGTTCTGCGGGTTTTGCATATTCGGGCTCCTAGGCAATGCTGCGCAGTTTAGCCTAGGCCGGTGCCCGGGCGTGCTAAACTCGCTGCCGTTTTACCTAATCGCTGCATTCTTCAGACGGAACACCCATGGCCAAACGCCAACTCAATCGTCGTCAAAACTGGCGCATCGAAAAGATTCAGGGCGAGCGCGCCGCACGTGCCGCCAAACGCGAGTCCTCGGCGGTCGAAGCCCTGGAGGGCGGCGACCTGGGCCCGGAACAAACCGGCCTGGTGATCGCCCACTTCGGTGTGCAGGTCGAGGTCGAAGCTGTTGACGGCGATCAGGCCGGCCAGGTGTTCCGCTGCCACTTGCGCGCCAACCTGCCAGCACTGGTGACCGGCGACACCGTCGTCTGGCGCGCCGGCAATCAGGGCATCGGGGTGATCGTCGCGCAACTGCCGCGCACCACCGAACTGTGCCGTCCGGACAGCCGTGGTCAGCTCAAACCCGTAGCGGCCAACGTCGACATGATCGTCATCGTCTTCGCGCCACTGCCTGAGCCGCACGCCAACCTGATCGACCGCTATCTGGTCGCCGCCGAACACGCCGGCATCCGCCCGTTGCTGCTGCTGAACAAGTTCGACCTGATCGACGAGCAAAACGCTCCGGCGCTCAATGCGCTGCTGGCGGTGTACCGCACGCTGGGTTATCCGGTGCTGGAAGTCTCGGCGCATCACGGCAACGGCATGGAGCAGTTGCAGAAGCAGCTCGACGGGCGCATCAGTGTGTTCGTCGGCCAGTCCGGTGTCGGCAAGTCGTCGCTGGTCAACAGCCTGCTGCCGGAAGTCGAAACCCGCGTCGGGCCGTTGTCCGAGCTGTCCGGCCAGGGCACGCACACGACGACCACCGCGCGCCTGTTCCACTTCCCCGGTGGCGGTGAGCTGATCGACTCCCCGGGTATCCGTGAGTTCGGCCTGGGCCACGTCAGCCGCGCCGACGTCGAAGCCGGTTTCATCGAGTTCGATGATCTGCTCGGCACCTGCCGCTTCCGCGACTGCAAACACGACCGCGAACCGGGCTGTGCACTGCTCAAGGCCCTGGAAGATGGCCGCGTGCAGCAGCAACGTATGAACAGCTACCGCTCGATCATCGCCAGCCTGCCGGAAAACGGCTACTAAACATCCGCTCCGGCAGCACCTCGCCCGAGGGCTGCCGGATGTCGGATCGCGCCTGACACCTCCCCGACTCAATTAAACATCAGACCTTTCTGACAGACCCACCCACGCCTGCTTGCAGGACATTTCTCTTTCACCGCCCAGCCCTTGTAGGCTCGCGCCAGATGCCTAGATTGGGGTCCTCCTTCGCACTTTCGCGACCTCCGAGGAAGCCCATGCAAACCTATCACCTGTTCATCAGCCATTCGTGGAACTACGCCCACGCTCACGACAATCTGGTACGCCTGCTCGGCGCCAAACCGGATTTCAGTTTCAAGAATTTTTCCGTGCCGCCGCACAATCCGATCCTGGGCGCGCAGACCGACAAGCAGCTCGAAGAAGCCATCGAAAACAAGATTCGCCCTTGCTCGGCGGTGCTGATCATGGCCGGGATGTATTCGACCTACAGCAAGTGGATCAACAAGGAAATCGAGATCGCCAAGCGCATGGGCAAGGTGATCATCGCGATCAAGCCGTTCGGCGCCGAGCGTATTTCCGCCGTGGTGCGTGAAGCGGCGCATGCCGAATGCGCGTGGAACACCAACAGCATCATCGGTGCAATCCGTCAGCACACGGCGGTGTAACCATGCGCAAAGGACTGTTTATCGGCATCAACCACTACGACTACGTCTCGCCCTTGAGCGGCTGTAACAACGACGCAATGGCCATGGCTTCGGTGCTGGAGCGTCACGCCAACGGGCGACCGAACTTCAGCAGCAAAGTGCTGACTTCAGCCGAAGAAAAACTCACGCTCAACCACATGAAACAGCAGATTCAGAGCCTGTTCTCAGGCGACTGTGACGTGGCACTGCTGTACTTCGCCGGTCATGGGCAGTTCGACACCAGCATTGACGAAGGACTACTGATTCCCCAGGACTATCAACCTGAGGGAGACGGTATCCGCATCAGCGACATTCTGGAATGGGCGGACAAGGCCCCGCACATCAAGAACAAAATCATCATTCTCGATTGCTGCCAGGCCGGCGCAGCAGGGGCCATGCGCAACCTGCGTGGCGGCAGCAGTGTGATCGGCGAAGGCGTGACCATTCTCACGGCCTGCAAAAAAGAACAGTACGCCCTGGAAAGTCGCGGCCACGGAATCTTCACCGATCTGTTGCTGCAAGCGCTGCACGGTGGCGCTGCCAACGTACTCGGCAAGGTCACCCCCGGTAGCGTTTACTCGTTTGTCGACAATGCGCTGGGGGCTTGGGAGCAGCGTCCGGTATTCAAGACCAATGTCTCGCAGTTTGTGCCGCTGCGCGAGGTCGCGCCGCTGATTGCCGAAGAGACCCTGCGCAAACTCAAGGACTGGTTCCCGGAGCCGAGCTTCGTGTTCAGACTCGATCCCAGCTACGAGCCCACCGAAGCGCTGTTCGACCCCGAGCACGGCGACATCTTCAAGCAACTGCAAATGTGCAATCGCCACAGCCTGATCGAGCCTGTGGATGCCGAGCACATGTACTACGCCGCCCTGAATTCCACCGGCTGCCGCCTCACCGCCCTAGGTGCTTACTACCGAGAACTCGCCATAAAAGGACATTTCTGATGCCCGTATTCATCAGCTACCGCCACATGGATCGTCCACAGGCCATGGCCATCAATACCCAATTGATGCAGGCCAACATCAAGACCTACCTCGACGTGCTCGACCCGGAATCGCAGACCACCGACGACATCACCGGGGTCATCACGCGCAACATCACCGAGTGCACGCACTTGCTGGCGGTGGTATCAGAGAAAACCGCGTTGTCGTGGTGGGTCCCGTTCGAAATCGGCGAAGCGACGATCAGCAATCGGCGGATCTGCTCGTTCAAGACCGGCCCCACGCAATTGCCGGCCTATCTGGACAAGTGGCCGAAACTGAGTACACCGACCGATGTGGATTTCTTCATCGAGGCTTATCGCAGCGAAGGGACGATCAAGCGCTCAATGACGCTCGACTCGGTGAGCGGCGATCAATCGACGCGCAGCGCCAACAAGATCAATGCCGAGATGTTCCACGAGGGGTTGAAGAACCGGATTCGGCGCGGCTTCTAACCCCACCGGATACAAAAAGCCCCGAACATTCGGGGCTCTTTGTGTCCACCTGCCCTACTTCGGCTCAGGCTTGCGAAACGCATACAGATGCTGGCGCACGATCCCGCCCGGCAGTTCCTTGCCGAACACGCCGTAACGTACCGGCCATTCTTTCGGCGGCAGCTTGAACGTACCGAACAGCATGTCCACCAGCGGCGTGTGGATCGCATAGTTCTTGTAGATGTAATCCTTGTGCCGCGCATGGTGCCAATGGTGGTAGCGCGGCAGCACGATCAGGTAGTTCAGCCAGCCGCCGTTGATCCGCACGTTGGCGTGGGCCAGTACCGCCTGAACACCAACCAGAATCACATAGGCATTCAGCGCTTGTGGTGCGAAGCCCAGCAGCATCAACGGCACCAGCACGCCAGTGCGGGTCAGCAGGATTTCAATGAAGTGCACGCGCGAACCGGCGAGCCAATCCATGTGCGTGCTGGAGTGATGCACCGCGTGTATGCGCCACAGCCATGGCACCACATGGTAGAGCCGGTGCAGCCAATACTGACCGAGATCGGCGACCAGGATCGCCAGCAGAAACTGCACAACGAGCGGCAGGCTTTGCACACTTGCCTGCAAGCCAGGCGACACCGCCCAACCGGCGATATAGCTTGAAGAGGCGGTGATGAAGATCAGGATGAACTGCACCAGCATGTGGCTGACGAAAAAGTAGGTCAGGTCGGTGCGCCAGTGCGGGCGCAGGATGTTTTGCTCGGGATCCTTGGAATAGAGCTTTTCCAGAGGAATAAACACGATCGCCGACACCAGCAGCGCCAAAACAAACCAGTCCAGACCCAGCGAGTAAGGCGTCTGTCCGATCGAACTGACCTGGACATTGGTGCCACCGAGGAACACCGCCAGCCCTGATGCAACCAGACCAGTAATCCCCAAGCGCTTGCGTTTGTTGAGCAGGATATTCAGGGTGCCGAGACTGAACGACAGCACCAGACCGAGCAACAGCGTGGTGCGCGCGAACTGCTCGTCATAGACCTTGCGCAGTTCGGCTGTGGTCAGCCACTCGGGAAACAGGAAGCAGAACACCGCCAACAGACTCAATAGCCCGAGGGTGGCGGAAATATAGCCACTGACTCGCCCCTCACCGAACTTGAAGGGTGCGTTACCGTGCCGCTGAAAATAGGCTTTGAGTCTTTCCATAACTGATCTTCCGTGATTGCGAAAACTGCGACTGGTCATTGCGACGCAGGCAGAAACAAAAAAGCCACGGTGACCGTGGCTTTTTGTGAATCACTGCTTGGGCGCGGGAGCCGGTGCAGTGGCTGGCGGCGGCGCAGTCCCCGGCCCGGCCGGTTTCGGTGCCGCGTCGTCGAACAGGTTCAGCCGTTCGCGCAGCTCATGCGCCGGCACCGGTTGCTGATCCGCCGGCAGCGCGTTCGGGTCGACTGACGTCGCCGGCGCGGCGCCGCTCTCCCCTTCTATTGCGGGCTTGGCCGGGTCGGCGCCTTGCGAGCCTTCGATGGCCGCTTGCGCCTTCTTGGTCAGCACCACGATGTCGATACGGCGGTTGACCGGGTTGAACGGGTTCTCCTTGTCGAACAGCGCCGACGAGGCATAACCGACGACCCGCGCCACTTGCCCGTCCGGATAGCTGCCCGCCACCAGCGCACGCCGCGCGGCGTTGGCGCGGTTGGCCGAGAGCTCCCAGTTACCGAAATCACCGGTGCCGGTGTACGGCTTGGCGTCGGTGTGGCCGCTGATGCTGATCTTGTTCGGCACTGCCTTGATGGTGTCGGCCATGGCCAGCAGGATGTCTTCGAAGTACGGCTTCAAGCGTGCAGAACCCGAGTCGAACATCGGCCGGTTCTCGGCGTCCATGATCTGGATGCGCAAGCCGTTCGGGGTGATCTCGAAGAGGATCTGATCCTTGAACTTCTGCAGCTGCGGGTTCTCGTCGACCTTGTTCTGCAGTTCTTGCAGCAACAGCTCCAGACGCTCCTTCTCGACCTGCTCGGCCATGCCTTCAACCTGTTCGGTATCGACCGTGACCTTGTCCGGTTGCGGCTGCGACTTCACCTCAGGGTTGAGGGTATTTTCCGGGGCCAGGGTCGGCGTACCGCCCAGGTCGATGATGTACGGCGTGCCGCTTTCGGAAAAGCCGACCGGATCCTTGAAGTAACCGGCGATGGCGATCTTCTGCTCCGGTGTGGCGGTGGACAGCAGCCACAGCACCAGGAAGAACGCCATCATCGCCGTGGCGAAGTCGGCGAAGGCGATCTTCCACGCCCCGCCGTGATGCCCGCCGGCTATGCGCTTGACGCGCTTGATGATAATCGGCTGATTATTTTCCATTTCTTAGCGACCGCGAACCGCTTGTTCCAGCTCGGCAAAGCTTGGACGGTGCGCCGGATACAGAACCTTGCGCCCGAACTCCACGGCCAGCGATGGCGGCATGCCGGAAGCCGAAGCGACCAGCGAGGCCTTGATGGCTTCGTAGACGTTCAGTTCTTCCTTGGCATCGTGGGCCAGGGAGTGCGCCAACGGACCGAAGAAGCCATAGGCCGCGAGAATACCGAAGAAGGTACCGACCAGTGCCGCGCCGACGTGCAGACCGATGGATTTCTGATCGCCTTCACCCAGCGAGGCCATGGTCACCACGATACCCAGTACCGCCGCGACGATACCGAAACCGGGCATGGCGTCGGCGATGCCGTTCACCGCATGGGATGGATGCTCGAGGTCTTCCTTGAGGCTGTAGAGTTCCATGTCGAACAGCCCCTCCAGTTCGTGCGGCGCCATGTTGCCGGACGACATGATGCGCAGGTAATCGCAGATGAACGCGGTCATGCGCTCGTCTTTGAGCACGGCCGGGTACTTGGCGAAAATCGGGCTCGCGGCGGCGTCTTCGATGTCGCCCTCGATGGCCATCATGCCTTCGCGGCGACTCTTGTTGAGGATCTCGTAGATCAGGCCCAGCACTTCCAGATAGAACGTGTGGCTGAAACGCGAACTGAACATGCTCAGGGATTTCTTGAGCACGTGCATCGTCATGTAACCGGGGTTGGCCTGGAGGAATGCACCGAGGGCCGCACCACCGATGATCATCACCTCGAAGGGCTGGATCAAGGCGGCAATTTTGCCGTGGGAGAGCACGTATCCGCCGAGCACGCTCGCGAATACGACGATGATGCCGATAATTTTAGCCATAGGTAGAAAGTACTTACTGAGTCGGGTTCAAGGTCATATTCGGAAGTTAAAAAATCTCTTCTTCTACTTATCGGCAAAACTGCGCCAGACTATAGCCAGTTCAGGCGAAAAGCCAATTTAGCCCATGCCGGGCGCGTCTACAGTCAGTGAAGATCTCGTCCAGACATGGCTAATGAAACGAACGTCCCACACGCAAAACCGACCACCCTTGAGGGCTGGGTAAAGTTGCTCGATGGCGTGCGCCTGCCCGTGCCGCAGGAGGCTCACGACAAGGTGTGCCGCGCGATCCGCGACAACCGCAGCTCGCTGCGCGACATCGCCGACCTGATGCAGGACAGCCCGGCACTGGCCTTGAGTATCATCCGTGAGGCCAATCGTCACACCCTCGGCACCATGGCCGCGCCGGCGGAAAATCTCGAGGTGGCGATCAATCGTCTAGGCCTGGCGCGTACCGAAGAATTGCTCGCACGCCTGCCCGTCGAACCGCAGATGCAGATTCCCAAGGCCCTGCGCCAACTGCAGCTGATCAGCCAGCACGCCACGCAACAGGCCAACGGTTTTTTCGCCAGTCGCCTGGCGCGACTGTGGCAGGACATTCATTGGGGCAGCCTGTTGTTTCTCTCGCCTTTATGGCCGCTGGCGCTGACGTACCCAGAGTTGCTCGAAGAGTGGGAACTGCGGGTGATCCACAAGGGCGAATCGGCCCCGGTGGTCGAGCAGCAACTGTTTGGCGTGCGCCTGCTGAAGGTCGCCGAGGCGCTGGTGCAAGTCTGGCACCTGCCGATCTGGGTGCAGCAAGGCTATAAGTTGCTGCTCAGCGAACAGCGTGAACTGGTCAAAGTGCTGCGCATCGCCCGCGACAGCGAACATCCGCTGCGCCAGCAAAATCGCCTCGATGACGATCCGACCCTGCGCCGCTGGCTCAACCAGCCGGCCAACACCGTGCTGTTGGCCAACGGTCTGGCGCTGTCCGCGCAACAGGCCTGGGACAGTCCGCACAGCGAACGCTGGCAATACCTGACCAGCCTTTATCTGCAGATTCCGATGGATGAGGTGCAGCAGCAGTTGCACCAGCAAGCCGCCAACAGTGCGCGCCAGCATGCCATGCCCGATCTGTGGCACCCGGCCGTTTCATTATTATGGCCGTGGGGCACCCATCGTTTGCCGGCCGGGATGCTGCCCGCAGCCGCGCCGAGTGCCGAGGATCTGACTCAATGGCGCCGGCAATGCGCCGAATTGCTGGCCGAGCCGAGCCGCTTCACCAATGCCATGAGCCTGACCGTCGCCGCCCGCGATGCCCTGGTCGCCAGCGGCATGCGCCGGGTGATGATTCTGATGGCCGATCGCACGCAGTCCAATCTGCGCGTGCACCAGACCTTCGGCCTGCCTAAAGAAGCCGCCGCGCTGAATTTTGTCGTCAGCCAGAGCAAAGTCTTGCAACGGCTGCTCGCGCAGCAGGCGCAGGTGCGGATCAACCCCGAGAACAACGCACAATTCTCCGCGCTGCTGCCGCAAGGCCTGCGCTCGCTGTTTCGCGGCGAACACCTGTTCCTGCGCTCGCTGGTCAATAACGGCCGGGTGATCATGATCGTCGTCGCCGACCAGGGCGGCGGGCCGTTCGCCGACATCACCGTGCAGGCTTTCGGCAAAACCGCACAGTGCATCGAAAAAGCCCTGCACAGCTTTAGCAGCCGTGGCCGATGAGGCTGCGCTACAATCCCCCCCTTTGTGCTCTGGAGACCTCACATGTCTGACTTCTCTGGCTTGCCGCTCGTCATCGAGCCGAGCGACCTGCTGCCTCGGCTTGAGTCTGAAGAGCTGATTCTGGTGGATCTGACCAGCGCTGCCCGCTATACAGAAGGCCATCTCCCCGGCGCACGCTTTGTCGACCCGAAACGCACCCAGCTCGGCCAGCCGCCGGCGCCGGGGCTGCTGCCGGCCAAGGCCGATCTGGAAGCCTTGTTCGGTGAACTGGGCCATCGTCAGGACGCGGTCTACGTGGTGTATGACGACGAAGGTGGCGGCTGGGCCGGGCGTTTCATCTGGCTGCTCGACGTGATCGGCCACGACAAGTACCACTACGTCGACGGTGGTCTGCCGGCGTGGCTGGAGGCAGGCATGCCAATGTCGATCCAGGTGCCACCGGCAGTCGGCGGCCCGGTATCGTTGACACTGCTCGACGAGCCGACGGCAACGCGCGAATACCTGCAAAGCCGCCTCGGTGCTGCCGATCTGGCGATCTGGGACGCCCGTGGGCCGCTGGAGTATTCCGGCGAGAAAGTACTGGCCGCCAAGGCTGGGCACATTCCGGGCGCGGTGAACTTCGAGTGGACCGCCGGCATGGACAAGGCACGCCAGCTGCGGATTCGCACCGACATGCCGCAGATCCTCGAAGACCTGGGGATCACCAAGGACAAAGAAATCATTACCCACTGCCAGACCCATCACCGGTCGGGCTTCACTTATCTGGTGGCCAAGTCCCTCGGTTATCCGCGGGTCAAGGGCTACGCCGGTTCCTGGGGCGAATGGGGCAACCACCCCGATACGCCTGTCGAGATTCAAGGTTCTAAGGACAACTAATGAAAGAGCGTCTGTTTATCCTCAGCCAGTACCTGCTGCCTCATCACCTGCTGTCGCGCCTGGCCGGCTGCGTTGCCGAGTGCCGTGTGCGCTGGTTCAAAAATGCCTTCACCCAGTGGTTCGCCAAGCGTTATCAGGTGGACATGTCGCAAGCGCTGGTCGAAGACCTGACCGCCTACGAGCACTTCAACGCCTTCTTCACCCGCGCCCTGAAAGACGGCGCGCGCCCACTGGACGAAACCCCGGGCGCGATCCTCAGCCCGGCCGACGGCGCGGTCAGCCAGCTCGGTCCGATCGAACACGGTCGCGTGTTCCAGGCCAAGGGCCACAGCTTCAGCGTGCTGGAACTGCTCGGCGGTGACACAGCCAACGCTGCGCCGTTCATGGGCGGCGACTTCGCCACCATCTACCTGTCGCCGAAGGATTACCACCGCGTGCACATGCCGCTGGCCGGCACCCTGCGCGAGATGGTCTACATCCCGGGCCGAATCTTCTCGGTCAACCAGACCACCGCCGAAAACGTTCCGGAGCTGTTCGCCCGCAACGAGCGTGTGGCGTGCATCTTCGACACCGAGCGCGGACCGATGGCCGTGGTACTGGTCGGCGCGATGATCGTCGCGTCGATCGAAACCGTGTGGGCCGGTCTGGTCACTCCACCGAAGCGTGAACTGAAAACCTTCCGCTACGACGAAGCCGCTCGTGCGCCGATCCATCTGGAAAAAGGCGCTGAACTTGGCCGCTTCAAGCTGGGTTCGACCGCAATCGTGCTGTTCGGGCCGGATCAGGTGAAATGGGCTGAAGAACTGGTCGCCGGTTCGCCAGTGCAGATGGGTCAAGGCCTGGCGCTGCCAACAGCCTGATTCGTTTTCGATGAGAGCGGCTTCGGCCGCTCCCACCGATTGCTGTAATTGCTGCTATGGTTTTTGGCATGAGCCAGACCATTTCCCCACCGCTGCTAAGCACCCCGACTCCAACGCAGTCGCGCCTGTCGTTCTGCGAAGCCACCCCGCGCGACCTCAAACGCTGGATCGCCGGCCTGCCCAAGGCCAACATCGGCGAAACCGCCCGCCAGTTGTATCAAGGCCTGGGCGAACTCAACCTACTGCTCACCCCCAGCGATAATCGCCTGCAACTCTTGGAGCTGCTGCGTCCCGAGGTGTATTTCGTCTGCCAGCATCTGGAACGGCACTTCCTGCATCAGGCGATCATGCTCGACGATCGTTCGCGCAAGATCAGTAACCTGTGTCAGGCACTGCAAAGTCAGCTGGCCATCGGTTACAAGCAGATCGTTCTGCGCATTGCGCCCAAGTACAACAAGGATCGGGCGACGCTGGTCAGTCAGGCCCTGCAACGAGCCGCGCATGCACTCAAGGGGCAACTGCAGCGAGCCGCGCAGCTGTATAGCCCGGCACCGGAACAGCTGTGGTTCGAGCTGCATCAGTTGTACCGCTGCGCCTGCGGATTGCAGCTGCAACAGCGCCGCGTGCATGACGATCTGGCGAGCCTGACCACCGAACTGAGCCTGGAACAGACCTACATTGCCACCCTGCTGCTGGGCAGCGCTCGCTGCAACCAACTGCGCCAGAACCAGATCGCACGGCTGGCTGAAGTGCTGGAACCGTGGAGCGCCCAGCTCAAGCTGCATTTTGGCGGCACGGACGACGGCCTGTTCGCCATCAGCGCCGAACTGGACACCGGCCCGCGCTATCGCAGCATGTTTCGCAAAGAACAACAGGACGCCCTGCTCGGCTTCAATCCGCAAGCCCTGGTGAATGTCATCGAAGCGCATTTACTGCATCAGGAGACCTCGACGCCCCTGCCCGTCCCGGCAGGACTGAGCCTCGACACCTTGCAACATGTGCACGCCAGTTGGGGCCAGACCGCCGAGCGCAGTTTTCAGCGTACCCCAGGCCAAGGCAACCTGACCGTGTGCGTGGGCATGAGCGCCCTGCACTTTTATCTGGGCGGCGAGCGCACCTTCAGCGAACTGCTCAAGCACCCCGGTGCCCGTGCCGCCAACTTCAGCAGCGCCGTGGCCAAGGGCGAAAAGGACAGCTGGAGCCAGGCTTTCGACGCCGCCCCGCAAAGCAACGCGGATGAGTTTCTGCCCTACGAAGAAATCCAGTACGACCATATCGGTGAAGACGAAAGCACAACCGACCACACACCGCACTACCCGACCTATACGTTGCCGGTGATCAACCACAGTCCCGGTGGTTATTGCCTGGGCTGGCCGAGCGAGGTGCCCGCCGAGTTGCAGGCCGGGGAGATGGTCGGGATTCAGGACAGTTCGAATCAGGGCTGGAGCATTGCGGTGGTCCGCTGGATTCGTCAGGTACGCGGTGCAGGAGCACAAATGGGCATCGAGCTGGTGGCGCCGTACGCCGAACCCTGCGGTTTGCAACTGGTGCGTTCGCGGGACGATCACAGCCACTATTTGCGTGGCCTGTTACTGCCCGAGATCAGCGCCATCGACTTGCCCGCAACCTTGCTCGCACCGCGTCTGCCGTTTCAGGAAGGCCATAAAGTGTTGATCAACACCCACGGCGAAGAACACCGCGCCGGACTGGATCGACGGGTGGCGAGTACGCACAGTTTCAATCAGTTTGCCTATCGCTCGCTGGAGGCCGCGCACAATGGCGGGAGCGAGGAGGATTTCGATTCGCTGTGGAAGTCGTTATAAGCGCACGGCATTGGATTGGCGGTGTGGCCATCGCGAGCAGGCTCACTCCTACAGGGGATCTCCAATGTCCAAAGATCCAATGTGAGAGCTAGCCTGCTGGCGATGAGGCCAGTTCAGACAGCAGAATTCTTAAAGCTGCCCGTCGCGGTCGCGAAAGCCCAACAGATACAACACACCATCCAACCCCAGGGTGGAAATCGCTTGCTTGGCCGACTGTTTGACCAGCGGCTTGGCGCGGAAGGCCACACCCAGCCCGGCGATCGCCAGCATCGGCAGGTCATTCGCGCCGTCGCCAACCGCAATGGTCTGCTCCAGACGCAGGCCTTCCTTGTGCGCCAGTTCCGTCAGCAGATCAGCCTTGCGCTGGGCGTCGACAATCGGCTCGATCGCCACGCCGGTGCACTTGCCGTCGACCACTTCCAGTTCGTTGGCGAACACGTAGTCGATGCCGAGCCTGGCCTGCAACTGCTTGGCGAAGTAAGTAAAGCCGCCGGACAGGATCGCCGTCTTGTAACCCAGTCGCTTGAGTTCGGCGAACAGGGTTTCGGCGCCTTCGGTCAACCGCAGCGACGCGCCGATCGAGTCCAGCACGCTGACGTCCAGGCCCTTGAGCAACGCCAGACGCTCCTTGAAACTGGCACGGAAATCCAGTTCGCCGGCCATCGCCCGCTCGGTGATGGCCGAAACTTGCTCGCCCACACCGGCCGCTTTGGCCAGCTCATCGATGACTTCGGCTTCGATCAGCGTCGAGTCCATGTCAAACACCGCCAGACGCCGGTTGCGGCGGAACAGCGAATCTTCCTGAAAGGCGATATCGACGTTCAGCTCTTGGGCGACGCTGAGGAATTCAGCGCGCAGGGCCTGCGGATCAGCCGCTTCGCCACGCACGGAGAACTCGATGCAGCCCTTGCCCTTGTCCTCTGGCGTGTCCAGCGGCATGCGCCCCGACAGACGGTCGATATGGTCGATGTTCAAGCCATATTTGGCGGTGATCGAGCTGACCGCCTGCAATTGGCCGGCGGTCACTTTGCGGGTCAACAGGGTGACGATGTGGCGTTTCTTGCCCTGATTGCCCACCCATTGCTGGTAATCCTCTTCGGACACCGGGGTGAAGCGCACCTGCTGATCGAGCTCGTAGCCCTTGAACAGGATGTCCTTGAGCACGGCTTTGCCTTGCTCGGAATCGGGAATCTCGACCAGGATGCCGAACGACAGGGTGTCGTGGATCACCGCCTGACCGATGTCCAGGATGTTCACACCACCCTGGGCCAGAACGCCGGTAATGGCCGCAGTCAGACCCGGACGGTCGACTCCCGTGATGTTAATCAGGACGATTTCGCGCAACGCGCACCCCCGCAACTGGAAAAAAACCGCATTCTACCCACTTTCAGTGACCATCGGGCACCGCGAGCGCTTTGCCGGTCTAGGGCCTGTCGCTATACTGCGCGTCAACTTCACGGACAAAAGAGCCGAGCTCAGTGAACCGGCCCACGCCAGTTAAAACCGATAACTTCTTCCTGCTGATCTTCCGTGCACTGCGTCATCGCCGTGTACCGATTGCATTGCGCATTGCCAGCCATAACGTGATCCTGGTCGCTCTGGCCCTGGTGATCTATGCCGGGGTGATGGGCTTGCAGTTCAAGCAGGCCATGCACGAGCAGGCCGATGCGCTGGGCGAAAGCCTGACCACGCAGACCGCCACCTCCGCCACTGAACTGTTGGTGTCCAACGACATCCTCAGTCTCAACGTGCTGCTCAACAACCTGACCAAAAACAAACTGGTGGCCCACGCGGCTATCTATAGCGTGGACAACCGCATCCTCGCCGAATCCGGTCAGCGCCCCAAGCACAGCCTGCTGGGCGAAGCCGAGGGCATGTACGAGAGCAAGATCACCTTCCAGGACGTGACGGCCGGGCAATTGCGCATCAGCCTGGACATGGATCAGTTCCAGCAGCCGATGACCATCAGCCTGCAGAGCATGGGTATTCTCAGCGCAATCCTGCTGGCGCTGTCACTGGCCTTGAGCCTGCGCATGGGCCGCTACCTGTCCACGCCGCTCCTGCAATTGCGCGTATGGCTGCGCAATATCGACGAATACACCCCGGGCACCGACCGTCAGGACGAGATCGGCGATCTGGCGCGCCAGCTGCACGCCAACTTCGCTCCGGAGCCTGCGCCAAAGCCTGAGCCTGAGCCGGAACCCGAGTTCGAAGAAGAGGATGAGCCGGAGTTCGAAGTGCGCAATCTGCGTGACCCGAGCTTTGACGAAACCCGCCCGCTGGCCGCGCAAAAGCCGGCGCCGCGCCACGTGGTCAGCACTGTCGAAGACGATGAAGACGACGACGCGTTTGCCGACCTGCGCGACGAATCGCTGGATGAAGCGCCACAACCGGTCGTACGCAAGGCCACGCCGAGCGTGCCGCAACACAGTGCGGTGCTTGCCGTGCAACTGGGCTCGCAGGAGCAACTGCGTCGCCTGCCGCGTGCGCGTCTGGAAGAGTTGCTGGAACGTTATCGCGATTGCCTCGATCAGGCAGCCTCGCTGTATCAGGGCGAAATCGAAACCCTGAACGACGGCAGCACGCTGATGCTGTTCCACACCGAAGACAGTGGCGACGACTACCTGACCAACGCGATCTGCTGCGGCGAGTTGCTGCGGGCGCTGGGTCATCAGTTGCAGATCGAAGTCGCCGACAGCGGCATCACCCTGCAATTGCAGCTGGGCCTGACCCTGGGCGATGAGCTGTTCGGTCTGAGCCAGATCGACCTGCTGCTGACCGATTCGGCTCAGGATGCCCTGGCCCTGTCGCAGCACAGCCGCAACCTGCTGCTGGTCGAGCGCAAGATCGGTGACGACTCGCTGATTCGCCAGCGTGCACGGATCCGCCCGATCGCCAGCCCTGAAGGGGCTTGCTGTGTGGAGCGCTTGATGGAGCCGTATCCATCGATGCTCGAACGGCAACTGGCGCGGATGCATGAGCGCCGGGCGTAAGCCTTAGACCTGAAACACAGAAGCCCGCAGACGAGTGATTGTCTGCGGGCTTTTTTGTTGCCTGTACCGGCCCCTTCGCGAGCAAGCCCGCTCCCACACTTCAGCGCCCACATTCCCTGTGGGAGATTCTATGGTTCATGCCTAGCCCCTAAACGGCTTTAGGTGAGTATTCGCTCTGGTTTTTCAACAGAGCAAATACCACCCGGGCAAGCTTGCGGGCTAGTGCGACCAGTGCTTGGGTAGTGCTCAATCCGCGCTCTCTTAAAGCCTCATAAAACCCTTTCCACGCCGAGGTCCGGCTCGCCGCCATTGCAGCGTTGTGCAGCAATCGACGTGCCTCTGAGTCGCCTCGTTTGGTCAGGCAGCGACGGCCTTTCTTTTTGCCTGAGTCCGATATGCGCAGATCCAGGCCTAGAAAGGCGATGAAAGCGTCGGCATTCCTGAAGTCCCCACGCTGAAAGGATGCGAGCAAGCGGGCGCCGGTCAACGTACCGATGCCTTCTACCTTCATGCAACGCTTGAGCTGAGCGCCTAAACCGGCTTCGTCTATCTGCGCCAGGATCGTTTTCTCCAGCAGGATTTCCAGTCTTTGCATGGCGTTTATCTGATTTTTGAAAGCGGTTTTGAGCAATGGCTCATTCTCCCAGCTCTGCTTGAGGCTGACACGAGCCTGGACCAGAGCCGCACGACGCCGGAAAAGACTGATGAGCCGGCAATACAAGGGCGACGGCGGTGTCCAAGGGCGTAAGTGGTCCCCTTCGTTTGTCAGATAACGGGCCAGTAATCGGGCATCCAGCGCATCAGTTTTGGCGCGAACGTTCACACCTTTGCGGTAATGGCTGAGCTCATAACCGCCAACCATATAGATCACGCAACCATCGGCATACGCCAGATCAGCAAATTCCTGGTGATAGATATTGGTGGCTTCGATGGCGATTGCCACTGGCTTGGCAGCGGTTTTGAGCCATTTCTTGATCGCCGCTTTGGTATTGGAGATTGTCTCGAGCTGATCTGATTCGGCGTGATAAATCACCAGTTCGTCCTTGGCGACATCAACCCCGATAATCGACTGAGTGGTAACGACGGGCATTGCCATGAGAAATCCTCCGGGCTAAGGTTTGAACGCTTGAAGGGTTCACCCAGAGGCGCAGGCTTGTTCCTATCGTCGGTCTAGGCCAGATGCATTCTTTATCGGCGCTTGGGTGAAAGGAGGAGGGGTGAAATCTCCCACGGTCTGTACTGCGCTAACAGTCAGAATCGAGCCTTGTCCCTCCTCCTCCCTTCAAGTCCTACCATACAAGCGAGCCTGCTCGCGAAGAGGCCAGCCCACACAATGCGGATCTTCAACTGCTGCATCGGTTGTACGACGCTCATCACTTCCCCGTGGGAGCGAGCCTGCTCGCGAAGAGGCCAGCCCACACAATGCGGATCTTCAACTGCTGCATCGGTTGTGCGACGCTCATCACTTCCCCGTGGGAGCGGGCTTGCTCGCGAAGAGGCCAGCTGTCATACCGTAGATCTCCAGCCCCCAGACACAACAAAGCCCGCACAAGGCGGGCTTTGTTTTGACTCAAATCAGACTCAGAAGCGGAACACTTCCATGTCGGTGCGAATCGGCGAAGCCATCGGGATCTTCGGCTGCTTCCCGGATTCCGCTGCCGGCGCTGCCGGTTTTGGCGCCGCTTTACGCGGTGCTTCGGCTACCGGAGGCTGGTTGGCCAATGGTTTAAGCGCCACCGACAGTTGCTCGGCCAGACGTTGCAGCAGAATGCCTTGTGCCTGAACCTGCGAAGCCGTCGTGCCAGCGTGCAGCTCTTGCAGATGGACGATGCGGTTATCGCGCACCTGACCACGGCGGTCGATCAGGCGCCATTGCGCATCGAGAATCGCCGGTTGCTTCTCACCGGAGTCCAGACGCGTGATGGTCAGCAATACCTGCACATCCGGGGTAAACCCCAAGGTGGCCGGCGCCAATACCACACGCTGGCTGTCGAGATGACCGGCAACCTGACGCATTAGCAATTGATCAATATCCGACGAAAGGCTGCCCGCCCAGCGACCGTCGGTCGAGGCTTGCAGGCTGCCGTCCGGTTGACGTTGCAGCAGGGTTTCACGTTGCAGGTAATCAGCGATGACTACCGGGCCCAACAAAACCGCCATACCTGTGCTTTGCGCAGGCTGAGCCGGACTTCCGCTGTCCAGCTGATACAGCGACACCGGCTGGTGAACGCTGCAACCCGCCAGGCCAAGAACGCCGGCGAGCAGGAAAATAAGGGGGCGCAGAGAAGTCATCATCCCGTCCAGGTGGCCGCCACAAGGCTGACCACAGTGAAAATACTCAATAAATATGAAGAACGCTCGGCCACGCCGGCGCTTGGAAAGGCCATATCATCCGTGAATATGCGTTCCGACTCCAGCGCCAAAGCGTCGATCTACGCGTTAAATCGTAGATCGACGCCTCTAGATGGGCGTTTTCGCCTAATTGAGGTTTTCGACGAGCAGCGCATCGACCCGCTGGAAGCCACGTGGAAGCTTGTTACCACGCCGTCCGCGCTCACCTTTGTAGTGTTCGAGGTCTTCAGCTTTCAGTTTATATGGACGTTTGCCTGCCTGCAGGATCAACGTAGCCCCCGCGGGGATAACAGCGATGTCCGTGACAAACTCTTCACGGCTGGCGACACGGTCACCCGGGACACCGATGATCTTGTTGCCCTTGCCCTTCGCCAACTGCGGCAAATCGCTGATATTGAAGACCAGCATCCGCCCCTCGCTTGTCACGGCGGCAAGCAAGTCATTCTCGCGATCAGTCACCGGACGCGGCGTGATGACCTTGGCGTTGTTCGGCAGGCTCAACAGGGCTTTACCAGCCTTGTTCTTGGCTTGCAGGTCTTCGCCTTTGACCACGAAGCCGTAACCGGCATCGGAGGCGATCACGTATAGCGCATCGTCTTCCGGCATCAGCACGCATTCGAACGTGGCACCCGGTGGCGGCGTCAGACGGCCGGTCAACGGCTCGCCCTGGCCCCGGGCCGACGGCAACGTGTGCGCGGCGACCGAGTAGCTGCGACCCGTGGAGTCAATCACCACGGCAGACTGATTGGAACGCCCCGCCGCCGAGGTCTTGAAGCCGTCGCCAGCCTTGTACGACAGGCCGGTAGCGTCGATCTCGTGGCCCTTGGCCGAACGGATCCAGCCTTTTTCCGACAGTACGACGGTGACTTTCTCGTTCGGCAGCAGATCGTGTTCGGTCAGCGCTTTGGCCTCAGCGCGCTCGACGATTGGCGAGCGACGGTCATCGCCATAGGTTTCAGCGTCTTTCAACAGCTCGGTGCGCACCAGCTTCTTCAGCTTGGCTTCGCTGCCCAACAGCGCTTGCAGCTTGGCTTGTTCCTTGAGCAGTTCATCCTGCTCGTCGCGCAGCTTCATCTCTTCCAGTCGCGCCAACTGACGCAGACGGGTGTCGAGGATGTAGTCGGCCTGGATCTCGCTGAGGGCGAAACGCTCGATCAGCTTGGCTTTCGGGTGCTCTTCGGTACGGATGATGTGGATCACTTCATCCAGGTTGAGATAAGCGATCAGCAAACCGTCCAACAGGTGCAGGCGGCGCTCGACCTTGTCGAGGCGGAATTGCAGGCGGCGACGCACGGTCAGCACGCGGAACTCCAGCCATTCGACCAGCAACGCACGCAGGTTTTTCAGTTGCGGCTTGCCGTCCAGACCGATGATGTTGACGTTGACCCGGTAGGTCGACTCCAGTTCGGTGCTGGCGAACAGGTGCTGCATCAGCGCTTCGTGATCGACGCGGCTGTTGACCGGAATGATCACGATGCGGCACGGGTTTTCGTGGTCGGATTCGTCACGCAGATCGGCGATCTGCGGCGCTTTCGACGGTTTGGCCTGCATCAGCGCAGCAATCTGCTCCAGCACCTTGGCCCCGGAAACCTGATGCGGCAGCGCAGTGACGATGATGTCGCCGTCCTCGACGTGGTACACAGCGCGCATGCGCACCGAGCCCTTGCCGGTTTCGTAAATTTTCAGCAGGTCGGCGCGCGGGGTGATGATTTCCGCTTCGGTCGGATAGTCCGGGCCTTGAATGTGTTCGCAGAGCTGCTCGACCGTGGCTTTCGGCTCATCGAGCAGGCGCACGCAGGCAGTGGCGACTTCGCGCAGGTTGTGCGGCGGTACGTCGGTGGCCATGCCCACGGCGATACCGGTGGTGCCGTTGAGCAGGATATTCGGCAAACGTGCCGGCAGCACCAGCGGTTCCTGCAGGGTGCCGTCGAAGTTCGGGCCCCAGTCGGCAGTACCCTGACCCAGTTCGCTGAGCAGCACTTCGGAATAACGCGACAGCCGCGCTTCGGTGTAACGCATGGCGGCGAAAGACTTCGGATCGTCCGGCGCACCCCAGTTGCCCTGGCCGTCGACCAGCGTGTAGCGATAGCTGAACGGCTGGGCCATCAGCACCATCGCTTCGTAGCACGCCGAGTCACCGTGCGGGTGGAACTTGCCGAGCACGTCACCGACGGTACGCGCCGATTTCTTGTGCTTGGAATCGGCGTCCAGCCCCAGCTCGCTCATGGCGTAGACGATACGCCGCTGTACGGGTTTCAAGCCGTCGCCGATATGCGGCAAAGCACGGTCCATGATCACGTACATGGAGTAGTTGAGGTAGGCATTTTCGGTGAAGTCAGCCAGCGAGCGGCGTTCTACACCGTCCAGGCTGAGATCAAGGGAGTCGCTCATGCGGGCCTCATCGGTTCGTTGTCTGGCGCAGCAGCATGGTGCCACCGCGCTGGGTAAATTCAAGTTTATTCAGGGCGCTCATGCCGAGCAGCACCTGATCGCCATGCAGCCCCGGCGCGACCAATGCGCGGACGTCCCGCAGCACAATGTCGCCCAGTTGCAGGCGGTCGATCTTTGTCCGGTAGCCCTGGCTCAGGCCGTTGGCCGTGCTCAGGGTCACACCGAAACCTTCTTCCAGTTTCAAGCGCTGGGCCAGATCCGCCGGGATCGCCACATCGGTGGCACCGGTGTCGAGCATGAACTCCACCGGCTCACCGTTGATCTGGCCGCTGGCGACAAAATGCCCTTGGGCATTGCCGGCCAGCTTCACTTCGATAAATCCTTCGCCCTGCTCCGAACTGACCACCACGTTCGGATTCTGCTGGCGTTGCTCCCACTGGCCGAAAAACCGTGTGGCCAGAAACAGCGCTGCGCACCAGGCCAAAATCATAAAAATCCGCCCGGCGCGCTTGCCCGGTGGTTGTTCACTCATGCTCATTGACTCCAGCCACCCTCAGGCGCTGCAAAGCGCCACACAATTGGGCGAGACTCGCCATCGGCACGGGTTGCAAAATTGTTGTCGACGCCAATCCACGCGCCTTGCGCGTCGATCAGCAACGCCTCGGTCAATCCGTGTTCGGAGGCATATTGACGATTCGGAACCAGTGCATCCGCAGCGAATGACCAGCAGCGCTCCTGTTTACCCGTCAACATTTCATGTCGACAGATTTTGAAAGCGTTGCGATCCAGCAGAAACAGCTTGTCATTGAATAGAGCAATATCCGAAAAATCCCGCTCTACCGGTTTGGAACCTGGAAATTGTGGTGGCTGCGGCGCCAGCCCTCCCTCGGTCATCACCACACAATCGGAAGCGCAATACCATGTGTAATAAATGGGCGTAATACGCCGCTCGATTTTTACCAACCCTCTTTTTTGCCGCTCAGCAGCCAGCCAGATTTCAGTGCTCGCAACACCCGTAATCACCAATCCTTCAAACAGCGCATTGGCGTGCGCCAACAACCCGGCTTCCCTCGCCTTCGTCAACATCCTCGGCGAGATGGTCAGCCAGACCAAGGCTCCATTTGTTGAGACCTTGAGAATGGCTGAATACGTTTCACTGAGAACGTAAAGATTCCGGGCAGCGTCGCAGGTGATCCCTTCAAAGTCCAACGCACCGTTTCCCGCAAGCGACCTGAAAAAGCTCTGGGTTTTCATGGCCAAGGTCCGACCGGGATCTTCAGGCACCGGTGGAACATTAATCAAAACAGCCTCGGCCTTCCACACCTTGCCTTGCGTATCGAGCCTGTAGATCCGATCATCATCTCGATCCGACACCGTCCACAACTGCTCGCCACACTTGGCCAGCCCGGACAGATTACCTCCGCGCATCCCATCAACCGGATGCTCTGAAAGCATCCGCAGCTCAGGGTCGGCGGCCAATCCCTGTGCACTCCAGACAAGCAAAAACCCCGCAATAAAGAGGTTGAGTTTCATCATTGAATCTCCCGCAGTCGGCGTTTCAAGTTTCCCCGAGCCTTGCACGACATGTCGGAATTCAACGACCACACAACTCTCTCGACAGCATTGCTTCAGAGCTTCATTGCCTGCTCACCATGGCTCGGACCTCAACCACCGGCCAGCACACATCATCCAGCGCGCCTCATCAATGGCACGCTGTTCATAACCAGCCCGATTGAGCCACCTCAGACGTGCTCAACAATAACCGGGCGATCGTTCCCAATTGAAGTATTGCAGCAGTTTCCTGATCTGCTCGCAGATCGGCGAAAACCCTTGCGCAATACTCCGACACAGCACGGCTAAGGCTGGGCGCTCCAGCCACCATCAGGTGCGGCGAAGCGCCAGACAATCGGGCGTTTCTCGCCGTCAGCGCGGGCACCATCATTGTTGTCGAGGCCGATCCAGGCGCCGTCGGCGTCCACCACCAGCGCTTCCGCCAAACCGAAGGCCTGTGAATAACGTCGCTGCGGCTGCAAGGCCTCCTCGGCGAACGACCAACAACGTTCGACTTTGGCCGTCACCGCATCGCGGCGGCAGATCTGGTACGCGTTACGCTCCAGCGTGAACAGCTTGCCGTTGAACAACGCCAGATCGGCGAAGTCGCGCGTCACCACCCGGGCATTGGGAAACTGCGGCGGCTGCATCTCGACCCCGTCTTCGCTGAACAGCACACAGCCGCCGTCGCAATCCCAGACCGTTTGCTGGCGCTTGATCTTCAGCAGGCCACGGCGCTCGCGCTCGGCAGCCAGCCATATTTCATCGCCCGCCGGGTTGACCGTCAGGCCTTCGAACAAGGCGTTGAAGTGCAGCAACATGCCACTGGCTCGT
This sequence comes from Pseudomonas sp. P8_229, assembly GCF_034008635.1. Taxonomy (NCBI): domain Bacteria; kingdom Pseudomonadati; phylum Pseudomonadota; class Gammaproteobacteria; order Pseudomonadales; family Pseudomonadaceae; genus Pseudomonas; species Pseudomonas sp. P8_229. The sequence continues at coordinate 3,548,913 of NZ_CP125378.1, read as the reverse complement.
GCTTCACGGACCAGCATCGGCGAGATTTTCAGCCACGACGCCGTGCCTTGCGGCGATACCTGCAATACGGCTGCATGGGCTTCGCTGACGATGTAGCGATTGCCCGCGTTGTCGCACGTGATGCCTTCGAAATCCAGATCACCGCCACGCACGAACTGCGCTGCCCACGTCCGCACGCGCAAGCCCCAAGGCAATCCGCTGTCTGGCAATGACGGCACGTCGACACGCACCGTTTCGGCCTGCCAGACCTGATCACGGGTGTCGAGACGATAGATCTGGTCATCGTCACGGTCAGAGACCGTCCACAGATCTTTACCGCACATCGCCAGCCCCGACAGGTTGCCGCCGCGCATGCCGTCAACCGGATGTTCGGACAGTAACTTCAACTCTGGTGCAGGCTCCGCCGACACCGTCATCGCACTCAGTAGCAACGCACTCGCCAATACCCAGCCAAACCGCATCAGGCCAGCACCTCGGCCAGGTTGCCCTTGGATTCGAGCCAGGTCTTGCGGTCACCGGCGCGTTTCTTCGCCAGCAGCATGTCCATCATTTCCGAGGTTTCGGCAAAATCTTCGCCCAGCGTCAGTTGCACCAGACGACGGGTATTCGGGTCCATGGTGGTCTCACGCAGCTGTGGCGGGTTCATTTCGCCCAGGCCTTTGAATCGGGTGACCTGTGGTTTGCCACGCTTCTTCTCGGCCACCAGACGGTCGAGAATACCGTCGCGCTCGGCTTCGTCGAGGGCGTAGTAGATCTCTTTGCCGAGATCGATGCGGTACAGCGGCGGCATCGCCACGTAGACGTGACCGGCGTCCACCAGCGGGCGGAAATGCTGGACGAACAACGCGCACAGCAGCGTGGCGATGTGCAGACCGTCGGAGTCGGCGTCGGCGAGGATGCAGATTTTGCCGTAGCGCAGCTGGCTCATGTCTGCCGCACCCGGATCAACCCCGATGGCCACGGCGATGTTGTGCACTTCCTGGCTGGCGAGCACTTCGCTGCCGTCGACTTCCCAGGTGTTGAGGATCTTGCCGCGCAAGGGCAGGATCGCCTGGAATTCCTTGTCCCGCGCTTGCTTGGCGGAACCACCGGCGGAATCACCTTCGACCAGGAACAGCTCCGAACGCATCGGGTCCTGACCCGCGCAGTCAGCCAGTTTGCCCGGCAGCGCAGGGCCTTGGGTGACGCGCTTGCGCTCGACTTTCTTGCTCGCCTTGAGGCGGCGACCGGCGTTGTTGATCGCCAGTTCGGCCAGCGCCAGACCGGTTTCCGGGTTGGCGTTGAGCCACAGGCTGAATGCATCTTTCACGACGCCGGAAACGAATGCCGCCGCTTCACGGGACGACAGACGCTCTTTGGTCTGGCCGGAGAATTGCGGCTCCTGCATTTTCATCGACAGCACGAAAGCGATGCGCTCCCAGACGTCTTCCGGCGCCAGCTTCACGCCGCGCGGCAGCAGGCTGCGGAATTCGCAGAACTCGCGCATCGCATCGAGCAGGCCCTGACGCAAACCATTGACGTGGGTACCGCCCTGCTGCGTCGGGATCAGGTTGACGTAGCTTTCCTGCACCGCGTCGCCACCTTCCGGCAGCCACAGCAGCGCCCAGTCGACCGCTTCTTTATTGCCGGCCAGGCTGCCGCAGAACGGCTCGTCCGGCAGGCGTTCGAATTCGCTGACCGCGTCCACCAGATAGGAGCGCAGGCCGTCTTCGTAATGCCACTCGACTTTCTCGCCGGTACCTTTGTCTTCGAAGCTGACCAGCAGCCCCGGGCACAGCACAGCCTTGGCCTTGAGCACGTGCTTGAGGCGGCTGATGGAGAATTTCGGTGAGTCGAAGTATTTCGGGTCCGGCGCGAAGTACACGCTGGTACCGGTGTTGCGCTTGCCGACGGTACCGACGATTTCCAGCTCGGTGGCCTTGAAGCCATCGTTGAAGGTCATCTGGTATTCGTTGCCGTCACGTTTTACACGCACCCGGACTTCGGTCGACAAGGCGTTGACCACAGAAATACCCACCCCGTGCAGACCGCCGGAGAACTGGTAGTTCTTGTTGGAAAACTTGCCGCCCGCATGCAGTTTGGTGAGGATCAGCTCGACACCCGACACGCCCTCTTCCGGGTGAATGTCGACCGGCATGCCGCGACCGTCGTCGCTGACTTCCAGCGAGTGATCGGCGTGCAGGATCACCTGCACCGATTTGGCGTGGCCGGCCAGGGCTTCGTCGACACTGTTGTCGATGACTTCCTGGGCCAGGTGGTTCGGCCGACTGGTGTCGGTGTACATGCCGGGGCGTTTACGCACCGGGTCGAGGCCCGAGAGGACTTCGATGGCGTCGGCGTTATAAGAGCTAGCGCTGGGAGTGGCCATAGGGTCTCGTCGTCAGTGATTCAATGAAAAAGGGGCAAGACATCACAGTGCGGTGAAATCGATTGCCTGATACAAATCGGCGCCAATGCCGGCAAAACTCAGCAACGCCGGCAATTGCCCGGCAAAACCCTGGAAACTATGGTCGCCGCCGGCCTGAATGCGCAAGGCACAGGCCCGGTAGTACTGCTGGGCGAGGCGATAATCCAGTGTTTCATCGCCGGTCTGCAACCACACCTGATAGCGCTGCGCATCCACGGGGGCCGGCACTTCCAGTTCGGCCAGGGCCGTCACGTGGTCGTGGGTCAGTTCCCAGGTTTCATCGGTATACAGGTTTTTCTGCGGGCCAAGGTATCCGTCGAACATCCGGTGCGGGCTGACCGCCGGGTTGACCAGCAGGGCTTTCAGGCCATGGCGCTCGGCAAGGTGAGTCGCATAGTAGCCGCCGAGTGAGCTTCCCACCAGCAATGGGCTGTCCAGCTCGGCGATTGCCTGCTCCAGCTGACCGATGGCTTCGCGCGGGTGGTGGTGCAGCGCCGGGATACGCAACTTGTCGCTCAAACCCAGCCGCTCCATCACCGCGACCAGCTGACAGGCTTTTTTCGAGGCCGGGGCGCTGTTGAAACCGTGGATATAGAGGATCGAACCGGACATTTGAGCTCCCTGAGTGTCGGCGAAAGATAGCGGAGTTTACAGGGAGTCTGGGAGATCGTGGGTGTTTGTGCGGACGCCTTCGCGAGCAGGCTCGCTCCGACAGTTGATCGCATTCCCCTGGGAGTGAGCCTGCTCGCGATGGCCGCAACGCGGTCTTCAATAACCGTTGGAGCCGTAATCGACGGTGAACTCGAAGTCGGTGACTCGCTCGACGCCAGTCTCCAGCCGTCCATCCGGCAACAGCCGCAACCAGCGATACCCCGGGGCCTGTTCGCCGACCTTGAAGTCGTGACTGTTCGGCTCGAACTGAATGCAGGTCGAAGGCGAAGCCATCAGCCGTACGCCGTTGCGCTCTCGGTCAATTTCCTGATGCACATGCCCCCACAGCACCGCGCGCGCCTGCGGGAAGCGGTCCAGCACGTCGAAGAATGCTTCGGGATTGCGCAAGCCGATCGGCTCCGCCCAGGCACAACCCACCGGTACCGGATGATGGTGGAAACACACCAGATGATGGCGTTCCGGCGCCTCGCTCAGCGAACGGGCGAGCAACTGCAATTGATCGTCCTGCAGATAACCGGGCACGGAGCCCGGCACCGCCGAGTCGAGCAAGGTCACGCGCCAGTTGCCGACATCGACCACTGACTCCAGCAATGCACTTTGCACTGCGGCCTGAGCCATGATTTGCGGCTCATCGTGATTGCCGGGAATCCAGCGCGCCGGCGCATCGATCTGTGCCGTCATTTCACGAAACTGTTGATACGACTCCAGCGTGCCATCCTGGGAAAGGTCACCCGTGGCCAGAATCAAGTCGATCCGTGGTTGCTGCCTGAGCACCTGTTCGATGACCTTTTGCAGGCTCTCGCGGGTGTTCATGCCCAGCAGCGTACCGTCCGCCTCGGCGAACAGGTGACTGTCGGATAGCTGCACCAGCAACGCCGGATCGGCGGTGGTCAATGTGGATACGCTCGGCAAGGCGTTCTCCCAGGGCAAAAGCACGGAATCGGTTGAGTGCCGCAATTATGCTGGGGGAAGACGCAAAGGGGAAACCGGCGAACCGGACGCAGTTCACAACTAGCGTACGACTTCGTACTCGTGCCCCAAAGCCAGACAATGGCTCAGCCATTCCCCCAGGAACAGATTGAGCTGGGCCTTTTCATCCGGCTGATGCATCGCGGCGTTCGGGTAAGGATAGATGCCGCGAAAGCGTCGTGCATGCTCGGCGCTGATCACCTCGGCCATGCGCGCGTCGTGATAGACCTGCACTTCCAGTTGCGGCACCGGCAGCCACGGCAGGCTGTGCTCCTGACGCACCTGCAAAGTGGTGGTGTATGGGCAGGTCTGCAGCACTTCGAGAGCCAGCACGCCGAGCATCTGCTCGCCCTGGGTCACGGCAATGCGCCGCGCCTCCGGGTCGTTGCGCATGTCCGGGACCAGTCGCATCAGGCGCGCGTAGTTGGCCTCGCAGGCGGCTTGCAGCCCCGCAAGGTCAACTCGATAACGATCGCGCAGCTTGTTTACGACCATAACCCCCTCACTTCGGCGCGGTTGAGCGCCAGCCATTGCAAGGCGATGATGCTCGCCGCGTTGGCAATGCGTCCGTCACGGACGGCCTGCAAGGCATCTTCGAAGGCCCAGACCGTGACGCGGATATCTTCTGCTTCTTCCTCCAGCCCATGCAGGCCGCCTACGCCTTCGGTGCTGCAACGCCCCAGAAACAAATGCACGAATTCGTTGCTGCCACCCGGTGACGGGAAATATTTGGTCATCGGCCACAGGGCCTTGATGTCCAGTCCAGCTTCCTCCTGCGCCTCGCGGTGAGCAACCTCTTCCGGCACTTCTTCTTTGTCGATCAGACCGGCGACCAGCTCTACCAGCCACGGGTTGTCGGTCTTGCCCATGGCGCCGACGCGAAACTGCTCGATCAACACCACTTCGTCGCGCTGCGGATCGTAGGGCAGCATGCACACGGCATCGTGACGCACGAAGACTTCGCGGTTGATTTCGCGACTCATGCCGCCGGCGAACAGTTCATGGCGCAAGTGCAAACGGTCGAGCTTGTAGAAGCCCTCGTAGCAGCGCTCGCGCTTTACGACATCGACGGTGGCCGGAGTGGCGTTGGCAAAATCAGTCATGAGCATCCTCTTTACTGCAAATCCAATACGAGGTTCCGTTTTGTTACTTGCAACCTCGACTTCGCGCCATCCTAACGCGCCGTTGATGATTGATGCAGCCCCTTTACCGTCAGCGGGATGGACGGTGGAGGCGAAACCCACTCTAATTAGCTTAGTGGCGAACTGACTGCTTCGGCGAGAGTCGAAGCGGATAACTTTTTGCCTTCCCCTGTTTCAGAAAGGACGCCCATGTCGCTTTTCAAAATTGCCTCCGTGGCCGCCATCGCCCTGACCCTGGGCGCCTGCGCCAACCTGTTCCAACCCAACTACCGTGCGCCGCTGGAAACCACCCGCGACGCGTCGGAAACCCTGAAACCCGGCTGTTCCAACCCTGACTGTCCGCTGGTGAATATCGATACCGTGCACTTCGCGGCCGAACCTGCGCTGGACGGCATTATCGAAAAACGCCTGCTGCAAATGACCCGCACCGAGGCGAATGCGCCGGTGGCACCGACGCTGGCGGCTTATCGTGAACAGTTCCTGCAAACGGCCGGCCCGCGCAACAGCAGCTATTTGCAGGCCAAGGTACGCGAGCAGCATGACGGCTTGGTGATCATCGAGCTGTCGAGCTACCTCGATACCGGCGGCGCCCACGGCACCCCCGGTCGTGGCTTCATCAACTATTCGCGCCAGCAGCATAAAGTGCTGAACCTGTCGGATATGTTGCTGCCGGGTCAGGAAGAGGCGTTCTGGAAGGCTGCGCAAGTCGCGCACAACAGCTGGCTGATCAGCACCAAGCTTGATCAGGAAGCCGACTTCGTGAAGAACTGGCCGTTCGTGAAAACCCCGAACGTGGCGCTGACCTACGGCGGCGTGATCCTCAAGTACGACGTGAGCACCCTCGCGCCTTACGCGCTGGGCCACGTCGAACTGAAGATTCCTTACCCGCGTCTGAACGGCATCATCAAACCCGAGCTGTTTCCGGGCCGTAACTGAAGGCTCGACCGAGCACCAGTTGCAACAGCCCTGCCAGCACCAGTGCCGGCAGGGTCGCGCCGATGTCCGGATACAGATTCGCCAGCAAGTGGTAGGTGCTGATCCCGCCCAGCCACGCCAGCAGCGCCGGCCAGCGCAATGCGGCTGAGGCCACCTGAGCGCTGCGTTTGCGCAGGATGAAGTGATCCACCAGCACCACGCCGAACAGCGGCGCGAACACCGAACCGATCAACAGCAGGAAGTTCTGGTACTGCGCCAGTGGCGCCAACAACGCGATCAGGGTGCAGATCACGCCGATGGCCAAGGCCAGATGCTCGACCTTCAAGCGCAACAGAATCGCGCTCGACACCGCTGCCGAATGAATGTCGGCGAAAGCGTTTTCCGACTCATCCAACAGAATCAGCAACAGCGGAATCCCCAGGCCGGCACCGGCCAAGGCCAACAGCAGCGCGTTGACTTCACCGCTCGGGGCGAACGCCAGGGTGTAGGCCACGCCGAGGCTCATCAGCCAGAAATTGCCGATGAAGAAACCAATGGCCGTGCCACCGAAGACATTCTTCGCGCGCTTGCCGAATCGCGAGTAGTCGGCAATCAGCGGCAACCACGACAGCGGCATCGCGATGGCAATGTCAAAACCCACGGCGAACGGCATCGAACCGTCACCTGTGCGCGCCCACAGTGCAGCCAGATCAGCCTTGGCGAACAGGTTCCAGGTCAGCCAGATGCACGCGGCCAGAATCAGCCAGATGCCCCATTTGCGCAGGATCTTGCGCACGAACGTCAGCGGCCCGCTGACCGCGAGCAAAGTCGCCAGTGCACCGAAACACAAGGTCCACAGCATCGGACTGGCCCATAGCGAACCTTCGCTGAACGCGCGGGTACCGAGCAGGCTGGCGGCGTCGCGCATGACGATGATTTCGAACGAGCCCCAACCGATCAGTTGCAGCAAATTGAGCAGCGCCGGCAGGCTCGCGCCTTTGCTGCCCAGGCTCAGCTTGAGGGCCGCCATTGATGACAGGCCGGTGTCGCTGCCAATCACGCCAACGGCGGCCAACAGCAGAACGCCCACCAGCGTGCCGAGAAAAATCGCCAGCAACGAACCCGACAGGCCCAGACCTGGCGCCAGCAATGCGCCGGTCTGCAGAACCATCAAGCCGATGCCAAGGGAAAACCACAGGGAAAACAGATCGCGACCGCCGAATACACGCTTGTCGGCGGGTACGGCGAGGTCGGGAGAATAGGTGCCGGGTTGAATGCTCAAGGGTGTTATCTCAGAGGGACATTTTTGTTGTGTAGTGATCGTTGTGATCGTTCCCACGCTCTGCGTGGGAATGCCTCTAGGGACGCTCCGCGTCTAGTGACGCGGAGCGTCACGGGCTGCATTCCCACGCGGAGCGTGGGAACGATCAGTGAGAACCGGATCAGACTTTTTTGTAAAGCTGACTGCCTTCCTTCTTGAACCGCTCGGCTTGTTCCGCCAGGCCTTGGGCGACGTCCACGTCGACCGCGTCGATCCGCTGGTTGGCCGCGTACTCGCGGACTTCCTGGGTGATCTTCATCGAGCAGAATTTCGGCCCGCACATCGAACAGAAGTGCGCGACCTTGGCCGAGTCCTTCGGCAGGGTTTCATCGTGATACGAACGCGCGGTGTCCGGATCGAGACCAAGGTTGAACTGGTCCTCCCAACGGAATTCGAAACGCGCCTTGCTCAAGGCGTTGTCACGAATCTGCGCGCCCGGATGGCCCTTCGCAAGGTCCGCTGCGTGAGCAGCGATCTTGTAGGTGATGATCCCGGTTTTCACGTCATCCTTGTTCGGCAGCCCCAAGTGTTCCTTCGGCGTCACGTAGCAGAGCATTGCGCAACCGAACCAGCCGATCATCGCCGCACCAATACCGGAAGTGATGTGGTCGTAGCCCGGTGCGATGTCAGTGGTCAGCGGGCCGAGGGTGTAGAACGGCGCCTCGTCGCAGCACTCCAGCTGCTTGTCCATGTTCTCTTTGATCAACTGCATCGGCACGTGGCCCGGGCCTTCGATCATGCACTGCACGTCGTGCTTCCAGGCGATCTTGGTCAGCTCGCCGAGGGTTTCCAGTTCGCCGAATTGCGCTTCGTCGTTGGCGTCGGCAATCGAGCCCGGACGCAGGCCGTCGCCCAGCGAGAAGCTGACGTCGTAGGCCTTCATGATTTCGCAGATTTCGTCGAAGTGGGTGTAGAGGAAGTTCTCTTTGTGGTGCGCCAGGCACCACTTGGCCATGATCGAACCACCACGGGAAACGATACCGGTCACGCGTTTGGCGGTCAGCGGCACGTAGCGCAGCAGTACGCCGGCGTGAATGGTGAAGTAGTCGACGCCCTGCTCGGCCTGCTCGATCAGCGTGTCGCGGAACAGCTCCCAGGTCAGGTCTTCGGCGACGCCGTTAACTTTTTCCAGGGCCTGATAGATCGGCACAGTACCGATCGGCACCGGCGAGTTGCGGATGATCCACTCGCGGGTTTCGTGAATGTGTTTGCCGGTGGACAAATCCATCACGGTGTCCGAACCCCAGCGAATGCCCCAGGTCAGTTTCGCCACCTCTTCTTCGATGGACGAACCCAGCGCGCTGTTACCGATATTGCCGTTGATCTTCACCAGGAAGTTACGGCCGATGATCATCGGTTCCAGTTCAACGTGGTTGATGTTGGCCGGGATGATCGCGCGACCACGGGCGATTTCTTCGCGGACGAATTCAGCGGTGATTTCTTTCGGGATGCTCGCGCCGAAGCTGTGGCCGGCGTGCTGCTGGTCCAACAGGCCGGCAGCGCGGGCCTCTTGCAGCTTCATGTTTTCGCGGATGGCGACGTATTCCATCTCGGCGGTGATGATGCCTTTGCGCGCGTAGTGCATCTGGCTGACGTTGGCCCCGGCCTTGGCGCGGCGCGGGTTGTTGACGTGGGCAAAGCGCAGCTTGGTCAGTTCCGGGTCGGCGAGGCGTTCCTGGCCAAAGTTCGAACTCAAACCTGGCAGGCGCTCGGTGTCGCCACGGTCGTCGATCCACGCCGAACGCACATCGCCCAGGCCTTTGCGCACATCGATCACCACGTTCGGATCGGTGTACGGGCCCGAGGTGTCATACACGGTGACCGGCGCGTTGATTTCGCCGCCGAAGTCGGTCGGGGTCACGTCCAGGGTGATTTCGCGCATCGGCACGCGGATGTCCGGGCGCGAGCCCTGAACGTAGACTTTTTGCGAACGGGTGAACGGCTTGACCGATTGCTCGTCGACCTTGGCCGAGTCACTCAGGTTGATCGCGTTTTTTGATTTTGTAGTCGTCATCACGGGCTCTCCAGACAGCATCCAGGCATGGATTGTCGGAGCAGAACCTGAAAGGCACGGACGCACCAGGACTGGTGCTGTGCATCGTCGTCGAGCGTTCGATTGTCGAACAATATCCCGGACGAAGCACAAGAGGACTCGCCGGGTGACGAGAAATCTTGTTCCCTACGCAGGCGCTAACCTGATCAGGTTCAACGGGATCCGAAATTATTCGATCTCAGCCTCATAGCAAGGCACCCCGACAAGAACCCGGCCAGTCTAGACACAACCGGCAAAGAACGCCAACACCGCAGCAGCCACCATGATGAATGGCGCAAATACAGAGGCGAGACGGATTGTTGCGATGCGAATGCGCAACTACACTCGCTTTGCCCCGTAACGCCTTGACGCTAAACGGGACGCGCCGTAGCCTTGGCGCGAAGATTATTTCCATAATATTAATGCTAGGGATCGCCTCATGCTGCGCAAACTTTCACTGGCTGTGGCCGTGTCTTGTGCGTCCACCGCAATGGCCTGGGCAGCAGAAGCGCCCTTGTCGACCAAGACCGATCTGGTCAGCGTCTATCAGGAAGCCGTCGACAACAACGCCGATCTGGCCGCCGCCCGCGCCCAGTACGGTGCGCAGAAAGAGGTCGTGCCACAGGCCCGTGCCGGGCTGCTGCCGAACCTGTCCGGCGGTGCCGAAACAGCCAACGTGCGCACCTCCATCGACCAGCCTTCGGCCATCGCCAATCGCAGCGCGCATTCCTATCAGGCGACCCTCGCCCAGCCGCTGTTTCGCGCCGATCGCTGGTTCCAGTACCAGGCCGCCAAGGACGTCAACGAGCAAGCCGCGCTGCAACTTTCGGCCACCGAACAGAACCTGATCCTGCAATCGGCGCAAGACTACTTCAACGTGCTGCGCAGCCAGGACAACCTCGCGTCGACCAAGGCCGAAGAGGCCGCGTTCAAGCGTCAGCTCGACCAGTCCAACGAACGCTTCGACGTGGGCCTGTCGGACAAGACCGACGTGCTGCAATCGCAAGCCAGTTACGACACCGCGCGCGCCAACCGGATCGTTGCCCAGCGTCAGGTCGACGATGCCTTCGAAGCGCTGATCACCCTGACCAACCGTCAGTACAACTCGATTCAGGGCATCGTGCACACACTGCCGATCCTGCCGCCAACGCCGAATGACGCCAAGGCCTGGGTCGACACCGCCGCCAGACAGAACCTCAATCTGCTGGCGAGCAACTTTGCCGTCAGCTCTGCCGAACAGACCCTGAAGCAGCGCAAGGCCGGCCACTTGCCGACCCTCGACGCCGTGGCCAAATACGAAAAAGGTGACAACGACGCCCTCGGTTTCGCCAACCCGAACGCGTTCGGTACCCCGTACAGTGGCAACGTCGAGCAGAGTACGGTGGGCCTGCAACTGAGCATCCCGATCTACAGCGGCGGACTGACCAGCTCGCAAGTGCGCCAGTCCTACGCGCAACTCGATCAGAGCGAGCAACAGCGCGAATCGCTGCGCCGGCAGATCGTGGAAAACACCCGCAACCTGCACCGCGCGGTGAACACCGATGTCGAGCAGGTGCAGGCGCGCCGCCAGTCAATCATCTCCAACCAGAGCGCAGTGGAAGCCACAGAAATCGGTTACCAGGTGGGTACGCGCAATATCGTCGACGTGCTCGACGCCCAGCGCCAGCTGTACACCTCGGTGCGCAACTACAACAACACCCGCTATGACTACATTCTCGACAACCTGCGTTTGAAGCAGGCAGCGGGGACGTTGAATCCGGGGGACCTGGAAGATCTGCGGCGTTATCTGAAAGCCGACTACAACCCGGACAAGGATTTCCTGCCGCCGGATCTGGCCCAGGCAGCGGAAGCGCAGCTCAAGGCGCGACCGTAAACACTCTGGATAAATCCCCTGTGGCGAGGGGATTTATCCACGACGGGTTGCGTAGCAGCCCCAAAACCATTCACCGGGTTGATTCAGTCAGATAGGGCAAGCAGGGCTTACGACTGCTGCGCAGCCGATCGGGGATAAATCCCCTCGCCACAGAGATCTCCTCTGTTCAGACAGTTCCGTATGCCTTAGCGAACCAGCCGGCCCAGTCCATCCAGCAAACGCTGCAACGCGCCCTGATTGCGGCGCATCACCGCCAGCCCGGCCTCGGCCATGCGCTGCGCATCACGCGGCAATTCGAACAGTCGCTGCACTTCCACCGCCAGCCCTTCGGCATCATCCACTTGCGCCAACGCACCGGCTTCGCGCAACTGCGCGGCGATGTCGAGGAAGTTGAACAGGTGCGGGCCACAGATCACCGGTTTTGCCAGTGCCGCAGGTTCCAGCAGGTTATGTCCGCCATTCGGCACCAGGCTACCGCCAACGAAAGCACTGTCGGCCAGGGCATAGAGAAACAGCAACTCACCCATGGTGTCGCCGAGCAACACCGAGGTATCCGTCTCGACGCTGGCGCCGGTCGAACGGCGCACCATGGCAAAGCCTTCGCGCTGGCACAGTTCAAACACCGAGTTGAAACGCTCAGGATGCCGCGGGACCAGAATCAGTAGCGCGTTCGGGTAGTTCGCCAGCAGCCGACGATGGGCGTTGAGCACCACTTCGTCCTCACCCTCGTGGGTGCTGGCGGCGATCCACACCGGTCGTTCCAGCGCCTGCCATTGGCCGCGCAACTCACTGGCGCGCTGCAGCAGTTGCGGGTCGATGGTCAGGTCGAACTTGATCGAACCGGTGACCTCGACCGTCTCCGGGCGTGCGCCCAGATCGCGGAAGCGCTGGGCTTCGGCTTCGGTCTGCACCGCGAACAAACTCATTTCGGCGAGCATCGGCGCGGTCAGCTTGCTGAAGCGGCCATAACCCCGAGCCGAACGTTCGGACAATCGGCCGTTGGCCAGCGCCACCGGGATCCCGCGTCTGGCGCACTGATGAATGTGGTTGGGCCACAGCTCGGTTTCCATGATCACTGCCAGTTTCGGCCGTGCCCGATCAAGGAAGCGCGCCGCAGCACACGGCAAGTCGTACGGCAGATAGCAATGCTGGATGCGCGGCTCGTGGGCGAACAGCGCCTGAATCCGCTCCGAACCGGTCGGGGTCATGCAGGTCACGGTGATCGGCAGCTGTGGATAACGTTGCAGCAAGGCACGGATCATCGGCGCGGCGGCGATGCTTTCGCCCACTGACACCGCGTGCACCCAGATCCCACCGGGTTGCAGTGACGGCATGCCGTAGGAGAAGCGCTCTCCAATCCGCTTGGCATACGCCGGGGCCTTGCGCGAGCGCAGCCACAGCCGAATCGCCACCAATGGCAGCCCCAGGTAAAACAGCACGGTGTAGAGAGTTCTATTCATGGCGGCGGAGTTTATCGACTTTTGTCGCCAATCGCCCGCAAGTGCACGGCAAAACGTTCAGCCAGCCAGCGCGCGGCAGGCCCTAATGGCTCATCCCGGCGCCAGACCAGTTCCACCACCAGCGCTGGCGGTGTCCATTCGCTCTCCAGCTCAACCATCAGGCCCTGGTAAGCCGAGTACTGCACCACGTGCCGGGGCAGCCACGCCCAACCAAGATCACGCACCAGCCATTCGGCCATCACGTAGAAACTGTCGGCACGCCACACCTGCGGGCTGGCTGGCTCGTTGCCGGGATAGACGCTGGTTTGCGTCGACATCAACAGCTGCCGGTGTTGCGCCATCTGCTGGCAGGTGACGTAAGACTGGGTCGCCAGCGGATGATTGATCCCGCAGACGGTGACCATTTCCACCCGGCCCAATACCCGGCGTTCCAACGCTTCAGGGATTTCATCGTGATAGAACAGCAGGCCCAGATCGGCGCGGCGCTCGACCAGTTTGCGCGCGACTTCGCCCTGAGCGGCGCTGGTCAGTTGCACTTCGAGGCTGGGAAATTGCTCGGCCAGAGCGTCGAAGCTTTCCACCAATGCCTGATATGGCATCGCTTCGTCCTGAGCCACGCGCAACTGCGCTTCCTGGCCGCGCATCATCGCCATCGCCCGGCCGTTCAGGCGCTCGCATTGACGTAACACTTCCCGGGCTTCTTCGAGCAGCGCTTCCCCGGCTTCGGTGAGCCTGGGTTGCCGTCCACTGCTACGCTCGAACAGGCTGACGCCCAGATCATCTTCCAGCATGGCAATTGCACTGCTGATCGCCGACTGCGCCTTGCGCTGCTGGCGGGCCACGGCGGAAAACGAGCGTTGCTCGGCGACGCTGACGAAGGCGCGCAGTTGTTCCAGATTCCACTGGGTATTCATGGCTTGACCCATCTTAAAATCAGATAGGTAATGACTTTACCCCATCTGGCGAATCACTAGAATGCCGCCTCAGCAATGCAACGTTTTACATGAGGATTTACACATGAACGCTTACGCCTACCTGGCTATCGCCATCTGCGCCGAAGTGATTGCCACCGTTTCGATGAAAGCGGTCAAAGGCTTGAGCACCCCGCTGCCGCTGATCCTGGTCATCGTCGGTTACGGGATCGCTTTCTGGATGCTGACGCTGGTGGTGCGCACCGTTCCGGTGGGCGTCGCCTACGCCGTGTGGGCAGGCATGGGCATCGTGATGGTCAGCGTCGCGGCGCTGTTCATTTATGGGCAGAAGCTGGATCTGCCGGCGATGCTCGGCATGGCGCTGATCGTGCTGGGTGTGGTGGTGATTCAGCTGTTCTCCAAGACCGCCGGGCACTAACGGCAAAGCACATTCCCCTTGTAGGAGTGAGCCTGCTCGCGATAACTGTCTGTCATCAACATTGATGTCGGCTGATACACCGCTATCGCGAGCAGGCTCACTCCTACAGGTTCGCGGCGTCCCTGTTGATCATCGACAAATCCCCTCTTTTCCCGAGTCTGTATACTGCGCCCTCGTCTTGAACACTGAGGTCGTTGCATGCCATCCGTTATTTCCACCGACGTTCTGATTGTCGGCGCTGGTGTCGCCGGCCTCTGGCTGAACGCGCGCCTGCGCGGTCAGGGTTTTTCGACCGTGCTGGTGGAAAGCGCCAGCCTCGGCGGTGGGCAAAGTGTGAAGTCCCAGGGCATCATTCACGGTGGCGCCAAATACGCCTTGCACGGCGCGCTGACCGGCGCTTCGGAAGCGATCGCCGACATGCCGCGCCGCTGGCGTGAGGCGCTGGCCGGCAACGGCGAACTGGACCTGTCCGGCGTGCGCCTGTTGTCCGAAGCGCATTACCTGTGGTCGCCAGGCACTCTGGCCGGCAACCTCACCAGTTTCTTCGCCAGCAAAGCCGTGCGCGGCCGCGTCGATCAGGTCACGGGCGATCAACTGCCGCCAGCGCTGCAAGACAAGCGCTTCAAGGGCAAGGTCTATCGCCTCGCCGAACTGGTGGTCGATGTGCCGAGTCTGATCCAGCGCCTGGCCGATCTGGCCGGTGACGGTTTGCTCGCCGGACAAACCATCGAGCCACTGCTGGAAGCGGGCGTGCTGGTCGGCCTGAAAGTCGACGGCCGCGAAATTCGTGCTCAGCGCATCGTCCTCAGTGCCGGGGCCGGTACCGCCCAATTGCTGGAGGACCTGGGCCTGACCCAACCCGCCATGCAACGTCGCCCGCTGCACATGATCATCGCCAAAGGCCCGGGCCTGAAGCCGCTGTATGCTCACTGCCTGGGCGGCGGCACCAAACCGCGCATCACCGTGACCACTCACCCGGCCGCTGATGGCAACTGGGTCTGGTACATGGGCGGCGACATCGCCGAAAGCGAAGGTGTGCACCGCGAGCCGGCCGAGCAGATTGCCACGGCGCAAAAAGAAATCGCGCAGTTGTTGCCGTGGATCGACCTCAGCACTACGCAGTGGGCGACCTTGCGTGTCGATCGCGCCGAACCGCTGCAAACCGGGCTGACTCGCCCGGACAACGCTTTCCTCGCCGAACAGGGACGCCTGCTGGTCGGCTGGCCAACCAAACTCGCACTGGCGCCAGACTTCGCCGACCGGGTCATCGCCTCGCTGGAACGCGACGGCATCCAGCCGCAAGCTGCCGAGCCATTGCCGGCGCTGCCGAAACCACCGATGGGCGTACCGGCCTGGGAGCAACTGTTGCCATGAGCGTAGCGACCCTGCACGAACTGCATCGCCCGCTGGGCAGCACTGGCCTGCTGGTTTCTCCGCTGGGCCTGGGCACGGTCAAGCTCGGCCGCGACCAGGGTGTGAAATACCCCAACGGGTTTCAGATCCCTGACGATGACGCAGCACGCATGCTGCTCAAACAGGCGCAACAACTGGGCATCAACCTGATCGACACCGCCCCGGCCTATGGCCGCAGCGAAGAACGCCTCGGCCCGCTGCTGCGCGGCCAGCGTCAGGACTGGGTGATCGTCAGCAAGGTCGGCGAAGAGTTTGCCGACGGCCTGTCGCACCATGACTTCAGCGCCGCGCATACGCGGATGTCGGTCGAGCGCAGCCTGCAACGTCTTGAAACCGACTTTATTGACCTGGTGCTGGTGCACTCCGACGGCAACGACCTGGTGATCCTTGAGCAGGAGGAGGTCTACGCCACCCTCGCCACGCTCAAGGCCGAGGGCAAGATTCGTGGCTTCGGCTTCTCCGGCAAAACCGTCGAAGGCGGGCTCAAGGCGCTGAAGCAAGGTGACTGCGCGATGGTCACCTACAATCTGAACGAACAGAACGAGAAGGCAGTCATTGACTATGCTGCTGCCCACGGCAAAGCCATCCTGGTGAAAAAGGCCCTGGCCAGCGGCCATGTGTGCCTGAGTCCCGGCGTGGACCCGGTGCGCGCCAGCTTCGAGTTGTTGTTCCAACAACCCGGCGTTGCCAGTGCTATTGTCGGGACGATCAATCCGCTGCACCTCGCCCATAACGTTGCGACCGTTGCCCAGGTCCTTCGTGGTCACTGACGCCGCCCCGCGGCCTTAAGCAGGAGCCGACATGCCGCGCACGCTCATCAGAAAGAACCCGAGCAACTTCAAGACCCTGCCGCTGTTCGTCGAAGCCACGCCCGAAGGCCTGACCTATCAGAGCGTCGGCATGCCGCTGAACTTCGCCCAGACCTTGCAGCGGCGCAAACCAGTGAGCGTGGCGGATGCCGAGCGTTTCGCGCTGGAGCTGGCCAACCTCGGAGTCTCGGTGCGCCTGACCCTGCATTGGCAGAATCGCGACTACTGGGTGTTGGTACGCCAACGCCGCCAGGATCGCGGTGACGTGGTGCTCAAGCTGATTTCCGGTTACGTGCCGGCCCATGAGCTGAATATCCCGCTGCACACCGCGATTCAGGAGATTGCCGAAGAGTGCCTGCTGGAAACCCCGGAAGGCTGGCTCGGCGGACGCTTCAACGACACCTGGCTACCGGCGCCCTACTCGTCCGCGCTGCATTATCGCGAGGCCCTGCCGTTTCGCCTGACGCCGCTGTCCGGCTCGGCGCGGCCGGTGCGCTGTGCCAATCTGCAATTATTGGAGCGTCCAAGGGCCTATGTGCATTTGCCCACCGCGTCGCTGCAACTGATCTATGACCTGCGCCTGGACGTGCCCAAGGAAGCCAAATCCCTGAGCCTGTTTCATGTCGATGAGCGGCTGGAAGGTGATCAACTGGTCGCACGTCTGGACCGCAAACGCCCGGACCTGTACCTGATGCCGTTGCAGGACGGCGAGCCGCTGGCCGAACTCTACACCTTGAAAAAAGGCCAGCTGTCTCCGGCAGGCACGCGCGGTCTGTATCTGGCTGAAAGCTTTGCCAAACAGGATGGCTGGCTGGTGCGCGAGGAGCGGATTCGCTGGAAGGACTGGTTGCGCCAACAAGGCCTGACGCCACCGGAGAAACCCACTGGACTGGCGCGGTTGCGTGGCAAGGCCAAGCAACTGCTGAAGAAGATCGTACCGCGCAAGAAAGTCAGTTCCTGAAACGCAAAAAATCGCAGCCTGCGGCAGCGCCTGCAGTGGAATACATTTCCCTGTAGGCGCTGCCGCAGGCTGCGATCTTTTCAGCTTGAATCAGTGACCGCGGATTTTTTCGACAATCGCCGTTGTCGAGCTGTTTTCCACCAGCCCCAGCACTTTCACCGTGCCGCCGTACGCCTTGACGATGTCCGCGCCGACCACCTGGTCGATGCCGTAATCACCGCCCTTGACCAGCACGTCCGGCTTGACCTCGCGCAGCAGGTTTTCCGGGGTGCCTTCCGGGAAGCTGATCACCCAGTCCACCGCACCGAGACCAGCGAGGACCGCCATGCGTCGGTCGACACTGTTGATCGGACGTCCCGGGCCTTTCAGGCGGCTGACGGAGGCGTCATCGTTGATCGCCACGATCAGACGGTCGCCCTGGGCACGCGCCTGCTCAAGATAGGTCACGTGACCGGCATGCAGAATGTCGAAGCAGCCGTTGGTGAAGACGATGCGCTCGTTATGCGCGCGGGCATCAGCGACCGCCAGTACCAGTTGCTCGAGACCCAGAACACCACGTTCCGAGCCTTCTTCACGCTGGATCGCGCGGCGCAGTTCCGGCGCGCTGATTGCAGCGGTACCGAGCTTGCCGACCACAATACCGGCTGCGAGGTTGGCCAGCGCGACGGCGTGCGGCAGTTCTTCACCGGCGGCGATCGCCGCCGCCAGCGTGGAGATCACCGTATCACCAGCACCGGTCACGTCGAACACTTCACGGGCACGGGCCGGCAGGTGCAGCGCCGGATGCTCCGGACGCAGCAGAGTCATGCCGTGTTCGCCACGAGTCACCAGCAGCGCGCCGAGTTCGAGGTCGTGCATCAGGGTGGCGCCCTTGCTCACCAGCTCGTGCTCATCGGCGCAACCGCCGACGATGGCTTCGAACTCGCTGAGGTTCGGCGTGATCAGGCTGGCGCCACGGTAGATCGAAAAATCCTTGCCCTTGGGGTCGGCCAGCACCGGAATGCCTTTGGCCCGGGCGGCCTGAATCAAGGCCTGATGGTTTTTCAACGCGCCTTTGCCGTAGTCGGACAGCACCAGCACCTTGATACCTTCCAGCAGATCGTCGACCTGCGAGGCCAGGGCCAGTGCATCGGTGGCAAACGGTTCTTCGAAGTCGATACGCAGCAATTGCTGGTGCCGGCTCATGACCCGCAGCTTGACGATGGTCGGTTGATGCGCAATGCGCTGGAACAGCGCGCGCACGCCCGCGCCCTTGAGACTGTTGCTCAGGCTGTCGGCGGCTTCGTCATCACCGGTCACACCGACCAGCGACGCCGGCGCACCCAGCGCGGCAATGTTCAAGGCAACGTTGGCAGCACCGCCCGGGCGGTCTTCGATTTGCTCGACTTTTACGACCGGAACCGGTGCCTCAGGGGAAATCCGTGAGGTTCCACCATGCCAGTAACGGTCGAGCATGACATCGCCGACCACCAAGACTGGGGCTTGATCGAATCGCGGCATGGACAACTTCATGGAGCAACCCACATACAAAATGAACAGGGGCGCGATATTAACACAGGGTTGGCGCAGGCTTGAGTGCCGCCTGCAACAGGATGAAACAGCTCGGTATTTTGCTTATTTTTTGAGCACCAACGCCGCCAACTGCTGGCAGGCTTCGGACAAGTCGAGGTCCTCGGTATCGATCTGCCACTCGGCTGTCAGCGGCGGTTCGTAAGGACTGTCCACCCCCGTGAAGTGCTTGATCCGTCCTTCCCGTACGGCCTGATACAGACCTTTTGGATCGCGGCGGGCACAGACTTCCAGCGAGGTGCTGACATGCACCTCAATGAACGCATCCTGCGCAAACAGCCCACGCGCGGCGTCGCGTTCGGCGCGGAACGGCGAGATGGCCGCAACGATCACAATCAACCCGGCGTCGACCATCAGCCGCGCCACCTCCGCCATGCGCCGGGTGTTTTCCCGGCGACAGGCATCACTCATGCCCAAGTCACGGCACAGACCGTTGCGCACGTTGTCGCCATCGAGCAGAAAAGTGTGCCGACCGAACGCATGCAGGTGCAGCTCGAGGGCATTGGCCAGGGTCGACTTGCCGGCACCGGAGAATCCGGTCAGCCACAGGCAGCATGGACGCTGCGCCTTGAGCGCTGCCCGGGCCTGATGCGAGAGTGCCAGACCATAAGGCCGAATCGCGAGCGGCTGTACCGCCTGTGACAAGAACTCATTCATAACCGAGCAACTCGTAGTCACGCTGATAAACCCGACGCACCAGGCGCCGGGTGCGTACGCAACAGAACTCACGCGCAGGCATCGATTGCCGCTCCCGCGAGCTGTTGACGTGAGGCAACTGACTGTTCAGCCCCAACTGCTCGCAGACCAGAGCAAAATCGCGCGCCAGGTGCTCCTGGTAACCGACAAAATCCAGTGCCAGGTGCCCGAGCGAATCAACGAGAAAGTCAGTCTGTGGCGCGAAGTGCAATTGCCGGGCAATGGTTTCCGGGTGCAGCCAGCGGGTGACAAAGTCGTCGAAATCGCGGTATTTGCGCACCATCTGCTGCGCCGGGTGGTCACGCGTGCTCAACGCGTTGCCACGCAGAAAGGCATAGGCCGAATAGGCGCGCTCCAGCGGGTCGCGGACAAAAGCGAACTTGAAAGCCTTCGCGAACTGTTCGGGAAATTGCTCTTCGTACCAGTACAGCGGCAAATGCCCGGGGCGCCAGCCGTCAAACATCGCCGTGCAAATGCTGCTGCCGGCGCATTTGGGGACGTGGATGAACAGGCAGGAATGCTGCTGGAAGGCTTGGGGAAACGTCAGGTTGGCCGACATCGATTTGTTCACCACCTGGCGATCGACCACCGACAGGCGCCCCAACAGAAAGGCCCGCTGCGGCTTGGGCAGCAGTTTCCAGAGATAGCGTTGCAGCATGAAAGCACCCGCGCGACGGGGATGGCCCCCTCGATGAAAGTCAGAGTTCGTTGAGGAACCTTAACAAGCGCGGTGCCCGGATTTATTCCGGTTTGGTCAAGAAGGGTAAAGGTCTGGATACAAACGACTGTGGGAGCGAGCCTGCTCGCGATGGCGTGTGCTCATTCGACATGGATGTCGTCTGTTGCACCGCTTTCGCGAGCAGGCTCGCTCCCACAGGGTAAGGCCTGGAATCAGGCGATGTCTTCGGCCGGGGCATCGAGGCCCATGGCATTGAGACGTGCGTAGTAGCCGTTCTGTGCCAGCAACTGATCATGGGTACCGCGCTCGACAATTCGTCCCTGATCCATGACCAGAATCAGATCGGCCTTCTCGATCGTCGACAGACGGTGGGCAATCACCAGCGTGGTGCGGCCCTTCATCACCTGATCCAGTGCCGCCTGAATGTGCCGCTCGGATTCGGTATCGAGCGCCGAGGTGGCTTCGTCGAGAATCAGCAGCGGCGCATTCTTGAGCAGTGCACGGGCAATCGCCAGGCGCTGGCGCTGGCCACCGGACAGCAACACGCCGTTTTCGCCGACCTGGGTGTCCAGGCCTTCAGGCAGTTGCGCAATAAAATCCATTGCATAGGCATCACGCGCCGCTTTCTCGATGTCCTCACGCGGTGCACCGGCCAGATCGCCATAAGCGATGTTGTTGGCCACGGTGTCGCTGAACAGGGTCACGTGCTGAGTCACCTGGGCGATGTGACGACGCAGGTTGAGCAGTTTGTACTGTTCGACTTCCACATCGTCGATGAGGATTTCGCCCTTGTCGTGGTGATAGAAACGCGGAATCAGGTTGGCCAGCGTCGACTTGCCGCTGCCCGAACGCCCTACCAGCGCCACCATCTGCCCCGGCTGGACCGAGAAGCTGATGTCGTCGAGCACCTGACGTTCGGTGCCCGGGTAGGTGAAGCTCAGGTTGCGCACATCCAGACGACCGCTCACCGCGTCGCGCTCGACCGTACCGGTGTCGACTTCCGGCTCGACGTCCAGTTGCTCGAAGATGCTCTCGGCGCCGGCCACGCCTTTCTGAATGGTCGAGCTGACTTCGGACAGTTGGCGGATCGGCTTGGGCAGCAGGCCCGCCAGCGTGATGTAGGCGACCATGTCACCCGCCGAGGCGTCACCGCGCAGAAACAGCACCAGGAACATCAGCACGGCCATGGCGGTGTAGATCACCAGTTGCAGCATCGGCGTATAGATCGCACCGGTGCGGGTCATGCGCAGTTGCTTGTCGGTGTTGCTCTGGCTGGCGTTGAGGAAGCGTTGTTCTTCGTAAGCTTCGCCGCCGAAGCTGCGTACCACGCGATAGCCCTGGATGGTTTCCGAGGCCACATGCGTGACGTCGCCCATCGCCAGCTGGATCTTCTTGCTCTGCTTGCGGAATTTCTTGCTCGCCGTGCGCACCATCACGGCGATGAGCGGCAGGATCGCTACCATCACCAGCGTCAGCTTCCAGTTCATGAACAACAGCGACGCGAACAGGAAGATCACCGTCATCCCTTCACGGATTACGACCTTGATCGCATCTGTTGCCGCCCCCGTGACCATGGTCACGTTGAAGGTGATACGCGAAATCAGGTGACCGGAGTTATGCTTGTCGAAATAGCGGTTGGGCAGGACCAGCAGGTTATTGAACAACTGCACACGCAAATCATGCACCAGTCCCAGGGAAACCTTGGCCAGGAAGTAGTTGCCCAGATAGGAACCCAGCCCCTGCCATGCGGCGATCAGGATGATCAGCAGCGGTACGGCCTGCAGCAGTTGCAGGTCACGCAGGTACGGAACGGAGGGGAACAGCACCGCTTCAGGGTTGGACAGGCCATCGACAAAGTACTTGAGGATGTAGCCGAGCATCGGCTGCGTCGAGGCGAAAATCAGAAAACCGACGATGCTGATCAGAAACAGACTGATGTACGGCCGGACATAGCCGAGCAGGCGGAAGTAGATTTTCAAGCTCGAAGGGCTTGCGGCTGGACTGGAGTCGGTCATATCACGCGAAAGTCGATAAAAAGGACGCTGACTTTAGCACAGCTTCTTCAGGGTTCTGGCAATCGGCGAAAGGCTGGTATTGTTAAGCACCTTTTCCGCATCAAATAGCCATCATCCGAATGGTCGATCAACTTCAGGATTGAATCTCACAGCATGCAACTTCGCGGCTTCAGCAGTACGTCCAATCGAATTTTCGATTTCATTAGCCTGTGGATTCTTCCCACCGGCTATTTCTTGCTCCTGTGCGCGCTGTTCTTTTTGCCGGGCCGAAGCCTGCATCACAAGCTGTTTTATGGACTCTTCAGCATTCCGACACTGATCGCGCTGTGCCTGCGCCCGCGTGAACTCAAGGAACTGTTGCGCGAGCCGATTTTCCTCGCGGTCCTGCTGTTCGCGGCGTGGGCCCTGCTCAGCCTCGCCTGGGGACCTGGAGGCGAGCCCTTCGGTGGAATGCTGAAGCCGCCACTGCATACCCTGCTGCTGTTCGCCGGCTGCTACCTGCTGGTGCGCTATCGCAGCGATATCCTCCAACCGTTGCTGTTCGGCGCGGCACTGGTGGCCCTGATCGCCACGACCATTTTCCTGCTCATGTTCGCCCGGGTCTACGAACCGGGGATGCGCCTGATCGGCGGTGGCGCCTTCGACAATCCGCTGCTCAGTTCGCACCTGTTCGGGTTCTTCAGTGCCTACTGGCTGAGCGTGACCATGACCTGCAAACGCCGCCAGATGATGTGGCTCAGCGTACCGGCAATGGCCATCATGTTCATGGCGGTGATCGGCACCGGCTCCAGAACGCCGCTGGTGGCACTGACCATGGCGGCGCTGTGGCTGTGCTTCATCTGCTGGAACCGACGCTCGGTCGGGCTGCTGATCGCGCTGGCCCTGAGCGGCGCGGCCGTTCTTGGTCTGTTTGCGCAGATGATCACCGAGCGCGGCGATTCCTACCGCCTGGAAATCTGGCAGAAAGTGCTGCACATGATTGCTGATCATCCGTGGATCGGCCATGGCTACAGCGCCAGTCTTGCCGTCGACCCAGGTAACGGTGTCAGCTTCCAGGAGCCGCACAGCTTTGTCCTGGGTGTCCTGTTTTACGTCGGCATCATCGGCCTGCTGCCCTGGTTGTTTTTCCTCGGGTGGGGGCTGCTGAGCAGTTGGCGCCAGCGTGTGCAGCCACTGCTGATCATTGCCTCGACCTGGCTGGTATTCGGTATCGGTGCCGGGCTGACCGAAGGCGGCGGAATCATTTCGCGGCCCAAGGAGCACTGGTTCCTGCTGTGGATCCCGCTGGCACTGATCGCGGCGCTATGCATCAATCAACGCGCGCGGCGCCTGTTGACCCTGCCGGTGCAAAAACTCACGGCGACAGGCCTTGAGCAATTGAGCAGCGCAGCCCAGATCATTGAAGAAGATGGCCTTGGCCCGAAAGTGCTGCGCCTGTCCGACGGCAGCTTCCTCAAATTGTTCCGCCGTCGCCGCTGGTACACCTCCGGCAGTTTCAATCCTTACTCCGAACGCTTCGCGGTCAACAGCGAACAACTGCGCCAGAAGGGCATTCCCACACCGCAAGTCTTGAATCTGTACCGTCTCGACGACGGCAGCAGCGCGGTGCACTACGCACCCTTGCCGGGGCACACCCTGCGCCAGGTGCTGCAAAGCATCACGGCCCCGGCAGTGCGCCAGGCGCTGGTAGAGCGCTTTGGCAAATTCATGGCGCAATTGCACGAGAAAGGTGTGTATTTCCGCTCGCTGCACCTGGGCAACGTACTGGTACTGGAAGATGGCGAATTCGGGCTGATTGATCTGGCCGACCTGCGTATCTACCCTACCCCGCTCAGTCTTTCTTTGCGCCAACGCAATTTGCGTCATATGCAACGTTACACTGTCGACAAACGCTGGCTGTTCGAGGATCACCTCGATGCGTTGCTCCAGGGGTACGCCATGACGGCGTCTAAATCCGCGGTTGAAAATCTGCACAGGCAAGTGCTGGCCGGCAACACACCGGCCCGAGTTCACTGATGACCGAAACCAATCCTGTATTTGCGCTGGCCGCCTATCTGCTGGCCATCGTCACCTCTGCCCTGCTGTTGCGCGCGGTGCCGAAAATCGCTCGGCACCTGCAGCATTCCGGCGAAAGCCGCTATGCCAGCATCGACGGCCTGCGCGGCTATCTGGCGTTTGGCGTATTCGTGCACCACTCGATCATTACCTGGATCTTCTTGCGCACCGGAGTGATCGACTTCCCCCCGAGCAACTTCTATTCGATGCTGGGCCAGGGCAGCGTTGCGCTGTTCTTCATGATCACCGGGTTTCTGTTCTGGAGCCGCCTGCTCGCCCAGGGACGCAACCACGACTGGCTGGCCTTCGGCGTCTCACGGGTATTTCGCCTGTATCCGCTGTACCTGCCGCTGATGCTGCTGGTGTTCGTTTCGGTCTTCCACTTGCAGAACTGGCAACTGAAAGAGCCTGGCCTTGAGCTGTTCAAGCAGATTCTCGCCTGGCTGACGTTCGACCGGCCGGACATCAACCAGTACCGTCACTCCGGCATGCTGATCTCCAACGTCACGTGGACGCTGGCCTATGAAGTGTTTTTCTACCTGGCCCTGCCACTGGCCGGGCTGGTGTTCATCTACCGCGGCAGTTGGTTGCAAGTGGTGCTGTGCCTGCTCGGCATCTACGCGCTGTACCAGTTCATCGGCTGGGAGCATTCGCTGAAGAAGCACTTTCTGGCGAGTTTTCTCGGCGGTATCGCGGCCGCGTACTGGATTCGCCGGCCGGCGCTCGTGGCATGGAGTCAGTCGCGCCTGGCAGGCATCATCGCCGTGCTCGCGCTGGTGATTGCGTTCACTGCGTTCAGTCGGGCGTTCAAGACGGCACCGCTGTTATTGCTGTCGCTGTTTTTCGTGATCGTGGCGTCCGGCAATAATCTGTTCGGTGTGCTGAAACCGCGCAGCATTCGCTGGCTCGGCGAGATCAGCTACAGCACCTACCTGCTGCACGGTTTCGTCCTGTGGCTGATGGTTCAACGGTTACCGCTGCTGCTGAATATCGATGCGCGGGAAACGTCGGTGTACCTGCCCTTGGTGGCCGTCTGCACGTGTTTGCTGATTCTGATCAGCAGCGCGACCTTCCTCTATATCGAGCAACCGGGCATGGCTGCCGGCAAGAAGGTTGTGCACTGGTTGCGCCAGCGCCAGAAGGGCGAAAAGCATCTTCCGGAGAAAGTCGCTCGCTGAGTGCGGGCGACCGTCGCCTCAGTCCTTTTCCAGCGGAGAAAAGAGCAAACGCCCCAATCCGCGCCAGGTTTTCTTGTTCCAGGCCTTGAACGGGATCTGTGCCAGCAGCTCGCGCGCCAGCTTGCGATTGCGGTTGGCGGTCTTGAGGAACATCGAGTTCAGCGCCTTGAAGCGCACTTCGTCGTACAACGGGTGATCGCTGAACAGCGCATAGGTGCGCAGAATGTTCTCGATCATGAAGCGATGGTTCTTGTACGAGTTGGTGGCGTGCTTGCGGTAGCGTGCCATCACCACGTTCAGACCGTCGATGAAGTAACCGGCGCGGGTCACCTTCAGTTCGATGTACAGGTCTTCAAGACGGATAGTCGGATCGAATCCTCCCACCTTCTCCAGCGCCTCGCGACGGATCATCAGGGTCGGTGCCGGTGGATAGGGCTTGCGCTCAAGGAACATGTCATCGAAATCGAGGCGGCGGAACGGCACGTCGCGACGCTGACGCTTCTCCGGGTAAAGGCTGCCGTCGGCGTGCATCAACTCGATGTTGCCGGCACAGATCCCGACTTCAGGCTTGCCATCCATGTACGCCACCTGGGTGGCAATACGCTCCGGATACATGATGTCGTCGGAGCCGAACGGCACGATCAGGCTGCCCTTCGAGCGGGCGATGGCACCGTTGAGGGTGTTGGTCAGCCCCTGATTCTGCTGCACACGAAAATCGAAACCATACTGCGCCTGCAACGCATTGATGCGCTCGACGCTGTCGTCCTTCGAACCGTCATCGACCACCAGCAGCTCAATGTTCTTGTAGCTCTGGTTGAGGACGCTGAGGATGCTTTCCTCAATGTACGGGCCGTGGTTGTACGAGGCGATAATGACGGTGACGAGGGCGTTTGCTTCGCTCGCGGCGTTCTCTTCGCTCATGGCTTTTTCTTCGCTCACGGCTGCTCCTTGCGAGCCTGCTCCAGGCCTGAATCGATCAGGTCCAGATATTCCTGACGGAACACCTCGATGTCGTGTTGTTCCTGTAGATAACGGTAGGCCTGCTCGCCCTTGGCCTTGAGTTCGTCATCGGACAGCGCCAGATAGTTATCCAGCGCCGCGACCAGACTCGGCACATCCTTCGGCGTAATTGCCAGCCCGCCGGCACCTTCGATCAGCGGCAACATGGCGGGCACGTTCGAGGCGATCACCGGCAGGTGACCGCTCATGCCTTCGAGCAACGCCAGCCCCAGGCCTTCGGCCAGCGACGGCATGGTCCAGATGTCGAACGCACGCACGTACTGCAGGGCGTTCTCCTTGAACCCCAGCAGGTGCGCGCGGCCGCTCAGGCCCAGTTGCTCGATCTCCGCCGCCAGTGGCGCTTGCAGGCGCCCGGCGCCGATGATCGCCAACTGCGTGTTCGGGTATTTGTCTTTCAGCGCGGCAAAAGCCTGCAACAGATAGGTGTGGCCCTTGACCGACACCAGTCGGCCCAGTGCGCCAATCAAACGCACATTCGGGTCGATGCCCAATAGCTCACGAGCTTTTTCGCGGCTGTGCTGCAAACCTTCGGCCTGCTCGATGTCGATGGCATTGGTAATGGCGTAGGTGTTTTGGTCAGTAAAACCGCAATCGCAGTCCAGCAGGTACTGTTTGACCGCCGGCGACACGCCGACGAAACGCCAGTGCCGATCAATCAGGCGCTGGGTCTGGCGGCGCCGGTAAAAACGATCGTATTCGCCGAAACCGTGGGAGATGCCGATGCACAGCGGCACCTTCAACCAGCGGTTGAGCGCGAGCATCATGTTCACCGGCTTGAAACGGTTGCAGATCACCACGTCGAACTTTTCCCGGCGGCAGAACTTGTACAGCTGCCACATCGCCCGCAGGCGCATGCCCTTGAGCGACTTGTCGGAAAACTCGAAATACACCGAACGGTCGGCCCGACTGACCGGCTCGCCCGGCCCCGGTTTGCCACGCAGGAACGCGGCGGTGACTTCATAGCGATCCGACGGCAACGCCTTGACGATCTGCTCGGCCAGGTCGGCGAAATCATGGGCTTTGACGTTGTAGTCGGGTTGCAGCTGCAACACCTTGGACCGTTGACTCATGACTCTCCCCGCTGATCGCCCGGTTCACCGTGCTTCAATAACCAGAACAATTCCTGGCGTCTGACCGCTTTTCGAAAAAACTCGTTTTCCCCATACACCGAGGGTGCCCGACCGGCCAGCAGGCGCTGAATCACTCGGCGCAGGCGGCGCTTGAACGGGGCCGGTGGCTGCAGGTCATGCATCATGCCCAGCGCCATGGCCTTGTCTCGCTGCTGTTCAATGGACAGTGGCAGGCACAGCGGCTGCATCGCCACGGTCGATTCGAAGGCCGGCGGCAGGGCAATGCCCTGCCCGGTGTTGCCCATCGGCCAGCGGTCGTTGTCGTGCAAATGGTTGGCGTAACCGAGCAGCGTCGGCTGCCAGTCCAGACCGTGCAAGGCCTGCAAGACCGCTTGCTGGGCGCAGATATGATCAGGGTGCGGATCGAGGGTAGGATGCGGCAATACGATCACGTCCGGGCGCGCGCGCAGCAGCACTTCACGCAGGTCGGCCAGCAGATTGTTCCAGGTCGGCGCGCCATCGGTGTCGCCCGGCAGGGTGAACGGATTCAACTGGCGAAACAGTCGCGTGTCGTTCAGGTCAGCTTCCCGCGAACCCACCGCCTGATTCGGCGCAACCTGCATCGCTGCCAGTTGCAGGCAGAAATAACCGAGCTGCACGCAGTTTTCCTGCGGCACGCCGGCCCAACGCGGCACGGCGAGGCTGTCCCAGGCACGCAGGCGACCCTTGAGCCGCGCCGCCTCGACTTTGTTCATGCCCATCTGCTGATAATGTTCGGCTTCGATCTCGCCAGCGGTCAGGGTGACGATCCAGGTTTCGTCGGCCTGACTGTACAAGCCGTAGGCTGCCAGCTCGGCATCGTCGGCATGCGGTGCAATCACCATCACCCGTTGACGACGGTAGTCCGGTTGTTCCAGCGCCCACAGCACCGGCTCGCCGGCCACCCGGCAGAACCGTCCGCGCAGACGCAACTGGCCTTGCGACAGGGCTTGCGCCTGACCGCTGAGGTTCAGGTAACGCACGCCATTGGCGCCGCGCTCGAAGCTTTGCGCATCCGGATTCGTTCCGCCGAGCAGTTCGACGCGCGGATCGAAGAAGCGTCCGAGCCAGCTGCTTTTGACCCGCACCGCGAGAATCAGCGTGGCCTCGTCCACCAGCATCACGCCCTCGTCCAGGCGCAATCGCTCGCCGTTCAGATGAACCTTCGGCTGCGGAGTGAATGGTGGAAAGCTGTACTGGTAATCGTCTTTCGGCGAATAGAACAGATGATCGGCAAACCACGCCTCGTGGGCGATCCAGCCGAGCACCGCAAGCACCAGCGGCAACCACCACGCGACCAGCACACCGAGCGTGATCAACACGATCAAGGCGATCAGCAAGGTGATGCGTTTATTGCGACGATGACGCTTGAGCAGTTGCTGTTTGCGGCTCATGGGCTGACTCATACGGTGAACACCGGCACAGGATTGCACCAGCGATCCTTGTATTCACGGTCGGCGCGACCGAAGGAGAACCGCAGCGGCTTGTTCAGTGCTCGCGCGTGTTCCCAGGCACTTTGCGTATTGAGGAAGCTCAACACACTGCCGGGGCTGAATTCGCGGGTTTCGGGATCGACACCGCCGTTGATGTACTCGACGCTGATCCACTCCGGCGCTTCGACGCGGTACACCAGCTGGATCGCGATCGGCGCATCGTTGAGGAAGATCACCGAGCCGATCAGCAGTTCGCGCAGCAGCTCGATGACCTCGGCCATGCGCGCCGCGCCTGTGGCCGGGAAACCCCAACGGCGCTGGAACAGATCACAGTAGATCACCGCCAGTTCGGCACTGGAGAACTCGCTGACCGCACGCACCACACCGCCTGCCTCTTCCAGCAGGCGCAGTTCGCGACGCTGGTTGTAGCGAAATTTCTTCGACAGCTCTTCGGGGGTACGGGCCATGGCCAGTTGTTCGGTCTGCAACTTGATGCCGCTGAAGCGGTTTTCGTTGAGCGCTGACAGATAGCGTGCGCGATGACGCAGCGGTGCCTG
This sequence comes from Pseudomonas sp. P8_229, assembly GCF_034008635.1. Lineage (NCBI taxonomy): Bacteria > Pseudomonadati > Pseudomonadota > Gammaproteobacteria > Pseudomonadales > Pseudomonadaceae > Pseudomonas > Pseudomonas sp. P8_229. Next base: position 3,519,278 of record NZ_CP125378.1, on the reverse strand, counting down.
GGCATCGACGGCGGCCGGCAGGATCAGCTCGGCGTTACCGAGGTCGAACAGGCCTTTTTTGCCACTGCGCTTGAGCACGTCCTTGGACAGCGCCAGATCGCGCCCCCAGGTCGGAATTGCCGCTTTGACTTCACCGCCCTGCTCCCACGCCAGATAGCGCACCGGGATGCCGGCCAGCGCGGCCAGACGCTCGACCACCAGCGGATGGGTCGCGACGCTGCCGCCAAAACGCTGCCAGGCGGTTGCATAGGTGGAGGCGTCAACGGGCGACCAGCCACGTTCGCGCCAGCCTTGAAATCGGTTGAGCATCAGCCCCTCGGTGCCAGATCGGTAACTTGCGGCAGACGCCAGAAGGTGTCGCGCACCGCACGGTCGGAGAAACGCTCACGCAGGCGATCGAGCATCAGTTCGGCGCACTGCCGGCGCTGCTGATCATCCATACCCGCCAAATGTTGCAGGCCTTGTGCCAGGTGTTCGGCATCGCCCAGCGGGAACAGAATGCCAACGCCTTCGACCACTTCCTTCGCCCCGCCACACGCGGTGGCGAGCAAAGGCACGCCGGCGGCCATGGCTTCAAGCAGCACCATGCCGAACGGTTCGTGATCAGAGCTCAGGGCAAACACATCGAAGGCGCGGAAGTAATTGCGCGCCTCCGGCACCTGACCGAGAAACAGTACCCGGTCACCGATACCCAGTTCGCGCGCCAATTCCTTGAGGTCCTGCTCCAGACGGCCCTTGCCGAGGATCACCAGTTGGCTGTTGCCCGGCAGCCCCGGCAACGCCGCGGCAAAACCGTGCAGCAACGTGGCCTGATCCTTGTCCGGGTGCAGCCGTCCGACGTTGCCAACAATGAATGCACCCGCCGCCAGCCCGAGGGTCTCGCGGGCTGCGCGAGCCGACACCTGACTGGCCTGCAAGGCTGGCACGTCGATGCGGTTGTACAGGGTCTGAATGCGCGTGGACGGCCATTTCGGCAGGCAACGACGCATGTCGTCACGCACCGCGTCGGACACGCCAAGCAGGCTCAGGCGCTTGCGGAAAATCTGCGCGAACAGCTTGCGCGTGGCGCGCTTGTAATCGTCAAACGCGTGATGCACGCCAACCACCGGCAGCGACGTGCCGAGCAAAGCGATGTAGATCGGCTTGAAGCGATGGGCGATGCAGAAACTGAAATTGCGTGAAGCGGCGATCTTGCGCAGATCGCCGATGGCGCCCAGCTTCAGGCCACGAATGGCCTTGGAGCTGTATTCCATGAACAACACTTCATCGGAAGCACACGCTGCGGCCACCTCGCTATCGGCGGCCCCGGTCAGAAAGACCGTGGTCACCCGATAACCGGTGCCCGCGAACAGGCTGGCGTACTGCCGTGCGCAGTCGAGGAACGGCCCGTCATAGCCGTGACAGAACTGCAGCACATGGCGTTCAGCCGAGCGAGTCATAAGCGTTTGCGCCCTCTTTGACCACCAGAATGTCTTCCATGATCAGGTACTGCAGATCGGAGCCGAAGAACATGTTCAGGGCGTCGGTCGGCGAGCAGATCATCGGTTCACCACGACGGTTCAACGAGGTGTTCAGCGACACGCCATTGCCGGTGAGGTTTTCCAGCGCCTTCATCATGTCGTAGTAACGCGGGTTGTATTCGCGCTTGAGCACCTGGGCACGGGAAGTACCGTCTTCGTGGACGACTTCCGGCACGCGGGTCTTCCACTCTTCCGCCACTTCGAAGGTGAAGGTCATGAATGGCGCCGGATGATCGATCTTGATCATCTGCGGTGCAACAGTGTCGAGCATCGACGGGCAGAAAGGCCTCCAGCGCTCGCGGAACTTGATCTGGTGGTTGATGCGGTCAGCCACACCGGCAATGCTCGGGCAACCGATGATCGAACGACCACCCAGTGCACGCGGGCCGAACTCCATGCGGCCCTGGAACCAGGCCACCGGGTTGCCATCGACCATGATCTTGGCGATCTGCTCCGGCATGTTGTCGAGCTTGCGCCAGGTCGGCTTGTTCTCGTGACGGGCGCAGGCGGCGATCACGTCTTCGTTGCTGTACGACGGGCCGAGGTAGACGTGTTCCATCTTCTCGACCGGCACGCCACGGGCGTTGGACACATAGGCCGCCGCGCCAACCGCGGTGCCGGCGTCGCCGGATGCAGGCTGTACGAACAGCTCTTTGACGTCATCGCGGGCGATGATTTTCTGGTTGAGCTTGACGTTCAACGCACAGCCACCGGCGTAGGCCAGCTTGCCGGTTTCCTTGAGCACGTCGCCCAGGTAGTAATCGATCATCTGCAGCGCGATCTTCTCGAACAGCGCTTGAATGCTCGCGGCGTAGTGGATGTACGGTTCGTCGGCGATGTCGCCTTCGCGCTTGGGACCCAGCCACTCGATCAGTTTCGGCGAGAAGTAGTAACCCTTGCCCTTCTCCTTGTAGCGACGCAGGCCGATCACGTTGGCGTAGTCGGTGTTGATCACCAACTCGCCGTTTTCGAACGAGGCCAGACGCGAGAAGTCATATTTGCTGGCGTCGCCGTACGGCGCCATGCCCATGACCTTGAACTCACCGTCGAGCATATCGAAGCCAAGGAACTCGGTGATCGCGCCGTACAGGCCGCCGAGGGAGTCCGGATCGAAGAATTCCTTGATCTTGTGGATCTTGCCGTTTTCGCCATAACCGAAGAAAGTCGTGGCGTATTCGCCCTTGCCGTCGATACCGAGGATCGCGGTTTTCTCTTTGAAACCCGAGCAGTGGTAGGCGCTGGAGGCGTGAGCCAGGTGGTGCTCGACCGGCTCGATCTTGATCTTCTTCGGATCAAAACCCAGTTGCTCCAGGCACCAGACGATCTTGTTGCGATAACGCTTGTAGCGACGGTTACCCATCAGGATCGCGTCGAGTGCACGATCCGGGGCGTACCAGTAACGCTTGGCGTACTGCCAGCGGGCCTTGCCGAACAGGCTGATCGGCGCGAACGGAATCGCCACCACGTCAACGTCGGACGGCTTGATACCGGCCTGTTCCAGGCAGAACTTCGCCGATTCGTAGGGCATGCGGTTCTTTGCATGCTTATCGCGGACGAAGCGCTCTTCTTCAGCCGCCGCCACCAGCTTGCCGTCGATGTACAAGGCGGCTGAAGGGTCATGGCTAAGGGCGCCGGACAGGCCAAGAATCGTCAATGCCACAGGGTCTAGCCTCTTTAGTCTGCATTCAGGCGCGATGCGCCTTGAAAATTGATGTGCCCTCGCACCGGGCGAGAGACAGCTAAAGGGCGGGATTATAGCGTAAACGTGGCGGGAATGACCCTGTGCGAATTACCCCAGGTTGATTGGGCCGGATAAACCTTGTGCTCAGGCTCAATAACCGCGCTGCCGCCAATAGATACCAAGGTTGCCATCACTGGCCTGACGATAAATCGTGTACGGCAGCACCACCGTGTCCAGCACACCCGACAGTGGCAGATCCAGCAGCACGAATGGCAGCAGCACGCCTGTCGGGTCAGGCGGGGCATTGAGTACGCAGAAATCGAATGCCAGACCGCTGTAGATCCGCGGGATCGATTGGCAATAGGTTTTCTGCTTGCGCATGTCGCGGGCGACGTCGGCGTCCATTTGCAGCACCGAGGCGGCGGTGCCGCAACCGGATAGAACCCATGAGCAGGCGCTCAGGGTTACAGCCTTTTTGATGGTCAAGATTTGCCCTCCGAAGTGGTCAGGGCAAACTAGCATCGAGGCTGGAGCGGGCACAGTTCATGGCTTCCGGAGAAGCTGTAGGACAAGTCAGTGGTGCTTGTCCGTCATTGCTCGAGGGGGGATTTCTTGAGGATTTAGAGCCTCATCGCGAGCAGGCTCACTCCTACAGGGGAATGCAATCCCATGTGGGAGTGAACTTGCTCGCGAAGGCGGCTCAGGCCGCGCTGGAGATGTCCTTGGGTAGCCGCTGATCGATCACCTGATGTAACGCGCTGCTCTCGGGCCAGTTGCGCATGAACCGCGCTCGATCCCGCGCATAGGCCGGCGCGAAACTGCTGGCAGAGGCGTGCTGACACATCGAATCCAGGTCGATCAGCGCCCAGCGATCCTCCTGCCAGAACAGGTTGTGACCCTTGAAGTCGCCATGGCTGATGCGCTCGGCGATCAGCCGTGAAAACAGCTGATCCAGCGCCAACAACTCGGACTCCGGCGCAGTGCCGCTTTCGACGTACGGTGCGAAGCGCTCGATGATGTCCGGGCCCGGCAGGAACTCGGTCACCAGATAGGCTCGACTGCGCAGCCACAGAAAGCGCTTTTCCAGCACGGCCAGCGGTTTGGGAGTGGCGATGCCGAGGAACGCCAGGCGATTGCCTTCACGCCACGAGTGCCAGGCGCGGCTCGGGCGCCAGAAACGTTTGAGCCAGTGCGCAAAGCCTTTGATGTTGTAGCGTTTGATCACCAGCGTGCGCCCGGCCACTTCAACCTTGCCGACGCTCGCCGCACCGCCGGTCTTGTACAGATGGCCCTGATCGAGCAACGCATCGGCTTGATCCAGCACCGGCAGCATCGCTGCTTCTTCCTCGCGACGGATCGCCCGCAGGCCAAACGCACCGCGCTGCACACTGAACAGGGTGCACTCGCGGCCGACCTTGATCAGGTAATCCTTCAGGCGCCAGGCGCGAACCTTGGCGATCTGCTTCTGCAGTGCCTCTAGCGGCAGCGCGTGCTCGCTGTTGCTCAGCAGGTAATACACCAGCAATTCTTCGGTGAACGGCTCCAGCGACTTGGGCAACTGGGCGAAAAACACCCCGAGGTTTTCCAGCACCTTCTGCCGCGACAACGGCTGACCGGTGGTCTCGGCGCAAATTCCGGCGCCATCGATCAGGTACAACTGACCGTCATGGCGCAGCAGGTTGTCCAGGTGCAGATCTTCCTGCCACAGGCCCTTGCCATGCAGTTGACCGATGGCCCCCAGCGCTTCGGCCAGTACCGCCGATTGCTCGTCCGCCAGCACTGGCAGCGACTCGACCTGCTGCCAGGTGTCACCGAGGCTTTCGGCGTTTTCAAGGAATTCGAATAGCAGCCAGCCGCCCTCGCCGTCCTGCAGGCCATCGGCCAACAGCAACGGCGTGGTCAGGCCCTGGTCGGCGAGCAACTTTACGCCCGTCAGCTCGCGCTGAAAATGCCGCGCAGCCTTGCTGCCCACCAGCAATTTGGCCAGCACCGGCCGCCCGCGCCAGACCCCGGCACCGACATAGCGCTGTCCGGGCAACACTCGCAGCAGGCTCAGCAACTGCAGATCCGCAGGGCCTGCCGCATCGGCGAGAGTGATCGTCAGCGGCAGACTCGGCGCACGTCCGGCGTTTTTCAGTTCGGACAACCGCATCAACGGGTCTCCTTGCGACTGCGACGTGCGGTCAGTCGCGAAACCCAACTGTCGACCAGCGAACTGTCGATTGGCTGATCGAGATAGGCCGCGAGCAACTCGCGCAATTGCGCCTCGCTCCATTCCGGCGCGCGACGCAGCAACGGCTCCAGATCCTTGACCCGATCACGCAGACCGAACAGCAGGGGCCGGGTCTTTTCCAGGTCGATCAACTGCGCCCGATAGCGCTCGCCATCAGCCCGCAAAAAGATGTGTTTGGGGTAAAAGCAGCCGTGCACCTGACGTACGCCGTGCAGCTGGCGCGCCAGCTGTCCACAGGCCCGGAGAATTGCCGAATGCTGCGCAGCGGTCAGCTCGGACCAGCGCTGCAACAGCGAATCGAGGTCATCCCAGCCGTCGAGGGCGCGGGTCAGCAGGATCGCGTGGACGTCGCCCTTGACCTTGCGCTCACCGAAGAACGCCGCCTGCAACGCGGGAATCCCCAGCTTGTTGTAGCGGCTGATATTGCGAAACTCACGGGCAAAGCTGGGTTCGCCGAACGGCGCGTGCAGGGTGCGGGTCAGGTAATTGCTCTGACGCTTGAGGTAGTAGGCCTGCCCTTCCAGCTCCAGGCGAAACACGCTGCTCCAGCCACCGCCATCGGTGTTCGGCTCGTCCACCGCTTCGAGCTGTTTGGCCCAGAGCGCATCGAAAGTGCCGAGGCCATGACGCTCAAGCAGCGCCCGGTCTTCAGCGGCCAGGAAATCAGTCATTCGCGTCCCTCGAAAAATCTCACCACGTGACGAATCCGTTTCTTGTCGGCGGCATTGAGCCGGTCACGTCCGCGGTATTGCAGGTAGAAGCGCAGGCGCTGGGTGTTCGACAGGTGATATTTGGCCACTTTGTCGAGACAGGCCAGGTCCTTGGTGATGCGGTACTTGAGCCAGAAGCCGCGCCAGAAATCACCGTTCGGGCAGTCGATCAGAAACAGCTGCGCCTGATCGTCGATCAGCAGGTTGCGCCACTTCAGGTCGTTATGGGTAAAGCGCTGATCGTGCATGGTCCGGGTGTAAACCGCCAATTGCCGGCTGATGCCATCGACCCAGCGGCGATCCTTGAGCTTGGGATCTTTACGGTCGGCCAGCGCCGAAAGGTCCTCGGTGCGCGGCAGCTCACGGGTGATCATCGCTCCACGGGCATAGGCGGCGCCACGCCGCTCCAGGCCCCAGCCCACTACTTCAGCGGTGGGAATACCCCATTTGGCGAAGCGTTTGAGATTCTGCCACTCCATCTTCACCCGGGGCTTGCCCAGGTAACGGCGCAAACCCTTGCCCGCGCCGACGTAGCGCTTGACGTAGTAATTGACGCCGTTGCGCTGCACACGAATGACTTCGGACAGCGGATCGCGGGTCAGGCGTTCACCCTGCAGGGCAAACACCGCTTCGAGGCTGCCGAAATCTTCGGCCAGATCGCTGTACTGCGGCTCCAGAGTCCAACCCGCCATCAGAGCGCATCCCCGTAACGCTGTTTGCGCGCATAGAGCTTGTTGGCCTTGCCTTCGAGCCAGCTCAGCAGCGGTGCTTCTTGCGCCAGGATCTGCCGCAGCGGCTGCTGGAAATAGCCTTTGAGGAAGCGCAGTTTGTCGCGGCGGGTCAGGCCGATGTCCAGCGCCGAGAAGTACAGCGCCGCCAGATCCTTGTTGCGCCAACGCTGAGTGATCGCCGGGCGGGTCTGGGCGCGATGCAGGTCGATCACCGAGAGCTTGAAGCTCTTCGGGGTGATCGGCTTGTCGGTGTGCAGCAGAAAGTGGCAGATGTAACAGTCGCGGTGGTTGACCCCGGCGCGGTGCATCATGCCGGTCATGCGTGCCACCTCAGCGATCAGCGCACGCTTGAGCGTTGGCTCTGGCGGCTGCTTGACCCAATCAATGCTGAAGTCTTCGAGGCTGATGGTCGGCGCCAGCTCTTCGGTAACGATGAACGAATGCTGATCGGCCGGGTTGCTGCCCTTCTCGCCATAGGCGACCGCAGTCATGGTCGGCACGCCGACTTCCTGCAGACGCTGGATCGCCTTCCACTCCTGACCCGCGCCGAGCACCGGCAGCTTGGCGGTCAGCAGGTTCTTGAAGATTTCCCCCCAGCCGATGCCACGGTGGATCTTGACGAAAAATCCGTTGCCGTCGACTTCCGTGCGCAGCGTCCGTCGAGCTTCCAGCTCGCGATAGACCTCGCCCTGCAAGCCTTCGACTTCAGCGAACGGGTCGCGTCCGGCCCAAAGGCTCTTGAACGGTTCAGCCAGCATCAACTTCATTTAAGCGTGCTCCGCCAGAATCACATCGGCCGCGTGTTGCGGCATGCTGTAGAGGTCGGCCGTCTCGGCGAAGGCCAGACCATTGCGGCTCCAGGCCGCGCGTGCAGAGACGTCGGTCAACATCTCGGTCAGGTATTGGGTGAGTTGCGCCTGATCGAACGGCTCGTCCAGCACTCGCCCGGCGTCCGCCTCGGCAATGTAATGGGCGTAACCGCAGACCGCGCTGACCAGTACCGGCAAACCGGCGACCAGCGCTTCGAGCAGCACCGTACCGGTGTTTTCGTTGTACGCCGGGTGGATCAACAGATCGGCGCCGAGCAGGAAACGCGGGATATCGCTGCGGCCCTTGAGGAACGTCACGTTGTCGCCCAGGCCCAAAGTTGCACTCTGCATCTGGAACAATTTGGGGTCATCCTGGCCGATTACAAACAGCCGGGTGCGTTTCTTCAGCTCCGCCGGCAGTGCGGCCAGCGCCTTGAGGCTGCGATCGACGCCCTTGGTCTTGAACCCGGAACCGATCTGCACCAGCAGCAGTTCGTCATCCTTGAGGTTGAATTCGGCGCGGAAACCGGCGCGAATCTCATCGGCATCCGCCGGCCGGCGACGGTCCTGGGCAATGCCCGGCGGCAGCAGGTGGAAGCGCTCAAGCGGCGTGTCGTAGTGCTTGATGAACAGCGGCTGCTGCACTTCGGAAATCATCAACACTTCGGTTTTTGCGTCTTTGGCGAACACCGCGCGCTCGTACTCGGCGAAGTGGCGATAGCGGCCCCAGCGGCGGTACAGCGAGTGACGCAGGTTCTGCGCCTTGTCTTCAAAGCAGCCGTCGGCGGCATAGTAGGCGTCCAGCCCCGGCATCTTGTTGAAGCCGATCAGCCGGTCCACCGGACGCCTGGCCAGGTCCGCTTCCATCCACGTGCTGAGTTTCTCGTTGCGACGGTGGTTGAAGAACGCCTTGACCGGCGCCACCAGCACTTCGAACCCGGGCGGCACGTCGCCTTCCCAGATCAGGGTGTAGACGCGAATCTGGTGACCGCGCTTCTGGCATTCGAGGGCGATGCGCATGAAGTCGCGCTGCAAGCCGCCGAACGGGAAATATTTGTACAGGACAAATGCCAATTGCATCAGCGCAGCTCCTCAGCCATTAACAACGTGCTCAGTCGGCTGGCGACACGCTCGGGATTCACACGCGTGAAGCACAGAGGCTGCTCGCGTTTCAGGTCAAACTGACGGGCATCCTGCGCAGTCGGTTGGTAAGTGCATTTCTTTTGCAGGCAAGGGGCGCAGGGGAAATCACTGGCCATGTGAATCTGCACCTTGCCGTAGGCGCCGGTCAGGCCCGGGTTGGTCGGACCGAACAGCGAAATCGTCGGCACGTCCAGCGCAGCCGCCAGATGGCCCAGGCCGGTGTCGACCGCCACGCAGGCCTGGGCACCGGCCAGCACTTTACCGACGCCGGCCAGGTTCAGCTTCGGCAACACTTCGGCGTGCTTGAACCCGGCAGCAATGCGCTCGGCGCGGGCTTTCTCCAGCGGATTGCCCCACGGCAGTTTGACGCCGACGCCAAGATAGCCGACCCGCTCGGTCAGCTCGCGCCAGTAGGCTTCCGGCCAGTGTTTGGTGTCCCACGTGGTGCCGTGCAGGAACACCACGAAGGCGCTCTTGCGTGGCAATTCCACCAGACGCTCGACGTTGAGGCCGTAGTCGCCCAAGCCTTTGGGCAGGTCATAACCCAGGGCGATGGCGAACAACTGCCGCACGCGCTCGACGGCGTGCTGCCCCCGGGCCACGGCCAGTTTGCGGTCATAGAATCGTGCAGCGATCGGCTCGCGCGCCGAACCTTTGTCGAGACCGGCCACCGGGGCTTTGACGTAGCGGGTCAGCCAGGCACTTTTCAGCAGGCCCTGAGCGTCGATCACCAGGTCGTACTTGCTGGCACGCACGCTTTGCTTGAAGCGCTTCCACTCGCCGCTCTTGATGGTCTGCCAGAGGTTCTTGCGCCAGCGGCGGATCGCCACCGGAATCACTTTGCCGACGGCCGGGTGCCAGGTCGGGATCTCGGCGAAGCCTTCTTCCACCACCCAGTCGAACTTGATCCCGGGGATGGCCCGGGCCGCATCGGTCAGCGCCGGCAACGCATGAATCACGTCGCCCAGCGATGAAGTCTTGATCAGCAATACCCGCAACTTATTGAACCTCGACCACAGAGCCCTGCAGTTTCTGCAAGGCATCGTTGACCGCGTCCGGCATCAGCTGGCGCAGGCAGTTGTAATGGCCGAAACGGCAGGTGCGATCAAAGCAAGGGCTGCAATCGAGACCCAGCCGAACGATTTCGACGTGCTCGGCCAGCGGCGGAGTGAACCCCGGCGAAGTCGAGCCGTAAACCGCCACCAATGGGCGGTTGAGTGCGGCGGCGACGTGCATCAGGCCGGAATCGTTGGATACCACCGAGTCGGCACAGGACATCAGGTCGATCGCCTCGGCCAGCGAGGTGCCGCCACTGAGGTTGACCGACTCTTCACGCAGGCCGGGAATCAGCCGCGCGCGAATGTCTTCGCCCACTGCATGATCGTTTTTCGAGCCGAACAGCCACACCTGCCAGCCTTCGCGAATCCGCGCTTCAGCGACCTTGGCATAGTGCTCGGACGGCCAGCGCTTGGACTCGCCGAACTCGGCGCCGGGGCACAGGGCCAACACCGGGCGGTCGAGGGTCAGACCGAACTTGGCCAGCGCCGCTTCGCGGGTCACCGGGTCGATTTGCAGGCTCGGGCGCGGATAGGGTTTCGGCAGCTCGGCGTTCGGCTCATAGGCCAGCGCCATGAAACGCTCGATCATCAGCGGATAACGCTCTTTATCCAGCGCACGCACGTCGTTGAGCAGGCCGTAGCGGAACTCGCCGCGCCAGCCGGTGCGCTGCTTGATGCCGGCAAAGAACGGCACCAGCGCCGACTTCAGCGAGTTGGGCAGCAGGATCGCCTGATCGTACTGGCCGGCCAGCGACTTGCCGATCCGCCGGCGCGTCGCCAATTCCAGCGCGCCGTGGCCGAGCGGAAAGCTCAAGGCCTTGCGCACTTCGGGCATACGCTCAAGGATCGGCCGGCTCCACTCGGGGGCCAGCACGTCGATTTCGCATTGCGGGTGGCGCTGTTTGAGACACTGAAACAGTGTCTGCGCCATCACCATGTCACCGACCCAACTGGGCCCAACGATCAGAATATTCATGTGGTTTCCATAAACGAACCGGGGAGGCATTTACGCCTCCCCGCCTCGAGAATCACAGTGGGAACACCGGCGGCTTGCGATGGGTCATTACCTTCAACATCACTGTCGACAGTCACTCCGCTATCGCGAGCAGGCTCGCTCCCACATGGTTTGTTCGTCCTGCCTTGAATCTGCATACACCGCAGATCCACTGTAGGAGTGAGCCTGCTCGCGATGGGGTCGTTACATTCAACATTAATGTTGTCTGACACTCCGCTATCGCGAGCAGGCTCACTCCTACAGGGTTTTGCATTAGCCACAAGTCTGTGGATCAGCTTAGCCCCAACTCACGCCAGATCCGCAGTACCTGCCGGCGTTCCTCGACAAACTGATCGCCCGGGATTACCCCGGCGTCCTTCTGCAAGGCCTGCCGGTGGGCGGCGGAGCGGTAGGCTTTATAGGCCTCGCGCAACAGGCTGGCGTCTTCGGCAGGCATCAGCCCTTCGTGTTCCAGCTCTTCCAGAATGCGGATGTTATCGGTCCAGCGCAGCAATGGCGGGTGGCTGTGCGACCACGCCAGGGCCGCGTATTGCACCATAAATTCAATATCGACGATACCTCCGGCGTCCTGCTTGAGGTCGAACGGCGCAGTGGCCTCGAAGGCATTTGCCGCCGTGCCGGCCGCGGTGCCCTTGCTGCCGAGGTTGTCGCGCATCTTGGCGCGCATCTCGCTGACTTCCTGCTGCAGCTTCGCCAGATCCCGCGCCTTGCCCAAGACCTGCGCCCGGACTTTCTCGAACGCCTGCCCGACATCCTGACTGCCGACCAGCACCCGCGCCCGCACCAGCGCCTGATGTTCCCAGGTCCAGGCTTCATTTTCCTGATAGCGCTCGAACGCACCGAGCGAACTGACCAACAGCCCTGACGCACCGGACGGCCGCAGGCGCATGTCCACTTCATACAACTGACCGGAGTTGGTCTGCGCCGTCAGCAGGTGAATGATCCGCTGGCCCAGCCGGGTGAAGTACTGCGCACCATCGATCGGCTTCGGCCCGTCGGTTTCCGCCTGCGGATCGCCGTCATGGATGAACACCAGGTCCAGGTCCGAACCATGCCCCAGTTCCAGCCCGCCGACTTTCCCATAACCGACAATGATGAAGCCGGGATCGCACAAGGTGCCGTCGGTCCGCAGCGGCGTACCGTACTTGGCGACCGTCTGGCGCCAGGCCAGGGCCAGCACCTGCTCCAGAATCGCTTCGGCCAGCCAGGTCAGGTAATCACTGACTTTCATCAACGGCAGGCTGCCGGCGATTTCCGAAGCGGCGACGCGCAAACGGTGCGCGAGCTTGAAGTGACGCAAGGCTTCCATCTGCTGTTCGAGGTCGTCTTCGGGAATCCGCGTCAGGCGCTCGCGCAGCTCGGCGGCCAGTTCAGGGGCCAGTGGCGGCTTGAACAGGCGACCTTCGTTGAGCAATTCGTCGAGCAACAGCGGGAAGCGCGTGATCTGCTCGGCAATCCACGGACTGGCCGCACACAGCGTCAGCAAGCGCCGCAAGGCGCCGGGGTTTTCCGTCAGCAACACTAAATAAGCCGAACGCCGGGCCACTGCTTCAACCAGCGGCAATACCCTTTCAAGCACCAGATCCGGATTGGCATGCTCCACCGCTTGCGCCAGCAGGCGCGGAATAAAGGCATCAAGACGCTCACGTCCCAACCGCTGCATCGCACGCAACTGCGGGCTGCTGCGCAAACCGGCCAGCGCTTTCAGCGCTTTGGTCGCGTCCTTGAATCCGCCTTCTTCCAACTGTCGGCAAGCGGCTTCTTCATCCTGCGCCTCTTCCCACAGTGGCAGCCATTCACCGCCAACCACCACTTCGCAATCGGCGCCCTCCTCTTCATCAGGATCGGCGATCACCTGCGCAAAGTGCCAGGCCACCCGGCCACGCCAGAACATCAGTTTCTCGTGGAAAGCGTCCCAATCGGCGAAACCGAGCATGAACGCGATCCGTGCCTGATCCTGAGCACTGTCCGGCAACATCTGGGTTTGGCGGTCGGCAATCGCCTGGATCGCGTGTTCGGTGTAGCGCAGGAATTCGTAACCTTCGCGCAACTCGCTGATCACCGCTGGCGGCAGATAGCCCTGCCCCTCCAGCGTGCTCAATACCTTTAATAGAGGACGTTGCTGCAGACTCAGATCGCGTCCACCGTGGATCAACTGGAAGGCCTGGGCGATGAACTCGACTTCGCGGATACCGCCGGAGCCCAGCTTGATATTGTCGGCCATGCCCTTGCGCCGCACTTCCTGCTGGATCAGCTGCTTCATGGTGCGCAGCGCTTCGATCGCCGAGAAGTCCAGATAACGCCGATAGACGAATGGCCGCAGCATGTCGAGCAACTGCGCGCCAGCCGCTTGATCGCCGGCCACCACCCGCGCCTTGATCATCGCGTAGCGTTCCCAGTCGCGGCCCTGATCCTGGTAATACTGCTCCAGCGCATTGAAGCTCAGCACCAGCGCGCCGGAGGAGCCGTACGGGCGCAGGCGCATGTCGACGCGGAACACGAAGCCGTCGACGGTCATCGGGTCGAGGGCCTTGATCAGACGCTGGCCGAGGCGGATGAAGAACTCCTGATTATCCAGCGCGCGTTTCACACCGACGGTTTCGCCGCCCTCGGGGTAGGCGAAAATCAGGTCGATGTCCGACGACAGGTTCAGCTCGACCGCGCCGAGCTTGCCCATGCCGAGGATGACCATCTGCTGCGGCAAGCCGCTGCGCCGGCCGGTCGGCGTGCCGAACTGCTGGCAATGGCGGCTGTACAGCCATTGATAGGCCTGGTCGATGGTCGCGTCGGCCATGTCGGAAAGATCACGGCAGGTCTGCACCAGATCGGCCTGGCGGTTCAGGTCACGCCAGATGATCCGCACTTGCTGGCGAGCGCGCTGACGACGCAGTACGCGCCCGAGTTCGTCTTCGCCTTGCGCGGTGTTCACGGCGGCGGCAATCTGCGCGCACAGCTCACCCGGCGCGAACGGCCGGTCGAGTTCACCGGACTGCACCAGCGACAGCAACATCAAAGGGTCACGAACGCTCTGTTCAATGAAGAAATCGCTGGCGGCACTGACGCGGGCGAATTGCGCCCAGCGCTCCGGCGTCCAGGTCGAGAAGCCGTAATCGTCTTCCAGTGAGGCGACGGCCGTACGGAACGACTGCTCGGATCGAGTGACCAACGGCAGGAGAATGGCGGGCAGTCCGGCAAGCGCGGGCAGGGTCATGGTCTATCCTTGATCGGCGTGTAAATGGCCGCTTGTAGTGAATGATGAAAACCCGCTACGCGAAGGACTGTCGAACAAAAGTTAGAAATAGCTGAAATTTCTTCTTCTTTAGCACCCAGCATCAAAGTTTCACCTTTTATGGATGGCAATCGACCAACCTTAACGATTATTCTCACAACGCAGTCGGAGGCCACAAGCCTTTCATCTGTAGTTTTACTACTCGTCTATACATCCGAAAGGCTGAAATGCTCAAAGATTTGTAGTAAAACTACACGCCGCCGAAACAACCTGTCGGCAATCCAAGAATTTTAAATCGTCTGCCCACAAGGCCAGTCGCAAACTCAGGCAACCGATTCTGGAAGCCTTTCCGCCCTGGAGCAAGCCATGCAAGACCTCGATCCCGTCGAAACCCAGGAATGGCTGGACGCCCTGGAATCGGTTCTCGACAAAGAAGGCGAAGACCGTGCTCACTATCTGATGACCCGTATGGGCGAACTCGCGACCCGCAGCGGCTCGCAGCTCCCTTACGCCATCACCACGCCTTACCGCAACACCATTCCGGTAACCCACGAAGCACGCATGCCTGGCGACCTGTTCATGGAACGCCGCATTCGCTCGCTGGTACGCTGGAACGCGATGGCCATGGTAATGCGTACGAACCTGAAAGATTCTGACCTGGGTGGTCACATCTCCAGCTTCGCCTCCAGTGCGACCCTGTATGACATCGGCTTCAACTACTTCTTCCAGGCCCCGACCGACGAACACGGCGGCGACCTGATCTACTTCCAGGGCCACACCTCGCCAGGCGTTTACGCCCGTGCGTTCATGGAAGGCCGCATCACCGAAGACCAGATGAACAACTTCCGCCAGGAAGTCGACGGTCAGGGCCTGTCGTCCTACCCGCACCCTTGGCTGATGCCTGACTTCTGGCAGTTCCCGACCGTATCCATGGGTCTGGGTCCGATCCAGGCGATCTACCAGGCACGCTTCATGAAGTACCTGGAACACCGCGGTTTCATCCAGCCGGGCAAACAGAAAGTCTGGTGCTTCCTGGGCGACGGCGAGTGCGACGAGCCGGAATCCCTGGGCGCGATCTCCCTGGCCGGCCGCGAGAAACTGGACAACCTGATCTTCGTCATCAACTGCAACCTGCAGCGCCTCGACGGCCCGGTTCGCGGCAACGGCAAGATCATCCAGGAACTCGAAGGCGTGTTCCGCGGTGCTCAGTGGAACGTGACCAAAGTCATCTGGGGCCGTTTCTGGGACCCACTGCTGGCCAAAGACGTCGACGGCATCCTGCAACGTCGCATGGACGAAGTCATCGACGGCGAGTACCAGAACTACAAAGCCAAAGACGGCGCGTTCGTCCGTGAACACTTCTTCAACACGCCAGAACTCAAGGCGATGGTTGCTGATCTGTCCGACGACGAGATCTGGAAACTCAACCGTGGCGGCCACGACCCGTACAAGGTCTACGCGGCGTACCACGAAGCGGTCAATCACAAAGAACAACCGACTGTCATCCTCGCCAAGACCATCAAAGGTTATGGCACCGGTGCCGGCGAAGCGAAAAACACTGCGCACAACACCAAGAAAGTCGACGTCGACAGCCTGAAGTTGTTCCGCGATCGTTTCGACATCCCGGTCAAGGACGAAGAACTGGAGAACCTGCCGTTCTTCAAGCCAGAGCCAAACAGCGCCGAAGCCCGCTACCTCAGCGAGCGTCGCACTGCACTGGGCGGTTTCGTTCCACAGCGCCGCGCACAGAGCTTCAGCGTGCCGACGCCGGATCTGGACACCCTCAAAGCCATCCTCGATGGTTCGGGCGACCGTGAAATCTCCACCACCATGGCTTTCGTGCGGATCCTCGCACAACTGGTCAAGGACAAGGAAATCGGCCCGCGCATCGTGCCGATCATCCCGGACGAAGCCCGTACCTTCGGTATGGAAGGCATGTTCCGTCAGTTGGGCATCTACTCGTCCGTCGGCCAGCTCTACGAGCCAGTCGATAAAGACCAGGTGATGTTCTACAAGGAAGACCAGAAAGGTCAGATCCTTGAAGAAGGCATCAACGAAGCGGGCGCCATGAGCTCGTTCATCGCTGCCGGTACTTCGTACTCCAGCCATAACCAGCCGATGCTGCCGTTCTACATCTTCTACTCGATGTTCGGCTTCCAGCGTATTGGTGACCTGGCTTGGGCCGCTGGCGACAGCCGCACCCGTGGCTTCCTGATCGGTGGCACCGCCGGCCGTACCACCCTGAACGGTGAAGGCCTGCAACACGAAGACGGTCACAGCCACCTGCTGGCCGCGACCATCCCGAACTGCCGCACCTACGATCCAACCTACGGCTACGAGCTGGCGGTGATCATTCAGGACGGCATGAAGAAGATGACCGAAGAGCAACAGGACATCTTCTACTACATCACCGTGATGAACGAGTCGTACCAGCAGCCAGCCATGCCGGCCGGTGCCGAAGAAGGCATCAAGAAAGGCATGTACCTGCTCGAAGAAGACACCCGCGATGCGGCGCACCACGTACAGCTGATGGGCTCCGGCACCATCCTGCGTGAAGTCCGTGAAGCGGCGAAGATTCTGCGTGAAGAGTTCAACGTTGGCGCCGACGTGTGGAGCGTTACCAGCTTCAACGAACTGCGTCGCGACGGCCTCGCTGTCGAGCGCAGCAACCGTCTGAAGCCGGGCCAGAAGCCTAAGCTGAGCTACGTCGAAGAGTGCCTGAACGGCCGTAAGGGTCCGGTCATCGCGTCTACCGACTACATGAAACTGTTCGCCGAGCAGATCCGTCAGTGGGTACCGTCCAAGGAATTCAAAGTCCTGGGCACCGACGGTTTCGGCCGCAGCGACAGCCGCAAGAAACTGCGTCATTTCTTCGAAGTCGACCGTCATTTCGTGGTGTTGGCAGCCCTGGAAGCACTGGCTGACCGTGGTGATATCGAACCTAAAGTCGTGGCTGAGGCCATCGTCAAATTCGGCATCGACCCGGAAAAACGCAACCCACTGGACTGCTGAGGAGACATTTTGTGAGCGAACTCATTCGCGTACCTGACATCGGCAGCGGTGAAGGTGAAGTAATTGAACTGTTTGTGAAGGTCGGCGACCGTATCGAAGCCGACCAGAGCATCCTGACCCTGGAATCGGACAAGGCCAGCATGGAAGTGCCGGCCCCGAAAGCCGGCGTCATCAAAAGCCTGAAAGTGAAGCTGGGCGACCGTCTGAAAGAAGGCGACGAACTGCTTGAGCTGGAAGTCGAGGGCGCCGCGCAAGCGGCTCCTGCGCCTGCCGCTGCACCGGCGGCAAAAGCTGAAGCCAAACCGGCTGCTGCTCCTGCTGCCGCGCCTGCCGCTGCCCCTGCTGCCGCGTCGGTTCAGCAAGTGCACGTGCCGGACATCGGTTCGTCGGGCAAGGCGCAGATCATCGAGATCCAGGTCAAGGTCGGCGACAAGGTCGAAGCTGATCAATCGCTGATCACCCTGGAATCCGACAAGGCCAGCATGGAAATCCCGTCGCCTGCCGCTGGCGTGGTCAAGGCCATCAGCGTCAAGCTCAACGACGAAGTCGGCACTGGCGACCTGATCCTGGATCTGGAAGTGGCGGGTGCTGCGGCCCCTGCGACTGCCGCTCCGGCTCAAGCTGCTGCTCCGGCCGCTGCACCTGCTCCTGCAGCAGCCCCGGCTGCTCCAGTGGCCGACAGCGTTCAGGACATCCACGTTCCGGACATCGGCTCGGCTGGCAAAGCCAAGATCATCGAAGTGTTGGTCAAGGCTGGCGACAGCGTTGAAGCCGACCAGTCGCTGATCACTCTGGAATCCGACAAGGCGAGCATGGAAATCCCGTCGCCTGCCGCAGGCGTGGTGGAAAGTGTTTCGATCAAGCTGGACGACGAAGTCGGTACTGGCGACCTGATCCTCAAGCTGAAAGTCAAAGGCGCAGCGCCTGCTGCTGCCCCGGCTCCAGCTGCGGCTGCTGCTCCAAGTGCTTCAGCCGCTGCTGCTCCGGCTGCCGCTGCGCCTGCACCTGCTGCCGCTCCAGCCGCCGCACCGGCTGCTACGCCAGCGAAACCGGGCGCAAAAGTTCACGCCGGCCCAGCCGTGCGTCAACTGGCCCGTGAGTTCGGCGTCGAGCTGAACGCTGTCGGCGCCAGCGGCCCGCACGGTCGTATCTTGAAAGAAGACGTGCAGGTTTACGTCAAAGCGATGATGCAGAAGGCCAAGGAAGCACCGGCCGCTGCTGCTGGCGCAACCGGTGGCGCGGGCATCCCGCCGATTCCGGTCGTCGATTTCAGCCGTTTCGGCGAAATCGAAGAAGTGCCGATGACTCGCCTGATGCAAATCGGCGCGTCGAGCCTGCACCGCAGCTGGCTGAACATCCCGCACGTGACTCAGTTCGACTCGGCTGATATCACCGAGCTGGAAGCGTTCCGCGTGGCCCAGAAAGCCGTTGCAGAGAAGGCCGGCGTCAAGCTGACCATCCTGCCGCTGCTGCTCAAGTCGTGCGCACACATGCTCAAGGAGCTGCCGGACTTCAACAGTTCGCTGGCGCCAAGCGGCAAAGCGATTATCCGCAAGAAGTACGTCAACATCGGCTTCGCCGTCGACACTCCAGATGGCCTGCTGGTACCGGTCATCAAGAACGTCGACCAGAAGAGCCTGTTGCAACTGGCAGCCGAAGCCGCTGCGCTGGCTGCCAAAGCCCGCGACAAGAAGCTCACCGCTGACGACATGCAAGGCGCCTGCTTCACCATTTCCAGCCTCGGCCACATTGGCGGCACCGGCTTCACGCCGATCGTCAACGCGCCGGAAGTGGCGATCCTCGGTGTATCCAAGGCAACCATCCAGCCAGTCTGGGACGGCAAAGCCTTCCAGCCGAAACTGATGCTGCCGCTGTCGTTGTCCTACGATCACCGTGTGATCAACGGCGCCGCTGCCGCACGCTTCACCCAGCGTCTGGGCAGCCTGCTGGCGGACATCCGCACCATCCTGCTGTAATCCCAAGCGGCCCTCCGGCAACGGAGGGCCGCTTGTGTTTCACGTTTTCGAGCGCCACACGCTCGTACCTCAACCCCGTCAGTTTGACGGGGCTTTTTTTGCCTGAAACCAAAAGCAGCGCCCCTTCCTACACGTTCGGCTTACTTAAGCTACGAACGCAGTCCACTTCGCCTCGATATTTTTTGCCGGCAGGCAACTAACCTTCGGCCCTCTAGTTAAATAACAAATCCCCCATGTTATTAACAAAACATAAAACTTACTCGAATGGATTCGAATATGTTCAAACCGACTATTGGCCCGATCATCGGCCACACTACAACTAACCATGCACGAATATTTATGCGCGCAGACAATCAGGGCCCTGCGCGGGTATTTGCGGCGATCCGTTACCGGGCAGCAGGCACACAGCAGTGGTCAGCCAGTATTTTTGCCGAACTCGGTTCATTGCGCGACATGACGCAAGTGTTCGCGCTTAACAACCTGAGCAGCGACACCGAATACGAATACCAGACCGGCTGGTTCAGCCCGATGAATCCGGTGCATACCGTGAACAGTGTGGCCGAGCTGCCGCTACAGTGGCCCCGGGAAATCTACCGCCTGCGCACTCGCTCCAGCCAGGCCCTGCAGCCTCGGGCTTACATCGTCGGCTCTTGCCGCTATTTGCGCATGACCGCCGGCATCCCGACCCTGCCCCACCTCGGTGACCGGATCTTCGCTTCCATCAACCAGTTGATTGAAGGTGCGCAACCGCCGATCAGCGCCACGCTGATGACTGGCGATCAGATTTATGTCGACGACCTTAATCGGTTCGCACCCGATCGCGAATACAAGGAGATCCTCAGTAAGTACCGTGCGGCATTCTCGCAGCCCAATATTCAGCGATTGATGGCTGGTACCTCGACTTACATGATTCTTGATGATCACGAAATCGAAGATAACTGGCCGGCGAATGCCGAAAGATCAGACAACGAGTTATATTCCAACGCCATGGCGGCTTATGAGATTTATCAAGCCAGCCACAGTCCTGCGCATCAACTGACAACTAACGACACAGTGAACCGGGCAAAACTCGAGCACTACTGGTATCAATTCAACGACGGTGATGTTGAATGGTTCGTGACCGACAGTCGCACCCGGCGCAACTTGTCCGCCGCTGATCGCCGCGTACTCGATGTTGAGCAGGAGCAGGCGCTACTCACATGGCTGACCAACAGTGCGGCACGGGTCAAATTCGTCGTGACCAGCGTGATGTTCTACCCGGATCGCAAACGGCTGGGTGACGACGCCTGGCAAGCCTTCCCCGAACAGCGTCTGCGCCTGCTGGAAACCATCCGCACCCAACGGATCAGGAATGTCGTGTTTGTTTCCGGCGACGTGCACGGCTCGCTGACCGCGCGCCTGACCCACAGCGAAGACCCGGACTTCGAAGTCCACACCATCGTTTCCTCGCCGTTTTGCAACAGCAAGCTGCTGCCCTACGCCACGGCGTCGACGTTCATTCTCGATCAGCCGCTGGTGCGCACCGCAGCGGGCGACTATCAGCATGAGTTGACCAGCGCAGTGGTCAGCGAAGACAACTTCGCCCATCTGCTGGTCGACGCTGGAGCCATTCAGGTCAATTACCATGATCGTGATGGCAAACGCCTGCAATCGACCGAAATCACCCTGCGCTGAAGCTATGAAAAAATGCCGTTCCCGCGCACAAACCGCTCTGGAATGGTACTTCAGGAGTTCAATCGCATTACTTTGCAACGCGCGCTGGAGAAATGCCTTGGGCGGCCGACATATTCTTATAGCACTTGGCCTTCATCTCTCTTGTCAGTCGGTGCCGCAATGATGCAACCTTGCCGCAGGCAACAGTAAAGAGGGCGAGAGCCCGGCGCGTTCAGCATATTTCCAAGCGAGTTCCTTCATGAAGAGCCAACCCGATGCCGCCAGCCGTATGGCGGCCGAGGTAGTGACGCAGTTGCCTGTGCCCTCGCGGCTCGGCATGCTGCGTTTCGAGCGCTTGAATGAAGCCAGTTGGGCGATGCTGTTTCTCGATCCCAATTGCGAGCGCCAGTTCGGCCAGCCAGCCGTCGAACTCTGCGCGCTGGTCGGCTCGCCCTACGCCAGCCTGATGGAGCCCGAAGCGCGCTATCAACTGCACGACGCGATCCAGCAGCAACTGCGCGACAGCCCGCATTATCTGGTGCGCTACACCCTGCACACCGCCGCCGGTGCCTTGAGCATCCTCGAACTCGGTGAGGCCTACAAACAGCACAATCGGCATCTGTTACGCGGCTATCTGCTGGCCGTCGACAACGTGTTCGACGAAGCGCCGACGCTACCGTCCGTCGACCTCGAAACCCAGAATTCCCGCCTGCAGATCGCCCTGGAACTGAACCAGCGCGCCCAGCAGGAACAACTGCTGCACCTTGAGCGAGTGCGCGCCCAACAGGATCTGATCCTGCTGCTGGCCCGCCAGCGCTACAGCAGCCACAACTCGCTGCAGGAAGCCGCCGAGCTGATCACCCGCTGCGCCTGCGACATCTATGAAATCGATTGCGCCAGCCTGTGGAACCTCGAAGGTAATCTGCTGGTGCCGATTTCGGCGTATCACCGCGCGACCCAGGAATACCTACTGCCGGAGGTAATCGACATCAGCGGTTTCCCCGACTACATGGAAGCCCTGCATGGCAGCCGCGCCATCGACGCGCACAATGCGATGCGCGACCCGCGCACCCGCGAGATGGCCGAAGCCCTGCGCCCGCGCGACGTCAATGCGATGCTCGACGCCAGCATCCGCGTCGATGGCCAAGTGGTCGGCGTGCTGTGCCTGGAGCAGACCGGCGTTACCCGCGCCTGGCAGTCCGATGAAATCGCCTTTGCCGGTGAGCTGGCCGACCAGTTCGCGCAGGTCATCAACAACCATAACCGTCGCACCGCCACCAGCGCCCTGCACCTGTTCCAGCGCGCGGTAGAGCAAAGCGCCAACGCCTTTTTGCTGGTCAATTGCGACGGCGTGGTCGAGTACGTCAACCCGAGCTTCACCGCGATCACCCAGTACACCACCGAGGAAGTCCACGGCCAGCGCCTGTCCGAGTTGCCGGCGCTGGAGAATCTCAGCGAACTGCTGTTCGACGCCCCCTCGGCGCTGGCCAAGAGCAACAGCTGGCAGGGCGAATTCAAGAGCCGCCGCAAAAACCTCGAACCGTACTGGGGCCAGTTGTCGATCTCCAAGGTGTATGGCGACAACCGCGAGCTGACGCACTACATCGGCATCTACGAAGACATCACCCAGACCAAACTGGCGCAGCAGCGCATCGAGCGTCTGGCGTACACCGACAACCTGACCAACCTTGGCAACCGTCCTGCCTTTATCCGCAATCTGGACGAACGCTTTGCCCGCGATAGCGATACCCCGATCAGCCTGTTGCTGGTGGACATCGACAACTTCAAGCGGATCAACGACAGCCTCGGCCACCAGACCGGCGACAAACTGTTGATCAGCCTCGCTCGGCGTCTGCGTAATAGCCTGAGCCCGAGCGGTAGCCTGGCGCGTTTCGCCAGTAACGAATTTGCCGTGCTGCTGGACGACACTGATCTCGCCACCGGCCAGCAGATCGCCAATCAATTGCTGGCGACCCTCGACAAACCGATGTTCGTCGACAACCAGTTGATCAGCGTCACCGGCTCCGTAGGCCTGGCCTGCGCGCCGCTGCACGGGCGCGATCCGCAAACCCTGATGCGCAACGCCGGCCTTGCCCTGCACAAGGCCAAGGCCAACGGCAAACATCAGGTGCAAGTCTTCACCGAAGCGTTGAACGCCGAGGCCAGCTACAAACTGTTCGTCGAAAACAACCTGCGCCGCGCGCTGACGCAAAATGAGCTGGACGTGTTCTACCAGCCCAAGCTGTGCCTGCGCAGCGGTCGTCTGCTGGGGATGGAAGCGCTGCTGCGCTGGAACCATCCGGAGCGCGGGATGATCCGCCCGGATCAGTTCATCAGCGTTGCCGAAGAGACCGGCCTGATCATTCCGATCGGCAAGTGGATCGCGCGTCAGGCCTGCCGCATGAGCAAAGCCCTGACTGCCGCCGGCATGGGCAATTTGCAGGTGGCGATCAACCTGTCGCCGAAACAGTTCTCTGACCCGGATCTGGTGGCCTCGATCGCCAACATCCTCAAGGAAGAAGCGCTGCCAGCCAATCTGCTGGAGCTGGAACTGACCGAAGGCCTGCTGCTGGAAGCCACCGAAGACACGCACTTGCAGCTCGATCAGCTCAAGCGCCTCGGGCTGACACTGGCCATGGACGACTTCGGCACCGGGTACTCATCGCTGAGTTATCTGAAGAAATTCCCGATCGACATCATCAAGATCGATCGCAGCTTCATCCACGAAATCCCCGACAACCAGGACGACATGGAAATCACCTCGGCGGTGATCGCCATGGCGCACAACCTGAAACTCAAGGTTGTGGCCGAAGGCATCGAGACTGCCGAGCAACTGGCGTTTCTGCGTCGCCACCGCTGCGACGTCGGCCAGGGCTACCTGTTCGACCGGCCGATCCCCGGCGCCGAGCTGATCCAGGCACTCAAGCGCTACCCGCGCGGCCCGCTCTGCCTCTAAATCCCATCTGTCGAAGATCCCCTGTGGGAGCGAGCCTGCTCGCGAAGGTGATAAAACCGTCGAACATCATCGTCGCCTGACACACCGCTTTCGCGAGCAGGCTCGCTCCCACATTTGGATAGTGCGAAGTCGGGCATCATTGGGCACACTGGCGGTCTGACTTTTCACATCCAACCTGACTGAGAGGAACGATCATGGTTCTGCGCTCGGAAATTCTGGTGAACAAAAACGTGCTACCGACTAAAGACCAAGCTCTGCCCGGCCGCGAAACCGCGATGACCCTGCCTGAAAAGCATTTCGTCTTCGAAGAAACCCCGCTGCTCGGCCCGTTTTTCCAGGACGTCGACTTTGCGATTTTCGGTCTGGGCTGCTTCTGGGGCGCCGAGCGCCGCTTTTGGCAGCGTGAAGGTGTGGTCAGCACCGTGGTCGGCTACGCCGGCGGCTACACGCCGAACCCGACTTATGAAGAAGTCTGCTCGGGCCTGACCGGCCACGCCGAAGTGGTGCTGGTGGTGTATGACAAGGCCAAGGTCAGCTACGAAGAGCTGCTGGCGATGTTCTGGGAACTGCACAACCCGACGCAGGGGATGCGCCAGGGCAACGACATCGGCACCCAGTACCGCTCTGTGATCTACGCGACCTCGCCAGAGCAACTGGATGCGGCGCTGAAGAGCAAAGCGGTGTATCAGGCTGAACTGTCGAAGGCCGGTCTGGGCGAAATCAGCACCGATATCGAACAGGCGCCGACCGTGTACTTCGCCGAGGCGTATCACCAGCAGTATCTGGCGAAGAACCCTGAAGGCTATTGCGGGATTGGCGGCACCGGCGTTTGCATGCCACCGAGTCTGGCGGGTAACTGACCCCGTCGACGGATCGTTCCCACGCTCTGCGTGGGAATGCAGCCCGGGACGCTCCGCGTCCCAACAGCAGACGCAGAGCGTCCATTGAGGCATTCCCACGCAGAGCGTGGGGACGATCGCCCTACTGATCAACTCTCGGCAATCAACCAATCCATCTGCCACCCACCCTGGGTCTGCCCAAGCTTCTTCGACAACCACGGCAACAGCTCACGCAATTCTTCCTCCAGCCCCCACGGCGGATTGGCTATCGCCATGCCCGAACCGTTCAGGCTGTTCGGCGTGTCCAGCGGATGCACCAGCAACTCCACGCGCAGCAGTTTCGGCGCGCCAGTACCGGCCAGATCCTGATAGAAACGACGCAGCGCACGCTGGTCCTTCACCGGGTACCAGATCGCCGCCACTGTTTGGCGCATCCGGCTAATCGCTTCTTTCAACGACGCCGCACAACGCTGCATCTCATCGAGCTGTTCAAACGGCGGATCAATCAACATCACCGCACGCTTCTCCTGCACCGGCAGCATTGCCCGCGCCACATGCCAGCCCTCGCCCAGATGCACTTTCACCCGACGGTCACCGGCCATGTTGTCCTTGAGCAGCACGCCGTCTTCCGGGTGCTTCTCGTTGAGCATCACCCGGTCCTGCGGCCGGGTCAGACGCCGCGCCAGCTCCGGCGAGCCCGGGTAGTAACGCAACTGGCCATCCGGGTTCATCTGGTGCAGCACCTTCATGTAGTCGGCGGTCAGCGCTGGCAGATCCGGCTGATCCCACAAACGCGCGATGCCTTCCAGGTACTCGCCGGTACGGTTGGCCTGATCGCCCTGCAAGTCATACAGACCAATACCGGCGTGCGTGTCGAGATAGGCAAACGGCTGCTCCTTGCGCGACATCAGGGCGATGAGGCGGGTCAAGGTCAGGTGTTTGAACACATCGGCGTGATTGCCGGCATGGAAGGCGTGACGATAATTCATGGCTGCTCCTGCGAAGGGCGCAAAGTTTACCTTTTACCGGGCGGCAAGTCAGGGGTTCGCAGCCGAGCGGCCTCTTACACATCAAGAATCTGGCCCAATACCCGTGGCGAGGGGATTTATCCCCGATGGGCTGCGCAGCGGCCCCGATTCTGCCAACGTGGTGTGTCTGGTGCATCGCGATGACAGGTCATAGGGCCGCTTCGCTGCCCATCGGGGATAAACCCCCTCGCCACAGGTCATTTATCTCGCTTAACTGGCAGGTAACCTCGACAGGAAGTCAAACCCATGCGTCGCCCACTTATTTTCTCTCTGTCCCTGATCTGCTCAATGCACGCCCTTTCGGGTGAAAGTCACAGAGCGCAGGCTCGCCAAATGCTCAAAAACTACGGTTTGAGTCACTGCATCCTGAAGCCATTCAATGAAAATTCAGCGTTGGAAAAAGACATCGGCCTGTCCGCTGGCGCCTACTCGTTCATGGGCAAAGGCATGCACACCGTCCTGCAAAATGAAGACACGCTGCAGGTGCTGCACGATCCATATAAAGAAACCAGAAACTATGTGTATGCGGCCTATGAGCAGACACCGTCGATCAGCAAGCACTCGAAAAGCAATGTCGTTTTTTATGGCTGCCTGGAGGTCTACAACTCAGAGGCTTTCGACAGATTTATCAAGACTCAGGATCGCTACATCGCAGACTGACTGCCGCACCCTCAACGTCAAAAGATCGCAGCCTTCGGCAGCCCCTACAGATGATCCCGTGCAGGAGCTGCCGAAGGCTGCGATCTTTTGATCTTGCGGTATCAGGAAGGCGTGGCGCCCAAGCGTCGACCGATGACGTCTAGCAAATCACAGCCGTCGCGCAAGGGGATGGCGCAGAGTTTGGCGAAGTCGCTGAGGATGATGGAGTCGCACTCGATCGAACCGCGCATGCACAGGTTTTCCAGCACTTGGACAACGGTGCGGATGCGGTAGTTGGCGGCGTCCATCAGGACGCTGGAAGGGGCATGGGTGTCGACGAACAGCGTGGGCATGTCGTTGCAGTTGCCGGTCAATGCCATGTAGCGGTTGTCGGGATGGGGGATGTGTTTTACGTAGGGAGGATCGGGTTTGAGCGTCGTCATTTCAGTTGCACCTCAATAGGTTAAGAGGGGCTGCCAATGACCTTCCTACAGGTTTGGGTGGCAGCCGTACGCGAGAGTAGGAAACTGAGAAACCCACCAAACTCAGCTACGCCGAAGCGTTCCCGCGCACAGCCGCCGCAAAGATATCAGGGGCACGAATTAAGTCCCGCAATCAAACGACAGCGCTGATGCGCGGTGAATTTCTCAGGGTTCCTACACCCTGTCACCACTCTCGTAGCGACAACGAAAAGACTATCCCTGCAACCCATCGCCCACCAGTTCATGCAATCCGCCGCAACTCGAAGGAATCGTCCGAGACCTTCGCCCCGAAAACTCACTCTGACTCTGCCAGCAAATACGCCAACAACGCCGATAGCGACGATTCTTCCGACATGGAAACCTGAAAAAACTGCCTGACCTTGCAGCGCAACACCGACGCGGGAAATGCTTCAAACAACGCCGGATGCTCCTCGCTCAGCCACTGCACGACATTGCCGAGCCGCGTCTCTGCACTTCCTTGCGCCAGTGATTCGGGAACGCGCCACCAAGGAAACACCCGCCCCGACACCAGCGCCCTACCCCCGACCGTAACCGCCTGACCATTGATCAAGCCTCGTCCGATCACTGGGAACAATTGCGCCGTTTCCACCTGCCCGGATTGCAAAATGGGCAGCAAAAACCGCCCATCCCAAAAGCGGAAAAACACCGCTTTACCGTCCGGCATCAACACCTGCGTCAAACTGCGCAGGTGCTCGACCAGCACGTCCAGGTCCGCCGAAGACACCGCCAGCCAACCCCAATCGCGGGACTCAGTGGTCGCCACCCAATGCAGAAACTCACTGTCGACAGCGACAATTCCCACGAACGGCATCACCGCATCCCACTCGGCGTAGATCGTGTCCGCCCAAATCGGCCTCGGCGCCACCGGCCAGGCGTTGAACGGCTCGACATCACTGGCATTACTGAAAATCGCGAACAGTTGCTCCGAAGGTTTCAGCGGTTCAAGCGCCAACCACTCAGCAGGTGTAAGGCGCTCAGGCTGCACAAACACCGTCCTTGCAACGCTCACATTCTTCGCAGAATGGCGCATCACCTTTAAAGCTCATGATTTGTGCAGCGGTGAGCATGGCCGCCGGCGCTGCTGCGAGTTTTGCCGGCAGTCCCGGCACATTCGGCGCAGCGCTCATCGCCGCCATCGGCGCACCACCGACCTGAATCGGTACGCTGCTGAAAATCCCGCCGGGGCCGATGTTGATCCACTGCCCGCCCGCCTGAATCGTCGCGCTCGCGCCGCCGTCGATGACCACTTGTTGCCCGGCGCTGACGTGGAATTGTCCGCTGGCGCTGAGCGCCTGATTGCTCACCCGAATGTGCCGATCACCAACAACCGTCAAATGGTCGTCCCTCTTCACCTCGGCCTGACGCTGGCCGTGGGTGATACGCTGTTCGTCGGCCCTCAACTCATGCTTGGCGGTGCCAGTGACGACGATGCTGCGCTGGTTGTCGACCTGCACCTGTTGGTCATGCAGTACATGCTGGGTCCAGTTGCGCTGGGCGCGCAGGTAGATTTCCTCGGCGCCTTTTTTATCCTCGATGCGCAGTTCGTTGTAACCCCCGCCACCGGGGCTGCTCTGGCTGCGGAAGATGCTGCGGGTCTGCTCGGCCGGCAAGTCCAGCGGAATCGGAGTTGCCGCGTTCGGCAGACAACCCATGACCAACGGTTTGTCGGCATCGGCGTCGATGAACCCGACCAGCACCTCCATGCCGACCCGCGGGATCAGCACGCTGCCGTAATGGTCATGCGCCCAGCCCGTAGCGACGCGCAGCCAGCAACTGGAATGCTCGTTGAGTTCGCCGTCACGATCCCAGGCCAGTTGCACCTTGACCCGACCGTACTCGTCGCAGTGGATTTCCGCGTCTTTCGGCCCAGTGACCACTGCAGGTTGATAGCCGAGCATCCGTGGTTTTTCCGGGCCAAGGGCCGGGCGGAAGAACACGTCCCACGGCGTGGCGAGAAAGGTATTACGGTAGCCCTGGAATGTTTCCCCATCACTGGTCACCGACTCCTCCAGCACTTGCGGCTGTCGCCCACGGTGCTCGAGGGTGGTGAGCAGCCAAAGGTCATTCCAGTCCTGTCGCGGGTGCTCGCTCAGTTGCAGGAAATGTCCGCACACCAGCGAGGATTCGTCGCTAAGGCCCTCGGCCTGACGGTAATCGGCGACATGTCTTTCGAGTGCGCGCTGGGCCAGATGCTTGCCGGTTTCACGATCGTTGAATTGGCCAGGAAAGTGATAATCCTCCAGCACCGGCCGTTGCTCGCCGTCGATACGGCTCTCCAACTGCAGACGCGGCTTTTCAAAGTTGTAGTCGCGGCGAGTGACCACGCTGGTGCGGGTTTCCACCCGGACATTGAAGCGCTGGATCGCCGGCGCGCCGGCCGACATGCCGCTGCCCGGCAGGTACAGCGTTGGCGTAGCCAAACGCGGGAACACCGTCTGATCGTCGCCGAACACCAATACGTGGCCTTCGGAACTGTGTTGAAAGTGGTAGTGAATGCCGACCTCGGCACACAGGCGCTGGATGAACGCCAGATCGCTCTCGGCGTACTGCACGCAGTACTCACGCACCGGGTAGTCGCTGCCGAGACGAAACGCGAAGGCATCACGCAGGATCGCGTGATCCTTGAGGATCCGCGCAACGATTTGCGGAACCGTCTGATGCTGGAAAATCCGCTGATTGATGCGGTGACCAAGGTACGTCAGACGCGGCACCAGGCTCAGGTGATAGCGCGTCAGACGTTTCCCGGAATCCCCCTGCCCAACCTGATAAATCTGACCATGGACACCGGAACCGTCTGCATCAAGGCTCAGAAACGCCTGACGGTGCAGCAGGCTTTCGAGGTCCAGATCCGGCCGCTCACTGACCAGTTCCAGTTCGAAGCGATAGGGTTGGCTAATGGCTTCCTTGCCCGTGAACTCAAGGACCTTGAGGTCAAGTTGGGCGCCTTCGAGGGTCAACGTGAAACGCGGTTGATTGGCAGGCGCGAACATCCGATGTGTCTCTGCAGAATGAGGGCGGGCGATTCTGCATGAGGGGCAAGGGGGGTTGGGTGGGTGACGGAAAAATCAGATTTGCCCTACTTTTTTTGTCGAAAAAGCCTTCGAATATCGACGCATCCGACTACAGACAACCCTCTCAAACCCACCACCGAACAACTGTGGGAGCGGGCTTGCTCCGGGCGGCGTTCCGACGAAGGGGCCGTGTCAGCCGACATCGATTTCATTTGACCCACCGCATTCGCGAGCAAGCCCGCTCCCACAGGGGATCGATGCTGAGTCAGGGATATTGCAGGCATAAAAAACGGCCCGCCTCCTGTAGGAAACGGGCCGTTTTCTGGTGAGCCGAAGCTCAGTGCATCACTTGTTCAGGTGGAAATCTTTTTCCGCCGCTTCGAAGCGCTGCACCATGCCAGTGGTCGGCGAGCCGAGCTTGCTGACGATGTAGATCGCCAGGCTGGCGAAGATGAAGCCCGGGATGATTTCGTACAGCCCCATCACTTCCCAGTGTTTCCACGCCACAACGGTGATCGCACCGACGAGGATGCCGGCCAGTGCACCATCGCGAGTCATGCCTTTCCAGACAACCGAGATCAGCACCACCGGACCGAACGCAGCACCGAAACCGGCCCACGCGTAGCTGACCAGACCCAGTACATGGTTTTTCGGGTTGGCTGCCAGTGCAATGGCGATCAGCGCGACCACCAGCACCATGGCGCGACCGATCCAGACCAGTTCTTTCTGAGAAGCTGTCTTGCGGATGAACGCTTTGTAGAAGTCTTCAGTCAGGGCGCTCGAGCACACTAGCAACTGGCAGCTCAGGGTGCTCATCACCGCAGCCAGAATGGCCGACAGCAGAACACCGGCAACCCATGGGTTGAACAGCAGTTTTGCCAGTTCGATGAACACGCGCTCGTGGTTCTCAGTCACCGGGCCTGCAACGTCCGGGTGCGCCGAGAAGTAGGCAATACCGAAGAAGCCCACAGCCACAGTGCCGCCCAGGCACAGGATCATCCAGGTCATGGAGATGCGACGGGCATTGGCAATCGATTTCACCGAGTCCGCCGCCATGAAACGCGCCAGGATGTGCGGTTGACCGAAGTAGCCCAGACCCCAGCCCATCAGCGAAATGACGCCAATGAAAGTGGTGCCCTTGAGCATGTCAAAGTTGCTTGGGTCCTGTGCTTCGATCGCCAGGAACGTGGTGTCGACGCCGCCAGTGGCCAGCAGCACGATGATCGGCGTGAGGATCAGCGCGAAAATCATCAGCGTGGCTTGTACGGTGTCCGTCCAGCTCACCGCGAGGAAACCGCCGACGAAGGTGTAGGCAATCGTCGCCGCAGCACCGGCCCACAACGCCGTCTCGTAGGACATGCCGAAGGTGCTTTCGAACAGACGGGCACCGGCCACGATGCCAGATGCGCAATAGACCGTGAAAAACACCAGAATCACGATTGCCGAGATGATGCGCAGCAGGCCGCTTTTGTCTTCGAAACGGCTGGAGAAGTAGTCCGGCAGCGTCAGGGCATCGCCGTTGTGCTCGGTCTGCACGCGCAGACGGCCGGCGACGAACAGCCAGTTCAGGTAGGCGCCGACGATCAGGCCGATGGCGATCCAGCTTTCAGACAGGCCGGACATGTAGATGGCGCCCGGCAGGCCCATCAACAACCAGCCGCTCATGTCGGAAGCACCGGCGGACAGAGCCGTCACGACGCTGCCCAGGCTGCGGCCGCCAAGAATGTAGTCAGAGAGGTTGTTGGTGGAGCGATAGGCCATGAAGCCGATCAGCACCATTGCTGCGATGTAGATCACGAACGTGATCAGTGTTGGATTGCTTACGCTCATTAAGTTACGCCCTGGCTTTGTTTTTATGTAGCAGCGGTGATGAATCGCACACAAACGACGACGTTTTGCAGACGAATCGGAATCCCGCGCATTTAGGACTGATGTTTCCCCAGGAAAGCCACCAGCCGATGCACCGGACACTCCCGGTTGCACCTTGGGCGCGAATGCTATGCAACAAAGTAAAAAAGGTGCAACCAGTTTCTTGAGAATAAGTTGCACCTAGTCGGATATACCGATAAATACGCCGTTTTTGCTCCCTTTTAGCGCAGTCAAGCAGCTCTGCTAGAAGCAAAAGCACCAAGCAGGAGCGGCACTTCGGTACCAGAAAATAATTCCTGACGAAGCGTTTATTTTTCCGACAAAAAAGGGTTGCACCCGGTTGCACCTCTTTCAGCGCACGGCTAATCTTGCCGCCAGCTGATGCCACGCAACTGTGGCAACCATGAGGATAAAAATATGGCTACCACCACCCTTGGGGTCAAACTCGATGACCCGACCCGCGAGCGCCTGAAGGCTGCCGCGACCTCGATTGATCGCACACCGCACTGGCTGATCAAGCAGGCAATTTTCAATTACCTGGAAAAACTCGAGGGTGGTGCAACCCTGACCGAGCTGAACGGTTTGACCGCCAAGGACGCCGACGAGGCGGGCGAAGTCCACACCGATCACGCCCACCAGTGCTTCCTCGAATTCGCTGAAAGCATCCTGCCGCAGTCCGTTCTGCGCGCCTCGATCACCGCCGCTTACCGTCGCCCTGAGCCGGAAGTGGTGCCAATGCTGATCGAGCAGGCTCGCCTGCCAGCACCAATGGCTGAAGCCACCAACAAGCTCGCCGCTTCCATTGCGGAAAAACTGCGTAACCAGAAAAGTGCCGGCGGTCGTGCAGGCATTGTTCAGGGTCTGTTGCAGGAATTTTCCCTGTCGTCCCAGGAAGGCGTAGCACTGATGTGCCTGGCCGAAGCGCTACTGCGCATCCCGGACAAAGGCACTCGCGATGCACTGATCCGCGACAAGATCAGCACCGGCAACTGGCACCCGCATCTGGGCAACAGCCCGTCGCTGTTCGTCAACGCCGCCACTTGGGGTCTGCTGCTGACCGGCAAACTGGTGTCGACGCACAACGAAGCCGGCCTGACGTCGTCGCTGAGCCGCATCATCGGCAAGAGCGGCGAGCCGATGATCCGCAAGGGCGTCGACATGGCCATGCGCCTGATGGGCGAGCAGTTCGTCACCGGCGAAACCATCGCCGAAGCGCTGGCCAACGCGAGCAAGTTCGAAGCCAAGGGCTTCCGTTACTCCTACGACATGCTCGGTGAAGCCGCGCTGACCGAACACGACGCACAGAAGTACCTGGCGTCGTACGAACAAGCCATCCACTCGATCGGCAAAGCCTCCCATGGTCGTGGGATTTATGAAGGCCCGGGCATTTCCATCAAACTGTCGGCCCTGCACCCGCGTTACAGCCGTGCGCAGTACGAGCGCGTGATGGACGAGCTGTACCCGCGCCTGCTGTCGCTGACCCTGCTGGCCAAGCAATACGACATCGGCCTGAACATCGACGCTGAAGAAGCCGACCGTCTCGAACTGTCGCTGGATCTGCTCGAGCGCCTGTGCTTCGAACCGCAACTGACCGGCTGGAACGGCATCGGTTTCGTGATCCAGGCTTATCAGAAGCGTTGCCCGTACGTGATCGACTACGTAATCGACCTGGCGCGCCGCAGCCGTCATCGCCTGATGATCCGTCTGGTGAAAGGCGCGTACTGGGACAGCGAGATCAAGCGCGCTCAGGTCGAAGGTCTGGAAGGCTATCCGGTCTACACCCGCAAGGTGTACACCGACGTTTCCTACATCGCCTGCGCACGCAAACTGCTGTCGGTGCCAGAAGTCATCTACCCGCAGTTCGCCACGCACAATGCCCACACCCTGTCGGCCATCTACCACATCGCCGGTCAGAACTATTACCCGGGCCAGTACGAATTCCAGTGCCTGCACGGCATGGGCGAACCGCTCTACGAGCAGGTTGTAGGCAAAGTTTCCGAAGGCAAGCTGAACCGTCCGTGCCGCGTGTACGCACCGGTCGGCACCCACGAAACCCTGCTGGCGTACCTCGTGCGTCGTCTGCTGGAAAACGGCGCGAACACTTCATTCGTCAACCGCATCGCCGACCAGTCGATTTCGATTCAGGAACTGGTGGCCGATCCGGTGGCGCAGATCGAGCAGATGGCGACCGTGGAAGGTGGTTTCGGCCTGCCTCACCCGCGTATTCCACTGCCGCGTGACCTGTACGGCTCCGAGCGCGCCAACTCCGCTGGCATCGACATGGCCAACGAACATCGTCTGGCCTCGCTGTCCTGCGCCCTGCTCGCCACCGCACACAACAACTGGAAAGCCGCGCCGATGCTCGGTTGCGCCTCCAGCAACGAAGCGCCAGCGCCAGTCCTGAACCCGGCGGATCACCGTGATGTGGTCGGCCACGTGCAGGAAGCCACCGTCGAAGACGTCGACAACGCGATCCAGTGCGCCCTGAACGCCGCACCGATCTGGCAGGCGACCCCGCCCGCCGAACGTGCGGCGATTCTGGAACGTGCCGCTGACCTGATGGAAGGCGAGATTCAGCCGCTGATGGGCCTGTTGGCCCGTGAAGCCGGCAAGACCTTCGCCAACGCTATCGCCGAAGTCCGCGAAGCGGTCGATTTCCTGCGTTACTACGCGGTGCAGGCGCGCAACGATTTCAGTAACGACGCCCACCGCCCACTGGGTCCGGTGGTGTGCATCAGCCCGTGGAACTTCCCGCTGGCGATTTTCAGCGGCCAGGTCGCTGCGGCACTGGCTGCCGGTAACCCGGTACTGGCCAAACCGGCTGAGCAGACTCCGCTGGTCGCCGCACAAGCCGTACGTCTGTTGCTCGAAGCGGGTATTCCGCAAGGCGTGCTGCAACTGCTGCCGGGTCGCGGTGAAACCGTCGGCGCTGGTCTGGTCGGTGATGAGCGCGTCAAAGGCGTGATGTTCACCGGTTCCACCGAAGTCGCGCGTCTGCTGCAACGCAACATTGCTGGCCGTCTCGACAGCCAAGGTCGTCCGATTCCGCTGATCGCCGAAACCGGTGGCCAGAACGCAATGATCGTCGACTCCTCGGCATTGACCGAACAAGTGGTGATCGACGTGGTGTCCTCGGCCTTCGACAGCGCCGGTCAGCGTTGCTCGGCGCTGCGGGTACTGTGCCTGCAGGAAGATTCCGCTGATCGCGTCATCGAAATGCTCAAAGGTGCCATGGCCGAAAGCCGTCTCGGCAACCCGGAGCGCCTGTCCGTGGACATCGGCCCGGTGATCGACGCCGAAGCCAAGGCCGGTATCGACAAGCACATCCAGGGCATGCGCGATAAAGGTCGCAACGTCTACCAGGTGGCTATCGCCGATACCGAAGAAGTCAAACGCGGCACCTTCGTCATGCCGACCCTGATCGAGCTGGAAAGCTTCGACGAGCTGCAACGCGAGATCTTCGGCCCGGTGCTGCACGTGGTGCGCTACAAGCGCAAAGAGATCGATCAACTGATCGCTCAGATCAACGCTTCCGGTTACGGCCTGACGCTGGGCGTACACACGCGCATCGACGAGACCATCGCCAAGGTGATCGACAACGTCAATGCCGGTAACGTTTACGTCAACCGCAACATCGTCGGTGCTGTGGTCGGCGTGCAGCCGTTCGGCGGCGAAGGCCTGTCGGGCACTGGCCCGAAAGCCGGTGGTCCGCTGTATCTGTACCGCCTGCTGTCGACCCGTCCTGCTGACGCCATCGAACAATCCTTCACTCGCGGTGATGCCGTCGTCGCCCCGGACGTGCGTTTGCGCGATGCCATGAGCAAACCGCTGAACGCCTTCAAGGCCTGGGCTGAAAGCAACAAATACGCCGACCTGAGCACCCTGTGCGCGCAGTACGCCACCCAGTCGCAAAGCGGTATTACCCGTGTGCTGGCCGGCCCGACCGGCGAGAAGAACAGCTACGCGATCCTGCCGCGTGAGCACGTGCTGTGCCTGGCAGACGTCGAAGGCGACCTGCTGACCCAACTGGCAGCAGTGCTGGCTGTCGGCGGTTCGGCGGTATGGCCGGAGTCCGACATCAGCAAGGCATTGTTCGCACGTCTGCCGAAGGAGATTCAGGCGCGGATCAAGCTGATCTCCGACTGGAACAAGGACGAAGTGGTGTTCGATGCGGTTCTGCACCACGGTCATTCCGATCAACTGCGTGGTGTCTGCCAGCAGATTGCCAAGCGGGCCGGTGCGATTGTTGGCGTTCAGGGCTTGTCCCAGGGCGAGACCAACATTGCGCTGGAGCGCCTGGTGATCGAGCGCGCGTTGAGTGTTAACACTGCGGCGGCGGGTGGTAATGCGAGCTTGATGACCATCGGTTAAACCGCTGTAACTCCAGGCGACCGCAATGGTCGCCTGGGGTGCGATTCCCTGTAGGAGTGAGCCTGCTCGCGATAGCGGTCTGTCAGTTAAATAAATGTGTCTGATAGATCGCTATCGCGAGCAGGCTCACTCCTACAAAAGATCAAAAGATCAAAAGATCAAAAGATCGCAGCCTTCGGCAGCTCCTACAGAAGGCTGCGATCTTTTGCTTCTGTATCACGCCCATCAATCATCCTGTTCAGCCTTTATCAGCACGCCTAGACTCGGACCAACCCAAAATTTCAGGTAGGCCGCCATGTCCGAGACGCTGCTCAGTTCCCGCAATCTGGCTTTCGAGCTGTATGAAGTCCTCGATGCCGAGGGCCTGACCCGGCGCGAGCGGTTTGCCGAGCACAACCGCGAGACGTTCGATGCGGCCATTGGCACGGCGCGCAGCATCGCCGAGAAATACTTCGCCCCGCACAACCGCAAGGGCGACGAAAACGAGCCGCGCTACGAGAGCGGTCAGGCGATTCTGATTCCAGAAGTGAAACCGGCGGTAGACGCCTTCCTTGAGGCAGGATTTCTCAACGCCGCGAGAAGTTTCGAGGCCGGCGGCATGCAGTTGCCGACATTGCTGTCGCAAGCCTGCTTTGCGCACTTTCAGTCGGCGAACGCGGCAACCACTTCGTACCCGTTCCTGACCATGGGCGCAGCGAACCTGATCGAAAGCTTCGGCACTGACGAGCAGAAACAGCGCTTCCTGCAACCGATGATCGACGGTCGTTTCTTCGGCACCATGGCCCTGACCGAACCGCATGCCGGCTCTTCGCTGTCGGATATTCGTACCCGCGCGGAACCTGCGTCCGACGGCACTTATCGGCTCAAGGGCAACAAGATCTTCATTTCCGGCGGCGATCACCCACTGTCGGAAAACATCGTGCACATGGTGCTGGCCAAGCTGCCGGACGCGCCGCCGGGAGTGAAGGGTATTTCGCTGTTCATCGTGCCGAAATTCCTCGTCAACGATGACGGCAGCCTCGGCGCGCGCAACGATGTGCTGCTGGCCGGCCTGTTCCACAAGATGGGCTGGCGCGGCACCACCTCCACCGCGCTGAACTTCGGCGATAACGGCGAGTGTGTCGGCTATTTGGTGGGCAAACCACACCATGGCTTGAGCTACATGTTCCAGATGATGAACGAGGCGCGGATCGGCGTCGGCATGGGCGCAGTGATGCTCGGTTACGCCGGTTACCTGTACTCGCTGGAGTACGCCCGGGAACGCCCGCAGGGTCGCGTGCCGGACAGCAAGGACCCAAGCACCGCGCCGGTGGCGATCATTCAGCACGCAGATGTCAGACGCATGCTGTTGACGCAAAAATCCTACGTCGAAGGCGCGTTTGACCTCGGCCTGTACGCGGCGCGGCTGTTCGATGACACGACGACGCTGGAGACCGAAGCCGAGCGCAAACAGGCCCACGAGTTGCTGGATCTGCTGACGCCGATCGTCAAATCATGGCCCTCGGAGTTCTGCCTGAAGGCCAACGAACTGGCGATCCAGATCCTCGGCGGCCACGGTTACACCCGCGAATACCCGGTGGAGCAGTATTACCGCGACAACCGTCTGAATCCGATCCATGAAGGCACCCACGGCATCCAGTCGCTGGACTTGCTCGGACGCAAACTGGCGCAGAACGGCGGTGCCGGGCTCAAGCAACTGATCCGCCTGATCGCCAACACCGCCGAGCGCGCTACCGCGTACGAATCCCTGAGCGCACTGCGTGAGCCGCTGGAGAAACTGGTGGCACGCCTGCAAACAGTAACCATCGGTTTGCTGACCGATCTGGCGCAGGGCAAGGTCAACAGCAGCCTGGCGAATTCGGCGCTGTACCTGAAAGTGTTCGGGCACACAGTGATCGGCTGGCGCTGGCTGGAACAGGCAATTCGCGCCGAGGAAGGGCTGGCCAAGGGCAATGCGGCGGATGCCGACTTCTATAACGGCAAGTTGCAGGCGGCGCGGTATTTCCTGACATGGGAAGTGCCGGGTTGCCAGCATGAACTGGCGCTGTTGGAGGCGCGGGATGATACGTGCCTGGCGATGCAGGATACCTGGTTCTGAAAAGCTACCCTCACCCCAGCCCTCTCCCGGAGGGAGAGGGGGCCGACCGGGGGATGCTTGAATACTCCATCGACCTGAAAGAGGCTCACCGAATCCATAATCGACTGGCGTTTTCAGGTCGATGTATAGCAAAAGACACCTCGGTCAGTCCCCTCTCCCTCCGGGAGAGGGCTAGGGTGAGGGGCTTTTCTGGCTCAACACTCAACTCAACCTGAACCCACCCATCTGCCGCGCCAGATCATCCGCCAACTTCTGCAACATCTGACAATCCTCGCGACAGGCCCGAACCTCTCCCGCCGTCGCCCGTGCCAGATCGGAAATCCCCTGCACGTTACGGTTGATCTCCTCGGTCACCGCCGACTGCTCTTCAGTCGCCGTCGCCACCTGATGGTTCATGTCGCTGATACGTTCGACCTGCCCGGTAATCGCGGTCAGCGAAGCGCCGGTGCGCTGGCTTGACTCAACGCCCGTGCCGGTCGCGGCCTGACCGGTGCGCATCGATGACACCGCATTCTCGGCGCCCTGCTTGAGGCTGCCGATCATTTGCTGAATCTCGTCGGTGGATGCCTGCGTCCTGCGCGCCAAGGTGCGCACTTCATCGGCCACCACCGCAAAACCACGCCCCATGTCTCCGGCCCGCGCCGCTTCGATGGCGGCGTTGAGTGCGAGCAGGTTGGTCTGCTCGGACACCCCGCGAATCACCGCCAGCACCGAGTCAATCGACGCCACCTGATGCGCCAGCTCACCGACCGCGCCGGCCGCTAAGCCAATCTCGTCGGACATGCTTTCTATATGACGGATCGAGCCACCGACCACTTCCCGCGCCTGCAGCGCTTCGTCCCGCGCGGTTTGCGACGCGAGCGCAGCATTGCCGGCGTTCTGCGCGATCTCCTGTACGGTCAGGCCCATTTCATGCACCGCCGTGGCGACCATATCGGTCATTTCCTGCTGGCGGCCGGAGCGCTCGGCGGTGTTTTCCACCACCTTGGCCACTTGGCCGACAGCCGTGCGCAAGCGCTCGCTGGTGGTCAGCACTTCGCCGATCATCCCGCGCTGACTGTCGAGGAAACTGTTGAAGCCGCGAGCGAGGTCGCCCAGCTCATCGGCGCGACTGGAATCTAACCGATGGGTCAAATCTCCACCGCCGCTACCGATTGCTACCAGTGCGGCTGTTACCTGACGAATCGGCCGCACCAATCCCTGGGCCAACCACACCACCAGCGCCAGACACACCAATGCCACCGCCAGGCCAATACCGCCGCTCATCCACATGGCTTTACGGGCCTCGGCGTAGATCTGCGACTGCGGCACTTCGGCCACCAGAGTCCAGCCGAGATCACGCAGGGGCAGGCTGAAGGCAAGGAAGTCTTCGCCATCGCGTTGAAAGGAGCTGTTGGTGGCGACTTTCTGACCCAAGACGGCTTGTGCAGCAGGGGCACCGATCTGCTCGCTCAAGGTGCGTTTGCCGCTGAACTGCGCTTCAGGATGAACCTGGATCAAACCGTCGGAACGCACGAGATAGACCTTGCCGCGCTCGCCAAAGCTGAAGTTGTGGATCAGCTCCGACAGCTCTTTCATGCTCAAGCCAAGCCCGGCCACGCCGACCACTTTGCCCGCCTGCTCGACCTTCAGGTCGATGAACAACGCCAATTCTCCGGTGGCGCCGTCGTTGTCGATATTCAGGGTGCGCGGCTGATTGCTGTCGAGGAAGGAATAGAACCAGGCATCGGCCGGTTTGGTGCGACTGAGAGTCCGATCCAGGCCTTTTTCGGTGATGTAGTGATTGGACTCGGTGCCGATGATCAGCGCGGTGAAGGCTTTGTGTTCGGCGCGGATGCCTTCCAGATACTGCGCGAAGGCCGCCGTTTTGCCGCTGTCTTCACCCGAGGCCAGCCAGTCGCGCACCATGCTGTTGCTGGCGATGTCCTTGGCGGCGGTCAGTGGCTGAACGAGGATGCGTTCGATGTCATTGCGCGTCGCTTCAATGCTCGACGGCAGCGCTTGTTCGACCAGATAGCTCTGGGCGAGGCGGTTGACCACCAGGGTATATATGCCAACCACGATCAGGATGCTGACCAGCAGGGCGGTGCCCATGCTGAGAATCAGCTGCCATTGAATACTGCGTCGCCACAACTGCATGGAGCACCCCCAAAGAATAAGTGGCCGTAACAATGCAACAGCCGTGCCGATTGTATACAACCCAATCGACAATCTATTCTTTGGTTGTGCGCAACCCCATCAGCCCTGATTGATGGTCTTGGCGATGGTTTCGACCGTGGCGCTGACTTGCTCTTGGTAACGGTCGAGTTCTTCCTGGTGCAGCTTCTTCATTTCGATCTGCTGCGAGCACAGATTCATGGCTGCCAGCACCAGCAAGCGGTCACCGATCAGCGTCGGGTATTTGCGTTTGGTGTCGGCCAGTGCGGCCTTGAGCATCAGTGCGGCGTCCAGCAGGGTCTGTTCTTCCCCGGCCGGTGCCTTGATCGAATAGTCCTCCCCGAGAATGGAGATGACTTTTACCCCTGCGGTGCCGTGGTTCATGCGCTGACAGGACCTGCGTTGACGCGATCAACCAGTGCCTGGATGCGCGCTGCGGTGGCGCCGTGCTTTTCTTCCTGTTCCATCAGGCTCAGTTGCAGGCTTTCGTTTTCATCCTTGGCCTGGGCCAGTTCCGTGGACAGGGTCTGGTTGGTTTGCGTGAGGGTCTGGTTCTGTTGCACCAGGTCGCTGACGAGCTGTTCCAATTGGCTGAGGGATGCTTCCAACATTTTGATCTTCCAGGCGTTTTTCAAAGGGCGCGTACGATAAAGAAAAGTCACTGCGGATGCCAGGGTTAAACCGGCGCAAGGCCTTGATTTTCCTGGTGGCCGACCGTTCTCGCGAGTTTAAAAGACTGTGATCTGCCGATCTGGTTCCTGCACTTCGTCGCCCAAGGCCATCTGCAACAAATACGCACACAGGCTCAAGACTTTAGTCGCATGACCGATAAGTCATCCATACAGCAGTCTCAGCCCGCATGGATGCGGCCCTTATTGGTATCGCACCATGTCCCTTCGCAATATGAATATCGCCCCCCGGGCGTTCACCGGTTTTGCCTTGATCGGCGGCCTGATGTTGATCCTCGGCGTGTTCGCCCTGAATCAGATGAGCAAAATCCGCGGCGCTGCCGAGAACATCACCACCAACAGCGTGCCGAGCATCAAGAACCTCGACGAGTTCACGCAGCTGACCCTGCGCCTGCGGGTACTGTCGTACCGCTTGCTGGTCAACCGTGAAGCGGACGTGCAGCAAAAAACCGTCGAGTTGCTGGAGATGCGCAACCAGCAGATCCGTACGGCTCAAACGGCTTATGAGCCGCTGATCAGCAGCCCGCCGGAGCGTGCCGCCTACGATCAGTACGTGCAGTTGCTCGGCCAGTACCACCAGATCGAAGACCGGATGAAAAGCCTGTCGCGCAACAATCAGGTGGACGAGTTGCGTAACCTGCTCAACACCGAGTTGCTCGACAACTCCGAAGCGATGAACAGCGTGCTCAACCGCCTGATGCAGATCAATGGCGAGCAGATCAGCCGAACCAATCAAGAGGCCGCCGAACAGTATTCCTCGGCGTTCAATCTGGTGGTCACCTTGCTGGTCGTTGCCACTGGCCTGACGTTCCTGTTCGCCTGGCTGCTGACGATCAGCATCACCAAGCCGATTTCGAAGGCGCTGGATGCGGCAGAAACCATTGCCGAAGGCAACCTGACCCAGCCGATCCACGTTGACGGCACCGACGAAGCCGGGCGCCTGCTGGCCGCCATGACCAAAATGCAATCGAAGTTGCGCGACACCTTGCAGCGCATCTCCGGCTCCGCCACTCAGTTGGCTTCGGCTGCCGAAGAGCTGAACAGCGTCACCGACGAAAGTGCCCGTGGCCTGACCCAGCAGAACAACGAAATCGAACAGGCCGCCACTGCGGTTAACGAGATGACCAGCGCTGTGGAAGAAGTCGCGCGCAATGCAGTCAGCACTTCGGAAGCCTCGAAGAACGCCACCACTTCAGCGGGCGACGGCCGTGACCTGGTACAGGAAACTGTCAGCGCCATCGAACGCATGAGCACCGATGTGCAGAGCACTGCGACCCTGATCGGTGATCTGGCGAACGAATCCCGTGACATCGGCAAGGTGCTCGACGTGATTCGTGGCCTGGCCGATCAGACCAACCTGCTGGCGCTCAACGCGGCCATCGAAGCGGCCCGCGCCGGTGAAGCCGGGCGTGGTTTTGCCGTGGTGGCCGACGAGGTCCGTGCCTTGGCGCACCGCACCCAGCAGTCGACCAGCGAAATCGAACGGATGATCGGCAGCATTCAGAGCGGCACCGAACACGCCGTGGATTCGATGCGCAACAGCACCGAACGCGCCGAGTCGACGCTGAACATCGCCCGTGGCGCCGGTCTGTCGCTGGACACCATCAACACCGCGATCGTCGAAATCAACGAACGCAACCTGGTGATCGCCAGCGCGGCCGAAGAGCAGGCGCAAGTGGCCCGCGAAGTGGATCGCAACCTGGTGAACATCCGCGACCTGTCGGTGCAGTCGGCGACCGGCGCGAATCAGACCAGTGCGGCGAGCAACGAGCTGTCGCGCCTGGCGCTGGATCTGAACAATATGGTTGGGCGGTTCAGCCTTTGATCTAAAAGCAAGATCAAGAGCGCCCCCTCACCCCAACCCTCTCCCCCTAAAGGGGGCGAGGGGGAAAGGGAGCCGATCTTCGTGCTTTTCAAAACCTGAGTTCGGCTCAATATTTCAGGTCGATGTACCTCGCAAGAACTGCTCGGTCAGTCCCCTCTCCCTCCGGGAGAGGGCCAGGGTGAGGGTAGCAATCGCAAGCCGAACCCAAATCCCGAATACCCCACTGAAAAACCTTTTTGACAGCATCACATTTCAACAGGTTAGAATCGCTGGCACGCAGACTGCATGGTCAGTTTGTGCCCGTCTTTACGCTTCTGGAGTACTGCCTTTGAATGCGACGACCATCAACAGCCTGTTCTTGATCGGCGCGTTGCTGGTAGGTGCGAGTATTCTTGTCAGCTCACTTTCTTCCCGTCTCGGCATCCCCATTCTGGTAATCATTCTCGCGGTCGGCATGACCGCCGGGGTCGATGGCGGCGGGATCATTTTCGATAACTACCCGACGGCCTATCTGGTCGGCAACCTTGCACTGGCGGTGATCCTGCTCGACGGCGGTTTGCGCACCCGAGTCTCGAGTTTCCGCGTGGCCTTGTGGCCGGCGCTGTCACTGGCGACGGTCGGAGTGTTGATCACTACCGGGCTGACCGGCATGGCGGCGGCGTGGCTGTTCGACCTGAATCTGATTCAGGGCCTGCTGATCGGCGCCATCGTCGGCTCCACCGACGCCGCGGCGGTGTTCTCGCTGCTCGGCGGCAAAGGCCTCAACGAACGGGTGACCGCCAGCCTGGAAATCGAATCCGGCAGCAACGACCCGATGGCGGTGTTCCTCACCGTGACCCTGATCGACATGCTCGCCAGCGGCCAGACCGGCCTGCACTGGAGTCTGTTGACCCACTTGATCCGCGAGTTCGGCATCGGTGGCGTGATCGGCCTGGGTGGCGGCTGGCTGATGCTGCAACTGGTCAACCGGATCAACCTCGCCACCGGCCTGTACCCGATTCTGGTGATCGCCGGCGGCCTCGTGGTGTTCGCCCTCACCAACGCCCTGCACGGCAGCGGCTTCCTTGCGGTG
This sequence comes from Pseudomonas sp. P8_229, assembly GCF_034008635.1. Taxonomy (NCBI): domain Bacteria; kingdom Pseudomonadati; phylum Pseudomonadota; class Gammaproteobacteria; order Pseudomonadales; family Pseudomonadaceae; genus Pseudomonas; species Pseudomonas sp. P8_229. The sequence continues at coordinate 3,475,451 of NZ_CP125378.1, read as the reverse complement.
TACCTGTGCGGTCTGGTGATCGGCAACCGCCCGGTGCGCAGCCGTCACGGCATTCTGCACATGCTCGACGGCATGGCGTGGCTGGCGCAGATCGGCATGTTCCTCGTGCTGGGGCTGCTGGTCACCCCGCATGATTTGCTGCCCATCGCCCTGCCCGCCCTCGGCCTGGCGCTGTGGATGATCCTGTTCGCGCGCCCGTTGTCGGTGCTGGTCAGCTTGCTGCCGTTCAAAGCGTTCCATGGCCGCGAGAAAGCGTTTATTTCCTGGGTCGGCCTGCGCGGTGCGGTGCCGATCATTCTGGCGGTGTTTCCCTTGATGGCCGGGCTGCCGAATGCGCAGCTGTACTTCAACCTCGCGTTCTTTATCGTATTGGTCTCGCTGCTGGTGCAGGGCACCAGCCTGCCGTGGGTCGCCAAACTGTTGAAGGTGACGGTACCACCAGAGCCGGCGCCGATCTCCCGTTCCGCGCTGGAAGTGCACATCACTAGCGAGTGGGAACTGTTCGTTTACAAGCTCGGCGCCGAGAAATGGTGCATCGGTTCACCCCTGCGCGAGCTGAAAATGCCCGAAGGCACACGCATCGCCGCGCTGTTTCGCGGTCAGCAACTGCTCCATCCGTCGGGTAGTACGGTGCTGGAAGTCGATGATTTGCTGTGTGTTATCGGCCACGAACACAACTTGCCAGCCCTCGGCAAACTGTTCAGCCAGGCGCCGCAACGCGGTCTGGATCTGCGCTTCTTCGGCGACTTCGTACTCGAAGGAGACGCCCAGCTTAAAGCGGTTGCAGCCCTTTACGGGTTGCCGGCCGAGGGTATTGATCCGGACATGACCCTGGGTGCATTCATTGCCCACAAGGTGGGTGGTGCACCCATCGTTGGCGACCAGGTGGAGTGGAACAACACCCACTGGACCGTCGCGGTCATGGACGGGAACAAGATCGGCAAAGTGGGCGTCAGATTCCCCGAAGGAAGTCGCCCGGGTCCTGGTCTCTTCCTCTAAACTGCGTCCACTCTCACTTGCTTGACCGGTCTCTATGCCTACCCTGCGCTCCTTCTTTTTCGCGGCCCTGCTGGGCCTGAGTCTTTCCGTCGGCCCGCTGTACGCCGCCGAACCGCCGTCCAGCGATGCCGTGCAGGCCAGCCTGGACAAACTCGCCGACAGCAAACTGCCGGATGCCGATAAAAAGACTCTGCAAACGGTTCTGCAAAGCACGCTCAATCAGCTCAACAACCGGCGTGATTACGACCAGAAGCTGATCGATCTCAAGCAGCAACTGGCCACCGCACCCCGGCAGACCATCGAGAACACCCGCGAACTGACACGCCTCAAGGCCACAGCCGTGGTGCCGGTGGCGCAGCGTTTCCCCAAAGAGCCGATCCAGCAATTGGAGCAGATCCTCACCGATCGCTCGACCCAGCAAAGCGATCTGCAAAAAGCCCTGGCCGATGCCAACAGCCTGATCATCACCGCCCAGACTCGCCCCGAGCGTGCGCAGGCGGAGATTTCCAGCAGCCAGACGCGCATCCAGCAGATCAACAACATCCTCAAGACCGGCAAGGACAGCGGCAAGACCCTGAGCGCCGAGCAGCGCGACCAGTTAAATGCCGAACTCGCAGCGCTGAACGCCTTGATTCCCTTGCGCCGCCAGGAGCTGGCGGGCAACAGCCAGTTGCAGGACCTGGGCAACAGTCAGCATGACCTGCTCTCGGAGAAGTCCGACCGCCTCGACCGCGAGATTCAGGAACTGCAGACCCTGATCAACCAGAAGCGACTGGCACAGTCCCAGGAAACCGTCACTCAGCAGTCGATCGAGGCGCAAAAGGCCGGCGGCAGCAGCCTGCTCGCCACCGAGAGCGCAGCCAACCTCAAGCTCTCCGACTACCTGCTCAAAAGCACCGACCGCCTCAACGAAGTCACCCAGCAAAACCTGCAGACCAAACAGCAACTCGACAGTCTGACCCAAAGCGACTCGGCTCTCGACGAGCAGATCAACGTGCTCAAGGGCAGCCTGCTGCTGTCGAAGATTCTCTATAAGCAGAAACAGGCACTGCCGCGTCTGAAGGTAGATCGCGATCTGGCGGACCAGATCGCCGACATTCGCCTGTATCAGTTCGAAGTCAGCCAGCAGCGCGAACTGCTGAGCAATCCGGCGACCTACGTCGACAACCTGCTCTCCACCCAGCCACCGGAGCAAGTCACCCCGCAACTGCGCAAGAGCCTGCTGGATCTGGCCAACACCCGCACCGACCTGCTGGAGCGTCTGAACCGCGAACTGAGCGCGATGCTCAACGAGTCGATCACCCTGCAACTCAACCAGAAACAACTGCTGAGCACCGCGCAAAGCCTGCGCGCCACCCTCGATGAGCAGATGTTCTGGATTCCCAGCAACAAGCCGCTGGACACGGAATGGATTCATGGCGTGCCAGAGCGCCTCAAACGCCAGGTCGACACCCTGCCGCTGGCCTCGAGCCTGAGCGAGCTGACCGACGGTCTGACCCAGCGTCCGCTGCTGTTCCTGCCTCTGGCGTTGCTGATCGGCGCGCTGCTGTGGCGACGCAAGGCGCTGTACGCGCGACTGAACAAGGTTCACCAGGACATCGGTCACTTCAAACGTGACAGCCAGTGGCACACGCCGCAGGCGATCCTGATCAACATTCTGCTGGCGATGCCGGTCGCCCTTGGCCTGGCGCTGTGCGGTCTGGCCTTGCAGATCGACGCCCGAGGACAGAACGCCAACATGGGCGCGGCGCTGCTGCAAATGGGTCAGGCGTGGCTGGTGTTCTACACCGCCTACCGGATCCTCTCGCCGGGCGGTGTGGCGGAATTGCACTTTCGCTGGGACAAGCCGCAGGTCGAGTTCCTTCAGGGTTGGATCCGTCGCCTCGGGCTGGTGGTGATGGCGCTGGTGACCGTGGTGGCCGTCGCCGAACTGCAACCGGCGGCGTTGGCCGACGACGTCATCGGAATGCCGGTGGTGCTGACCTGCTACGCCCTGATGGCGTGGCTGCTCAGCCGCCTGCTGATCAGCAGCCCGGCCCACGAAAACACCTCATTGTTCCGCAAGGCCGTGGGCGTGATGTTCACCCTGCTGCCGATCGCCTTGTTCGTCGCAGTGTGCTTCGGCTACTACTACACCGCGCTGAAACTCAGTGACCGGTTGATCAACACCCTGTACCTGCTGATGTTCTGGCTGGTGATCGAAGCCACCTTCGTCCGTGGCCTGGCGGTCGCCGCACGACGTCTGGCTTACCAGCGCGCCCTGGCCAAACGTCAGGCGGCCAGAGAGGCCGGCGACGGCGAGGCAGTGATCGAAGAGCCGACGCTGGACATTGAAAAGGTCAACGAACAGTCCCTGCGCCTGATCCGTCTGGCACTGCTCGGCGGCTTCATCGCCGCGCTGTACTGGGTCTGGGCCGACCTGATCTCGGTGTTCTCGTACCTCGACAACATCACCCTCTACGAATACACCAGCGGCACCGGCGCCAACATGAGCATGGTGCCGATCAGCATCGGCGACATGCTCGGCGCGCTGATCATCATCGGCATCACCTTCGCCCTGGCGCGCAACCTGCCGGGGCTGCTGGAAGTGTTCGTGCTGTCGAAACTCAACCTGGCCCAGGGCAGTGCGTACGCGACCACGACGTTGCTCTCCTACGTGATCGCCGGCGTCGGTTTCGTCTCCACCCTGTCGACCCTCGGCGTGAGCTGGGACAAGTTGCAATGGCTGGTGGCGGCGCTGTCGGTAGGCCTCGGTTTCGGTATGCAGGAGATTTTCGCGAACTTCATCTCCGGCATCATGATCCTGTTCGAACGCCCGGTGCGGATCGGCGACACCATCACCATCGGCAACCTCTCGGGCACGGTGAGCAAGATCCGCATCCGCGCCACGACCATCACCGACTTCGACCGCAAAGACATCATTGTCCCGAACAAGACGTTCATCACCGGACAACTGATCAACTGGTCGCTGACCGACACCATCACCCGGGTAACGCTGAAACTCGGCGTCGACTACGGTTCGGACCTGGATCTGGTGAAAGAACTACTGCTCAAGGCCGCCCGCGAGAACCCGCGCGTACTCAAGGAGCCCGAGCCGCACGTGTACTTTCTCAACTTCGGCGAAAGCACCCTCGATCACGAATTGCGCATGCACGTGCGTGACCTCGGCGACCGCAACCCGGTGATCGACGAAGTGAACCGCTTCATCAATCGCGAGTTCAAGAAGCAGCACATCAACATCTCGTTCCGCCAGATGGAGGTTTACCTGAAGAACCTCCACGGTCAGGAATACAAGTTGGTGCCGGTCGAGGACGACAGCAAAACCATCGTCCCGATCAGCGGCGAACAAAAACCGCTGCAAGAGCCGCCGCCAGCCAAACTCGACTAACCGGTCTAATCCCAGCAGAATGCTCGGACATTCTGCTGGAGCCGGCCCTTGAAAGCCCTCGACGAACTGACCTTCGACAATCGCTTCGCTCGCCTGGGCGATGCGTTCTCCGCCCACGTGCTGCCCGAGCCGATCGACAATCCGCGTCTGGTCGTCGCCAGCCCGGCAGCCCTGGCTTTGCTCGATCTCGACCCGGCAACCGCTGAGACCCAGGAATTCGCCGAGTTGTTCGGCGGCCACAAGTTGTGGGCCGATGCCGAGCCACGGGCGATGGTCTATTCCGGCCACCAGTTTGGCGGCTATACGCCGCAACTGGGCGATGGCCGAGGCTTGCTGCTCGGCGAGGTCTACAACAACGCCGGCGAGCACTGGGACCTGCACCTCAAGGGCGCCGGGCAGACGCCGTTTTCGCGCATGGGCGATGGCCGTGCGGTGCTGCGTTCGTCGATCCGCGAGTTCCTCGCCTCCGAAGCGCTGCACGCGCTGAACATTCCGTCTTCGCGAGCGGCCTGCGTGATCGGCTCCGACACCCCGGTGTGGCGCGAGAAGCAGGAACGCGCGGCGATGGTGCTGCGTCTGGCGCCGAGCCATATCCGCTTCGGCCACTTCGAGTATTTCTATTACACCAAGCGTCCCGAGCAGCAGAAGCAGCTCGGCGAGCACCTGCTGGCGATGCATTTTCCCGAGTGCCTGGAACAACCGGAACCGTATCTGGCGATGTTCCGCGAAGTCGTCGAACGCAATGCCGAGTTGATCGCCAAGTGGCAGGCCTACGGCTTCTGCCATGGGGTGATGAACACCGACAACATGTCGATCCTCGGCATCACTTTCGACTTCGGCCCGTTCGCCTTCCTCGACGATTTCGACGCCAACTTCATCTGCAACCACTCCGACGATCAGGGCCGCTACTCGTTCAGCAATCAAGTGCCGATCGGCCAGTGGAACCTTAGCGCCCTGGCCCAGGCCCTGACGCCGTTCATCAGCGTCGAAGCCCTGCGCGAAACCCTCGGCCTGTACCTGCCGCTGTTCCAGGCGCACTACCTGGACCTGATGCGCCGCCGCCTCGGTTTCACCACCGCCGAAGATGACGATCAATTGCTGCTGGAAAACCTGCTGCAACTGATGCAGAACAGCGGCGTGGATTACACGCTGTTCTTCCGTCGCCTGGGCGAAGAGTCAGCAGAACAAGCCGTTGCGCGACTGCGCGATGACTTCGTCGACATCAAAGGCTTCGATGCCTGGGGCGAGCGTTATGTGGCCCGGGTTGCACGCGATGGGGAGAGCGATCAGGAACAACGCCGCACGCGGATGCATGCGGTCAACCCGCTGTACATCCTGCGCAACTATTTGGCGCAAAAGGCTATCGACGCCGCCGAACAAGGCGACTACTCAGAGGTCCGCCGCCTGCATGCAGTACTGAGCAAACCGTTCGACGAGCAGCCGGGGATGGAAGGTTATGCCGAGCGGCCGCCGGAGTGGGGCAAGCATCTGGAGATCAGTTGTTCGTCTTGAGGCACAGGATTCAACCTTGATAAATGCCTCGTAGGACTCCAGATCAGTCGTACGAGTTATCTACGTTCACCGAGCCCATTATGACCAACCCACTCCTCATCCCCTGCCCCGCCTGCAACGGCCTCAACCGCATCCCCGCCGAACGCCTGGGTGATCAGCCGAAGTGCGGGCGCTGCAAATCCACTGTGCTGCTGAGCAAGCCATTCGAACTCAAGCAAGGCGACTACACCAGCCAGATCAAGGGTGATCTGGCGCTGTTGGTGGACGTGTGGGCGGACTGGTGCGGGCCGTGCAAGTCGTTCGCACCGGTGTTCGAACAGGCTGCTGCGCAGTTGGCGGGCAAGTGCCGACTGGCCAAGCTCGACAGCGAAGCCAATCAGCAGTTGTCGGCGCAGTTGGGGATTCGTTCGATTCCGAGCCTGATTCTGTTCAGAAATGGCCGCGAAGTGGCGCGCCAGAGCGGGGCGTTTCCGTTGCCGCAGTTGATGACGTGGCTGCGCAGCCAAGGTATCTAACACACCCCAAAACCCAAAGTGGGAGCGGGCTTGCTCACGAAGAGGGAGTGTCAGTCAGCCGATTTATCAACTGACAGAATGCCTTCGCGAGCAAGCCCGCTCCCACAGGGGGGCCAGGGTATCTGACACACCCGAACCCGCTAATGTAGGAGTGAGCCTGCTCGCGAAGAGGGAGTGTCACTCAGCCGATTTATCAACTGACAGAATGCCTTCGCGAGCAAGCCCGCTCCCACAGGGGAGCTATGCGTAATTCGAGGTATCAGGCGTCTTCGAGCAGATTGTGCAGTTCAACAAATTGCTGCGTCAGCTTGTGCCGTGGGTCGAGGTGGATCAGCGGCGTGCTGGCCTGGTGAGACTCACGCATGCGCACCGAACTGCTCAGATACACCGGCAGCACCGGCAAGCCCTCGGCAATCAATTCATCAAGCATCTGCTGCGGCAGGCTGGCCCGGGCCTGGAACTGGTTGACCACGATGCCTTCGACTTCCAGGCCTTCGTTGTGGTCTTCCTTCAACTCTTCGATCTCTGCCAGCAGCCCGTACAGCGCCTGCCGTGAGAAACTGTCGCAATCGAAGGGAATCAGTACACGATCAGCGGCAATCAATGCCGACACCGCATAGAAATTCAGCGCTGGCGGGGTATCGAGGTAGATTCGGTCGTAATCTTCGGCCAACTCGTCCAGCAACTTACGCAGCTTGTTGATCTTGTGCTTGGCCTCAAGCTTGGGCTGCAGATCGGCCAGTTCAGCAGTTGCGGTGATGATGTGCAGATTGTCGAACGGGGTTTCGTAGATATCGGCCTGATTTTTCTTCGAGAACGGCCCTGAAGACAGGGTCTGCTTGAAGAAATCGGCGATGCCCATCGGTATGTCATCCCCGGTGAGCCCCGTCAGATACTGAGTGGAGTTGGCCTGGGCATCGAGATCCACCAACAGCGTGCGATAGCCCTCGCTGGCGCTGACCGCCGCCAGATTGCAGGCAATGCTGGACTTGCCTACGCCACCTTTCTGATTGAACACCACGCGCCGCATGACAAAACCTCCGTGTATCAAAGAATGACCGAGTGTAGATGCGCGTGGCTTGGCTTCGCTACCTCCATGGACGCGGACTACAGAGTCAGGTGCAAATATCCCCATGGCGATGGAGCAAAAACGGCCATTGATCGTCGGGATGCCCGACAGACAAACCGCTGACGACCCGGATAATGGCCAAGTGACATTTTTTCCACGAACCATTCGGTACATTCAGCTGCGCAAAATGTAACCAGCATTTGCTACACACTCGTCGCACCGGGATAATGCGCGCCACCCGAACGTCAGGCGCCACGCCGCGTCCGGTAACGTCAGCACAGCCCGGCTGCGGCTTTGGCGACTCAACGCGTCAATACAAGCCCGCAGGGGCGGGATAAATGTCCGTGATCAACTTCAACATCGCCCAATGGCGCGCGTGGGCCCCCGGGCTCGACAGCGTGGACGCCTGGCAGGCCTGGAGCCGACAACCGGTCGTGCTCCAGAGCAGCGATGCCGCGCCCGATGTGTCGTTCCTGCCGGCCATGCAGCGCCGGCGCCTCAGCCGTCTGGCGCGGATGGCGTTCAGTGTCGGCTGGCCGCTGGCCGACGGACGGGAAAACCTGCCGCTGGTGTTTGTTTCACGGCACGGCGAAACCCCGCGCACCTTCGAGATCCTCAGCGATCTGGCCAAGGACGAACCGTTGTCTCCGACCCAGTTCAGCCTGTCGGTGCACAACGCAATCATCGGCCTGTGGTCGATCATGCGCGGCGAAACCAGCGAAATGACCGCCCTCGCGGCAGCTGGCGATGGTCTGGAACATGGCATGCTCGAAGCTGCGGCCCTGCTCGAGGAAGGCGCTCCGGCAGTGCTGCTGATCATCACCGAAGAGCAGCCGCCCCAGGCCTACTTGCAGTGGATCGACGACGTGCCTTTTCCCTATGCGCTCGGTTTGTTGATCACCCCCGGTACCGACTGGCGGCTGACCCTGAACAGCGGCACAGAAGCAGTGTCCAAAGCGCACTGGCCACACGCGCTGAATCTGTTGCAAACCCTGCTTGGCCAGCAAACCCATTGCCAACATGCCTGGAAAAATCGTGTATGGACCTGGCAACGCAACCCGTGACCGAGAAAAACCGCGACGCCTACTACTGGCGCCTGCTGGCCACTGCCGCAAGTTTCGCTCTGTTCGGGCTGGGCGGACTGTGTCTGCGTCTGCTGGTGTTTCCGTTGCTCGGCTGCCTGCCTGGGGATGCGCTGAAACATCGCCACCGCGCACGGCAGACCGTCAGTCGGTTGTTCTGGTTTTTTGTGCGGTTCATGGCCCGTACTGGCGTGCTGACCTACGACATTCAAGGCGCTGAACGCCTCGGCCGCCCGGGGCAGATGATCATCGCCAACCACCCGTCGCTGATCGATGTGGTGTTCCTGATCGGCCTGGTGCGCCAGGCCAATTGCGTGGTGAAGAAAAGTCTGTGGGAAAACCCCTTCACCCGTGGCCCACTGCGCAGCACAGAGTACATCAGCAATGACGGCAGCATGGACATGCTCGATGCCGCCGCGCAGTCCCTGCAAAACGGCCAGACCCTGATCATTTTTCCCGAGGGCACGCGCACCCAGCCAGGGCAGGCACCGGCCTTTCATCGGGGGGCCGCGGCGATTGCCCTGCGCGGTGCGAAAATCCTGACTCCGGTGGTTATCAAGGTCAGCCCGACCACCCTGACCAAGGCCGAACCCTGGTATCGGATCCCCAGCCGCCGCGTGCACTTCAGTTTTCGTGTCGGGGCCGATATAGACCCACAGACTTTCGCCACGCAGGGGCCGGCACCGCAGGCCTCGCGCAAGCTCAACGACTATTTGCACACCTACTTCATCAAGGAGCTCGCCGAAGATGAGCGATCTGCACCGTGAGATAAAACTGCTGATCATCGACGCCCTCGGCCTCGAAGACATCAGCGCCGACGATATCGGCGACGACTTGACGCTGTTCGGCGAAGGCCTGGGCCTGGATTCCGTCGACGCGCTGGAACTGGGTCTGGCGATCCAGAAAAAGTACGGCATCAAGATCGACGCCGACGCCAAAGACACCCGCAACCACTTCACCAACGTGGCGAGCCTTGCGGCGTTCGTTACGGCAAAACAGGCAGCTTGAGACCGGACCATGCAAACTCGTGACGATATTTTCAACACCCTGCGCGATGCCTTGGTCGAGCTGTTCGAACTGGATCCGGCGCGCATCAGTCTGGAGTCCAACCTGTATCAGGATCTGGAAATCGACAGCATCGACGCGGTCGATCTGATCGATCACATCAAACGCCAGACCGGCAAGAAAATCGCCGCCGAAGAATTCAAGTCGGTGCGCACCGTCGGTGACGTGGTCGAGGCGGTCTACCGTCTGGTTCAACCGGCCGCATGAGCCGATTGATCGGCCTCGGCCTGCTGCTGGCGGGCCTGCTGTACCCCTTTGCGGTGTATTTCGGCATGGAGCACTTCGCCCCGTGGCAGTTCGGGCTGCTGCTGGGCAGCCTGTGGCTGGCCCGCGCGCTGACGGGCGAGCGCAAGCCCGGCAGCCTGTGGATGGCCGGCGTGGCGATCGGGTTCTGCCTGTTGCTGGCACTGTTCGACAGCCCGCTGTTACTGCGCTGGTACCCGGTGCTGATCAGCGGCTTCATGTTGGTGCTGTTCAGCCTGAGCCTGAAATACGGCCCGCCGATGGTCGAGCGCCTGGCGCGGATCCGTGAGCCGCAACTGCCGCCCGAGGCGATCCGCTACACCCGCCAGGTCACCATGGCCTGGAGCGTGTTTTTCTTCTGCAACGGTTTGTGCGCCGCCCTCCTGACCCTGTGGGCGCCGCTGCATTGGTGGATGTTGTACACCGGCCTGATCTCCTATGGATTGATCGGCCTGATGTTTGCCATTGAATGGCTGATACGACAACGGGTAAGAGGCCGTAAATGAACTGGATAAAACTTGAGCACCTGTTGCTCAAGGCTGCGCCGGCGCGGGCAATCAGCCACGCACCGGCACTCGATCACGCGCAACTGTGCGAACAGGCGTTGAGCGTTGCCGCCGGTCTGCAAGCGCAGGGCGTGAAGCGCCTGGCTGTGCATCTGGAAGATGCCGCCGAACTGGCCATCGCTTTGCTGGGCGCATGGCGCGCTGGCGTCAGCGTTCTGCTGCCTGCGGATCTGCAGCCACAAACCCGCCAGCGCTGGTCCGCTGAAGTCGATCTGTGGCTGACGGATCAAGCCGGTGACACGCAACTGAACGACGTTCAGCAACCGCCACTGCCCGGCGCCGAACTGGATCTCGACCAGTGCCGTCTGAGCCTGTGCACGTCCGGCTCCAGCGGCGAGCCCAAGCGCATCGACAAATCCCTGCGCCAACTGGCCAACGAAGTCGAAGCGCTGGAGCAGTTGTGGGGCGCGGACCTCGGCGAGGCCTGCATCATCGGCAGCGTTGCCACCCAGCATATCTATGGCTTGCTGTTTCGCGTGCTGTGGCCTTTGTGCGCCGGGCGCCCGTTTGTGCGCAAACAGCTGGCGTTTCCCGAAGACTTGCAGCGTGCCAGCCGCGAGTATCCGGCCTTTGCCTGGGTCGCCAGCCCGGCGCTGCTCAAGCGTATGGGTGACAACCTCGACTGGCCGGCCCTCAGTGCCGTGCGCCGGGTGTTTTCCTCCGGCGGCGCGTTGCCGCTTGAAGCCGCGCACAGCCTGCAGCAACGTTTGCAGCAGTGGCCGACGGAAATCCTCGGCAGTTCGGAAACCGGTGGCATCGCCTGGCGTCAAGGTGCCAGCCTGTGGCAGCCATTCGCCGGGGTTGAGCTGAGCCAGGACAGCGACGGCGCGCTGCTGATCGCATCTCCCTATCTGCCGACCGGGCATGTCGAACACACCGCCGATGCCGCACGCATCGCCGCCGACGGCCGTTTCGAATTGCTGGGGCGGCTGGACCGCATCGTCAAGCTCGAAGAAAAGCGCATTTCCCTGCCGATGCTGGAGCAGGCGCTGGTCGCTCACGACTGGGTCGCCGAAGCACGGCTGGGCGTGGTTCAGGAAAACCGCGCGGTCCTTGGGGCACTGCTGGTGCTCAGCGAGGAAGGTCTGTTCGCCTTGCGCGAACAGGGCCGCCGCAACCTGACTGAAGCCCTGCGCAAACACTTGAGCGAGCATTGCGAAGCCCTGGCCTTGCCTCGGCGCTGGCGTCTGGTGCGGCAACTGCCGCTGAACAGCCAGGGCAAGCTGCCGCAGGCTGACATCGAAGCACTGCTGCTGGCGCCACGGCCTAAGGCCCCGGAAGTGCTGGAGAAGGTCGAAACCGATGGCGAGTGGAGCCTGCAACTGGCGGTGCCAGCGGATCTGGCCTATTTCAGCGGCCACTTTCCCAAGGCCCCGGTGCTGCCGGGTGTGGTGCAAGTCGAATGGGCGCTGAAACTTGGTCAGCAATTGCTGAACCTGCCCGGCAAATTTGCCGGCATGGAAGTGCTGAAATTCCAGCAACTGGTGCGCCCCGGCGATGAAATCCAGCTGCACCTGCGCTTCGACTCTGAGCGCGGCAAGCTGTATTTCGCTTATCGCAATGACACGGCGACGTGCTCAAGTGGCCGGATTCTTTTGGGTGTAGAGCATGATTGACCCTGGTGAGTGCTGCGCACTCAATCGCGAGCAGGCTCACTCCCACAGGAACCGCGATCTCATGTGGGAGCGAGCCTGCTCGCGAAGCAGTCACTGCAGTCTTCCTGTGGAGAATCGGTATGCATAACCCTTGCGCCGTGATTCCGGTCTACAACCACGAAACCGCGATCACTACCGTGGTCGATGCCCTGCTCACCCAAAACCTGCCGTGCATTCTGGTAGACGATGCCAGCACACCCTCCTGCGCGAAGGTGCTGGATGCGCTGGCCGAGCGCGATAACGTGCACTTGGTGCGCCTGACCCTCAATCAGGGCAAGGGCGGTGCGGTGATGACCGGCCTGCGTGAAGCGGCGCGCCTGGGGTTCAGCCATGCCTTGCAGGTCGACGCCGATGGCCAGCACGACTTGCACGACGTCGCCCGCTTCGTCGAAGAATCCCGCGCCCATCCGGACGCGTTGATCTGCGGTTATCCACTGTTCGACGACAGCGTGCCCAAGGGTCGTCTGTATGCGCGCTACCTGACCCACGTGATGGTCTGGATCAACACGCTGTCGCTGCAGATCCGCGATTCGATGTGCGGCTTTCGCGTGTATCCGCTGGCGCCGACCCTGGCGCTGATCGACTCGGCTCGGGTCGGCAAGCGCATGGATTTCGACTCGGACATTCTGGTGCGCCTGTCGTGGCGCAATCAGCCGATGCGCTGGCGGCAAACCAGCGTGCATTACCCGCTGGACGGCGTGTCGCACTTCCGTCTGTTCCATGACAACGCGCTGATTTCCAGCATGCACACCCGGTTGTTCTTCGGCATGCTGCTGCGCCTGCCGCTGATCCTCTGGCGCCGGTGGCGAACATGAGCGTCGAGACCGACAAGAAGCACTGGGCCGACCGCGAAGAACGCGGCAGTTTCCTGCTGATGAAATTCACCGCATTCGCCGCCAAGGTTCTTGGCCGGCGCCTGCTCAGTCCGTTGCTGTACGGCATCGTCCTGTATTTTTTCCTGTTCGGCCGCACTGCTCGGCGCAGTGCCTGGCAATACCAGCAACGTCTGGCCGACTGGAGCCAGCGCGTCGATCTGCGCCCAAGCCTCTGGCGGGTGTTCGCTCAATTCATGGCGTTCGCCGATTCGCTGCTCGACAAGCTCGACGTATGGAACGGCAAGATCCGCATCGAGCAGATCGAAATCATCGACCCGGCACTCCTGCGCAATCAGTTGCGTGGCAGTCGCGGGCAACTGCTGGTCGGCGCGCACCTGGGCAACCTTGAAGTCTGTCGAGCGCTGGCGGAGATCGGTGAAAAGGTCACCATGAACGTGCTGGTGCACACCAAGCATGCCGAGCAGTTCAACCGTCTGCTGGGCGAGGCCGGGGCGACCAATCTGCGCCTGATTCAGGTCAGCGAACTGGACCCGGTGATCATGTTGCAACTGCACGAACGCCTGGAACGCGGCGAGTGGCTGGCGATTGCCGGCGACCGCGTGCCACTGCACGGAGGGCGCAGCGTCACCGTCGACTTTCTCGGCCACCCGGCACCGTTCCCGCAGGGGCCGTGGCTGCTGGCCGGTTTGCTGAAATGCCCGGTCAATCTGCTGATGTGCCTGAAGCAACCGGACGGTCACTATCGCCTGACCCTCGAACCGTTCGCCGACAGCGTGGTGTGGACACGCCGCGAGCGCGAGCAGGTCATTCATCAGTGGGCCACCCGCTATGCGCAGCGTCTGAGTCACTATTGCCTCGAAGCCCCGCACCAATGGTTCAACTTTTACCCTTTCTGGAAGACCGATGACGACGCCAACCCATGAGCCGGTAACCTTCGGCGAACGCCCTTTGCGCATCGAAGACGTGCTGGCCCTGGCCAACCGTCAGGCGCCCGTGCAGTTGCAGAGCGACGCCGATTACCGCGAGCGCATCGCCAAGGGCGCGCGGTTTCTCGACTCGCTGCTGGACAAGGAAGGCGTGATCTATGGCGTGACCACCGGTTACGGCGACTCCTGCGTGGTCGCGGTGCCGCTGCATCACGTCGAGGCGCTGCCGCGTCATCTGTACACCTTCCACGGTTGCGGACTGGGCAAACTGCTCGACGCCCAGGCCACCCGCGCCGTGCTGGCCGCGCGTTTGCAGTCGCTGTGCCACGGCGTGTCCGGGGTGCGCATTGAACTGCTGGAGCGCCTGCACGCGTTCCTCGAACACGACATCCTGCCGCTGATCCCCGAAGAAGGCTCGGTCGGCGCCAGCGGCGATCTGACGCCGCTGTCCTACGTCGCCGCGACCCTGTCGGGCGAGCGCGAAGTGATGTTCCGCGGCGAACGCCGGCAAGCGGCCGACGTGCATCGCGAACTCGGCTGGACGCCGCTGGTGCTGCGCCCGAAAGAAGCGCTGGCCTTGATGAACGGCACGGCGGTAATGACCGGCCTCGCCTGCCTCGCCTACGCTCGGGCCGACTATCTGCTGCAACTGGCCACACGCATCACCGCGCTCAACGTGGTCGCGCTACAAGGCAATCCGGAACACTTCGACGAGCGCCTGTTCGCTGCCAAACCGCACCCGGGGCAGATGCAAGTCGCCGCGTGGCTGCGCAAGGATCTGGCGATCGACGCCCCGACCGCACCGCTGCATCGCCTACAGGATCGCTACTCGCTGCGTTGTGCCCCGCACGTGCTCGGTGTGCTGGCCGACAGCCTGAACTGGCTGCGCTCGTTCATCGAAACCGAACTCAACAGCGCCAATGACAACCCGATCATCGACGCCGAAGCCGAGCGCGTGCTGCACGGCGGACACTTCTACGGCGGCCACATCGCGTTCGCCATGGACAGCCTGAAAAACCTCGTGGCCAACGTCGCCGACCTGCTCGACCGGCAACTCGCGCTGCTGGTCGACGAGCGCTACAACCACGGTTTGCCGAGCAACCTGTCCGGTGCCCCGGCGGATCGCGCGATGATCAACCACGGCTTCAAGGCCGTGCAAATCGGCACCAGCGCCTGGACCGCCGAAGCGTTGAAAAACACCATGCCCGCCAGCGTGTTCTCACGCTCGACCGAATGCCACAACCAGGACAAGGTGAGCATGGGCACCATCGCCGCCCGCGATGCGATCCGCGTGCTGGAGCTGACCGAACAGGTTGCTGCCGCCACGTTGCTCGCGGCCAATCAGGGCGTCTGGTTGCGGGGTCGCGATGAAGACGCGCGTGCGCTGCCGCCTTCGCTGGCCGCCATGCACGAAGAGCTGGCCAAGGACTTCCCGCCAGTCATCGAAGACCGGGCACTGGAAGGCGAACTGCGCCTGTGCCTGCAACGTATCGCCGAGCAACACTGGAGGCTGCATGCGTAGCGCCGGAGTGCTGCACGCCGACACGGAAATCCTCGTGCCGTTCTTCGACGTCGACACAATGCATGTGGTCTGGCACGGGCACTACGTCAAATACCTGGAAGTCGCGCGTTGCGCGCTGCTCGACCAGATCGGCCACAACTACACGCAGATGTCCGAGTCCGGCTATGCGTGGCCGATCATCGACCTGCAACTGCGGTACGTGCGTAGCGCGGTGTTCGGCCAACGCTTGAACGTGCGCGCCAGTCTGGTGGAGTGGGAGAACCGGTTGAAGATCAATTATCTGATCACTGACCTGCAGAGCGGCGAACGCCTGACTCGCGCCAGCTCGGTGCAAGTGGCGGTCGAGATCAGCAGTCGCGAGATGCAACTGGCCTCACCCAAAGTGTTCACCGATGCGGTGGAAAGGATGCTGCGATGAACCTGTTCTGCAAATGCCTTGGCGCGATGGCGCTGCTCGCTGTATCCAGCCTGGCCAACGCCTTCGACCTGCAACAGCTGAGCGAACAACTGGCGAAACCGGACGTGATCCACGGCCAGTTCATCCAGGAAAAACACCTGCGTGCCCTGCCCCAGCCGCTGCTGAGCAAGGGCAGCTTCGTCCTGGCGAAAAATCACGGCCTGCTCTGGCTGCTCAAGACCCCGCTGCAACAGGACTACCGCATCACCGCCAACGGCATTGCCCGTCGTGACAGCACCGGCTGGCAGTTGCTGCCGAACAAGAGCGCCGGAGCCGAGCAGAACCGCTTGTTTCTTGCCGTGCTGCAAGGTGACAGCAGCGGCCTGCAACGGGATTTCGAACTGGCCCTGAGCGGCGATGCGCAACAATGGAAACTGACCCTGACCCCGCGTTCGGTGCTGCTCAAGCAAGTGTTCAACCGGATCAACATCGACGGCGGTGAGCTGGTGCAGACCATCGAACTGCTGGAAACCCAGGGCGACAGCACTGTGCTGCGCATGCAGGACAGCACGGCACAGCAGCCGTTGAGCGACACGGAGCAGCATGACTTTGCCGAGTGAACGCAGGCTGCCGTGGCTGTTCCTGATCCTGCTGCTGGCGGTCGTCGCGCTGGCCGGTTGGCAGTGGCGTGACGGTGCACCGCTGTCGGCCAACCTCATGGAACTGGTGCCCGGCACCAACCCTGATGCACTCGAACTGCGCGCCGAACAGCGCATGCAGGAACCGCTCAATCGGGAAATGCTGGTGCTGGTCGGCCATGCCGATCGTCAACAAGCCGTGGCCATGGCGCAAACCTTGGGCGAGCAATGGCAGGCCAGCGGCCTGTTCGAAAAGGTTCAGTGGAATCTGCAAGCCGACCTTCCGGCCCTGCGCACGCAATTGCTGCAAGGACGATTGGCGATGCTCTCGGCGGATGACCGGCAACTGCTGACCGAGCACCCTGACGCGTTTATTCAGCAACGGGTGCAGGCACTGTTCGACCCGTTCAACGGCTTCACTCTGGTGCCGAGCCAGGATGACTGGCTGGGCCTCACCGGACGCATCCAGAACAGCCAGCCGAAGCACGGCGCGGTGCAACTGGACATTGGCAGCGGCGCACTGGTCGCCGATGCCGACGGCAAAAGCTGGGTGCTGCTGCGCGCGCGCACCACCGGCAATGCCTTCGACATGAACCTGCCGCTGAAAGTCGCGGATTTGCTCCAGCACAGTCGCGAGCAGGCGGCGAAAGCCGACGTGCAACTGCTGGCCGCCAGCGGCCTGCTCTACGCCGCCAACGGTCAGCAACAAGCCACCCGCGAAATGACCTGGGTCGGCGGCGGTGCCACCCTCGGCATTCTGCTGTTGCTGCTGTTGGCGTTTCGCCGCTGGCGGGTATTGCTGGCGTTCGTGCCGGTGCTGGTGGGCATGCTGTTCGGCGCGGTGGCCTGTGTGGCGCTGTTCGGCCACATGCACGTGATGACGCTGGTGCTTGGTTCCAGCCTGATCGGCGTGGCGGTGGATTACCCACTGCACTATCTGTCGAAAAGCTGGAGCCTCAAGCCGTGGCGCAGTTGGCCGGCCTTGCGCCTGACGCTCTCCGGGCTGACCTTGAGCCTGATCACCAGCGCCATCGGTTATCTGGCGCTGGCCTGGACGCCCTTCCCGGCCCTGACGCAGATCGCGGTGTTCTCCGCCGCCGGCTTGCTCGGCGCCTACCTGTCGGCGGTGTGCCTGTTGCCGGCCCTGCTGAAAAACGTTGAGCTGCTTCCGGCGCAATGGCCGCTACGCCTGGCCGAACGCTTGGTGACGCTGCGCGAAACCCTGCTCGAACACGTGCGCACGCCGGTGCTGCTGGCGCTGTTGATCGCGTTCTGCGCCGGCGGTCTGGTGCAGTTGCAAAGCAAGAACGACATCCGCCAGTGGGTCGGTGCGCCACAACGTCTGACCGATGAAGCGCAGACCATCGCGCGCATCACCGGCTATCAGCCGACCAGCCAGTTCTTCCTGGTGCGCGGGGCCAATCAGCAGCAATTACTGGAGCGTCAGGCCGCGTTGAGCGAGCGCCTGCAACAACTGGTCAACCTCGAAAAACTGCAAGGCTATCTGGCCCTCGATCAACTGCTCAGCCCGCCGAGCCAGCAACAGCAGGTTCGCGAGGCACTGAGCAAACTGCCGCAATTCTGGCAGCCATTGCTCGACCTCGGTGTACCGCTCGCCGCGCTGCAAAGCGAACTGCAACAGTTGCAAAACCTGCCCGCCGAGGACATCGATGCCGCGCTGGCCGGCCCCTTGGGCGAGCCTTACCGCACGCTATGGCTCGGCCCGACCGCTGACGGCGTGGCGGCGATGACCAGCCTGCAAGGCCTGAACAATCCGTCGCTGCTGCGAGTGCAGGCGCTGGACCTGCCGGGGGTGATGCTGGTCGATCGGCTCGGCGAGTTGAACGCGGTGTTCGCCGCCACCCAGATCAGCGCCGCCGAACTGAAACTCGCCTCCTGCGTGTTGATCGTGCTGGTACTGATCGTGCCGTTCGGCTTCGGTGGCGCACTGCGCATCGTCGCCCTGCCGCTGCTGGCGGCACTGTGCAGCCTCGCCAGCCTCGGCTGGCTCGGCCAGCCGCTGACCCTGTTCAGCCTGTTCGGCCTGCTACTGGTGACGGCGATCAGCGTCGATTACGCGATCCTTATGCGCGAGCAGGTCGGCGGTGCCGCTGTCAGCCTGCTGGGCACCTTGCTGGCGGCGCTGACGACGTGGCTGTCATTCGGTCTGCTGGCGGTCTCCAGCACGCCGGCGGTGAGCAACTTCGGCCTGGCGGTGAGCCTCGGACTGGCCTTCAGCTTCATCCTCGCACCGTGGGCCGGACGTCACGCCCACAGCGCCACCGTCGCGGAACCGGCAGCGTGATGGTCGTCGGCTTCTGGCTGATGGCGCTGGCGTTGTTCGCCGTAGCGACCCGCGTCGGAAGGTATTTTGGCCTGATCCCGATCGTCAGCCAGTTGCTGCTGGCAAGCTTCGGCTTGCCGCTGCTGATGTACTTCTGGATCGAACCGGGCTGGCAACTCAGCGGCGCCGAACTGATTGCGCCGGGGTGGCTGAAAGACCTCTACAGCCTGAGCTTCGCGTTGTTGCTCGGGCACATCCTCAGCGATGTGATCGATCTGCGTCTCGACCGCCAGAGCGTGAAAATCGCCGTACCGAGTTTTGCCGTGCCGTTCGCCTGTGGTCTGGCAGCCGCCACCTGGCTGCTGCCGGCGCAACCGTGGCTGAACTCGCTGGCGATCGGCCTGGTGTTCGCGATCACGGCGATCCCGGTGCTGTACCTGTATTTGCGCCACATCGACTACCCGCACGCTGCCACCCGGCGTCTGGTGCAGACGGCGATCCTGATCGACCTGACCTGCTGGACGCTGTTCGGTCTCGCTCAGGGCAGTCTGCATTTGAGCAGCCTGTTGCTGCCGCTCGGGTTGGCCTGCGTGCCGGTGCTGCTGCATCTGTTGCGCGTGCGTCGCCCGCTGACCTACAGCCTCGGCTTCTTCGCGCTGCTGGTGCTCGCCGAGCACTACAAACTCAACGCATTGATTTTCGGCATCGGCTACCTGTTGTGCATGGCGCTGCTGAAGGTGCCGCTGGTGTTGCCATTGCCGGCGCGGTGGATGAGCCGCTTGCAGACGTGGATCGCGATCCCGCTGATCCTCACGTTCGGCATCGTGCAGATTGACGTGCACAGCGCCCTCGCCAGCCTTGGCACGGTGCAATGGATGGCGCTGCTGCTATTGCCGATTGCCAGTAAACTGCTCGGCAACTGGCTCGGCCTGGGCTGGGCCGGCACCTCGTTCGAAGGTGCCAGCCGCTGGCGCGAAAGCGTGCTGCTGAACATCCGCGGCCTGAGCGAAATCGTCTTTCTCAACCTGTTGCTGCAACAACAGCTGATCAGCCCGGCGCTGTACCTCGCGCTGATGCTGATGGGCCTGATCGCGACGTTGTTGCCGGCCCTGATCGGCCTGCATCGCACGCCTCTGAAACACACCGCCACCGCGCCCGGGAGCTCACGTGCCAATCGTTGAAATGGAATCCCGTCAGGTCGTGATCATCGGTGCCGGCCCGTCCGGCGCCATCGCCGCCGCACTGCTCACGCGCAAGGGCCACGACGTGCTGGTGATCGAGCGCCAGCACTTCCCTCGTTTTTCCATCGGCGAAAGCCTGCTGTGTCATTGCCTGGATTTCGTCGAAGAGGCCGGCATGCTCGACGCTGTCAACGCCGCCGGCTTCCAGCGCAAGACCGGTGCTGCATTCGCCTGGGGCGAGCGCTACAGCGCCTTCGACTTCGGCGACACCTTCACCGGTGGCAAGCCGACCACGTTCCAGGTGCAACGCGCCGATTTCGATAAGCTGCTGGCTGATCAGGCGGCGCTGCAAGGTGTCGAGATCCGTTATGGCGACGCCATCGTCCGCGTTGATTTCGAGCGGGCCAAACCGCAGCTCGACGTGCTGCGCGAAGACGGCAGCGAGTACCGCATCGAAGCAGATTTCGTGCTCGACGCCAGCGGTTACGGTCGCGTGTTGTCGCGCCTGCTCGATCTGGAAGCACCGTCGAACTTCCCGCTGCGCCAGGCGGTGTTCACCCACGTCGAAGATCACATCGACAACCCGGCCTTCGACCGCGAGAAAATCCTCGTCACCACCCATCCAGAGCACCGCGACATCTGGTTCTGGACCATCCCGTTCAGCAACGGTCGCTGCTCGGTGGGCGTAGTCGCCGCCGCCGAACACTTCAAGGGTCGCGACTGCGATCTGGATGCCTGCCTGCGCAGCTTCATCGCCGAGACTCCGAGCCTCGCCGGCGTGCTGAACAACGCCGTGTGGGACACCCCGGCGCGCACCCTCGGCGGTTATGCGGCCAACGTCAAAACCCTGCACGGTCAGGGCTTTGCCCTGCTTGGCAATGCGGCGGAATTTCTCGACCCGGTGTTCTCCTCCGGCGTGACCATCGCCATGCGCTCGGCGAGCATGGCCGCCGCCGTCCTGCACCGGCAGTTGCAGGGCGAAACCGTCGACTGGCAGCGCGAGTTCGCCGAGCCGCTCAAACGCGGGGTCGATACTTTCCGCTGCTACGTCGAGGGCTGGTACGCCGGCACCTTTCAGGACGTGATTTTTTATCAAGACAGCCAGGCGGACATTCGCCGGATGATCTGCTCGATCCTCGCCGGTTACGCCTGGGATGAACGCAACCCGTTCGTCAGCGAAGCGCGCCGCCGGTTGAAGATGATTTCCGAACTCTGTGCAAAGGACGCCCCATGAATTACTTGAGCGACAGCTACGTCGAGGAAACCCGCTTCGGTTTCTGGTTCCTGCGCAGCCACACCTGGCAGCACCATGTGCTGCGCGTGGCGATCAACGACCTGCGCGGGCTGTTCAGCGAGTCGCTGCCGGCCAATCCGGTGCTGCTGGATGCCGGTTGTGGCCAGGGCAAGTCGTTCCGGCATCTGCGCCAGACCTTCGCCCCACAGCGTTTGATTGGCGTCGATGCGGATCCACACAGCCTTGAGTTGAGTGCAGCGGAAGCGGCGCGCCAGGGTGTCGACGTCGAACTGATCGGCAGCGACTGCGCGACGCTCAACGTGGCGGACGCCAGTGTCGACCTGCTGTTCTGCCACCAGACCTTTCATCATCTGGTCGAACAGGAAAAGGCCCTCGCCGAGTTCTACCGTGTGCTCAAACCGGGCGGTTATCTGCTGTTCGCCGAGTCCACCGAGGCCTACATTGATACTTGGGTGATCCGCTGGCTGTTCCGCCATCCGATGCATGTGCAGAGGAGCGCCGCGCAGTACCTGGAGATGATTCGCCAGCAGGGCTTCGAGTTCACCCAGCGCAATGTCTCGTACCCGTATCTGTGGTGGAGCCGGTCGAAGGATTTCGGCTTGCTGGAGCGGTTTGGGTTGCGCCGGCCGAAGCCGTTTGGCGAGCGCGAGGAAACGTTGGTGAATGTCGTGGCGCGCAAGCCGCTTGAAGGTGTTCTTTGATGCCACACATAACCTGTAGGAGTGAGCCTGCTCGCGAAAGCGGTGGGTCAGCCGACATGTTTTTCGAATGTGTCACCGTCATCGCGAGCAGGCTCACTCCTACAAGGTTTGGGGCGTGGCTGATGTTGGTGATATTTGCCCTGCTCAGTGCCTGCGCCAGCCAGGCCCCGCTGCCCACGAGCAATCCGACGCTGCCGCTACCGCTGCAACTGCACATCGAACGCCAGCAAGCCGAGCAACGTCAGGACTGGCTGCTGGTGATCCAGCGTGAAGGCCAAGGCATCCGCTGGTCGATGATGGACCCGCTGGGCATCCCCCAGGCGCGTCAGCAACTGATCGACGGTCGCTGGCAGGCCGACGGGCTGCTGCCGCCGAACCCGGAAGCCCGGGAGCTGTTTGCCGCGCTGCTGTTCGCCCTGACCCCCACCGGCGAGCTGCTGCGCAACTATCCCGCCGCGCAGCAACACGGTGAGCAACGCTCGCTGCCGCCGCGCTGGGCGATCCGTTATACACAACCGTTGAGTTTCGAATTGAACCTGCCCCAAGGCCCGCACTATCGGGTTTCTCCCCTCGGTGAACCGACGCCATGACCGCCTACCTCAATGCCCTCGGCGTGATTTGCGCGCTGGGCCGCGACAAGCATCAAGTCGCGCACAACCTGTTTGCCGGTGACTGCTCGGGCATGCGCCTTGAGTCCGGCTGGGTCGCCGGGCGCGAGTTGCCCGTGGCGGCGGTGCTCGGTGAGCTGGCGGCGATTCCGGCCGAACTGGCCGACCAGAGCAGCCGCAACAATCAACTGCTGCTGGAAGCCGCGCTGCAGATTCGCGCTGACATCGGCCGGGCAATCGAGACGTATGGTCGCGAGCGCATCGGCGTGGTGCTCGGCACCAGCACCTCGGGCATCGACGAAGCCAGCCGTGGTCTGGCGCACTACCTTCGCGAGCAACAGTTCCCCGTCGAGTACGACTACCGGCAACAGGAACTCGGCGCACCGGCGAATTTTCTTGCCGACTGGCTACAGCTCAGCGGCCCGGCCTACGTGATCTCCACCGCCTGCACCTCCAGCGCCCGGGCGCTGATGAGCGCGCAGCGCCTGCTCGATCTGGGTCTGTGCGATGCCGTGCTGTGCGGCGGGGTCGACAGCCTGTGCAAGCTGACGCTCAACGGTTTCAGCGCACTGGAGGCGGTGTCCGATGAGCGCTGCAATCCGTTCTCGGCCAACCGCAACGGCATCAACATCGGCGAAGCGGCGGTGTTGTTCCTGATGAGCAAGCAGCGCGGCGAGGGTCCGGCCATCGCCCTGCTCGGCGCCGGGGCCAGCTGCGACGCGCACCACATTTCCGCCCCGGAGCCGAGCGGCCGCGGCGCCCTGCAAGCAATGCACAAAGCCTTGAGCCGCGCACAGCTGCAAGCTACGCAAATCAGTTACCTGAACCTGCACGGCACGGCGACCCAGCACAACGACGCGATGGAAAGCCTGGCGGTCGCCACGCTGTTCCCGGACGGTGTGGCCTGCTCGTCGACCAAGCCGATGACCGGTCACACCCTCGGCGCGGCAGGTGCGCTGGAAGCGGCGTTCTGCTGGCTGAGCCTGAGCGCCGACAATCCGCAGCAGGCCTTGCCGCCGCACGTCTGGGACGCACAGCCCGATCCCGACCTGCCAGCCCTGCACTGGGTGACCGCGAACGAACGCCTGTCGTCCATTGCACCGCGCTACCTGATGAGCAACTCGTTTGCCTTCGGGGGCAACAACGTCAGCCTGATTATCGGAGACGCCCCATGACCGACTGGCCGCTCGCCGAACTGCTGCCGCACGCTGGCGACATGATTCTGATCGATCGCATCCTCAGTTTCGACGATGAGCAGATCCATACCCGCCTCACGATCAAGCCCGACGGCTTGTTCAGCCTGCCCGATGGCAGCCTGCCGGCGTGGGTCGGCGTTGAGCTGATGGCGCAAAGCGTCGCCGCGTTCGCCGGTTGCCACGCGCGGCAGAAGGGCAACCCGGTGGAGCTGGGTTTCCTGCTCGGCACACGTAAATTCGAGTGCAACGTCGAGGCCTTCCCTGCCGGCTGCGAACTGACCATCCACGGCATCCGCTCGCTGGAAGACGACAACGGCATGGGCGTGTTCGAATGTCACATCCACGGGCCCGGCATCGAGGCCAGCGCCCGGTTGAATGTCTTTCGCCCGCCCCAGCCCAGCCAATATCTTGAACAAAACAAGGAGTCGAACGATGACTGAATCCGTACTGGTCACCGGCTCCAGCCGTGGCATCGGCCGCGCCATCGCCTTGCGCCTGGCGCAGGCCGGACATGACATCGTCCTGCATTGCCGCAGCGGCTTGACTGAAGCGCAAGCCGTTCAGGCCGAAATCGAAGCGCTGGGCCGCAACGCACGCATTCTGCAATTCGACGTCGCCGACCGCGAAACCTGCAAAACCATCCTCGAAGCCGACGTCGAAACCCACGGTGCCTATTACGGCGTGGTGCTCAACGCCGGACTGACCCGCGACGGTGCGTTTCCGGCGCTGAGCGATGACGATTGGGACGTGGTGCTGCGCACCAACCTCGACGGTTTCTACAACGTCCTGCACCCGGTGATGATGCCGATGATCCGTCGTCGCGCCGCTGGTCGGATCGTCTGTATCACCTCGGTGTCGGGGTTGATCGGCAACCGTGGCCAAGTCAACTACAGCGCCTCCAAGGCCGGCGTGATCGGCGCCGCGAAAGCGTTGGCGATCGAGCTGGGCAAGCGCAAAATCACGGTTAACTGCGTCGCACCGGGCCTGATCGACACGGCGATGCTGGATGAAAACGTGCCGGTGGAAGAACTGATGAAAATGATCCCCGCACAACGCATGGGCACCCCGGAAGAGGTGGCCAGTGCGGTGAATTTCCTGATGTCGGCGGAAGCCTCGTACATCACCCGCCAGGTCCTGGCGGTCAACGGAGGCCTGTGCTGATGAAGCGCGTCGTCGTCACCGGCATGGCCGGCATCACCTCGCTGGGCAGCGACTGGCAGACCATCGCCGGCAACTTCGCGGCCAACCGCAGCGGCATCCGCCGGATGGACGAGTGGGACCGCTTCAGCGAACTCAACACCCGTCTGGCCGGGCCGATCGATGACTTCGTCGTCCCGGCGCACTGGACCCGCAAGCAACTGCGCAGCATGGGCCGGGTCTCGCGGCTGGCCGTAGGTGCGGCAGAACAGGCACTGGCCGACGCCGGCCTGCTTGGCGACGCAATGATCAAGGACGGGCGCATGGGCGTGGCCTGCGGCTCATCCACCGGCAGCACCGACGAGATCAAGGCATTCGGCAACATGCTGCTCAATTCGGTGGCCGAGGGCCTCAACGCCAACTCCTACGTGCGAATGATGCCGCACACCACCGCCGCCAACATCAGCATCTTCTTCGGCCTCACCGGGCGTCTGATCCCGACGTCCAGCGCCTGCACCAGCGGCAGCCAGGGCATCGGTTATGCCTATGAGGCGATCAAGTTCGGACGGCTGCCGCTGATGCTCGCCGGCGGCGCCGAAGAGCTGTGCCCGACCGAAGCGATGGTCTTCGACGCGCTCTACGCCACCAGCCTGAAAAACGACGCGCCGCAAACCAGCCCACGCCCGTACGACAAGGGCCGCGACGGCCTGGTGATCGGCGAAGGCGGCGGCATGCTGGTGCTTGAAGAGCTGGAACACGCTCTGGCTCGCGGGGCGCGGATCCATGCGGAAATTGTCGGCTTCGGCAGCAACGCCGACGGCCAACACACCACCCGCCCCGAACAGATCACCATGCGCCGCGCCATGGAGCTGGCGCTGGAAGACGCCGGGCTCACGCCGGATGCAATCGGTTACGTAAATGGTCACGGCACCGCTACAGAACAGGGCGACATTGCCGAAACACTGGCAACCAGCAGCTTGTTCGGCGAACGTATGCCGATCAGCTCGCAGAAGAGTTTCCTCGGCCACACGCTCGGGGCCTGCGGCGCGCTGGAGTCGTGGTTCAGCATCGAAATGCTCAACCGTGACCTGTACGTGCACACGCTCAACCTCGACGAGGTCGATCCGCACTGCGGCAAACTCGATTACCTGCGCGGCGAATTCCGCCAGATGCATCACGAGTATGTGATGAACAACAATTTCGCTTTTGGTGGCGTCAACACCTCGTTGATTTTCCGCCGCTGGCACTGACCGCAATACGTTTGGAGTGAAGGGAATGACTCAGTTTCACCGCATCGCCGCCCTGCTGGCCCTGGCCTTGGTGCTCGGCGGTTGCACCAGCAAACCGGTTTACAACGCCAAGGAACAGTTCTCGCCCAACCTCGGTTTCACCCAGCAACAGATGAGCCGCGCCATTGTCACCGCGCTCAACGACCGCCAATGGGTCGTGCAATCGGTACGTCCGGGCATGATCAAGGCAGCGATCACCGTACGCGGCCGCCACCACGCCGAAGTCGACATTCCGTTCAGCCCGACCTCGTTCGAAATCGACTACCGCAGCAGCTATGGCCTGGACGCCAAGGACGGCAAGATCCACGGCAACTACAACCGCTGGGTCAACCGCCTGCGTGACAACGTGCTCAAGGAACTGTCGATCAACCCGGACATCGAGTTCGTCAACGACCTGGGCATCGTCAAGCAAGGCGCCGACGAGCCGACCTACCTGAGCTTTCGCGAAGGCGTCAAACGCGCCACCGACGCCGGCCTGCTGGACGGCAGCGTGAAGTTCTACCTGGCCGGCGAAACCCTGCCCAAACAGGTGCGCACACTCGACACCGTGAGCAGCAGCCGCAAAACCAACGGCGCAAATAAATCCGACGCCGACGCCTGCTTCTGGGCCCTGCAATCGGCCCTCGCTACCCTGCAGAACGCCGCGAAAAAAGCCGACGCCAACGCCGTGATCAACATCGCCAGCGTCGACCAGCGCGATTTGTACAAAGACACCGAAAAATTCCAGTGCCGTGCCGGGCTGGTGGTGTCGAGCGTGGCGTTGCGCGGGGATTTGGCGCACGTGGATTGATGGGATTGTAGAAACGACAAAGGGCGCCAATTGGCGCCCTTTCACAAACAGGTTGGCTTGTCATCGCCGATCACCTGTCTGGCTCTGCGATGGCTGGTCGCCCAGGATCCTCAGAGTCTCACAAGCCCCTTGCGGGAACGCTCGCAGTATTGCCCGAATCATCAATCAGGACAACGGCTGGCGTTTGGCCTCACTGCGCCACTTCTGTTGCCATTACAGCCCAAGCGCCCGCCTGACTGCGGCTTTAACGGCGCAGAACTCTTCTGTTTCAAGGTGTGAGATCAAATAGACGCGCCGTCCTTCACGATCTCTGCTTTTGATCCGGTCCAGTCGGGAAAGGCTGACAGTGGCCACCATATCGCACTTCGCCCAACAGATCGGGCTGGCGCCTTGAAGATGGCTGGAGAGTTCGAAATGGTGATCAAGTAAACAATCCGGTGCAGTGGTACTGAGCGGTACGACCGTCACCAACATACTGTTGGTTCTGTGTTTTCGTATCACGACAACGGGTCTGACCTTGACCATCTCAGGTACTTCATAACCTCTGAAGTCGCAGATCAGAACACTACCTTCCTTGGGCTGGTATCGAAGTGGCATCCATGGCACTCACTTAAAGAA
The DNA here is from genome assembly GCF_034008635.1 of Pseudomonas sp. P8_229. Lineage (NCBI taxonomy): Bacteria > Pseudomonadati > Pseudomonadota > Gammaproteobacteria > Pseudomonadales > Pseudomonadaceae > Pseudomonas > Pseudomonas sp. P8_229. The sequence continues at coordinate 3,447,979 of NZ_CP125378.1, read as the reverse complement.
ATCGATTCTGCGCAAGAAAACAAACACTCGCTAAAACAGTTCGTAACCGCAAATGTGGTGAACACGGCTCCACAAGCTGAATACTCGCCACACAGCATCTACACTCGCTCATGCAGGCCATCAATACGCCTGTCAGAACGGCGAGCCCGGTCGGTCGAGCACTCGCGGTTCTCTTTCACAGTCAAGGAGATGACCATGCAAGTGAAAGCCCTGATCGCCGCTGCGTTTTTCGCGCTACTGCCCAGCGCCAGCCACGCCACCAACCTCATGTACATGCCCTTCGAAACTGTGCTGTCGGATGCGATTCGCGCCGGGCGGCTGGATGGCAGTGTGAAGTTCTATCTGCTCGGTAATGGGCCGCAGGGCACGCAGCAGTTGCTGCGCCGAGGGGTGGTCAGTGATTTGAAGACCAATGGTTTCAACAAGAGTGACCACAACTCCTGCGAGTGGGTGTTGCAGTCGAATCTGATCAAGTTGCAGGCCGATGCCAAACGGGTCGGGGCGAATGCGGTGGTCAATATCGTCAGTTATTACGACCAGCATGTACGCAAGGATTTGAACACCTATGAGTGCCGGGCGGGGATATTCGTGACGCGGGTGGCGTTGAAGGGGGATTTGGTGCGGTTGCCCTGAAATCTGTGATGTTTGGGCCGACGCCTTCGCGAGCAGGCTCGCTCCCACCTTGGAATGCGTTCCCCTGTGGGAGCGAGCCTGCTCGCGATTTGATTGCGCAGCAATCACGCCTTTGAAGGTTCAACCTTGCGCGTGAGCAGGTCGACAAACGCCTTGGCCATCGGCGATTTCTGATCCTTGCGCTGCACCAGCCACACCGCAGACACCGCTTCCGGATCGAGCAACGGGCGATAGACCACGCCGTCGATGCGCATCCGCTGATAAGACGCCGGCAGTACCGAAACTCCAAGCCCCGCTGCGACCAGACCGATGATGGTCATCGCCTCCCCCGCTTCTTGAGCGAAGTGCGGGCTGAACCCGGCATCGCGCGCCAGACTCAGCAATTGCGCATACAGCCCGCTGCCGTAACTGCGCGGAAAGAACACGAACGGCTCCAGTGCCAGCGCCGAGAGGAACAGCCCTTCTTCACTGCCTTGCGCCAACGGATGCTTGGAACCGAGTACCGCGACCAGCGGCTCACGCATCAACTCCACCACACTCAGCGAATCCGGCAGGCCCAGCGGGCGCATGATGCCGACCTCGATCGACTCGTCCACCAGGCCCTCGGCAACCTGCGTGCTACTCATCTCGCGAAGGTTCAGGTGCACGGCCGGGAAACGCTGGCGAAAGGCAAAGATCGCCTGGGGAATGGTCGAGTTGAACGGTGCCGACGAGGTGAAGCCGATCTTCAGTTCACCCAGCTCACCGAGTTGCGCACGCCGGGCGACATCTGCCGCTTTGTCGACTTGCGCCAGCACCAGCCGCGCCTCTTCGAGAAACAATCGGCCAGCCTCGCTCAGTTCGACCCGACGATTAGTTCTTTCAAATAACCGCGCGCCGACCTCTTGCTCCAGCGCCTGAATCTGCTGGCTCAGCGGTGGCTGGGAGATCCCCAGCACCTGTGCGGCGCGGCCGAAATGCAGTTCTTCGGCGACGGCGATGAAGTAGCGCAGATGACGCAATTCCATGGACACCCCATTAGGTCGTTAAAGCTATCAAACAGGTCGAACAATATATTGGATAGAAACATTAGCCAGCTATATGATTTTTTCATTGCCTGCCTGGCCGTGCCCTCCGAGGTCTGATGTGAAAACCGCCGCCGCCCCTCTTGCCCATGAAGTTCCGCCTGCCGCGGCGGACGATGTCGTTGCCGAGCTGCAAGAGATCTACATCGAAAAAGGCACGCCGATGTTCATGCGCACGGTGCTGGCGCTGTTCAGCGGCGGATTCGCGACGTTTGCCCTGCTCTACTGCGTGCAGCCGATGATGCCGCTGTTGTCCCATGAGTACGGAATCAACGCGGCGCAGAGCAGCCTGATCCTCTCGGTGGCCACCGGCATGCTCGCTATCGGCCTGTTGATCACCGGGCCGATTTCCGACCGCATCGGACGCAAACCGGTGATGGTCGCGGCGCTGTTCGCCGCAGCGCTGTGCACCATCGCCAGTTCGATGATGCCGAGCTGGCAAGGTGTGCTGATCATGCGTGCGCTGATCGGGCTGTCGCTGAGCGGCCTGGCGGCAGTGGCGATGACCTACCTGAGCGAAGAGATCCACCCGCAGCACATCGGTCTGGCGATGGGGCTTTATATCGGCGGCAACGCCATTGGCGGGATGAGTGGGCGGTTGATCACCGGCGTGCTGATCGACTTCGTCAGCTGGCACACGGCGATGCTGGTGATCGGCGGTCTGGCGCTGATTGCGGCAGCGGTGTTCTGCAAGATCCTTCCCGAGTCGCGCAACTTCCGCTCGCGCTCGCTGCACCCGCGCAGCCTGCTCGACGGCTTCACCATGCACTTTCGCGATGCCGGTCTGCCGCTGTTGTTTCTCGAAGCGTTCGTGCTGATGGGCGCGTTCGTTACGCTGTTCAACTACATCGGTTATCGCCTGCTCGCCGCGCCGTACAACCTTGATCAGGTGTTCGTCGGGTTGCTCTCGGTGGTGTACCTGTCAGGTATCTACAGTTCGGCGAAGATCGGTTCGCTGGCGGACAAGCTGGGGCGACGCAAAGTATTGTGGGCGACCATTGCGCTGATGTTTGCCGGCCTTGCCTTGACGATGTTTACGCCGCTGTTGCTGGTGATCGTCGGCATGCTGATCTTCACTTTTGGCTTCTTCGCTGCGCACTCGGTGGCGAGTAGCTGGATTGGCCGGCGGGCGACCAAGGCCAAGGGGCAGGCGTCGTCGTTGTACCTGTTCAGTTATTACGCCGGCTCCAGCATTGCCGGGACGGCGGGTGGGGTGTTCTGGCATTTGGGCGGGTGGAACGGGATTGGCTTGTTTATTGGTGCACTGTTGTTGGTGGCGCTGCTGGTTGCGTTGAAGCTGGCGAAGTTGCCGCCGCTGGGCGGTGTAAAAGCCTGACAAGAATCCCATGTAGGAGTGAGCCTGCTCGCGATAGCGGTGTATCAGCCAACATATTAGGCGACTGACTCACCGCTATCGCGAGCAGGCTCACTCCTACAATTTATCCGCGTCCGACTTTGGATCATCGAAACAAAAACGCCCGGCATATGCCGGGCGTTTTTTATCGGGCGAAGATCACTCGTGATACTGCGCCGACAACTCATGCACCGCACGCAGGAACGCACCGGCGTGCTCCGGATCAACCTCAGGGGTGATGCCGTGACCCAGGTTGAACACATGCCCGCTGCCCTTGCCGTAGCTGGCCAGAATACGGCCCACCTCAGTGCGGATCGCTTCCGGTTTGGCGTAGAGCACGGTCGGGTCCATGTTGCCTTGCAGGGCAACCTTGTCACCAACACGGGCGCGGGCGTTGCCGATGTCGCAGGTCCAGTCCAGGCCCAGTGCGTCGGCGCCAGCCTCGGCGATGCTTTCCAGCCACAGGCCGCCGTTTTTGGTGAACAGGATCACCGGCACCTTGCGACCGTCGTGCTCGCGGATCAGGCCGCTGACGATTTTCTTCATGTAGGCCAGGGAGAATTCCTGGTACGCCGCGGCCGACAGGTTGCCGCCCCAGGTATCGAAGATCTGCACCGCTTGTGCGCCGGCCTGGATCTGACCGTTGAGGTACGAGGTCACCGACTGCGCCAGTTTATCCAGCAGCAGGTGCATGGCTTGCGGGTTGTCGTAGAGCATCGCCTTGGTTTTGCGGAAGTCTTTCGACGAGCCGCCTTCGACCATGTAAGTCGCCAGGGTCCACGGGCTGCCAGAGAAGCCGATCAGCGGCACGCGGCCGTTCAGCTCGCGGCGGATGGTGCTGACCGCGTCCATCACGTAACCGAGATCCTTGTGCGGATCAGGGATCGGCAAGGCTTCGATATCCGCCAGAGTGCTGACGACTTTCTTGAAGCGCGGACCTTCACCGGTCTCGAAGTACAAACCCTGGCCCATGGCATCGGGGATGGTGAGGATGTCGGAAAACAGGATCGCCGCATCCAGTTGCGGAAAGCGGTCGAGCGGTTGCAACGTGACTTCGCAGGCGAACTCCGGATTCATGCACAGGCTCATGAAATCACCGGCGTGGGCACGGCTGGCGCGGTACTCCGGCAGGTAGCGGCCGGCCTGGCGCATCATCCACACAGGGGTGACGTCAACGGGTTGCTTGAGCAGGGCGCGGAGGAAACGGTCGTTCTTCAGGGCAGTCATGTCGGCATCCGGAAAAAAAGTGCGGGCATTTTCTCAGAGCGCGACGCAAAAGGCACGGATGCAGGTCAGCCTTTTGTCTATCGGGTCAATTTATTGCGCAATGATCGTTCCCACGCTCTGCGTGGTAACGCCTCCTGTGACGCTCTGCGTCAAGCTTTTTGGGACGCAGAGCGTCCCCGGCTGCATTCCCACGCAGAGCGTGGGAACGATCAATGCGCTATCAGCAACACCGAGAAACAACTGTGGGAGCGAGCCTGCTCGCGAAGAGGTCGGCACATCCAACATTTAAGTTGGCTGACAGACCGCTTTCGCGAGCAGGCTCGCTCCCACAGATTTATTGCGTTTGGCTCAGGAGCCGGGATCAGACGCCCAGGTAATCGAGGATCCCTTCGGCGGCATTGCGGCCTTCGAAGATCGCCGTCACCACCAGGTCGGAACCGCGCACCATATCGCCACCGGCGAAGATTTTCGGGTTGCTGGTCTGGTGCTTGTACTGACCTTGCTCAGGCGCGACGACGCGGCCCTGGCTGTCGGTCTGAATTTCGAACTGTTCGAACCACGGCGCCGGGCTCGGGCGGAAACCGAAAGCGATGACCACGGCGTCGGCCGGGATAATCTCTTCGGAACCCGGGATCGGCTCAGGGCTGCGACGGCCACGGGCGTCCGGTTCGCCGAGACGGGTCTCGACCACTTTGACGCCTTCAACCTTGTCTTCACCGACGATCGCGATCGGCTGGCGGTTATAGAGAAATTTCACGCCTTCTTCCTTGGCGTTCTTCACCTCTTTGCGCGAGCCGGGCATGTTCGCTTCGTCACGACGATAAGCGCAGGTCACCGACTTGGCGCCCTGGCGAATCGAGGTGCGGTTGCAGTCCATCGCGGTGTCACCACCGCCGAGTACCACGACCTTCTTGCCTTTCATGTCGACGAAATCTTCCGGCGACTTTTCAAAGCCCAGGTTACGGTTGACGTTGGCGATCAGGAAGTCCAACGCGTCGTAGACGCCCGGCAGATCCTCACCGGCAAAACCACCCTTCATGTAGGTGTAGGTGCCCATGCCCATGAACACCGCATCGTATTCGGCGAGCAGTTGTTCCATGGTCACGTCTTTGCCGACCTCGGTATTGAGGCGGAACTCGATGCCCATGCCGGTGAAGACTTCGCGACGATTGCTCAGCACGGTCTTTTCCAGCTTGAACTCGGGGATACCGAACGTCAGCAGACCGCCGATTTCCGGGTTCTTGTCGAACACCACCGGGGTCACGCCGCCGCGTACCAGCACGTCGGCACAGCCCAGACCCGCCGGGCCCGCACCGATGATCGCGACACGCTTGCCGGTTGGCTTGACCTTGGACATGTCCGGGCGCCAGCCCATGGCAAACGCGGTGTCAGTGATGTACTTCTCGACCGAACCGATGGTCACGGCGCCGAAACCGTCGTTGAGGGTGCAGGCACCCTCGCACAGACGATCCTGGGGACAAACCCTGCCGCAGACTTCCGGCAGGGTGTTGGTCTGGTGCGACAGTTCGGCGGCCTGGAGGATGTTGCCCTCGGCCACCAGCTTCAGCCAGTTCGGAATGAAGTTGTGCACCGGGCACTTCCATTCGCAATACGGGTTGCCGCAACCCAGGCAGCGGTGGGCCTGATCGGCCGACTGCTGGGGTTTGAACGGTTCGTAGATTTCGACGAACTCTTTCTTGCGTTGACGCAACAGTTTCTTCTTCGGATCTTTGCGCCCGACATCGATGAATTGAAAGTCGTTACTGAGACGTTCGGCCATCTTCAAAACCTCTTACACGACAGCTCCAAGCTACAAGCTTCAAGCTGCAAGAAAATCACATTAGTCCGTTACAGCGCGCACTGGCTTCAGCTTGCCGCTTGAAGCCAGTGGCTTGCAGCTGCGCCGTTATTGCGGACTCGCACGAGTACTGGAGAGCAGAGATTTCAGACTCGCCGCCTTCGGTTTGACCAGCCAGAAACGGCGCAGGTAGTCATCGAGGTTTTCGGCGAGTTCACGACCCCACTCGCTGTCGGTTTCCGCGACGTACTCGTTCAGCACGTTTTGCAGGTGGCTGCGATAGGCTTCCATCGCCTCGCCGCTGATCCGCTGGATTTCCACCAGTTCGTGGTTGACCCGGTCAACGAAGGTGTTGTCCTGATCGAGCACATAGGCGAAACCACCGGTCATGCCAGAGCCGAAGTTGTAACCGGTCTTGCCCAGAACGCAGACGAAACCACCGGTCATGTACTCGCAGCAGTGATCGCCAGTGCCTTCCACAACCGTGTGGGCACCGGAGTTACGCACGGCGAAACGCTCACCTGCAGTGCCGGCGGCGAACAGCTTGCCGCCCGTGGCGCCGTACAGGCAGGTGTTGCCGATGATGGCGCTTTCCTGAGTCTTATAAACGCTGCCTTTCGGCGGCACGATGGTCAGCTTGCCACCGGTCATGCCTTTGCCGACGTAGTCGTTGGCGTCGCCTTCCAGGTACAGGTTCAGACCGCCGGCGTTCCACACGCCGAAGCTCTGACCGGCAGTGCCCTTGAAGCGGAAGGTGATCGGCGCTTTCGCCATCCCCTGGTTGCCGTGCTTGCGGGCGATTTCGCCGGAGATCCGCGCGCCGATCGAACGGTCGCAGTTGCAGATGTCCAGATCGAACTCGGCGCCGCTCATGTCGTTGATCGCCGGCGAAGCCATCTCGACCATTTTCTCGGCCAGCAGGCCTTGGTCGAACGGCGGGTTGCGCTCAACGCCGCAGAACTGTGGCTTGTCCGCCGGAATGTGATCGCTACCCAGCAGCGGGGTCAGATCCAGGTGGTGTTGCTTGGCGGTCTGGCCCTCGAGGATTTCCAGCAGATCGGTGCGACCGATCAGTTCTTCGAGGGAGCGCACGCCGAGTTTGGCCAGCCACTCACGGGTTTCTTCGGCGACGTAGGTGAAGAAATTCACCACCATGTCGACGGTACCGATGTAGTGATCCTTGCGCAGCTTCTCGTTCTGCGTCGCAACGCCGGTGGCGCAGTTGTTCAGGTGGCAGATACGCAGGTATTTGCAGCCCAGCGCGATCATCGGCGCGGTACCGAAGCCGAAGCTTTCAGCGCCGAGGATTGCAGCCTTGATCACGTCGAGGCCGGTTTTCAGGCCGCCGTCGGTCTGCACCCGGACTTTGCCGCGCAGGTCGTTGCCGCGCAGGGTCTGGTGGGTTTCGGCGAGGCCGAGTTCCCACGGTGCGCCCGCGTATTTGATCGAAGTCAGCGGCGAAGCACCGGTGCCACCGTCGTAGCCGGAGATGGTGATCAAGTCCGCGTAGGCCTTGGCTACACCGGCGGCGATGGTGCCGACGCCTGCTTCAGCCACCAGCTTCACCGAAACCAGTGCCTTCGGGTTGACCTGCTTCAGGTCGAAAATCAGCTGCGACAAGTCTTCGATCGAATAGATGTCGTGGTGCGGCGGTGGCGAAATCAGGGTCACGCCCGGTACTGCGTAACGCAACTTGGCGATCAGCCCGTTCACTTTACCGCCCGGCAGTTGTCCGCCCTCGCCCGGCTTGGCGCCCTGGGCGACCTTGATCTGCAGCACTTCGGCGTTGACCAGGTATTCCGGGGTTACGCCGAAGCGGCCAGTCGCAACCTGCTTGATTTTCGAGCTCTTGATGGTGCCGTAACGCGCCGGATCTTCACCACCTTCACCGGAGTTGGAACGCGCACCGAGGCGGTTCATGGCTTCGGCCAGGGCTTCGTGAGCTTCCGGCGACAAGGCGCCCAGCGAGATACCGGCGGAGTCGAAGCGCTTGAGCACCGATTCCAGCGGTTCGATTTCACTGATGTCCAGCGGTGTGTCGAGAGTCTTGACCTTGAACAGGTCGCGGATCATCGACACCGGACGGTTGTCCACCAGCGAGGTGTATTCCTTGAACTTGGCGTAGTCGCCCTGCTGCACGGCGGCTTGCAGGGTGTTGACCACGTCCGGGTTGTAGGCGTGATATTCGCCACCGTGGACGAACTTCAGCAAACCGCCCTGCTGGATCGGCTTGCGCGGACTCCAGGCTTCGGTGGCGAGTGCTTTCTGCTCGGCTTCGATGTCGACGAAGCGCGCGCCCTTGATTCGGCTCGGCACGCCACGGAAGCTCAGCTCGCAGACTTCTTCGGACAGGCCGATGGCTTCGAACAACTGCGCACCGCGATAGGAGGCGATGGTCGAGATGCCCATCTTCGACAGGATCTTCAGCAGGCCTTTGGTGATGCCTTTACGGTAGTTCTTGAACACCTCATAGAGGTCGCCCAGCACTTCACCGGTACGGATCAGGTCACCCAGCACTTCGTAGGCCAGGAACGGATAGACCGCCGAGGCGCCGAAACCGATCAGCACCGCGAAGTGATGCGGATCGCGTGCGGTCGCGGTTTCCACGAGGATGTTGGAATCGCAGCGCAGGCCTTTTTCGGTCAGGCGGTGGTGCACTGCACCGGTCGCCAGGGATGCGTGGATCGGCAGTTTGCCCGGCGCGATATGGCGGTCGCTGAGGACGATCTGGGTACGACCGGCACGCACGGCTTCTTCAGCCTGATCGGCGACGTTGCGGATCGCCGCTTCGAGGCCGACGCTTTCGTCGTAGTTGAGGTCGATGATCTGCCGCTCGAAACCCGGGCGGTCGAGGTTCATCAGCGAGCGCCACTTGGCCGGGGAAATGACCGGCGAGCTGAGGATCACGCGCGAGGCGTGTTCCGGCGACTCCTGGAAAATGTTGCGCTCGGCACCGAGGCAGATTTCCAGCGACATCACGATTGCCTCACGCAGCGGGTCGATCGGCGGGTTGGTGACCTGCGCGAATTGCTGGCGGAAATAATCGTAAGGCGTGCGTACACGCTGCGACAGCACGGCCATCGGCGTGTCATCGCCCATCGAACCGACGGCTTCGTAGCCCTGTTCGCCGAGCGGACGCAGCACCTGATCACGCTCTTCGAACGTGACCTGATACATCTTCATGTATTGCTTGAGCTGATCGACGTCGTAGAACGCCGAACCGTGGTCGTTGTCTTCCATGGTCGCCTGAATGCGCAGGGCATTCTTGCGCAGCCATTGCTTGTACGGATGACGGGACTTCAGACGGTTGTCGATCGCGTCGGTGTCGAGGATCTGCCCGGTTTCGGTGTCCACGGCGAGGATCTGGCCCGGACCGACACGGCCCTTGGCGATCACGTCTTGCGGCTGGTAGTTCCAGACGCCGATTTCCGAAGCAACGGTAATGAAACCGTTGGTGGTGGTGACCCAGCGCGCCGGACGCAGACCGTTACGGTCAAGCAGGCACACCGCGTAACGACCGTCGGTCATGACCACGCCGGCCGGGCCATCCCACGGTTCCATGTGCATCGAGTTGTACTCGTAGAACGCACGCAGATCCGGGTCCATGGTTTCGACGTTCTGCCACGCAGGCGGAATAATCATCCGCACACCACGGAACAGGTCGATGCCGCCGGTGACCATCAGTTCAAGCATGTTGTCCATGCTCGATGAGTCAGAACCGACACGGTTGACCAGCGGGCCGAGTTCTTCCAGATCCATCAGATCGTTGGTGAACTTGGTCCGACGGGCCTGTGCCCAGTTACGGTTGCCGGTGATGGTGTTGATCTCGCCGTTGTGGGCGAGGAAGCGGAATGGCTGAGCCAGCGGCCATTTCGGCAGGGTGTTGGTGGAAAAGCGCTGGTGAAATACGCAGATCGCGGTTTGCAGGCGCTGATCACCGAGGTCCGGATAGAACGCGGCCAGGTCGGCCGGCATCATCAGGCCTTTATAGATGATGGTCTTGTGCGAAAAGCTGCAGATGTAGTGGTCGGTATCGGCGGCGTTGGCCACCGACGAGCGACGACGGGCGCTGAACAGCTTGACCGCCATGTCCTGATCGCTCAGGCCTTCACCGCCGATGTACACCTGCTCGATCTGCGGCAGGCGCTCAAGGGCCAGGCGGCCGAGGACGCTGGTGTCGATCGGCACTTTGCGCCAGCCGATCAGTTGCAGGCCTTCAGCGAGGATCTCGCGGTTCATGTTCTCGCGAGCGGCTTCGGCCTTGGCCGGATCCTGGTTGAAGAAGACCATGCCCACGGCATATTGCTTGGGCAGCTCGACGCTGAAGGTTTCCTGGGCAATGGCACGCAGGAAGGCATCGGGTTTTTGAATCAGCAGACCGCAACCGTCACCGGTCTTGCCGTCGGCATTAATCCCACCGCGGTGGGTCATGCAGGTCAGGGCCTCAATGGCCGTTTGCAAAAGGGTATGACTGGGCTCGCCCTGCATATGGGCTATCAGGCCGAAACCGCAGTTATCCTTGAATTCATCTGGTTGGTACAGACCTGCTTTCATAGACACTTTCTCACCAGGCTGCCTCTTTTCGAGGCAAATTTCTTTTCAATTCAACCACTTGCATTCCGCGCCGAACGTACGCCGGCTTAGCGGGGCAAAAGGGTGGTCATTGTACACAGCGACACAGACGCTCACAAATTTGACGACGAAATGTCGCAAATCCATGTCGCATTTGTGAAAGGTTTAAAGCGATCTGCTGTGCTAGTCAAAACTTTTTTAATTCTGACTGCAACGACTCAAAGACTACTGTGACGCAGACACCACAAGGCACGCGACCTGGAAGGAAGCGCGCACGTGTAGAAATTTTGAGGTGCTTGGAGAGGCGGCCTGGGTAAGGCCGCCGAATCTTCAGCGAGTTGTTGCCAGTTCCTGTTGGACGCTGGCGACAGTGCGAGGCCAAGGTTTACCAGCCTGAACCTTCGCTGGCAAGGCCTTGATGGCAGAAACGGCTGCATCACGATTGGCGAAGTTGCCGTAGGTGATCACGTAGAGAGGTTTGCCGTTGAGGACTTTCTTGAAATAACGGTACTCGCCGCCCTGCTCCTTGACGAAATTCTGTGCGGCGGCTTCGGAGCTGGTGCCGAGGATCTGCACCACGTAGTTACTGGTCGGCTGACCGGCGTACCAGCTGCCACCGGCGGCTTTGGCGACGGTAACCGGTTTCTCGGCCGGTTTGGCTGCTACAGCGGGTTTGGCCGGCGCAGGAGCAGGTTTTGCCGCTGGAGCCGGAGCGGGTTTGGCCGTAGCGATCTGAGTCGGCGCTGGAGTCGGCTTGGCTGCTGGCACCGGAACCGGGGTCGGTGCCGGACCGGCCGGAACACCTGCCGGCGGTGCGGAGGTGGTGACGGTCGGCGGCGTAGCGCTGGAGCCTTCAAGCGGCACGCCGTCGTCACCTTCGGTGATGCCACCAGCGGCTTCAGCCAACGGGCCACGCATGACCGGCTGCGAGTTGCCGACCAACGGCAGCGGCATTGGCTGGGTATTGCCGGCGAACTCGACGTTCGGCGCGCCACCCTTGGCGCCCTGACCCAACGGCAGTTGTGCCTGTTCGTTGGCGGGTGCGCCGGTGGTTGGTGCCTTGTTGCGACCCGGCATCAGCCAGGCAGCGGCGACCGCGACCACAACGACAGCGGAAATCGCCAATACGTGTTTCTTCGGCATGTTGAACCCCATACTTGGACGCTTCACCGCAGAGCGGCTGGCAATCATGACTTCGATCAGTGCATCGCGAGCAACCTGGTTGATGTTGCCAGGCCAACCCTCGGCGCTTTCGTGAATATCAGAGATCTGATCCGCGGTGAAAAGTTCGACACCCCGGCCCGCACCTTCGAGCCGCTGGTCGAGGTATTCGCGGGTTTCCTCTTCGGTATACGGCTGCAATTCGATGACGTGGAAGCGCTCTTCCTCGAGATGCAGAGCCTCCAGCTGAGCGATCAGCGACGACTCACCGAACAGGAACACGTGCGGACGACCTTCCGGTGCACCGGCGCCCAGCGCCATCAGCGCTTCTAACGCAGATTCATCAAGTTGCTCGGCGTCGTCCACCAGCAGATAGACTTCCTGACCCGTGAGAGCAAGCTGTACCACTTGCGCCAGAATCGCACCGACCTCGGCCTGCGCCACGTTCAGCGCCTGGGCGACCTGCCGCAGGATGCCGGCGGCATCGCCTGCACCACGGGCCGACACTACAACGCTCTGCACCGATTGCTTGTTGGTACTGGCCACCAGTGCCTGGCGCAACAGGGTCTTGCCGCTGCCTTGCGGGCCGGTGACCACCAGCAGCAACTGGCTGTAACGCGCCAGGTGGTGCAGTTGACCCAGCACCGGCTTGCGCTGGGCCGGGAAGAATTTGAAGCCCGGCACCCGCGGCGCGAACGGGTCGTGACTTAACTGGAAATGGCCGAGGAACGCCTCGTCGGCATGCAAACTAGTCATCGGAATCTTATTAACCTTTAAGCTGAGCCAGAGCGCGGTAATCCGCTCCCAGCGTGGCCTGTAGAACCTCTTTCGGATAATCGGCGGTCACCACCGCTTCGCCCATCCGGCGCAGCAGCACCAGGCGCAGACGACCGTCGATCACTTTTTTATCAACTGCCATATGTTCGAGAAAATCGGCTTCGGTCATTTCTTCCGGCGGAATCACCGGCAGACCGGCACGCTGGAACAGACGAATGCCGCGATCACGTTCCTGCTCGCTGATCCAGCCCAGGCGCGCGGACATCTCCAGCGCCATCACGGTGCCAGCAGCGACCGCCTCACCATGCAACCAGACACCATAGCCCATGTGGGTCTCGATGGCGTGGCCGAAGGTGTGGCCGAGGTTGAGCGTGGCGCGTACGCCAGTTTCCTTCTCATCGGCGCCGACCACGGCAGCCTTGGCTGCGCAGGAGCGCTCGATGGCGTAAGTCAGGACTTTCTGGTCCAGCGCACGCAGGGCGTCGACATTGTCTTCGAGCCAGGTCAGGAACGGTTCATCGCAGATCAGCCCGTACTTGATGACTTCCGCCAGGCCTGCCGACAGTTCACGCGCCGGCAGGGTTTTCAGGGACGCGGTATCGATCAGCACCACGTTCGGCTGGTAGAACGCGCCGACCATGTTCTTGCCCAGCGGATGGTTGATGCCGGTCTTGCCGCCCACCGACGAGTCGACCTGAGACAGCAGCGTGGTAGGAATCTGGATGAAATCGACGCCGCGCTGGTAGCAGGCGGCGGCGAAACCGGCCATGTCACCGATGACCCCGCCACCGAGGGCGATGATCGTGGTGCGGCGGTCATGACGGGCGGTCAGCAGGCCGTCGAAGATCAGTTGCAGGGTTTCCCAGTTCTTGAAGGCTTCGCCGTCCGGCAGCACCACGGAAATCACCGAGAACGATGCAAGGCTTTGGGTCAGACGTTCGAGATAGAGCGGCGCAACGGTCTCGTTGGAGATGATTGCTACTTGCCGCCCATGGATATGCGGCGCCAGCAACTCGGGCTGATCCAACAAACCTTCGCCAATATGAATCGGGTAGCTGCGCTCGCCTAAATCGACCTTGAGTGTCTGCATGTGTCCCCACAGTGAAGATGGAAGCAGGCGTCCTGCCTTGAATTATTGGATGTCCGCGACCTTTAGCTGATGTGACGCCGCTCGCACGCCATCCGCCACAACCTCGACGGAGGTGGCAGGACGCCGAGGATAACGCATTTACGGCGGCGCTTTAACGGGGTGGAAGCTGTGCCAGACGGTCGAGAATGTCGAGCACCACCATGCGCGGCGGCCGTTCGTCGGTTTCCACCACCAGATCGGCGATCTCCCGATAGAGCGGATCGCGAATCTCGAGCAAGTCACGCAGAGTCTTCGCCGGATCGGCGGTGCGCAGCAAAGGACGGTTGCGATCACGCGACGTACGGCCGACCTGCTGCTCGACGGAGGCGTGCAGATACACCACCCGCCCGCCTTCGTGCAGGGCCTTGCGGTTGGCGTCGCGCATCACCGCACCGCCGCCGGTCGCCAGCACCACGCCGTCGAACGCGCACAGCTCGGCGATCATCGCCTGCTCACGGTCACGAAAGCCGGGCTCGCCTTCCTTGTCGAAGATCCACGGGATATTGGCGCCCGTGCGCAGTTCAATTTCCTTGTCGGAATCTTTGAACGGCAGGCGCAGCTCTTTGGCCAGCAACCGGCCGATGGTGCTTTTTCCAGCGCCCATCGGTCCTACAAGAATCAAATTTCGCACAGAATCAACGACTCACAGCAATCGCCTGGTTATTCATGATACGCGGAGTGAGAAATACCAGCAGCTCGGATTTTTTCTCCGAAACCACATCACGCCGGAAAAGGCGGCCAAGATACGGCACATCGCCAAGAAATGGCACCTTATCTACGACCTTGCTTTGAGTATTTGAGAAAACACCGCCAATCACGATGGTCTCGCCGTCGTTCACCAGCACTTTGGCGTTGACCTCGTTCTTCTTGATCGGCGGCACATCCTGCACCTTGTTCAGGTAGTCCGGCTCGTCCTTGGTGACCTTGACCTCCATGATAATGCGGTTGTCGGGGGTGATCTGCGGCGTCACTTCCAGCGACAGCGACGCCTCCTTGAATGACACCGAAGTCGCGCCGCTGGAACTGGCTTCCTGATACGGAATCTCGGTGCCCTTGAGGATCTTCGCGGTCTCCTTGTCGGAGGTGACCACTTTGGGTTGGGAGACGATTTCGCCGTTGCCGGTTTTCTCCATCGCCGTCAGCTCAAGATCGAGCAGCACGTTGTCGGTGATGAAGGCGATGCCGATCCCAGAGGTATTACCGACCGTGCCCATGTCGACAAATGGCGAGTTGGTGCTGGTGCTGCCCGGCGTGCCAATGGTTGTCGAGGAGCCGTTACTGACCCCGGACGTGTTCCAGTTGCCTTTGTTCTGGATCGAACCGCCCCAGCGCACGCCCAGGCTCTTGTCGTAATCGACGTTGGCTTCGACGATTCGCGCCTCGATCATCACCTGGCGCACTGGAATATCCAGCTGCGCCACGATCCGTCGCAGCTCGTCGAGGCGATCCTGGGTCTGGTAGGCAATGATGTTGTTGGTCCGCTCATCGACGGTGATCGAGCCGCGCTCGTCGATTTTCGCTTCGGCGCTGGTCACCGACTGGAACAGTTTGGCGATGTCCGCCGCCTTGGCGTAGTTCACTTGCAGCAGCTCGCGGCGCAGCGGAGCCAGTTCGGCGATCTGTTTCTGCGACTCCAGTTCCTGACGCTCACGGGCAGCGATTTCGTCAGCCGGCGCCACCAGCAACACGTTGCCGATCTTGCGTTTATCCAGCCCCTTGGTTTTCAGCACCAGGTCCAGAGCCTGATCCCACGGTACGTTTTGCAGGCGCAAGGTGATGCCGCCCTGCACCGTGTCGCTGGCCACCAGATTGAGGTTGGTGAAGTCGGCGATCAGTTGCAGCACCGAGCGTACGTCGATGTCCTGGAAATTCAGCGAGAGTTTTTCGCCACTGTAGGCCTGGCGTTCAGCATTGCGCTTTTGCAGGTCATCGACCGTCATCGGGCGAATACTGACAGTCAGCTTGTTGTCGGTCTGGTAGGTCGAATAGTCGAAAGTGCCGCTGGGCTCGATGGTAATGATCGCGCGATCGCCGGTCGCGGCGCTGTTGACGAACTGCACCGGGGTGGCGAAATCCTTGACGTCGAGGCGCACCCGCAGTCGGTCGGGCAACTGGGTGCGGGCAAAGCTGAGGATGATCTTGCCGTCATGCTCCTGGATGTCCGGGGCGATGGCAGGGTCCGACAAGTCGATAACTACGTTGCCCTCCCCGGCGGTGCCGCGCTGGAAGTCGACGCCACGAATGGCTTTGGCGACAGGCGCGTAAACCTTCGCCGGAGCTGCGGCTGGCCGTGGCGCAACAGCGGCCGGACGTGGTGCAGCAGGCTTGGCGCCCTGCCCGACCACCACGAACAGATTGTTGCCCTCGACCCGGAAAGTGTAAGGGCTAAGCTGCGTCAGGTTGATGATCAATCGCGTGCGATCATTGGCCTCGACCACCGTGGCGCTGCGTGCGTTGCCGCTGCCCAGATCGCGGGTCTTGCTCGTCAGCTGACTGGCGACACCCGGCAGATCCAGCGCGATTCGTGCCGGCGACTCGGTGGTGTAGCCCTTGGGCTGTGGGGGCGGGCCGTCGAAGGACAGCTTCAGCTCGACGCGGTCGCCGGGCAATGCCGCCACATCCAGCGTCTTCAGGCTGGCCGCCAGAACCATCGGTGAAAGCAGCGCTATCCATAGCGAAAAACCGAGGGTGGAGAAAATCCTGTTCATTGTTCGACTTCCACTATGAGTGCTCTTTCAAAGGAATGGTGCGCGGACGTTCCAGCCAGGCGCCTTCGCCGTCGGGCACGATCTCGACCACATCGACCTGAGTGGCGCTGATGGCGACGATGCGCCCGTCGTTGCGCCCCAGGTAGTCGCCGACTTTCAACCGATGCACCCCGCCCGCCCCACGCAACAGGGCAAAGGAGCCGGAGGCATTGGAGATCGTGCCGACCATTTCAAACTGCTCGATGTTGAAACCTTCGAGGTATTGCTTGACCCGGTTCGGGTCGGGTTTGACGTTACGCGCGCCGCGCTGCTGACCAGCCAGATCGACCCGCACCTGACGCGAAAACGGGCTGCGCAGGTTGGCCGCGCTGTAGGTGAACGTGGGGTAGGAATGGAAAGTTGGCGTCGGCTCGATCCGCCCCGCCGGTCGCAGACGCACCTCGTTCATGTAAGCGTCGAGGTCGCTGAACTCATCATTGCTGCCGCAACCGCTCAGCCCCACCAGCACCATAGACAGGGCGAAATAACGCATCGGGGTCATTTTTCCAGCCCCTTGTCGTTATAGCGGTAAGTCTTGGCGAGGATGCTCATGCGCAGCTTCGTGCCGCCGTCCGGGTTGGCGGGGGCCAGCTCGAAATCGTGCAAGGTGACGATCCGTGGCAACCCCGCGACGCCACTGACGAAGGTCGCAAGATCGTGATAGGCCCCGGTGACGGTGATCTGGATCGGCAATTCGATGTAGAACGGCTGGGTCACTTCCGGCAGCAGCTTGATCTCTTCGAATTCGAGGCCGCTGCCCAATCCGGTACGGGTGATGTCCTCCAGCAAACCGGGGACTTCAGTGTCGCTGGGCAATTGCCGCAGGAGCACGCCGAAGGAGTTCTCCATCTCCTTCATCTGCTGGGTGTACAGCTCCAGATTGGCGGCCATGTGCGCCTTGCTGGCGAATTGTTCCTTCAAGGTGTCTTCTTCCTGACGCTTGGCTTCAAGCTGGTTTTCCATGTCGCTGATGAAAAAGTTATAGCCAAGTGCCAACACCAGCACCGCCAGCAACGCCCCGGCGATGGTTTTCACTGCGGCCGGCCAGGAACCGATGTTGCTGGTGTCCAGATCGTTGAAGTCGATGTTGCGCAAACCCTGCAGCCATTCGGACGGTTTCATTTTTCGCCCTCCACGGCTGCTGGCTGAGTCTGACGGACGGTCAACTGAAAGACGTTGGCCTGATCCACCTGACCGGCGGTCGTCGCTTTCACCTCGTTGAGGCTCGGTGCGTCAAACCAGTCGGAGGCATCCAGGTTGCGCATCAACTCCGAAACCCGATTGTTGGACTCGGCCGCACCACTGATGGTCAGGGTCTTGCCCACCAGCTTCACACTGGTGAAATACACGCCGTCCGGCAGGGTGCGCGCCAGTTGATCGAAGATTCGCCCGCTGATCTGCCGGTTGCCCTGCAGGTCCTGGATGATGCGCATGCGTTCGACCAACTGTTGGCGCCGAGCCTTGAGTTCGCTGATCTGCTTGATCCGCTCGTCGACCACGGCAATCTGTTTGCCGACGTAGGCATTGCGCGCTGCCTGCCGCTCAATGGCGGTATTGAATATCTGATTGGCGATGAACACCGCGCCCACCGAACCGACGAACACCCCGATCAGGATCAGCAGGAAGCGTTTGCGCCGTTCTTCGCGGCGCTCCTCACGCCAGGGGAGAAGGTTGATCCGCGCCATCAGTCGAAACTCCTGAGCGCGAGCCCGCAGGCGATCATCAAGGCCGGCGCATCACTGGCCAGGGCCCCCGCGTTGACCTTGCTGCTCAAGGCCATATTGGAAAACGGATTGGCGACTTGAGTCGGAGTGCCCAGCCGTTGCTCGATCAGGCGATCCAACCCTGGCACCGACGCCGTGCCACCGGCCAAAAGGATGTGATCGACGGCGTTGTACTGCCCGGAGGCAAAGAAAAACTGCAATGAACGCGACACCTGCTGCACCAGCGCATCACGGAACGGCTGCAAGACTTCGCTGACATAGTCGTCGGGCAGGCCACCCTGCTTTTTCGCCAGTCCGGCCTGCTCGACGGTCAGGCCATAGCGACGCTGGATCTCTTCGGTCAGTTGCCGACCACCGAACAGTTGCTCGCGGGTATAGATGATGCGGCCGTTGTGCAGCACGCTGAGGGTGGTCATGGTCGCGCCGATGTCCACCACCGCGACCGTCAGGCGCTCCTGCGAGGCCGCCAACTGGGTGGCTAGCAGACCGAATGAGCGCTCCAGTGCGTAGGCCTCGACATCGACCACCCGCGCAGTCAGCCCCGCCAGCGCCAGCGCCGCTTCGCGGACTTCGACGTTTTCCTTGCGGCAGGCGGCGAGCAACACGTTGACCCGTTCCGGGTTGCGCGGCGACACACCCTGAACTTCGAAATCGATGGCGACTTCGTCCAGCGGGTAGGGAATGTACTGGTCGGCTTCGATCTTCAGCTGGTTTTCCAGCTCGTCGTCGGTCAGCCCGGCGTCCATTTCGATGACCTTGGTGATCACCGCAGAACCGGCCACTGCCACCGCCACGCTCCTGAGCCCGGTGCGCGCCTTGACCAGCACCCGGGACAAGGTGTGACCCACACCTTCGAGTTCGGCGATGTTCTTTTCGACCACGGCATTGGGCGGCAGCGGTTCCACCGCATAGGCCTCGACCCGATAGCGCTCGCCCTGGCGGCTCAGCTCCAACAGCTTCACCGACGTGGAGCTGATGTCGATCCCCAGTAACATATTGGTCTTTTTATTGAAGAGTCCCAGCACTACCAATTCCCTATGACTTTCCGTGAGTTACGGACTCTGTAATACGCATTGCGTTCCTTCACCCCGTCTTGACAGAAGCGCAAATGACGCCCCCAGCAGAAAAGTGCTTATAATGCCCAGCGTTTTTTTCCGCTTTTTACTGCCGGCCCAGGCTGTTCTGTGTGTTACCGGAACCCTGTCGCCAAATTCATTCTTTGCCCTGGATGTCCAAAAGCCTTGATTCGTCTGCTGAAATTTTTCGGTTGGTCCATCGTCGCCGTTTTCTGCGGACTGCTTTTAGGTCTCAGCGGCGCGTTTCTTTACCTTAGTCCGGGTTTGCCGTCTGTGGAGGCGCTGAGAAGCATTCAGTTGCAGATTCCGCTGCGGGTCTACAGCAGCGACAACAAGTTGATCGCAGAATTTGGCGAAATGCGCCGTACTCCGATCCGTTTCGCCGACATTCCGCCCAATTTCATTAATGCGTTACTAAGTGCTGAAGACGACAATTTCGCCAACCACTATGGCGTCGATCCGAGCAGCCTGATGCGTGCCGCAACCCAACTGGTCAAAAGCGGACACATTCAGTCCGGCGGCAGCACCATCACCATGCAGGTGGCGAAGAACTTCTTCCTGACCAGCGAGCGCAGCTTCTCGCGCAAAACCACGGAAATCCTCCTGGCCCTGCAGATCGAACGGCAGTTGACCAAGGACGAGATCCTCGAGCTGTACGTGAACAAGATCTATCTGGGCAACCGTGCCTACGGCATTGAGGCGGCGGCGCAGGTGTATTACGGCAAGTCGATCCGCGACATCAGCCTGGCGCAGATGGCGATGATCGCCGGCCTGCCGAAAGCCCCGTCGCGCTTCAACCCGCTGGCCAACCCGGCACGCAGCAAGGAACGTCGCGACTGGATCCTCGGCCGCATGTACAAGCTCGGGAAGATTTCCGAGGCTGACTACACCGCTGCGATCAACGAGCCGCTGAACGCCAGCTACCACGTACCGACCCCGGAAGTGAACGCGCCGTACATTGCTGAAATGGCCCGCGCCGAAATGGTCGGCCGCTACGGCAGCGACGCCTATACCGAAGGTTTCCGCGTCACCACCACGGTGCCGAGCAACTTGCAGGAAATGGCCAACACCGCCCTGCACGAAGGCTTGATGACCTACGACCAGCGTCATGGCTACCGCGGCCCCGAGTCGCGCCTGCCGGGCAAGACCCACGAGGCATGGGCGACCGAGCTGACCAAGCAGCGCACTATCAGCAGCCTGGAGCCGGCCATCGTCACTCAGGTCGACAAGAATGGCTTGCAGGTGCTGACCCGTACCGGCGAAGAGCACGTTGCCTGGGACACCATGAAATGGGCGCGCCCGTTCCTCAATACCAACAGCATGGGCGCCGCACCGCGTCAGCCGTCGGATGTGGCACAGGTCGGCGACCTGATTCGCGTACAGCGTCAGCCGAACAACTCGCTGAAGTTCAGCCAGATCCCGCAGGCGCAAGGCGCGCTGGTATCGCTGGATCCGCAGAACGGCGCGATTCGCTCGCTGGTCGGCGGCTTCGCATTCGAGCAGAGCAATTACAACCGCGCCCTGCAGGCCAAACGTCAGCCAGGTTCGAGCTTCAAGCCGTTCGTCTACAGCGCTGCGCTGGACAGCGGCTACACCGCCGCAACCCTGGTCAACGATGCCCCGATCGTGTTCGTCGACGAGTACCTGGACAAAGTCTGGCGGCCGAAGAACGACACCAACACCTTCCTCGGTCCGATCCGTCTGCGCGAAGCGCTTTACAAGTCGCGTAACCTGGTGTCGATCCGCCTGCTGCAGGCGATGGGCGTGGGCAAGACCATCGACTACATCACCCGCTTCGGCTTCAACAAGCAGGATCTGCCGCCGAACCTGTCGCTGGCCCTGGGCACCGCGACTCTGACCCCGATGGAAATCGCCACCGGCTGGAGTGCTTTTGCCAACGGCGGCTTCAAGATCACCCCGTACATCATCGACAAGATCGAAAGCCGTAACGGCGACACGCTGTTCGTCGCCAACCCGCCGACCGTGCCACAGGGCAGCTCGGCCACAGATGGCCTTGCCGCGCCGGCGTCTCAGCCGATCACCGTCAACGCCGCGCCAGTACCGGGTGAAGCCCCGGGCGCTGCCGCCGCGCCACAGGCACCGGCCGTGGCCGAGCGGATTGTCGATGGCCGCACCACGTACATCCTCAACAGCATGCTGCAGGACGTGATCAAGCTCGGCACCGGTCGCCGCGCACTGGCCATGGGCCGCAGCGACATCGCAGGCAAGACCGGTACCACCAACGAATCGAAGGATGCGTGGTTCTCCGGTTACAACGCCGATTACGTGACCACCGTGTGGACCGGTTTCGACCAGCCGGAAAGTCTCGGTCGCCGCGAGTTCGGTGGCACCGTGGCACTGCCGATCTGGATGAACTACATGTCGGCTGCGCTGAAGGACAAGCCGCCGCACGTGCAGCCTGAGCCGGAAGGCATCCTCAGCCTGCGGGTGGATCCGGCCAGCGGTCGCGCGGCAACGCCAAGCACACCGGGCGCGTACTTTGAGCTGTTCAAGTCTGAAGACACCCCGCCGTCGGTGAATGAGCTGGGCAATGGCACTGCGCCAGGTAGCCCGCTGCCAGCGGATGAGCAGGCGCCGATCGACCTGTTCTGATCCACTGCCACTGAAAAGCCCCGCCTTCGAGAGAAGTGCGGGGCTTTTTATTGCCTATCGGTTTTGTATGGCCTGGGCCGGCCTCTTCGCGAGCAAGCCCGCTCCCACAGGGTTTTGCAGTATTCACACACTTCATGTACACCCCCAGATTCCTGTGGGAGCGGGCTTGCTCGCGAAGGGGCACTGAAGAACACCACAAATCACACAGGCACAAAAAAGCCCCGACTCTCACGAGCCGGGGCTTTCAGTTGAAGCGCTACAACAACTTAGCCGTTGAACACGTCATCCACGCTTTTCAGCGGGTAGTTCTTCGGATACGGCAGGGTTGCCACACCCGTCTCGATCGCGGCCTTGGCCACAGCGTCGGAGATCAGGGTGATCAGGCGCTTGTCCATTGGCTTCGGAATGATGTACTCACGACCGAATTCCAGCGGCGCACCGCCGTAAGCATCGCACACGTCCTGAGGCACTGGCAGTTTGGCCAGTTCACGCAGGGCGTTGGCCGCAGCCACTTTCATCTCTTCGTTGATGCGCTTGGCGCGAACGTCCAGGGCACCGCGGAAGATGAACGGGAAGCCCAGTACGTTGTTGACCTGGTTCGGGTAGTCGGAACGACCGGTGGCCATGATCACGTCGTTGCGGGTGGCGTGCGCCAGCTCCGGGGAGATTTCCGGATCCGGGTTCGAGCAGGCGAAGACGATCGGGTTGGCCGCCATCGACAGCAGGCCTTCCGCGCTCAGCAGGTTCGGGCCCGACAGGCCGACGAACACGTCAGCGCCTTTCAGAGCATCAGCCAGGGTGCGCTTGTCGGTCGCGTGAGCGAACACGGCTTTGTACTGGTTCAAGTCGTCACGGCCGGAGTGAATCACGCCGGTACGGTCAACCATGAAGATGTTTTCGATCTTCGCGCCCATGCTCACCAGCAACTTCATGCAGGAGATGGCCGCAGCGCCGGCACCGAGGCAGACAATCTTGGCTTCCGGCAGGGTTTTGCCGGCGATTTCCAGGGCGTTGATCATGCCCGCAGCGGTCACGATCGCGGTGCCGTGCTGGTCATCGTGGAATACCGGAATGTCGCACTGCTCGATCAGAGCGCGTTCGATCTCAAAGCACTCAGGTGCCTTGATATCTTCCAGGTTGATGCCACCGAAAGTGATGGAGATACGTTTTACGGTGTCGATGAAGGCTTGCGGGCTTTCGGAGTCGACTTCGATGTCGAACACGTCGATGCCGGCGAAGCGCTTGAACAGCACACCTTTACCTTCCATCACTGGCTTGGAAGCCAATGGGCCGAGGTTACCCAGACCGAGAATCGCGGTGCCATCGGAAATGACTGCAACCAGGTTGCCCTTGCCGGTGTATTTGTAGGCCAGTTCAGGATCGCGGGCGATCTCACGCACTGGTTCAGCTACGCCGGGGCTGTAGGCCAGCGACAGGTCGCGGGCGGTAGCAGTGGCCTTGGTGAGCTCGACACTCAGCTTCCCTGGACGAGGATTGGCATGATATTCGAGAGCGGCAGTTTTCAGATCAGACATTTTGGCATTCCGCTTTTTACTGTTGGACAGACTGGTCAGCGAGGATACGCGCCTCGCAAAGTCCCCACAAGACTGAGCAGTCACCCCTGTCAAGCGCCCTGTCCTACGACTTTGGGCCAAGAGCCACGGCGCACAAGGGCTTGACTGTTCACAATCGATAGAAAAAATGTCTACAATTTTCTTTAGCGCAGCACTTGCAACATCGAAGGATCGGTCAGCGACAGCA
The DNA here is from genome assembly GCF_034008635.1 of Pseudomonas sp. P8_229. Classification (NCBI taxonomy): domain Bacteria; kingdom Pseudomonadati; phylum Pseudomonadota; class Gammaproteobacteria; order Pseudomonadales; family Pseudomonadaceae; genus Pseudomonas; species Pseudomonas sp. P8_229. Next base: position 3,424,343 of record NZ_CP125378.1, on the reverse strand, counting down.
GCCAACGTGACTGACCGGATTGCAGTCCACCGCGCCGCGAACGATCGACGATCCAGCCACGAGCCTCGATCTGCTTGCCTTTCAGCGCCTGCAAACGGGCATTGTCGAATTGTCCGACCAGATTGGGTGCAACGCGCAGTACAAGCAAGCCCTGCAACTCGATCCAGATTCCGCCGCGATTGCGCTGAACCTTGCTCACACGCCCACTGATCACGGCGAAACCCGAGCGCTGGATCTGCTCCACTTTCAGTACAGGTGACTGCCGCCAGAGGCCCAGCCCGGCCTTTCGCGCACTGCGTTCGGCGGCTTGCTGACAGGCAACAAGATCGACATTCGGCGCGACTGCGACCTGGAAACCGAGGCCATCGGCGAGCATTTTCGCTTCGAGATTGGCGCCACTGGCGCTGTAAATATACGCAAGCGTACGGCCGTAATGGTCTTTGGCTTGCTTGCCGGGCAGCAAACCGACGCGTCCGCCGCTGGCATCCACCAGCGCTTGCAGGCGTTTGCGTGCCGCCACCGCAAAGGGTTCGTCGCTGCGGCCCTGCTTGCCCAGTTCAGGTGTGTTGAGGCCGATCATCCGTACGCTGCGCCCATCGCTCAGGCGCAGCGTGTCGCCATCGACTACGCGCTGCACGGCAACGCTGGTCAGTCCCGCAGGTGCCGGGCAAAAGGCCTGTGCACCGGACAGCCAAATCGCAGACACAAAAAAGGCGCCCGCAAGGGACGCCTTTTTCATCAGTCTGGAGAAGTCGAAACGACCTTCCAAAATGATCAGCCTCAGGCTTTTTTGCCAACGCCGAAAGTAGCGAAACGGTCTGCGAACTTCTGCACGCGGCCGCCGGTGTCCAGAGTCTTCTGCTTACCGGTGTAGAACGGGTGGCATTCGTTGCAAACGTCGATCGCCAGGGCTTTGCCGAAGGTCGAACGAGTTTCAAACTTGTTACCGCACGAGCAGGTAACAGCGATTTCTGGGTAATTCGGGTGGATATCGGCTTTCATGGTGTATTCCTCAGGCTAGCGTGCCGCCACCCAACACTATTGTTGAATACCGCACGTAATTAGGCCGCGGATTCTACCAGACAATGTCAATCGCGCAAGCTGTCCCTGAGACCGACCGTCTGCTAGGCTCCCGGCCCATTGCGCTGTCCCTGTGGGAGCGAGCCTGCTCGCGAAGACGATCTATCAACCAGCATATCAGCCGCCTGACACACCGCTTTCGCAAGCCGGCTCGCTCCCACAAGTTATGTACGCAGTCCTTTTAATCGCCTGTTGATCGAGACCCCCCGCGTGCCCGACGCCATTCTGCGCCTCGCCCTGCCTTCGCCCCTGCGCCGCCTGTTCGACTATCGAGCGCCGGTCGGGGTGCTGCGTGCCCAGTTGCAGCCAGGCATGCGCCTGCGGGTGCCATTCGGTCGACGCGAGATGATCGGGATTCTGGTCGAGGTCACGGACACCAGCGAAGTGCCGGCGGAGAAACTCAAACCGGCGCTGGCCCTGCTCGATACCGAGCCGCCGCTGCCGCCAGCACTGTTCAAGCTGTGCCTGTGGACATCGCAGTATTACCAGCACAGCCTCGGCGACACATTGAGCTGGGCACTGCCGGTGCTACTGCGTCAGGGCGAACTGGCCGAGGCCCGTCAGGAACGTTTCTGGTCGATTACACCCGGGGCCAGCCTGGATGATCCGCGCATCGCCCGCGCCCCACGGCAACGTGAAGCGCTGGCGACGCTCGCGCAACACCCGCACGGCGTCGCCCATCAGTTGTTGAGCAAACTGATGCTGAGCAAAGACAGCCTCGACCTGTTGCTGGCCAAGAATCTGGTACAAGTGGAGATCCGGCGGCACGCCCCCGGCGTGCGCCATGAGCACTGGCTGGCGCAACCGGAGTTGCCGCTGAACAGCGAGCAACGCGCCGCATACGAGGCGATCCGCGCCGGCTTTGACAGTTACCACGCCTTTCTCTTGGCCGGGGTCACCGGCAGTGGCAAGACTGAAGTCTATTTGCAGTTGATTCGCGAAACCCTTGAAGCCGGCAAGCAGGCGCTGGTGCTGATCCCGGAGATCAACCTCGGCCCGCAGACCCTGGCGCGCTTCGAGCAGCGCTTCAACGCCCGCATCGCCTTGCTGCACTCAGCGGTCAACGACCGCGAGCGCCTCGACGCCTGGCTCGCCGCCCGTGACGGCGAGGCCGACATTATTATCGGCACCCGCTCGGCGCTGTTCACGCCGATGAAGAACCCGGGGCTGATCATCGTCGACGAAGAGCACGACGGCTCCTATAAACAGCAGGAAGGCCTGCGCTACCACGCCCGCGATCTGGCGCTGGTGCGCGCACGCCAGGAAAACATCCCGATCGTCCTCGGCTCCGCCACGCCGTCGCTGGAAAGCCTGCACAACGCCTACACCGGTCGCTACGGCCTGCTGCGCATCAACGAACGCGCCGGCGGTGCCAAGCAACCACGCTTCTTGCGTCTGGATGTGAAAAGCCGTCCGCTGGACAGCGGCATTTCCGGGCCGATGCAGCAAGCCATCGGCCAGACCCTCGCGGCCGGCCAGCAGGTGCTGGTGTTCCTCAACCGGCGCGGCTTTGCGCCGACGTTGCTGTGCCACGATTGCGGCTGGATGTCCGAGTGCTCGCGCTGCGATGCGCGGATGACCGTGCACCAGCGCTATGGCGAGCTGCGCTGCCACCATTGTGGCTACGTCGAACGCGTGCCGCGCCAGTGCCCCAAGTGCAACAAGGTCGATCTGCGCCCGGTGGGTGCCGGCACCGAGCGCGCCGAGGAACGGCTGGCGATTCTGTTCCCGGATTACCCGGTGCTGCGCGTCGACCGCGACAGCACTTCGCGCAAGGACGCGATGAATCAGTTGTTCGCGACGATTCAGAAGGGCAAGCCGTGCATTCTGGTCGGCACACAGATGTTGGCCAAGGGGCACCACTTCCCCCGGGTCACACTGGTGTCGATTCTCGATGCCGACGGCGGGCTGTTCTCCGGCGACTTCCGCGCCAGCGAGCGCATGGCGCAATTGATTGTGCAGGTGGCCGGGCGCGCAGGCCGGGCGGAAGAGCCGGGCAAGGTGATCATTCAGACGCATCTGGCCGACCATCCTTTATTGGTGCAATTGACCGAGCAGGGTTACTTCGCCTTTGCCGAGCAGGCTTTGAGTGAGCGCCGCGCTGCGGGTTTGCCACCGTTTTCACATCTGGCGTTGTTGCGCGCCGAAGCGCACAAGCCGGGGCAGGCCGAAGGCTTTCTCGATGAAGCCTGCAGCGCGGCCGAGCGCTTGCTCACTGAGCAGAAGCTGACCGGCATCGAATTGCTCGGGCCGGTGCCGGCGCCAATGGAGCGCCGCGCCGGACGCTATCGTGCACAGCTGTTGGTGCAAGCGACGGCGCGGGCGCCGCTGCATCGGCTGCTCGCCAGTTGGTTGCTGGAGCTGGAACAGATGCCGAGCGGGCGGGCGGTGCGCTGGTCGCTGGATGTTGATCCCGTGGATTTGTATTGATCTGAACATCGCCTTCGCGAGCAGGCTCGCTCCCACGAGGGATTGATGCCAGACACATAATGTATGAACACCGCAGATCCAACGTGGGAGCGAGCCTGCTCGCGAAAGCGCGCTATTTGTCACCACACATCCACATCCTGCCTGCTAAGGTTGGCAAGCCCGTCTTCGCAACGGATAATGCCCAGTTTTTCCACCCGCGCATCGATGCGCCGCCGCGCTTGCGGTCGAAAGAGAAGACCATGAAAGACACCATTCGCCAGCTGATCCAACAAGCCCTCACCCAACTCGTCAACGAAGGTGTGTTGCCTGAAGGCCTGTCGCCGGCGATTCAGGTGGAGAACGCCCGTGACAAGACCCACGGCGACTTCGCCAGCAACATCGCCATGATGCTGGCCAAGCCTGCGGGCATGAAACCGCGCGATCTGGCGGAGAAAATCATCGCCGCGCTGCCGGCCGACGAAAACGTCACCAAGGCCGAAATCGCCGGCCCAGGCTTCATCAATTTCTTCCAGAACACCCAGGCCCTGGCCTCGCGTCTCGACGCGGCGCTTGCCGACGCCAACGTGGGCGTGCGCAAGGCCGGCCCGGCGCAACGCACCGTGGTTGACCTGTCGGCGCCGAACCTGGCCAAAGAGATGCACGTCGGCCACTTGCGCTCGACCATCATCGGCGACGGCGTGGCTCGCGTGCTTGAATTCCTCGGCGACCAAGTGATCCGCCAGAACCACGTGGGCGACTGGGGCACCCAGTTCGGCATGTTGATGGCGTATCTGCAGGAAAACCCGATCACCAGCGACGAGCTGTCTGATCTGGAAAACTTCTACCGCGCCGCCAAGCAGCGTTTCGACGAGTCCGAAGAGTTCGCCGACCGCGCCCGTGGCCTGGTGGTCAAGCTGCAGGCCGGTGATGCCGAGTGCCTGGCGCTGTGGACCAAGTTCAAGGACATCTCGCTGTCGCACTGCCAGAAGATCTACGAACTGCTCAACGTCAAACTGACCATGGCCGACGTGATGGGCGAAAGCGCCTATAACGACGACCTGATCAACGTGGTCAACGACCTGAAGGCCGCTGGCATGCTGGTCGAAAGCAACGGCGCGCAGTGCGTGTTCCTCGACGAGTTCAAGAACGCCGACGGCGACCCGCTGGCGGTGATCATCGTCAAGGCTGACGGCGGCTACCTGTACGCCACCACTGACCTGGCCGCCGTGCGCTATCGCAGTGGCAAGCTCAAGGCTGATCGTGCGCTGTACTTCGTCGACCAGCGTCAGGCCCTGCACTTCCAGCAAGTGTTCGCCGTGGCACGCAAGGCCGGTTTCGTGACCCATCCGATGGAGATGGAGCACATGGGCTTCGGCACCATGAACGGCGCCGATGGCCGTCCGTTCAAGACCCGTGACGGCGGCACCGTGAAGCTGATCGACCTGCTGACCGAAGCGCAGGAACGTGCCTACAACCTGGTGAAAGAAAAGAACCCGGAGCTGGCTGAAGACGAACTGCGCAACATCGCCAAAGTCGTCGGCATCGGCGCGGTGAAATACGCCGACCTGTCGAAGCACCGCACCAGCGACTACAGCTTCAACTTCGACCTGATGCTGAATTTCGAAGGCAACAGCGCGCCGTACCTGCTATTCGCCTACACCCGTGTCGCTGGCGTATTCCGCAAACTCGGCAAGGACTTCAGCGAAGTCGATGGCCAGATCGTCCTCGAAGCCGCGCACGAGCAAGAGCTGGCGGCGAAGCTGGCGCAGTTCGGCGAAGTGCTGAACAGCGTCGCGGAAAAAGGCACCCCGCACATTCTCTGCACCTACCTGTATGACGTCGCCGGTCTGTTCTCCAGCTTCTATGAGAACTGCCCGATCCTCGCCGCCGAAACGCCGGCCCAGATGCAGAGCCGTCTGCGTCTGGCCGCGCTGACCGGTCGCACTCTCAAGCAAGGCCTGGAACTGTTGGGCCTGGAAACTCTGGAGCGCATGTAAGTTGGCTGCCAAGAAAAAACCTGCACCCAAGCGTGGCGCCAGCCGTTACCAAGCTCCTGCAAAGCAACCGATCCCGGGTTGGCTGTGGATGGCCATCGGCCTGACGGTCGGTGCGTTCATCGTGTTCCTGATGAAACTGGAGCCGGGCAAGGGCAGCGACACGGTCAAACGCGAGAAAGTCGAGCAAGCGCAACAGCAGAAAGCGTCGAAGATCGCCGAGGCCAACAAGACCCCGCCGAGCCCGACGCAACCGGTGAAGCCGAAGTACGACTTCTACACCCTGCTGCCGGAATCGGAAGTGATCGTGCCGCCGGATGCGGTGCCGGAGAAGACTCTGCCGACGCCACAAGTGCCGAACATCCCGACGACTCCGGTGACCCCGGCGGAAGCGGCGAAGATCGACACCGCGCGCGCTCAGGCAGCCCTGGCCGGGATCACCCCGCCGCCAGCGCCACCGGTGAGCAAGGCCGCACCTGTGACCAAGTTCTTCCTCCAGGCCGGCTCGTTCCGCAAAGAGGCGGATGCGGACAAGGTTCGGGCGCAGATCATTCTGCTCGGCCAGGCCGTTTCGGTTGAGTCGGGCACGGTGAAGGACGAAACCTGGTACCGCGTATTGGTCGGCCCGTTCAGCAACCGCGAACAACTGACCACCGCGCAGAAACAACTGGCGGGCAGCGGCTTCAGCAATTTGTTGTTACAACAACGCCAGAGCCGCTGAAGCTCGGCCGATCGTTCCCACGCTTTGCGTGGGAACGCCTCAAGGGACGCTCTGCGGCCCAGCAGTGAAGGGACGCGGAGCGTCCCGGGCTGCATTCCCACGCAGAGCGTGGGAACGATCAAAATACAAGACACCGCTCGTCCCATCTCCTGCGCTACGGTTGAAATCCTCTCCAGCACCCCCATATGAATGGGCATAAGGCACTTTCGCCCCGCTGTGTGGAGACTCTTCCCTTGACCACCATCGTTTCAGTCCGCCGCCACGGCAAAGTCGTCATGGGCGGCGACGGCCAGGTTTCTCTGGGCAACACCGTCATGAAAGGCAACGCGAAGAAAGTTCGCCGTCTGTACCACGGCCAGGTCATCGCCGGTTTCGCCGGTGCCACCGCCGACGCCTTTACGCTCTTCGAACGTTTCGAAGGCCAGCTCGAGAAACATCAGGGCCACCTGATCCGCGCCGCTGTCGAACTCGCCAAAGAATGGCGCACCGACCGCTCCCTCAGCCGCCTTGAAGCCATGCTCGCGGTCGCCAACAAGGACGCCTCGCTGATCATCACCGGCAACGGTGACGTGGTCGAACCCGAAAACGGCCTGATCGCCATGGGTTCCGGTGGCGGTTACGCCCAGGCTGCAGCCAGCGCACTGCTGAAAAAGACCGACCTGTCGGCCCGTGAAATCGTCGAAACCGCTCTCGGTATCGCCGCCGACATCTGTGTATTCACCAACCACACTCAGACCATTGAGGAGCAGGATCTCGCTGAAGAAGCCTGAGTCGGCCTTGTGCCACGGCTTGTTTCTGCTTGAGGACCGTCAATTATTATGTCCATGACTCCCCGCGAAATCGTCCACGAACTCAACCGCCACATCATCGGCCAGGACGATGCCAAGCGCGCCGTCGCGATTGCCTTGCGCAACCGCTGGCGCCGCATGCAGCTGCCTGAAGAGCTGCGTGTTGAAGTGACCCCGAAGAACATCCTGATGATCGGCCCGACCGGTGTCGGTAAAACCGAAATTGCCCGTCGCTTGGCGAAACTGGCCAACGCGCCGTTCATCAAGGTCGAGGCGACCAAGTTCACCGAAGTCGGCTACGTTGGCCGTGACGTCGAATCGATCATCCGTGATCTGGCCGACGCCGCGATCAAGATGCTGCGCGAGCAGGAAATGACCCGCGTGCGTCACCGCGCCGAAGACGCCGCCGAGGATCGCATCCTCGACGCGCTGCTGCCACCGGCGCGCATGGGCTTCAGCAATGAAGAAACCCCGAGCACCGATTCCAACACCCGCCAACTGTTCCGCAAGCGCCTGCGCGAAGGTCAGTTGGACGACAAGGAAATCGAGATCGAAGTCGCTGAAGTGTCCGGCATCGAAATCGCCACGCCGCCAGGCATGGAAGAGATGACCAGCCAGTTGCAGAACCTGTTCGCCAACATGGGCAAGGGCAAGAAAAAGGCCCGCAAGCTCAAGGTCAAGGAAGCGCTGAAGCTGGTGCGCGACGAAGAGGCTGGCCGCCTGGTCAACGAAGAAGAGTTGAAGGCCAAGGCGCTGGAAGCGGTCGAGCAGCACGGCATCGTGTTCATCGACGAGATCGACAAGGTCGCCAAACGCGGCAATGTCGGCGGTGCCGATGTGTCCCGCGAAGGCGTACAGCGCGACCTGCTGCCGCTGATCGAAGGCTGCACCGTCAACACCAAGCTGGGCATGGTCAAGACCGACCACATCCTGTTCATCGCCTCCGGTGCGTTCCACCTGAGCAAGCCGAGCGATCTGGTGCCGGAACTGCAGGGCCGTCTGCCGATCCGCGTCGAACTCAAGGCGCTGAGCCCGGAAGACTTCGAACGCATCCTCAGCGAACCGCACGCCTCGCTCACCGAGCAATACTGCGCGCTGCTGAAAACCGAAGGCCTGAACATCCAGTTCCAGCCCGAAGGCATCAAGCGTCTGGCGGAGATAGCCTGGCAGGTCAACGAGAAGACCGAGAACATCGGTGCCCGTCGCCTGCACACGCTGCTTGAGCGTCTGCTGGAAGAGGTGTCGTTCAGTGCCGGCGACCTGGCCAGCACCCACGATGAGAAGCCGATTCTGATCGACGCCGAATACGTCAACAGCCACCTGGGCGAATTGGCGCAGAACGAAGACCTGTCCCGTTATATCCTGTAGGTCACCTTCTGTGTGGGCGGGCTTTTGTGGTGAGGAGATTTATCCCCGATGGGCAGCGAAGCGGCCCCAAAACCAGCTGACGCGGTAGTTCTGAGACACCGCGTGTGATGATTTTGCGACTGCTGCGCAGCCGATCGGGGATAAATTTCCTCGCCACAAGGGTCCGCTGACACAGGGCCTCTTTTCAGACGGATGACTGGCCCCATGACCAACACGATCCCCACCGACATCAAACTGCACAAAGCCTCGAAAACCCTGACGCTCACCTACGCATCCGGCGAGGAATACACCCTGCCCGCCGAATTCCTGCGCGTGCATTCCCCCTCCGCCGAGGTCCAGGGCCACGGCAAACCGATCCTGCAATTCGGCAAGCTCAACGTCGGCCTGAGCAAGCTGGAACCGGCCGGTCACTACGCACTGAAACTGACCTTCGACGACGGTCACGACAGCGGCTTGTTCACCTGGGAATACCTCTACGAGCTGGGGCGACGTTATGACGCACTCTGGGCCGACTATCTGGCCGAGCTCAAAGCCGCCGGAAAAACCCGCGATCCGGACGAGTCGATCGTCAAGCTGATGCTCTAGTCCGAGACTCTTGCTCTTTAGAGGGCATTTTCTAAATTCATCTGTTTGAATGCTCTGCTGTGTGGCCGAGGATCGGCCTGCTTGCGAAAAAAATTAAACTCGGGTAACCAATGGAGCTGGCAAGTTCCCTGCAGTGCTATACGACTGTAAAGCAGCTATGCAGAATTAACGGTCACCCGAGCAGTAGTACCTGGCATTGGCTGTGGAACTGCACAGCAGAAAACCGGGTACTCGTCTCAGGACAATGGAGCGTCGTAGATGAGTAACAAGAATAACGATGACCTGAAGTACCAAGCCTCGGAAAACACCCTGGGGCTTAATCCCGTCGTTGGGCTGCGCGGAAAGGATCTGCTGGCCTCTGCTCGAATGGTGCTGTCCCAGGCCATCAAACAACCGATCCATAGCGTCAAACACGTGACCCATTTCGGTCTCGAACTGAAGAACGTGCTGTTCGGCAAATCCGAACTGCAACCGGCCAGCGATGACCGTCGCTTCGCCGATCCGGCCTGGAGCCAGAACCCGCTCTATAAACGTTATCTGCAAACCTACCTGGCGTGGCGCAAGGAGCTCCATTCCTGGATCGATGACAGCAGCCTGTCACCCAAAGACATCGCCCGCGGCCACTTCGTGATCAACCTGATGACCGAAGCCATGGCCCCGACCAACACGGCGGCCAACCCCGCGGCGGTCAAACGCTTCTTCGAGACCGGCGGCAAAAGCCTGCTCGACGGTCTCTCGCATCTGGCCAAGGATCTGGTGCACAACGGCGGCATGCCGAGCCAGGTCAACATGGGCGCATTCGAGGTCGGCAAGAGCCTGGGCGTGACCGAAGGCGCAGTGGTGTTTCGCAACGACGTGCTGGAGCTGATCCAGTACAAGCCGATCACCGAGCAGGTCCACGAGCGACCGTTGCTCGTCGTGCCGCCACAGATCAACAAGTTCTACGTATTCGATTTGAGCCCGGACAAGAGCCTGGCGCGTTTCTGCCTGCGCCATAACGTGCAGACCTTCATCGTCAGCTGGCGCAACCCGACCAAGGCCCAGCGCGAATGGGGCCTGTCGACCTACATCGATGCGCTCAAGGAAGCGGTCGACGTGGTCACGGCAATCACCGGCAGCAAAGACGTGAACATGCTGGGCGCCTGCTCCGGCGGTATCACCTGCACCGCCCTGCTCGGCCACTACGCCGCGCTCGGCGAGAAGAAGGTCAACGCCCTGACCCTGCTGGTCAGCGTGCTCGACACCACCCTGGACAGCGACGTCGCCCTGTTCGTCGACGAGCAGACCCTGGAGACCGCCAAGCGCCACTCGTATCAGGCCGGCGTGCTCGAAGGCAAGGACATGGCCAAGGTCTTCGCGTGGATGCGCCCCAACGATCTGATCTGGAACTACTGGGTCAACAACTACCTGCTCGGCAACGAGCCGCCGGTGTTCGACATCCTGTTCTGGAACAATGACACCACACGGTTGCCGGCCGCGTTCCACGGCGACCTGATCGAGATGTTCAAAAATAATCCACTGATCCGCCCCAATGCACTGGAAGTGTGCGGCACGCCGATCGACCTCAAGCAGGTCACGGCCGACATCTTCTCGCTGGCCGGCACCAACGACCACATCACCCCGTGGAAGTCCTGCTACAAGTCGGCGCAGCTGTTTGGCGGCAAGGTAGAGTTCGTGCTGTCGAGCAGCGGGCATATCCAGAGCATTCTGAACCCGCCGGGCAACCCGAAATCGCGTTACATGACCAGCGAAGGCATGGCCGCCAATGCCGACGAATGGCAAGAGAACTCGGCCAAACACACCGATTCCTGGTGGCTGTACTGGCAGGCGTGGCAGGCCGAGCGCTCGGGCGATCTGAGAAAGGCCCCACTGAAACTGGGCAACAAGGCGTATCCGGCGGGCGAGGCTTCGCCGGGCACTTACGTTCACGAGCGGTAACTGACACCACCCGCCTCCCCAAATTGTGGGATGAACTTGTGGTGAGGGGATTTATCCCCGATGGGCAGCGAAGCGGCTCCAAAACTAGCTGACGCGGTATTTCTGAAAAACCGCGTGTGATGATTTTGCGACTGCTGCGCAGCCGATCGGGGATAAATCCCCTCGCCACAGAGTTCACGCCCACAGAGGGGATCGGGGGTACTTGAAATCCACAGGGCCTGAAGCATGCCGCAACCGTTCATTTTCCGTACCGTCGATCTGGATGGGCAGACCATCCGCACCGCGGTACGCCCCGGCAAGCCTCACTTGACGCCCTTGCTGATATTCAACGGCATTGGCGCCAACCTGGAGCTGGTGTTTCCGTTTGTCGCGGCGCTGGACCCGGATCTGGAAGTGATCGCCTTCGACGTGCCCGGTGTCGGCGGCTCGTCGACGCCGAGCCGGCCGTATCGCTTTCCCGGGCTGGCGAAGCTGACCTCGCGGATGCTCGATTACCTCGACTACGGTCAGGTCAACGTCATCGGCGTGTCCTGGGGTGGAGCGCTGGCGCAGCAGTTCGCCCACGACTACCCCGAACGCTGCAAGAAACTGGTGCTGGCGGCGACTGCAGCCGGTGCCTTCATGGTACCGGGCAAGCCGAAAGTGCTGTGGATGATGGCCAGTCCCCGGCGCTACATCCAGCCATCGCACGTGATCCGTATCGCGCCGCTGATCTACGGCGGCTCGTTCCGCCGCGACCCGACGCTGGCTGCCAGCCATGCGGCCAAGGTGCGTTCGGCGGGCAAGCTCGGTTACTACTGGCAACTGTTCGCAGGCCTCGGCTGGACCAGCATTCACTGGCTGCACAAGATTCATCAGCCGACGCTGGTGCTGGCCGGCGACGACGATCCACTGATCCCGCTGATCAACATGCGCATGCTCGCCTGGCGGATTCCCAACGCCCAGCTGCACATCATCGACGACGGTCATCTGTTCCTGATCACCCGCGCCGAAGCGGTGGCGCCGATCATCATGAAATTCCTTGAGGAGGAACGACAGCGCGCCGTGATGCACCCGCATCCGACACCTCTGGGCGGATAAACCGCAGCGGCAGGCTTTATGCAGGGCTTTATCAGTGCGTGGCAGGACGCCGCGCAGGCAGCAACCCGTAACAGCGACTATGGTGTTCTGGTTCGGTGAGTTTGTTTTTGACCTGAAGACGAAGGAGTGTTGAGTCATGCGCGACAAACCTGCGACGGGCGTAGTGCCCAGTCCCGCCGTGTTCATCAATGCACAAAGTGCAATGACCGGCCTGCGTGGCCGCGACCTGATCTCGACGCTGCGCAGCGTCGCTGCCCACGGCCTGCGCAACCCCCTGCACAGTGCCAGGCACGCCTTGAAACTCGGCGGCCAGCTCGGTCGCGTGTTGCTCGGTGAGACCCTGCACCCGACCAACCCGCAAGATACGCGGTTCACCGACCCGGCATGGAGCCTCAACCCGTTCTACCGGCGCAGCCTGCAGGCCTATCTGGCCTGGCAGAAACAGGTCAAGAGCTGGATCGACGAAAGCAGCATGAGCGAGGACGACCGCGCCCGCGCGCACTTCGCGTTCACGCTGCTCAACGACGCCGTCGCGCCCTCCAACACCCTGCTCAATCCGCTGGCGATCAAGGAGCTGTTCAACTCCGGCGGCCACAGCCTGGTGCGCGGCCTGAGCCATCTGTTCGATGATCTGCTGCACAACGACGGCCTGCCGCGCCAGGTCACCAAACAGGCATTCGAAGTCGGCAAGACCGTCGCCACCACCACCGGCGCCGTGGTGTTTCGCAACGAAATGCTCGAGTTGATCCAGTACAAGCCGATGAGCGAGAAACAGTACGCCAAGCCGCTGCTGGTGGTGCCGCCGCAAATCAACAAGTACTACATTTTCGACCTCAGCCCGCATAACAGCTTCGTCCAGTACGCGCTGAAAAACGGCTTGCAGACCTTCATGATCAGTTGGCGCAACCCGGACGTGCGCCATCGCGAATGGGGTCTGTCGACCTATGTCGAGGCGGTGGAAGAAGCGATGAACGTCTGCCGGGCAATCACCGGCGCCCGCGACGTCAACCTGATGGGCGCCTGCGCCGGTGGCCTGACCATCGCCGCGCTGCAAGGACATCTGCAAGCCAAACGCCAGCTGCGACGGATCTCCAGTGCGACCTATCTGGTCAGCCTGCTCGACAGCCAGATCGAAACCCCGACCACCCTGTTCGCCGACGAACAGACCATCGAAGCGGCCAAGCGCCGCTCCTATCAGAAAGGCGTGCTGGACGGTCGCGACATGGCCAAAGTGTTCGCCTGGATGCGGCCCAACGATTTGATCTGGAGCTACTTCGTCAACAACTACCTGTTGGGCAAAGAGCCGCCGGCGTTCGACATCCTCTACTGGAACAATGACAACACGCGCCTGCCCGCCGCATTCCATGGCGACCTGCTGGACTTCTTCAAGCACAACCCGCTGACCCACCCGGGCGGCCTGGAAGTCTGCGGTACGCCGATCGACCTGCAGAAAGTCACCGTCGACAGCTTCAGCGTGGCCGGCATGAACGACCACATCACGCCGTGGGACGCGGTGTATCGCTCAACACTGTTGCTCGGTGGCGAGCGGCGCTTCGTCCTGTCCAGCAGCGGTCACGTGCAAAGCATCCTCAACCCACCCAGCAACCCCAAAGCCAGTTATGTCGAAAACGGCAAGCTGAGCAGCGACCCGCGCGCCTGGTACTACGACGCCAAACGCGTCGACGGCAGTTGGTGGCCACAGTGGCTGGAATGGATTCAGCAACGCTCCGGCGCCCAGCGCGAGACTTTGATGACCCTCGGCAACCCGAACTATCCACCGATGGAGGCGGCACCCGGCACCTACGTGCATGTGCGCTGACGCTTAACCGAACTTTTCTAAGAAGACTGGATGAAAACCCGCGACCGGATTCTCGAATGTGCCCTGCAACTGTTCAACGAAAAGGGTGAACCCAACGTTTCCACCATGGAAGTTGCCAATGAAATGGGGATCAGCCCCGGCAACCTCTACTACCACTTTCACGGCAAGGAGCCGTTGATTCTCGGCCTGTTCGAGCGCTTCCAGAATGAACTGGCGCCACTGCTCGACCCACCGTCGGATGTCGAGCTGGCGCCGGAGGATTACTGGCTGTTTCTGCATTTGATCGTCGAACGCCTGGCGCAGTACCGTTTTCTGTTCCAGGACCTGTCGAACCTCGCCGGGCGCCTGCCGAAACTGGCGAAAGGTATTCGTAACCTGCTCAACGCCCTGAAGCGCACGCTGGCGTCATTGCTGGCGCGCTTGAAAGCCTCGGGGCAGTTGGTCAGCGACACTCAGGCGCTGGGTCAATTGGTCGAGCAGATCACCATGACCCTGCTGTTCTCGCTGGACTATCAGCGGATTCTTGATCGTGAAGGGGAAGTTCGATTAGTCGTCTACCAGATCATGATGTTGGTCGCGCCGCATTTGCTGCCGCCGGTGAAAGTGGCGACTGAGCGGATGGCCCTGCAGTACCTTGAAGATCACGACTGAAATCAAAAGCCCCTCACCCTAGCCCTCTCCCAGAGGGAGAGGGGACTGATTGGGGGATGCTGATGAGCTACACCGACCTGAACGGGTTTTGTTGAATCCATAATCGACTCGATCGTTCAGGTCGACGTACGACGCAAGACACCTCGGTCGGCCCCCTCTCCCTCGGGGAGTGTATGGGGTGAGGGTAAGCTTTAAAAACGGCACAAACAAAAACGCCCGACCTTCACAGGCCGGGCGTTTTGTTTTGCCCTGATAAATCAGGACTGACTGGTTGGCGTCGACGGGGTCGATGCAACAGTCGGGGTAGCCACCGGAGTCGGCGCAGCGGCCGAATTCGACGCGCTGACCGCAGCTGCCGGGGTAGCTGGCTTGGCTGCAGCCGCTACTGCCGGTTTCGGCGCAGCGGCTTTCGGTGCGGCCGGTTTTTTCACTGCCGGTTTTTTCGCCGCAGCCGGTTTGGCGGCAGGCTTGGCAGCCGGTTTGGCGGCAGCGGTTTTCGCTGCTGGCTTGGCGGCTGGTTTCGCAGCAGCTTTGGCGGCTACCGGTTTTGCTGCAGCTTTTGCTGCTGGCTTGGCGGCGGCGGTTTTAGCGGCAGGTTTTGCCGCTGCGGTTTTGGCAGCAGGCTTGGCCGCTGCTTTCGCAGCAGGTTTGGCAGGCGCTTTAGCCAGTGGCTTGGCAGCCGTTTTAGCCGCAGGCTTGGCTGCAGCCGTCTTGGCTGCCGGTTTGGCCGCAGCGGTTTTCGCCGCTACAGGCTGGGTTTTCAGACCGGTGAGTTTCTCGATCTGCTTGGTCAGGGTTTCAACCTTGCTGTGCAGCGCTTTGACTTCATTGCGGCTTGGCACACCCAGGCGCGAAATCGCGCTGTTCAGGCGCTTGTCGAAAGCCCCTTCCAGCTCGTCCCACTTGCCCAGTGCGCGATCTTTCACGCCGCTGATGCGCGACTTGGCCGAAGAAGCGGAATCCTTGGCGGCATCGACTTTCTTGCCGACTGCAGACTTGGTGAGCTTCTCGGCTTTCTCGCCGTCTTTGACCAGTGTCTCGAAGAGCTTGCTGCCGTCAGTGTCGATCTTCGAGTACACGCCTAAACCAGCCAGCCAGATTTTGCGGGAGTAGTCTTCGACTTTCCCAATCCACGAGCTGCCTTCTTTATCGGTGTTCTTTTTACCAGCCATCCCGTTCTCCTTAAGATTTACGCGCGACGCGTTCGAGCAATGCCGTCAGCTCATCGAGCTTAGCAGAGAGTGTCTCAACGTCATGTTTAGACGGAATGCCGATACGATTCAAGGCGCTTGCTACACGGGAGTCAAACGCCTTCTCGACCTTGTCGAGCTGAACTTCGACGCGACCTTTGAACGAGCTGACTTCGCTCTTGGCTTCATCGATCTCGGCATTGGCCGCTTCGAGTTTTTCGGTGACGGCTTTTTTGCCTTTCTTTTCAACAGTTTGACCAGCCTTGATCAACTCCTGAAAGTACTCGCTGCCCTCTTGGCCGACCTTGGCGTAGGCACCCAGGCCTGCCAGCCAGATCTTGCGGGCATAGGATTTGACGTCGCTCAGAGCAGAAGTCGACGCATCGATTTTTTTCTTCAGAATTACTTTGGCCATGGTGCACCTCACGCGCAGAAGGTTTGAGGAACTGCCCGCAGATGTGTCGGGCTCAGGCACAAAGTAGGGAGAAAAATTAGAAACGGCACCCTAACAACTGACATGAACCTCAGGCCGTACACAAAACAAATGTAGGAGTGAGCCTGCTCGCGATAGCGGTGTATCAGTCAAAAATAATGTCGACTGAAAGACCGCTATCGCGAGCAGGCTCACTCCTACAGGCGCATCGCATTTCAGGCTGAAATCAGACCAGCGCTTTGTCGAGGGCCTTCTCGATCTCGGCTTTGATCATGCCGCTCATGGCCGACATCATCAGGCCCAGCTCGACGTCGACGCGGATCGAATCGTCGGCCACATGCACTGCGCCTTTCACGCCCGAACGCTTGAGGTTGAGCGTGTCGCCCGACCATTGCGGCTCCAGGCCATATTGATCGGAGAGTTTTTGCGCCAGCTTGTCGGCCTTCTCGCGGGCGGCTTCCTTACCCAGGTTGTGCGCACGCTCAACACTGATTTTGGCCATTGAATGACTCCTGCTTTTTGAATGGGGCTATGAATACGTGTCGGTAAATCTTGACCACTACTGCGGCAAATCGTCCCGAAGGTTGCCCATCTTACCTTTAGCCATTCCAAGACAAAGCATGGCTTGGGGATTAGAATGTCGCGCATTCTCTTTTGGTGACAGCGATATGACTGATCAGCGCAAAGGCAGCGATGCCGAACCCACCACACACTTCGGCTTCAAAAACGTTCCGGAAAGCCAGAAAGCGGAAAAAGTCGCTGAGGTTTTCCACTCGGTAGCCGCGAAGTACGACCTGATGAACGACCTTCTGTCGGGCGGCATGCACCGTCTGTGGAAGCGTTTTGCGATCGAACTGTCGGGCGTTCGCAGCGGTAACCGCGTGCTGGACATCGCCGGCGGTACCGGTGACCTGACCAAAAAATTCTCGCACCTGGTCGGCCCTACCGGTCAGGTCGTACTGGCCGACATCAACGAATCGATGCTCAAGGTCGGTCGTGACCGCCTGCTGGATCTGGGTGTATCGGGCAACGTCGAATTCGTTCAGGCGGACGCCGAAAAGCTGCCGTTCCCGGACAACCACTTCGACTGCGTGACCATCGCCTTCGGCCTGCGCAACGTGACGCATAAAGAAGACGCCCTGCGCTCGATGCTGCGCGTGCTCAAGCCTGGTGGTCGCCTGCTGGTGCTGGAGTTCTCCAAGCCGACCAACGCGCTGATGTCCAAGGCTTACGACGCTTACTCGTTCGCTTTCATGCCGCTGATGGGCAAACTGATCACCAACGACTCGGAAAGCTATCGCTACCTGGCCGAATCGATCCGCATGCACCCGAATCAGGAAACCCTGAAGTCGATGATGGTCGACGCCGGTTTCGACCGCGTGACCTACCACAACATGACCGCAGGCATTGTCGCCCTGCACCGTGGTATCAAGCCCTGATGTTGCTCACCGGGCTGCTCGCCAGCGTCGAACTCGGTCTGAACCGGGTGCTGCGTCTCGACAGCACGGTGCTGCCGCGACTGGCGCATCTGACCGGCAAGGTGATTGCCGTCGATTGCCGCAGCCCGGCGCTGCAACTGTTCATCCTGCCGAGCGATGAAGGTCTGATGCTGGCCTCACACTGGGAAACCGGTGTCGACTGCACCCTGCGTGCACCCGCGTCGAGCCTGGTGAAACTGGCCGTGAGCAAAGACAAGACCGCGGTGCTGCACGGCCCGGAAGTCGAACTTGATGGCGACAGCGGTGTGCTGCTGGAGCTGGCCGGTGTGCTGCAGGACCTGAAGCTGGACTGGGAGTACGAACTCTCGCGCTGGCTGGGTCCGGTCGCCACGCAACTGGTCGGCGGTCATCTGCGCAGCCGCGCACGCTGGTATCAACAAGGATTTGCCAGCCTCAACCAGAACCTCGCCGAATACCTCGCCGAAGAATCGCGCACCCTCGTCGGGCAGCGCGAAGCCGAAGCGCGGTTCAGCGAACTGGACCGGATCAAACTTGATCTGGAACGTCTCGAGGCGCGTTTCGAGCGCCTTTCCCGATCCCTCGACCCAAGCGATAACGCATGAAGCTGCTTGCCGTCCGCCGTCTGTTGCGCATCCAGCGCGTCGTGATCCGCTACCGCCTCGATGACCTGCTGTTCGATCTGCCGCTGCCCTGGTTTCTCCTGGCGCTGCGCTATGTGCTGCCGTGGCGCTGGTTCCCGCGCAAGCCGCTGGACCTGAGCCGTGGCGCGCGTCTGCGTCTGGCGTTGCAGGACCTGGGGCCGATCTTCATCAAGTTCGGGCAGATTCTCTCGACCCGCCGCGACCTGCTGCCGGAAGATATCGCCGATGAGCTGATGCTGCTGCAGGACCGCGTGCCGCCGTTCGATTCGCAGCTGTCGATCAAGCTGATCGAAGAACAGCTGGGCAAGAAGATCAGCGAAGTGTTCAGCCGCTTTGACGTCGAACCGCTGGCCTCGGCCTCGGTGGCGCAGGTGCATGCCGCGCAGCTGAAAACCGGCGAAGAAGTGGTGGTCAAGGTGATCCGCCCGGGTTTGAAGCCGATCATCGCGCAGGATCTCGCGTGGCTGTTCATCCTCGCCCGCGCCGCCGAAAAAGTCTCCGCCGACGCACGCCTGCTGCACCCGGTGGACGTGGTGCAGGACTACGAAAAAACCATCTACGACGAACTCGACCTGTTGCGCGAGGCGGCCAACGCCAGCCAGCTCAAGCGCAACTTCGAAGGCTCGCCGCTGCTCTACGTGCCGCAAGTCTATTGGGACTGGTGCCGACCGAAAGTGCTGGTGATGGAGCGCATCTACGGGATTCAGGTGACGGATCTGGCGACCCTCGCCGACCAGCGCACCGACATGAAGATGCTCGCCGAGCGCGGCGTGGAGATTTTCTTCACCCAGGTGTTCCGCGACAGCTTTTTCCACGCCGACATGCACCCGGGCAACATCTTCGTCAGCACCGTCAACCCGTGGAGCCCGCAGTACATTGCGATCGACTGCGGCATCGTCGGCAGCCTGACCCCGGAAGACCAGGACTATCTGGCGCGCAACCTGTTCGCCTTCTTCAAGCGCGACTATCGTCGCGTGGCGCAATTGCACATCGATTCGGGCTGGGTACCGGCGGAAACCAAACTCAACGAATTCGAAGCGGCGATCCGTACTGTGTGCGAGCCGATCTTCGAAAAACCGTTAAAAGATATTTCTTTTGGCCAGGTGCTGATGCGCCTGTTCCAGACTGCGCGGCGCTTCAACATGGAAGTGCAGCCGCAGCTGGTGCTGCTGCAAAAGACCCTGCTGAACATCGAAGGCCTCGGCCGTCAGCTGTACCCGGATCTGGATCTGTGGAACACCGCGCAGCCGTTCCTCGAACGCTGGATGCGCGAGCGCGTCAGCCCGAAAGCCTTGATCGGCAACGTGCAGAGCCAGTTCGAACAGCTGCCGCACCTGGCCAACATGGCCCGCGATCTGCTCGAACGCATGTCCCAGCCGCACGCCAACGACCCACCGCCACCGTGGCACAAACGCAAGGACGACTGGTTCCTGCGTCTGCTCGGCAGTGCGCATCTGGCGGGCGGCACCATCCTCGCTGCCGGTGGCCCGCTGAACGAACTGGGGCATTGGCCGGCCGGCATCATGGTGGCAGTCGGCTTGTATCTGGTCGTTCGCCGATAGCCAGTTTGCTGATCGGCTGGCACACTGTTTCAACGCCTGAACCCGACTATTGAAGTACGGGTTCGCTGTCGGAGTCGAAGATGAAAAACTGGCTGGACGAGATCAAGTGGGACGCTGATGGCCTGGTGCCGGCGATTGCCCAGGATCACAAGACCGGACGCGTGCTGATGATGGCCTGGATGAACCGCGAAGCCCTTGAGCTGACCGCGGCAGAAAACCGTGCCATCTACTGGTCACGTTCTCGTGGCAAGCTGTGGCGCAAGGGCGAAGAGTCCGGCCATGTGCAGACCCTGCATGAAATGCGTCTGGACTGTGATGCCGACGTGATCATCCTGATGGTTGAACAGATCGGCGACATCGCTTGCCATACCGGCCGTCAAAGCTGCTTTTACCGTGTCTTCGAAAACGGCGACTGGAAGACAGTCGACCCGGTTCTGAAAGACCCGCACGCAATCTACTCCGCAGGACACAAACATGAGTGACACCCTGACTCGTCTGGCCCAGGTGCTCGAAGAGCGCAAAGGCGCAGCGGCCGACAGCTCATATGTAGCTAGTCTGTATCACAAGGGCCTGAACAAGATTCTGGAGAAAGTCGGCGAAGAGTCGGTCGAAACCATTATTGCCGCCAAGGACGCCGCCATCAGCGGTGACTGCAGCGATGTGATCTACGAAACCGCCGACCTGTGGTTCCACAGCATGGTCATGCTCGCCCAACTGGGGCAGCATCCGCAGGCCGTGCTGGATGAACTGGATCGTCGCTTCGGCCTGTCCGGACACGTCGAGAAAGCCTCGCGTCCGTCCGCCTGAACAATTTTTAGAGAGGAACAGCAACATGGGCATTTTTGACTGGAAACACTGGATCGTCATTCTGGTAGTCGTGGTGCTGGTGTTCGGCACCAAAAAGCTGAAAAACCTCGGCACCGACGTCGGTGAGTCGATCAAGGGCTTTCGCAAAGCCATGAACGACGACGAGAAAGCGGCCGCCGATCCGACCGTAACGCCTGCGCAACCGGTACCACCGGTACAGCCGCAAGCCACCGCTCAGGCCAACCCGCCGCACACCATCGACGTGCAGGCGCAGAAAGTCGAAGAGCCGATCCGCAAAGACGTGTGAGCACTGACTAATGTTTGGTATCAGCTTCTCTGAACTGCTGCTCGTCGGCCTCGTTGCCCTGCTGGTGCTGGGCCCCGAGCGTCTGCCGGGCGCTGCGCGCACCGCCGGCCTGTGGGTCGGGCGGCTGAAGCGCAGCTTCAACGCGATCAAACAGGAAGTTGAGCGTGAAATCGGTGCCGACGAGATCCGTCGGCAACTGCACAACGAGCACATTCTGTCGCTGGAGCAGGAGGCGCGGAAGATTTTCACGCCGGTTCAGCAGGAGCCGACGCCGGTCGAGCACGTGGGCGAGCAGACGATTCATGCGCCGACCACGCCCGCGGCTCCGGTTTCCGTTGTAGTGCCGACAGAAGCGGCGCCTGCGGTTACAGAAAACTCCGTTGAACACGTAGCTGCACCCGCCGCGCCGACAACACCGGCCCCTCACGACCCTACATTGCCGCCGCGAGCCCCATGAGCGATCTTCCCGAAAACGACCAGCACATGCCGCTGGTATCGCACCTCACCGAGTTGCGCACCCGCCTGCTGCGTTGCGTCGCGGCGGTGTTCATCATCTTCGCCGGGTTGTTCGCCTTCACCCAGCAGATCTACACCTTCGTCTCGACGCCGCTGCGCCACTATCTGCCGGCCGGCGCGACGATGATCGCTACCGACGTGTCGTCGCCGTTCCTGACGCCGTTGAAGCTGACGATGATGGTCTCGCTGTTCCTCGCGATCCCTGTGATCCTGCATCAGATCTGGGGCTTCATCGCACCGGGCCTGTACAAACATGAGAAGCGCATCGCGGTGCCGCTGCTGGTGTCCAGCATCCTGCTGTTCTACACCGGCATGGCGTTCGCCTATTACTTCGTGTTCCCGCTGATCTTCAAGTTCTTCGCCGCCGCCACCCCGGCCGGCGTGGAAATGATGACCGACATCACCAGTTACCTCGACTTCGTGATGACCCTGTTCTTCGCCTTTGGCGTCGCGTTCGAGATCCCGGTGGCCGTGGTGCTGCTGGTGTGGATCGGCGTGGTCGACGTCAAATACCTGAAGAAGATCCGCCCGTACGTGATCATCGGCTGCTTCGTGGTCGGCATGATCCTCACCCCGCCGGACATCTTCTCGCAGACCCTGCTGGCCGTGCCGATGTGGATGCTGTTTGAAATCGGCATTCTGTTCGGTGGCCTGATCAGCAAGCGCGAACGTCCGGACGAGAACCCGGCCGACGATCACAACGACCAGCCGCCAGCGACCCAGGCATGAACCTGCTGTTGCTCGAAGAGGCCGACTTCATCGCGGCCGACCGTGTCGTGCTGCGTGATCGACGCCTGACCCACATGCAGGAAGTGCATCGCTCCGAAGTCGGTGACAGCCTGCGGGTCGGGCGCATCAACGGCTTGATGGGTTCGGCCGAGCTACTGCGCCTTGAGGCTGGCGAAGCCGAATTGCGCGTCAGCCTCGATCAGCCACCGCCGGCCAAGCTGCCGCTGACCCTGGTGTTGGCACTGCCGCGCCCGAAGATGCTGCGACGGGTGTTCCAGACCGTGGCGACCATGGGCGTGTCGAAAGTGATTCTGGTCAACAGCTACCGGGTCGAGAAGAGTTTCTGGCAGACGCCGTTCCTGGAGCCGGAAGCGATTCGCGAGAATCTGATCCTCGGCCTCGAACAGGCCCGCGATACCGTGCTGCCGGAAATCATCATCGAGAAGCGCTTCAAGCCGTTCGTCGAAGATCGCCTGCCGGCGATTAGCGAAGGCACTCTCGGCCTCGTCGGCCATCCCG
This sequence comes from Pseudomonas sp. P8_229, assembly GCF_034008635.1. NCBI lineage: Bacteria > Pseudomonadati > Pseudomonadota > Gammaproteobacteria > Pseudomonadales > Pseudomonadaceae > Pseudomonas > Pseudomonas sp. P8_229. Next base: position 3,401,746 of record NZ_CP125378.1, on the reverse strand, counting down.
GCAATTACCCGCCGTGCCCACGGGCATTAAGCGAACCGGTAACGCTGGCGATCGGCCCCGAAGGTGGCTGGATCCCCTACGAAATCGATCTGCTGGGCAAGTCCGGCCTGCAACCGGTGCAACTGGGCGAGCGCATCCTGCGTGTCGAAACCGCCGTCACCGCCCTGCTCGCCCGCCTGTTCTAACCCGGCAAATCGGGTTACAGATTGCCATCATCCAGCCGATACAGTCCCCATAAGTCCAATTAGTGGTCCGAGGGGAGTCGTCGCATGTACCGTTGGTTAGCCGAGAATCTTGGGAACGTCAGCGTCAAACGCAAGCTGGGGATCGGTTTCGGCCTGGTGCTGTTGCTCACCCTGCTGATCACCTTCACCGGCTGGACCGGCATGGGTGGCATTATCAGCCGCGGCGACAAGCTGGGTTTTATCTCCAGCCTCAACGAACTGACCAAAGACCTGCGCCTGGCGCGCCTGGACTATGAAATGCGTCGCGGCGAGCAAGGCCCGGGCGCGGTCAACGACCTGCTGGGCAAACTCGACAGCGGCCTGCAAACCGCACGCGGCCTGATCGAACAACCGTCCGACGCCGCCAAGGTCGACCAACAGCTGGCCGCCGTCGCCGAATACAAACGCGCCTTCGCCGACATGGTGCAGGCCGGGGCCAACCGCGAAGACGCCCGCAGCAAACTCGGCGCCACCGCCGACAACGCCGTGGCCAAGGTCGCCGAGGTGGAGAAATCCATGCTCCAGGGCGACAGCGTTGCGCAGTTCAATGCGGTGATCGACCTGAGCAAACTGATCCAGCAAGCGCGCTTCCAGGTGCGCGGCTACACCTACAGCGGCAAGACCGAAGCTGAGCAACCTGCGCTCGACGCCATCGACAATGCCCTGAAAAACCTTGAAACCCTGCCGGCCAAACTGCCCGAGCAGCACATCGCCAACCTGCAGCAGGCCACCGACTCGCTCAAGGCTTATCGCGCGGCAGTCAGCCAGTTCCGCGACTCGCAGGTTGCCAGTGCCAAGGCCCTGGCGCGCATGTCGACCCAGGGCGATATCCTGCTCGACGTCAGCAAGCAACTCACCGAATCGCAGACCGTGGTGCGTGACACCGACGCCGCCAGCGCCAAGAACCAGTTGATCATCGCCACCCTGCTGGCCGTGGCCTTCGGTTTGCTGGCCGCCTGGGCGATCACCCGGCAGATCATCATTCCGCTGAACCAGACCCTGAAAGTCGCCGAGCGCGTTGCCGCTGGTGACCTGACCCACAACCTGGTCTCGCAGCGCCGCGACGAACTCGGCCAGTTGCAGCGCTCGATGCAGAGCATGACCCAAGGCCTGCGCGACCTGATCGGCGGCATCAGCGACGGCGTCACCCAGATCGCCAGCGCGGCTGAGGAATTGTCGGCCGTCACCGAGCAGACCAGCGCCGGGGTCAATAATCAGAAAATCGAGACCGACCAGGTCGCCACCGCCATGAACGAAATGGCCGCCACTGTGCAGGAAGTTGCGCGTAACGCCGAGGAGGCTTCCGAAGCTGCCGTCGCCGCTGACCAACAAGCCCGTGAAGGCGACAAAGTTGTCGGCGAAGCGATCGCGCAGATCGAGCGTCTGGCGCTTGAAGTCGGCCACTCCACCGAGGCCATGGGTGAGCTCAAGCGCGAAAGCGACAAGATCGGCAGCGTGCTCGACGTGATCAAGTCCGTGGCCCAACAAACCAACCTGCTGGCGCTTAACGCGGCGATCGAAGCGGCCCGTGCCGGTGAGGCCGGACGTGGTTTCGCAGTGGTCGCCGACGAAGTGCGCAGCCTCGCCCAGCGCACGCAGAAGTCCACTGAAGAGATCGAAGAGCTGATCGTCGGCCTGCAGAACGGCACTCAGCAAGTGGCAACGATCATGGACAACAGCCGCAGCCTGACCGACAGCAGCGTCGAACTGACGCGCCGCGCCGGTGGCTCACTGGAAAGCATCACCCGCACCGTGTCGGCGATTCAGGCGATGAACCAGCAGATCGCCGCAGCGGCCGAGCAGCAGAGTGCCGTGGCCGAGGAGATCAACCGTAGCGTGCTGAATGTGCGGGATGTATCGGATCAGACGTCGGCAGCGAGTGAAGAGACTGCTGCGTCGAGTGTTGAGCTGGCGCGATTGGGGACGCATCTGCAGATGCTGGTGGGTCGCTTCAAGGTCTAGCCCAACGATCATTCCCACGCTCTGCGTGGGAATGCATCCTGCGACGCTCCGCGTCGCGCATACAAAGGGACGCGGAGCGTCCCGGGCGGCATTCCCACGCGGAGCGTGGGAACGATCAGCGACTATAAGACTTGACGCAGGAAGGCCTGCGCGCGCGGATCCTTCGGTGCATCGAAGAACTCCGCCGGCGAGGCATCTTCCAGCAGTTTACCGTGATCGAAGAACAGCACCCGATCCGCCACTTCCCGAGCGAAGCCCATTTCGTGGGTGACACAGACCATGGTCATGCCTTCCACGGCCAGGTTCTTCATCACATCCAGCACTTCACCGACCATTTCCGGGTCGAGGGCCGACGTCGGCTCGTCGAACAGCATCACTTTCGGATCCATCGCCAGCGCCCGGGCAATCGCCACGCGCTGTTGCTGTCCGCCGGACAGGCGTGACGGATATTCCCGAGCCTTCTGCGCAATACCGACCTTTTCCAGCAACGCCAAGGCCTTGGCCTCGCTTTCCTTCTTCCCGCGCTTGCGCACGACTTTCTGCGCCAGGCATAGGTTTTCCAGCACGGTCATGTGCGGGAACAGGTTGAAATGCTGGAACACCATGCCGACTTCGCGGCGGTAGGCGTTGACGTCGGTTTTCGGGTCGGCCAGTTGCAGGCCGTCGATGCTCACCGAGCCCGAGTCGAACGCTTCCAGGCCATTGAGGCAACGCAGGAAGGTCGATTTGCCCGAACCGGACGGGCCGATCACCACCAGCACTTCGCCCTTGGCGACTGAAGTGGTGACGTTATCCACAGCCCGCACTACCTGACCACGGGTGTCGAAGACTTTTACCAGATCGCGGACTTCAATCACTTTGCGCGAGCCTCCGCTCAAGCCGGCTGGCGATTTTCGACAGCGGCAGGTTGATCAACAGGTACAGGCCGGCGACGCAGAACAGGATTTCGAACGGCGAGAATGAAGTGGTGATGACTTCCCGACCGCTTTTAAGCAGCTCGGTAATTGCAATCACCGACACCAACGAGGTGTCCTTGACCAGGCTGATGAACTGCCCGGCCAGCGGCGGCAGCACGCGTTTGAACGCTTGCGGCAGCACCACGTGACGCATCGACTGGCCAGCGCTCAGACCAAGCGAGCGCGCCGCTTCGTTCTGCCCACGGGCGATCGACTGCACGCCGGAACGGATGATCTCGGCCACGTAAGCGCCCGTGAACAGCGACAGCGCGGCGATCCCGGCGAACTCACGGGACAGGTTCATCACCGTGCCGATGAAGAAGTAGAAAATGAAGATCTGCACCAGCAGCGGTGTGCCGCGCACCAGTTCGACGTAGATGCTCGACAGGTCGCGCAGGGTCGGGTTGCTCGACAGACGGCACAACCCGGTGACCAGACCGATCAGCAACCCGAGCACGCCAGACACCGCCGACAGCCACAGCGTGGTCCACAGCCCCCACATCAGCGGCCCTGCCGCCCAATGCCGGGTTACGCCCACGACGTCGCCTTCGGCCACATCGTCGCCTTGGGCGAATTGCAGGCTGTTCTCGTCGACGGTCAGGTGCTGCTCGTCACCCGCATCATTGCGCAGGGTGACTTGCGCGCTGCTGCCCTTGCGCACCAGTTCGGTGACGGTGGAAATGTCGGTTGCACGCTGGGTTTCTTCGGCCTGATAGGCGAAGTACTGCGGCACACGATTCCAGCGCCATTCGTAGGACATCAGCGACGTGGCGTAATACAACGCGCCCGCCAGGCCGACCAGCACCAGCACGGTGAGGACGTGCCAGGGCCATTGGACTTTTTTCTGTTTCATTGCAGGTTCTCGGATGATCGTTCCCACGCTCTGCGTGGGAATGCCGCTCGGGACGCTCTGCGTCCCTGCCTGTTCGTGACGCGGAGCGTCACAGGATGCGTTCCCACGCGGAGCGTGGGAACGATCAGCGGATGCGCGTTATTCCATGTCCTTGAGCCACTCGGTGCTCTTGAACCACTTGTCATGGATGCGATCGTAGGTGCCGTCTTCGTGGATCTGGTGCAGGAAGTTGTTGATGAAGTTGATGCTGTCGTAGTCACCCTTCTTCAGGCCGAAGGCCAGCGGCTCGTAGGTGAACGGCTTGTCGAGGAACACCAGTTTGCCGGCGCCGACCTTGTTCACCGCGACCACGTTGTACGGCGCGTCGTAGATGAAGGCGTCAGCCTTGCCGTTGACCACGTCGAGCACGGCTTCCTGCTCGTTGTCGTAGCCGTGGTACTTGGCTTTGGCGATCAGTTTCTTGGCCACCATTTCGCCAGTGGTGCCGAGCTTGGAGGTGATGCGGTAGTCGGCGGTGTTCAGGTCTTTATAGGACTTGATGGTGCCTTCCAGATCCTTGCGGATCAGCAGGGTCTGGCCGACGACGATGAACGGCTCGCTGAAATTCAGGCGCAGGTTGCGCTCCTGGGTCAGGGTCATGCCGCTGCCGATCATGTCGAACTTGTCGGTCATCAAGGCCGGGATGATCCCGTCGTAGCCGGTGGAGACCAGCTCCAGCTTGACGCCCATGGCCTTGGACATGGCTTTGAGGATGTCGACTTCGAAGCCGATGATCTCGCCGCGCTTGTTGGTCATTTCGAACGGCATGTAGGTCGGATCCATACCGACTTTCAACGTGCCGCGCTTGACCGCGTCATCGATTGCACCGGCGTGCGCCGCATTGACTGCAACCAGTGCCGTGACGCCGACCAGCAGCATCGACAGATACTTCTTCATCTTCAAGTCCCCAAAACCATTGCATGTGCGGCGCGAAAACCAGCAGTGACGGGCAAAAATACCCGGGTGCGCCAATTCGGGGACGGATGCTAACGCACTCGTTCTTTTGCACAAGGGTTATGGACGATTTGTTTAACAATAAAAAAAGCCCCGCTGATTGGCGGGGCTTCTTTTTTAGGCCGGCTGAGCCTGCACGCTCACCGGTCGCAGCGGCAGTAACGGCGCATGCGGATCGGCTTTCACCGAAGCGCGCCAGGCGTCCAGCCAGTCGCTGTGACCTTCGGCCCACACTTGCTCGTGCAGACGCGCCAGTGCCACCGGATCGCTCAGCAGTTGCAGGCGATCATGGTTGCTCAGCGCCGCCGGGCCAACCTTCAGGGCGTGACGTACACGTTCCTGACGCAGCCACTCGATCGGCTCGGCCTGACCGTGACGGGCCGTCGCCAGCGAGCACGCCAGAGCGTTCTGCTGCGGATCGACCACGGCGCGAATGAAGCCGTCGTTCAGCGCGTGCCAACGGTTCTCGTGGGTGTACTGGTCGGTCGCCAGCAGTGCCTGCGGCGGATTGTATTCCTCAGGGATGAGGAACAGGCTCTCGTCACGGGACTTGAGGCCCAGACCGACACGGCTGGAAATCACCGACACAGGGATCGACAGCATCAGCGAACCGACGATCGGCACCAGCCACCACAGGAAGCTTGGGTTCAGCCAGATCACCAGCAGCGCCCAGAAGAAGCCCAGCAGGGTCTGCGGACCGTGGCGCTTGACCGCCTCGCTCCATGGCGTGGAGTCGTCGTCACGCTGCGGCGAGTTCCAGGTCGCAGCCCAGCCGAGGAACGCGGCGAGGACGAAACGGGTGTGGAAAATCATCCGCACCGGCGCCAGCAGCATGGAGAACAGCATCTCCAGCAGCATCGACAGAGTCACCTTGAACTTGCCACCGAACTCTTTCGCACCCTTGGCCCAGATCAGGATGATGCTCAAAAGCTTAGGCAGGAACAGCAGTACGACGGTCGTCGAGAACAGCGCGATCGCCTTGTCCGGGTGCCATTGCGGCCACAGCGGATAGAGCTGACGCGGTTCAAGGAAGTACTGCGGTTCCATCAGCGTGTTCACCGCCAGCAGCGCGGTCGACAACACCAGGAAGAAGAACCACAACGGCGCCGACAGGTACGACATCACGCCCGTCAGGAACACCGCACGGTGTACCGGGTGCATGCCTTTTACCAGGAACAGGCGGAAGTTCATCAGGTTGCCGTGGCACCAGCGACGGTCACGCTTGAGTTCGTCGAGCAGATTCGGTGGCAGTTCTTCGTAGCTGCCCGGCAAGTCGTACGCAATCCACACGCCCCAACCGGCACGGCGCATCAGCGCGGCTTCAACGAAGTCGTGAGACAGGATCGCCCCGGAGAACGCCCCCTTGCCCGGCAACGGCGCCAGGGCGCAGTGGTCGATGAACGGCTTCATGCGGATGATCGCGTTGTGACCCCAGTAGTGGGATTCACCCAACTGCCAGAAGTGCAGACCGGCGGTGAACAGCGGGCCGTACACGCGGGTGGCGAACTGCTGCATGCGCGCATACAGGGTGTCCATGCCCGACGCACGCGGCGCGGTCTGGATGATCCCTGCGTCCGGCGTGGCTTCCATCAGGCGCACCAGACTGGTCAGGCACTCGCCGCTCATCACCGAGTCGGCGTCGAGCACGACCATGTACTTGTAGTCACCGCCCCAACGACGGCAGAAGTCGTCGAGGTTGCCGCTCTTGCGTTTCACACGACGGCGACGGCGGCGATAGAAGATCTTGCCGAAGCCCTTGGCTTCGCGGCAGACGTCCAGCCAGGCCTGCTGCTCGGCAACGCAGATATCGGTGTCGTTACTGTCGCTGAGGACGAAGAAGTCGAAGCGATCCAGGTCACCGGTCGCTGCAACCGATTCGAACGTAGCGCGCAGACCGGCGAATACCCGAGGCACGTCTTCGTTGCAGATCGGCATCACCAGTGCGGTGCGCGCGTCTTTGGGAATCGGCTCGTTGCCGGCGCTTTTGCCGGAAATACGGTATTTGTCGTGGCCGGTGAGCAACTCGAGGAAGCCCATCAGCGCCGTCCAGAAACCGGCCGAGACCCAGCAGAACAGAATCCCGAACAGGATCAGGATGCTGGTTTGCAGCGCATACGGCAGCACTTGCGTGGCGGTTTGCAGCAGCGGCTGGTGCAGCACTTCGTCCAGATCGACGAACGACCAGCCCTGGTACGGCATGATGCCTTTCATGTACCAGCCGGCAACGATGGTCTGACCGAGCATCAGCAGCAACAGAATGTAGCGACGGATCGAACCGACGGTGCGCCAGCGCGCAGCCGGCAACACGTTCTCGTCCTTAGGCGGCTGTGGCGGGTTGGTGCGACCGGTCAGACGGCGCCAGCCACGCACCAGAATATTGGTGCGCCAGGGTTCCGGCACGACTTTGGTCCGACGGATTGGCGGCGTCGCCTTCATGGCGACCCGGCCGCTGGCGTCGAGCACCAGCATTTCAGCCTCTTCCAGCTCTTCGGCAGTGCTCAGGACCAGGCGCTTGCCCACCGAAGCCTGGGCGGCTTCGGCAGGGGCGTCGAACGTCGGCGACGACAGGCGCTGGTGCAGTTCGCTGAAGGACTGGCAGCCCGCGAGTTCCGCGCGCTGCTCGTCGGTCATCGGCAGATGCGCCAGATACTCGGACAGAGTCTCTGGCTGTACTTGAGAGTTACTCATCGGCAGGCAACTGATAGCTCCAGGTCTCGGTCAGGACTTCTTCAGTCGGTGCCGATTCCGGTGTGACTGGGGCCGCGTTCGCAGCCGCTGGCTGCTTGGCGTCTTTGTTGGCCTTGTCCTTGGCATCTGCAGCGGGCTTGGCGTCGGCCTGTTTGGCTTCGGCGGCCTTGGCTTCCTTGTCTTCCTTCTCTTGTTGCTTGGCGGCGACCTTGTCAGCCTTGGCCACCGACGAATTCGACGCCGGTACCGAGGACTTGGCCAGATCAGCGGTTACCACCGGCTGAACCAGAGCGGCACGCATCTCGGTCGCTTTGCTCGCGTCCTTGATCTTCATCCGCAGGGTCAGGCGCCAGCCTTTGGTTTCCGGGTTGTAGCGCACGCTGTTCTCTACCAGCTCGGCGTTATCGCCAACGCTGACCTGACTGCGCACGTCGGCATCCGGAGCCAGGGCTGCCAGCGATGGACCTTCGAAGTCGACCAGGTAAGCGACGCTGCCATCTGGCTGACGGATCAGGTTCGATTGCTTGACGTCACCGGTCGAACGCAGGGTCTGCTTGACCCAGGCGCTGTCCGGGGCGTGAATCGACGACTCATCCATGGTCCAGTGCATGCGGTAGGCGAAGTCCAGTGGCTTACCCGGCTCCGGCATGGTTTCCGGACTCCAGAACGCAACGATGTTGTCGTTGGTTTCGTCGGCGGTTGGAATCTCTACCAGATCAACGGTGCCCTTGCCCCACTCGCCCTTCGGCTCGATCCAGGCGCTTGGGCGCTTGTCGTAGCGATCATCGAGGTCTTCGTAGTGGCTGAAGTCGCGGCCACGTTGCAGCAGACCGAAACCACGCGGGTTCTCGACGCTGAAGTTGCTCACGGCCAGGTGTTTCGGGTTGTTCAGCGGGCGCCAGATCCACTCGCCGTTGCCGGCATGGATCGACAGCCCGCTGGAGTCGTGCAGTTCACGACGGTAATTGAGGACTTTCGACGGCTGGTTGGCGCCGAACAGGAACATGCTCGTCAACGGCGCGATGCCCAGTTTGCCGACCTTGTCACGCAGGAACATCTGCGCCTTGACGTCGACAATGGTGTCGCTGCCCGGACGCAGTATCAGGCGGTAGGCACCGGTGGCACGCGGCGAATCGAGCAAGGCGAAGATCACCAGATGCTTGTCGCCCGGCTTCGGCTGTTGAATCCAGAACTCGCGGAAACGCGGGAACTCTTCGCCCGACGGCAGCGCGGTATCAATCGCCAGACCACGCGCCGAGAGGCCGTAGGTGTGGCCCTTGCCGACAACGCGGAAGTAACTCGCGCCGAGCATGGTCATGATTTCGTCTTGCTTGTCGGCCTTGTTGATCGGGTACAGCACACGGAAACCGGCGTAGCCCAGTTGTTCAGTGGCCTTCGGATCGAACTTCAGGTCGCCGAAATCGAAACGAGTCGGATCGTATTTGATCTCTTCGACGGTGTTCGCTGTGATTTCGTTGATTTTCACCGGCGTATCGAAGTGCATGCCCTGGTGATAGAAGGACAGCTTGAACGGGGTCTTCTGATCGGCCCACTCAGCCTTTTCGGTGAGGAAGCGGATTTTCTGATAATCCGCGAATTTCATGTCGCGGAATTCGTTCGGCAGGTTGCTGCGCGGGGCTTCGAATTTCTGCCCGGCCAGCTCTTTAGCCTTGGCCGATACATCGTCAAGATTGAACGCCCAAAGCTGACCGGCGCTGAGCAGGCACAGGAGCGCCGAACCCGCTACCAGGGCACTTCGCATGCGTTTGGCAGACATTTTTGCTGCATTACAGGGACTAACAATCACGAGCAACCCTCGCCGAAAACAGATCAAAAAACCAACGGCCAGCAAGCCGTCTGTGTGGCCATTTTCGTCAGCTTATTTCGGTTCCAGAGAGCCAGATACTGCGTTGCCGCTCCTCGCCATAGCGGGCTATGACTCGTCGCGGCGCCTTGTCTCTGGCTCCCTGGCCCTCGAAATAATGCTGACAAAAATGGCCGTACAGACCGCTCATGCCAGGTTGGCGAGCATTGTTCCGACTCCACTGGGGCAAAATGATTCCCCAATCGGATCCAGACAAGTCTCTACCTAAGTCAAAAATGGACCAACGAACGCTGATCCCCATAGCGCGCGATTATCTAGTAGCCCGCGTGACAACGCATCAGGGGTAACAAAGTATTTATCGCGAAAAGCGCCTGTTTTCAGTCGAAAAGCCCTTGAAAAGATGTTTCAAGCGCTTTCATGTCTGTAACAGGAAGGTTACCGGGCCATCGTTGACCAGGTGCACCTGCATATCCGCGCCGAATCTACCTGATGCCACAGTGCCATGCATCTGTTTCGCTTTGCTTAATAGATAGTCGAACAATTCCTCGCCCAATGCCGGAGGGGCCGCGCTCGAGAAACTCGGGCGCAACCCGCTCTTGGTGTCGGCAGCCAGGGTGAACTGAGAGACCAGCAGCAACCCGCCGCCCACATCCGCCAGGGACAGATTCATCTTGCCCTCAGCGTCACTGAATACCCGATAGTTAAGCAGCTTATGCAGAAGTTTGTCGGCGCTGGTACGGGTATCGTCGGGTTCGACGGCTACCAGCACCAGTAAACCCTGATCTACTGCACCAACGATTTCTCCCGCGACTTCGACTCGTGCACCGCGCACGCGTTGTAGAAGCCCCTTCATGCTTCTTCGGGCGGCAGGTCGAGCAGGCGGCGGGCCATGTTGCTCGCAGCACGCACCAGCGCATCGGTGATACCCGGTTCGGACGCAGCGTGACCGGCGTCGCGAATCACCTGCAGCTCGCTGTTCGGCCAGGCCTGATGCAATTCCCAGGCGTTGTCCAGCGGGCAGATCACGTCGTAGCGACCATGGATGATCACCCCCGGTAGATGGGCAATCTTGCCCATGTCGCGAATCAGCTGGTTCGGCTCAAGGAATGCGTTGTTGGTGAAGTAGTGGCATTCGATCCGCGCAATCGACAGCGCGCGCTGCGGTTCGGAGAAACGGTCGACCACCAGCGGGTTCGGGCGCAGGGTCGCGGTGCGTCCTTCCCATGTCGACCAGGCCTTGGCCGCGTGCATCTGGGCGATCTGGTCGTTGCCGACCAGGCGCTTGTGGAAGGCGCTGAGCAGATCGTCGCGCTCGTCCAGCGGGATCGGCGCGATGTAGTCCTGCCAGTAATCAGGAAACAGACGGCTGGCACCGGCCTGATAGAACCACTCGATTTCCTGCGGACGGCAGAGAAAGATCCCGCGCAGGATCAGACCGTGTACGCGCTCCGGGTGGGTTTGCGCATAGGCCAGCGCCAGGGTCGAGCCCCACGAACCGCCGAACAGCACCCATTTGTCGATGCCCAGGTGCTTGCGGATACGCTCAAGGTCGGCGACCAGATCCCAGGTGGTGTTGTTTTCCAGACTGGCATGCGGCGTGGAGCGTCCGCAGCCGCGCTGGTCGAAGGTGACAATGCGATACAGGTTCGGATCGAAATAGCGACGGCTCTGGGCGTCGCAACCGGCGCCGGGACCACCGTGGATGAACACCACCGGCAAGCCTTCCGGCGAACCGCTTTCGTCGACGTACAGCGTGTGGGTGTCATCGACAGCCAGATCGTGCCGGGCATGGGGTTTGATCTGCGGAAACAAAGTCTGCATTGCGCGCTCCGTAAGGGGTCGAGGTCATCCCTGGGGGGACTTCTATTATTCTGCCGTCCGGCATCATAAACCCGATTTACGTCAATGAGCATGCTCCGGGACCTGATCGTTCCCACGCTCTGCGTGGGAACGATCAAGATCGCAGCCTTCGGCAGCTCCTACAGGGGTGAGTCAGCCGCGGTAGTGTTTTTCGCCCCAGGCCAGATAGCCCTGCAGCAATTCCTTGAGCACCACCCGCGTCGGCTCAGCCAGATCGGGGCGATAGCGGAACGGTTCGAACTCTTCCATGTAGGTGCACTGGCCCAGCTCCAGTTGCACGGCGTGGATGTTCTCGGCCGGGTTGCCGTAATGGCGGGTGATGTGGCCGCCCTTGAAGCGTCCGTTGAGCACGTGGCTGTAATTGCCGTGGCGCGCGCAGATGGCTTCCAGTTGCGTCGCCAGCTGCGGATCGCAACTGGCGCCGTTGAAGGTGCCGAGGTTGAAGTCCGGCAGTTTGCCGTCGAACAGGTGCGGGATGATCGAGCGGATCGAGTGCGCGTCGAACAGCAGCGCGTAGCCGAACTCGGCCTTCAGTCGCGCCAGCTCTTGCTGCAGGGTGCGGTGGTACGGTGTCCAGATCTGCTCCAGATAAGTCGCACGCTCCGCTGTCGATGGCTCGTGCCCTTCGCGAAACAGAGGAATGCCATCGAACAGCGTCGCCGGGTACAGACCGGTGGTGGCGCCGACATACAACGGCTTGTCATCGGACGGACGGTTCAGGTCGATGACGAACCGCGAGTACTCGGCGGCCAACGTGCTGGCGCCCAGTTCATCGGCAAAATCGTAGAGCTGCGGAATGTGCCAGTCGGTGTCCGGCAGGCTTTTCGCATCCGCGATCAGCCCGGCTTCGACCGCTGGGGTCAGGCGCACGCCGGCATGCGGCATGCTGATCAGCAGCGGCACGCGACCTTGTTTGAAATTCAGAACCTTATCCACAACCGCTCTCCTACAGACTTGATTCAACGCCGTGACGCACGACGCGTTTGTCCAGATCACCACCGAGCCAATAGGCCAGATCCGCCGGACGATCGATGTGCCAGGCGACGAAATCCGCGACCTTGCCGACTTCCAGCGAGCCATGGGTGTCGGCCATGCCCAGCGCTTGCGCGGCATGAAGGGTCGCACCGGCCAAGGCTTCTTCCGGGGTCATGCGGAAACAGGTGCAGGCCATGTTCAGCATCAGGCGCAACGACAGCGCCGGCGAGGTGCCGGGGTTGAGGTCGCTGGCGATGGCGATTTTCACCTTGTGTTTGCGCAAGGCGTCCATCGGCGGCAACTGGGTTTCGCGCAGGAAGTAGAACGCGCCCGGCAACAGCACCGCGACGGTGTCGGATTTGGCCATGGCGATGGCGTCGTCTTCGTCCATGAACTCCAGATGATCGGCGGACAGCGCCTTGTATCGCGCCGCAAGGCTGGAGCCATGCAGCGAAGACAGTTGCTCGGCGTGCAGCTTCACCGGCAGGCCGAGTTTCTGTGCGGTGATGAACACCCGCTCGACCTGCTCCGGCGAGAACGCCAGGTATTCACAGAACGCATCCACGGCATCGACCAGCCCTTCGGCGGCCAGCGCCGGAAGCATCTCGGCGCAGATGTGATCGATGTAAGCGTCAGCACGATCCTTGTATTCCGGCGGCAACGCGTGGGCCGCCAGACAGGTGCTGCGCACGCTGATCGGCAGCTCCTTGGCGAGGCGACGGATGACCCGCAGGATCTTGCGTTCGCTGGCCAGATCGAGACCGTAGCCGGACTTCATCTCGACCGTGGTCACGCCATCGCGCATCAGGCTTTTCAGACGCTTGGCGGCGCTGGCGAATAGCTCGTCTTCGCTCGCTTCACGAGTGGCGCGCACGGTGCTGGCAATGCCGCCGCCCTGCGCCGCGATCTCGGCGTAGCTGACGCCTTGCAGACGTTTCTCGAATTCGCCGCTGCGGTTGCCGCCGAACACCGTGTGGGTGTGGCAGTCGATCAGGCCGGGGGTGACCCACGCGCCTTGCAGGTCGTTGACTGCCGGGTATTCGCCGGAGGGCAATTGATTGCGCGGGCCGATCCACTCGATGTACGCGCCGGACGTCACGATGGCCGCATCTTCAATGATCGAGTAGACGCCCTGCGCCATGGTTGCGACGTGGCAGTGTTGCCAGAGGGTTTTCATCCCAAGTCCTCGTCTAGTGATCGTTCCCATGCTCTGCGTGGGAATGCCTCAAGGGACGCTCTGCGTCCAGTGACGCGGAGCGTCACGGGCTGCATTCCCACGCAGAGCGTGGGAACGATCAGTGGGTGGGTTACAAACTAGGCAAAAGTTTCGCTGGAACCAGTTCGGTCAGACACCGCGAAGCCAGCAGCTCGGTCGCCACATTGATGTCCGGCGCAAAGAAGCGGTCCTTCTCGTAGAACGGCACTTCCTTGCGCAGAATCGCCCGCGCCTGTTCCAGCTTGGTCGAAGTCTTCAGACCGTTGCGCAGGTCCAGGCCCTGCACCGCCGCCAGCCATTCCACGGCGAGAATCCCGCGGGTGTTCTCGGCCATTTCCCACAGACGCTTGCCGGCAGCCGGGGCCATCGACACGTGGTCTTCCTGGTTGGCCGAGGTCGGCAGGCTGTCGACCGAATGCGGATGGGCCAGCGCCTTGTTCTCGCTGGCCAGTGCTGCGGCGGTCACCTGAGCAATCATGAAGCCGGAGTTGACCCCGCCATTGGCCACCAGGAACGGCGGCAGTTGCGACATGTGCTTGTCCATCATCAGCGAGATGCGGCGTTCGCTCAGCGAGCCGATTTCAGCGATGGCCAAGGCCATGTTGTCAGCGGCCATGGCCACCGGTTCAGCATGGAAGTTGCCGCCGGAAATCACATCGCCTTCAGCAGCGAACACCAACGGGTTGTCGGAGACGGCGTTGGCTTCGATGACCAGCACGTCGGCGGCCTGACGGAACTGGGTCAGGCAGGCGCCCATGACTTGCGGCTGGCAGCGCAGCGAGTACGGGTCCTGGACCTTTTCGCAGTTCTGGTGCGAATCGGAGACTTCGCTGCGCTCGCCGAGCAGATCGCGATAAGCCGCAGCGGCGTCGATCTGGCCTTTCTGGCCACGGGCGGCGTGGATGCGCGCGTCGAACGGCGAGCGCGAACCCAAAACGGCTTCAACGGTCAGGCCGCCCAGCGCCAGCGCACCGGCGAACAGGTCTTCACCTTCAAACAAGCCACGCAGGGCAAACGCGGTGGACACCTGAGTACCGTTGAGCAACGCCAGACCTTCTTTAGCCGCCAAAGTCAGCGGGGTCAGACCGGCGACTTTCAGCGCTTCGGTGGCTTCCATCCACTCGCCCTTGTAGCGCGCCTTGCCTTCGCCCAGCAGCACCAGCGACATGTGCGCCAGGGGCGCCAGATCGCCCGAGGCACCCACCGAGCCTTTCAGCGGAATGTGCGGATAGACCTCGGCGTTGATCAGCGCGATCAGCGCATCGATCACCACGCGGCGAATACCGGAGAAACCACGGCTGAGGCTGTTGACCTTGAGCACCATGATCAGGCGCACCAGCTCATCACTGATCGGCTGGCCGACGCCGGCGGCGTGGGACAGCACCAACGAACGCTGCAGGTTTTCCAGGTCTTCGCTGGCGATGCGGGTCGAGGCCAGCAGGCCGAAACCGGTGTTGATGCCGTAGGCGGTGCGATTCTCGGCGAGGATCTGCTCGACGCAAGCGACGCTGGCTTCGATCTGTGCGGCAGCGCTGTTGTCGAGGGTCAGCTTGACCGGGTGCTGATAAACGTCACGCAGTTGCGCCAGGCTCAGTTGGCCGGGAATCAGGTTCAGCGCAGTCATTAAAATGCTCCTGTTTAGGCATTGTTATTAACTACCAGTCGCTCCGGAGCATTCCGTTATCCGTCGCTTCTCGTCTTGTGGACGATCCGCGCCTTGGCACGCTGGTATGGGTATTGTCAGTGCAGATTCGGTAACACGTTGTGCAGCGAATTCGAGTCTTTCAAAACACTCGCGGCGGCGGCGATATCCGGCGCCAGCCAGCGATCCTGATCGTAGGCCGGGACGGTTTCGCGCAGCAGTCGCCACGCCCGGTCAGTGCCTGCGCCAAAGCGCTGCTCCTTGAGGAATTCAAAGGCCTGCGCCGCCAGCAGGTACTCGATGGCGAGGATCTGCGTGCAGTTTTCCAGGGCACGGTGCAGCTTCAGCGCGGCGCTGGTGCCCATGCTCAGGTGATCTTCCTGCAGGCCCGAGGTGACGTAGTTGTCGAGCACCGCCGGTTGCGCCAGCTGGCGGTTTTCCGCGCACAGTGAGGCGGCGACGTATTGCACGATCATCATCCCGGAGTTCACCCCCGGGTTGGCCACCAGAAACGCCGGCAGACCGCTGACGTGCGGATTCACCAGACGATCGAGACGACGCTCGGCGATCGAGCCGATTTCGGCCATGGCAATCGCCAGCACGTCCGCTGCCATCGCCACGGATTGGCCGTGCGGGTTGGCTTGCGACATCACCCGGAAACTCTCCGGCGTACCCAGCAGCAGCGGGTTGTCGGTGCAGCCGTTGAGTTCGGCTTCGACCTGCTTGATCGCGTGATCCAGTTGATCGCGCGCAGCACCATGCACCTGCGGGATCGAACGAATGCTCAGCGCATCCTGAGTGCGAATGCCTTTGCTCGCCGCGATCACTTCACTGCCATCGAGCAACGCGCGCAGATTGACACCGACCTGCTGCATGCCCGGGTGCGGCTTGAGCGCGATGATTTCGGCATCGAATGCGGCGATCTGACCGCGCTGGGCTTCGAAGCTCATGGCGCCGATCACATCGGCCCACTGCACCAGCCGCGTCGCATCGGCAATCGCCAGGCAGCTGAGGCCGGTCATGCACGGCGTGCCGTTGACCAGGCACAAGCCGTCCTTCGCGCCGAGTTGCACCGGTTGCAGGCCCTCTTCGACCAGCGCCTGTTGCGCCGAGGTGATTTGCCCGCGATAGCTGACATTGCCCACGCCCAGCAGCGCGATGCCGATGTGCGCCATGTGGGTCAGGTAACCCACCGAACCTTGCGACGGAACCTGCGGGGTAATGCCGCGATTGAGCAGTGCCAGCAGCCCTTCGACCACGCGGCGATGAATGCCGGATTTGCCGTGGCTGTAGTTGTGGACGGCGGCGCAGATGATCGCGCGGGTTTGCTCATCGGGCAACACCGGGCCGACACCGCAGGCGTGGCTGAGCAAGGTATTGCGCGACAGCTGGCTGAGCTGTTCGTCCTTGAGCGAGACGTTGGACAAGCCACCCAGACCGGTGTTGACGCCATAGGCACGCTCGCCGCTTTCGACGATACGCTGGACGATGCCTTGCGCGTTTTCGATGCGCGCCCAGGTCTCGCTCGACAACTCCAGAGGTGCGCCGTGACGGGCGACGGCGACCACGTCCTGCCAACGCAGGGGGCTGCCGGTGATAATGATTTTTTCAGCCTGGGACATCTAAAAAACCTCATGAACAAGATCGTTCCCACGCTCTGCGTGGGAATGCCGCCTGGGACGCTCCGCGTCCCGACTTCTGCTCTGTGCAAGGTGACGCGGAGCGTCACGGGATGCATTCCCACGCAGAGCGTGGGAACGAGCGTCAAACCACCGCCGCCCGCCGCTGCACGAACCGGTCGACATATTCATCCGCCGGCGAATGCAGGATCTCGCGCGGTGTACCGACCTGAATCAGGCGGCCATCCTTGAGGATCGCAATGCGGTTGCCGATACGCACCGCCTCGTCGAGGTCGTGAGTGATGAATACGATGGTCTTGTGCAAAGTCTTTTGCAGCTCCAGCAACTGGTCCTGCATCTCGGCGCGGATCAGCGGGTCGAGTGCACTGAACGCTTCGTCCATCAGGATGATGTCGGTGTCTGCCGCCAGTGCACGGGCCAGGCCGACACGCTGACGCATGCCACCGGAAAGCTGATGCGGGTATTTGTTTTCGTAGCCCTTGAGGCCCACGGTGTTGATCCAGTGCAACGCACGTTCGGCGCACATCTGCTTGCTCTCGCCGCGCACTTTCAGGCCGTAGGCGACGTTCTCCTGCACGGTTTTGTGCGGCAGCAGGCCGAAGCTCTGGAACACCATGCTGATCTTGTGCCGGCGAAATTCGCGCAGGGCGTCCATGTCGTATTGCAGGATGTCCACACCGTCGACCAGGATTGCGCCGCTGGTCGGGTCGATCAGGCGATTGAAGTGACGCACAAGGGTCGACTTGCCGGAACCGGACAGGCCCATGATCACGAAGATCTCACCGGTGCCAATGCTCAGCGACAGGTCGTTGACCCCGACCACGCAACCGGTTTCGTTCAGCACCTGATCCTTGGTCTTGCCCTGGCCAACCATCGCCAGTGCGTCCTTGGCGCGGTTGCCGAAAATCTTGAAGACGTTTTTGACTTCGATCTTGCTCACGGTTGCGTTGCTCATTTGCTCACCTCATGCCGTGGCCGACCGTACGCCTGAGTAATGCGGTCGATGACCACTGCGAGAATCACGATCGCCAGACCGGCTTCGAGGCCGCGCCCGACGTTGAGGGTCTGAATCCCCACCAGCACATCTTCACCCAGGCCTCGGGCGCCGATCATCGAGGCGATCACCACCATCGACAGGGCCATCATGGTGGTCTGGTTGATCCCGGCCATGATGCTCGGCAGGGCCAGCGGCAGTTGCACGCCGAACAGTTGCTGCCAGCGGTTGGCACCGAAGGCGTTGATCGCTTCCATGACTTCGCCGTCAACCTGACGAATGCCCAGGTCGGTCAGGCGGATCAGCGGCGGTGCGGCGTAGATCACCGTGGCAAAAATCGCCGGGACCTTGCCCAGGCCGAACAGCATCAGCACCGGAATCAGGTACACGAAGCTGGGCATGGTCTGCATGATGTCGAGCAGCGGCATCAGCACCGAACGCAGGCGATTGCTGCGCGCCGAGAGAATCCCCAGCGGAATGCCGATCAACACCGAAATGATCGTCGCGACCATCATCAGCGCCAGGGTCTGCATGAGTTTGTCCCACAGGCCAACAGCGCCAACGAGGAACAGCAGACCAACGATGACGGCAGTGGTCACGACTTTGCGCGTGGCGTGCCAGGCGACTACACCGACGATCGCCAGCATCAACCACCACGGCGCTGCACGCAGCAGGCCTTCGAGGTTGACGATGGCCCATAGCAGGGTGTCCGAGATGTGGCGGAACACATCACCGTAGTTGGTGACCAGCGAATCGACCCAACCGTTGACCCAGTCGGCGATGGAAAAGGTAAAGCTTTCGGGAAACATAAGAGACTCTCAATCAAGGGGTTGCGATCAAGCGTCCGGCTGCCGTTGCCGACAGCCGGAGAAGCTCAACCTACAAGGCCGCGTCGATTTTCCTGGCTGCGTCGTCGCTCACCCATGCGTGCCAGACTTCAGGATGTTCCTTGAGGAAGATTTTCGCCAGTTTTGGCGACTCGATACGTTCCTTCGCCATGCGTCCCAGGTTCTGGTTCAGCAGGTCGATCGGCAGGTTGACCTTTTCCAGCACGGCCACCAGCTCCGGGGCTTGCTCGTGGAAGGTCTTGGAAAGGCCGACCTTGATGCTCACGGTCTTGTCGACGCCCGGTTTCTCTTCGAGTTTGACCGCGTCGATCTGGCCCATCAGTGGGGTTGGCGACCAGTAGTAGAACAGGATCGGCTCGCCACGCTTGTAGCTCGACAGAACCGCCGCATCCAGCGCCGGGCCGGTGCCCGGACGGAAGTTGGTGTAGGTGTTTTCCAGGCCGTAGCTTTTCAGCATTTCGCTGTTGTCCAGCTCACAGGTCCAGCCGGCCGGGCAGTTGTAGAAACGGCCTTTGGACGGCTCTTCAGCGTCCTTGAAAATGGCTGCGTATTTGCCCAGATCGGCAATGTTTTTCAGGTCCGGGGCTTTCGGTTCAAGCTTGCGCTTGGCATCGCCTTCGATCACGTAGCGCGGAACGTACCAGCCTTCGACAGCGCCGACGATCGGCGCGCCGATACCGACGACCTTGCCGGCCTTCTCGGCCTTGTTCCAGACCTCGCTGCGGCCGACCCATTCTTCGGCGAACACTTGAATATCGTTGCTGCTCAGGGCGTTCTCCATGGTGATGGAGTTGCCCGGCAGGCTGTCGGTCTTACAGTCGTAACCTTTCTCCAGCACCACTTGCAGCACGTCGGTCAGCAGCATGGCGCTTTCCCAGTTCAGACCGGCGAATTTCACCGGTTTGCCGGACTCGCACCAACCGGCCGCCTGGGTGGCGCCGGCACTGGCCAACAGGCCCATGGACAGCAGTGTGGTCAGCAGGGTCTTGTTCGATTTCATTGTTGCGACGCTCCTAATCATGAATTGGCTTACGGCAGTCAAGAGGCATCCAGCCCTGTCCACGTCCAATCAGGCCTGCGCCGCAGCGCGCCCGGCCCCACTTTTTTCAGGTTGTACAACGCTGCTCTGCTCGACCGGCAGAATCAGTTGATCAGGCACCGAGCCGTGCCATTTTTTCGCGCACACGTAATACAGAACAGCAGGCATCACCAGACCGATGATCCAGGAGATGTCCACATCACCGAGGGCGGCCACCAGCGGGCCGGTGTAGAACTTGGTGGAGATGAACGGCAGCTGCACCAGCACACCGAACACATAGACGCTGATTCCGAGCAGGTTCCAGCGGCCATAGCGACCGTTCGGATCGGCCAGCGCCGGTACGTCATAGCGCTCGCGGGTGATGCAGTAGTAATCCACCAGGTTGATCGCGCTCCATGGCGTGAAGAACGCCAGCAGGAACAGGATGAAGGACTTGAACGCACCGAGGAACGAGTGCTGGCCGAGCAACGCGATCAGGGTCGCCGCACTGACGATCACCAGCACGAACACCAGACGCTGCAGGCGCGACACCGTCAGGTGCCCACGAAAACCGCTGATGATGGTGGCGATGCACATGAAGCTGCCGTAGGAGTTCAGCGTCGAGATGGTCACCTTGCCGAAGGCGATGCTGAAGTACAGCAGCGCAGCGGTGGCACCGGTGCCGCCCAGCCCTACGATGTAAGCCACTTCATGCCCGGCGAACTGACCGTTGGCCGAAGCCGCCGCGAACACGCCAAGGACCATCGCCACCTGAGCACCGATAACCGAACCTGCGCCAGCGGCAAAGAAGGTTTTCACCGAAGAAATCTTGCTCGGCAGGTAGCGCGAATAGTCCGCCACATACGGGCCGAACGCGATCTGCCAGGATGCCGCGAGCGACACGGCCAGCAGGAAGCTGCTCCAGCTGAAGTGTCGGATCTGCAACAGCGCGCCCACATCAACCTGGCTCAGCAGACGGCTGAACAGATAAACGAAGGCAATCACACCGATCACACTGGCGATTCGGCCGATCCAGTGGATCACCCGATAACCGAGCACCGTGACCACCACAATGACACTGGCAAACAGCAGGATGCCGACGGTGTCGCTGACGCCGAACAACTGACCCAGCGCCTGGCCGGACAATACGGTGCCGGTGGCGGTGAAGCCCAGGTACATCAGGCACACCAGCACGATCGGAATCGCCGCACCATATACGCCAAACTGCACCCGGCTGGAGATCATCTGCGGCAGGCCGAGCTTCGGCCCTTGCGCCGCATGCAGCGCCATCACGCCACCGCCCAGCAGTTGACCGATCAACAGACCGATCAACGACCAGAACACATCACCGCCCAGCACCACGGCCAACGCCCCGGTGACAATCGCGGTGATTTGCAGGTTCGCACCCATCCACAGGGTGAACTGGCTAAACAGACGACCGTGTCTTTCCGCTTCCGGGATGTAGTCGATCGAACGCCTTTCGATCAACGGTTTGTTGCCTGCACGATCGGGAGTTACAGCCATGATTCAACCTCTGTGGATTGTTATTCGAGTTCACTGAGCGTTTTTGTGGCTGCTTTGGGTGGGAGCGGGCTTGCTCGCGAAGGGGTCGGCACATTCGAAACATGTGCTGACTGATCCAACGCATTCGTGAGCAAGCCCACTCCCACCCAAAGCATTCCCCACAGTTTTTGCGTTTATTTACCGGTAATCATTGGCAGGTTCAGGCCCTGCTCCTTGGCGCAGTCGATGGCGATCTGGTAACCGGCATCGGCGTGGCGCATGACGCCGGTAGCCGGGTCGTTGTGCAGTACGCGAGCAATGCGCTCGGCCGCTTCGTCAGTACCGTCGCAGACAATCACCATGCCCGAGTGTTGCGAGAAGCCCATGCCCACGCCACCGCCGTGGTGCAGCGAGACCCAGGTCGCGCCGCTCGCGGTGTTCAGCAGAGCGTTGAGCAGTGGCCAGTCGGACACAGCGTCGGAACCGTCCTGCATCGATTCGGTTTCACGGTTGGGGCTGGCGACCGAGCCGGAGTCGAGGTGGTCGCGACCGATCACGATCGGTGCCGACAACTCGCCACTACGCACCATTTCGTTGAACGCCAGACCGAGCTTGGCGCGCAGGCCCAGACCGACCCAGCAGATACGCGCCGGCAGACCCTGGAAGCTGATGCGCTCGCGGGCCATGTCCAGCCAGTTGTGCAGGTGCGCGTCGTCCGGGATCAGCTCTTTGACTTTGGCGTCGGTCTTGTAGATGTCTTGCGGGTCACCCGACAACGCCGCCCAGCGGAACGGGCCGATGCCACGGCAGAACAGTGGCCGGATGTAGGCCGGTACGAAGCCCGGGAAGTCGAAGGCGTTTTCCACGCCTTCTTCCTGGGCCATCTGACGGATGTTGTTGCCGTAGTCGAAGGTCGGAATGCCTTGTTTCTGGAACGCCAGCATGGCGTTGACGTGCACCGCCATCGACTGCTTGGCGGCTTTGATCACGGCGGCCGGTTCGGTCTTGGCGCGGGCGCGGTACTCGTCCCAGGTCCAGCCGGCTGGCAGGTAGCCGTTGAGTGGGTCGTGGGCGCTGGTCTGGTCGGTGACCATGTCCGGGCGCACGCCACGCTTGACCAGTTCCGGGAGGATTTCTGCGGCGTTACCCAGCAGGGCGATGGAGATTGCCTTGCCTTCTTTCGTGTATTTGGCGATGCGTGCCAGGGCGTCGTCGAGGTCTTTGGCTTGCTCATCGACGTAGCGACTTTTCAGGCGGAAATCGATGCTCACCTGTTGGCATTCGATGTTCAGCGAGCAAGCGCCAGCCAGGGTGGCGGCCAGTGGCTGAGCACCGCCCATGCCGCCGAGGCCGGCAGTCAGCACCCACTTACCAGTGAGGTTGTCGTTGTAGTGTTGGCGACCGGCTTCGACGAAGGTTTCGTAGGTGCCCTGAACGATGCCCTGGCTGCCGATGTAGATCCAGCTGCCAGCGGTCATCTGGCCGTACATGGCCAGGCCTTTGGCGTCGAGTTCGTTGAAATGTTCCCAGCTCGCCCAGTGCGGGACGAGGTTGGAGTTGGCGATCAGTACGCGCGGGGCGTTGCTGTGGGTCTTGAACACGCCGACCGGCTTGCCGGATTGCACCAGCAGGGTCTCGTCGTCATTCAGGTTGGTCAGGCTCTCGACGATCTTGTCGTAGCATTCCCAGTTACGCGCGGCGCGACCGATACCACCGTAGACCACCAACTCTTTCGGGTTCTCGGCGACTTCCGGGTCGAGGTTGTTCATCAGCATGCGCAGCGGCGCTTCGGTCAGCCAGCTCTTGGCGGTCAGCTTGTTGCCGCGTGCAGCGCGGATCTCGACGTCACGATACTTCGTAGGTTTCTGGGTATTGTCAGTCACGAAAAAGACTCCTCAGCGATCAATTCAAACCAACCCTGGCGGTGGGCAAGCGGCTTGTGCGCCTCTTGGCGCGACAAGCGAATCAGTGGACGCCGCGGGAGTCTCAAGTGACCCATACGCATACGTCTTTACTTGTACATACAAGCATATGCAATCGAGCGGCCAACTTGTTGGAGAGCGGTTCAGGAAAATCGCGGACAGGGCTGAAGACCGCCTGACACAAGGGTTCTGGCGTTGATGAAAAATTTAGCGGGATGTTTGGAGGAAGTGCACAGCGGCTACGAAAGCGTGGTTTTGCGCCACGCTGGGGCGTTCGGTAACAAGTTGGTGCGCAGAGGGAAACAGGAGAGGGATAGCTTTTGTGGTGAGGGGATTTATCCCCTCACCACAGGGTTTTGTTCAGTTCTGGAGGAGTTCGATCACGCAGCAAGCGGCATTGGTGGAGACTTCGACCAATTCGCTGTTACCGTCCAGTTGCACACAGTCATGTCGACCGAGCTGTGCCGTGCTGTCACCGACCTGCACTTGCAGCAACTCACTGACACTGAACACCAACACCGTCCCCGCCGAACTGAAAAACCGCTGCTCTCCCTCCAGCCACTGCAACCGCGCGCGGTAACGCTGCGGCGCGTAAATCAGGTTGAAATCGCGGATTGCCCCGCCGAGCAAGGTGCAGGACACCTGGCTCTCGCCGCTGAACGCAAACGGGTCCAGAGGTAACAGCGGGCGCGTGTCATCACCGTCAACACACAGGGTCATGCCATCACCCTGCAGTACCGTGATCACCCGCTGGTAACCGGCAAAGGTCGAAAAACCGCCCGACTCGGCAATGTCGGCAATCGACAGACGCCAGCCGAAACCCTCAAGGCCGGCGCCCGCGTCACGGGTGATTTCTTCGGTGCTGCCACCGCCGTTTTTCCACGGCATGCGTGGGTAGCCTTCGGCGCGTAAAACCTTCAAACCATTCATTTATGAAAGCGTCCTTCCAGACGATGACGAGAACCCGGATGAATCAAACGTGCCGCCGTCACCGGCTGACGTCCCGACCAGGTACGACGGCGGATCAACAGGCACGGTTCGCCTTTTTCGATCTGCAGCAACTTGCACTCGGACGGCTCGGCGAGGATCGCTTCGACCACGTGCTCGCCTTCGGTCAGCGGTGCCACCTGGTTGAGATAGGCATAAGGGGTTTGCAGGGTGAAGTCCTGCTTGAGGTACTCCGGGGCGACCAGAGCATTGACGAAACGGTCTTCGATTTGCACCGGAATGTCGTTTTCGTAATGCACGATCAGCGAGTGGAACACCTTCTGCCCTTCACGCATGTCCAGCGCCAGTGCACGCTCGGAACCGGCGGCCTCTTCTTCGAGGGTGATCACCTGACAGGTGTGGCGATGGCCACGAGAGGCGATTTCGTCGGCGATGTTGTGCACTTCGAACAGCGCGGACTGGCTTTTCGGTTCAGCGACGAACGTACCGACGCCTTGCATGCGCACCAGCAGGCCGTCGGCGGTCATCTCACGCAGGGCCCGATTGATGGTCATACGGCTGAAACCGAGTTGATTGACCAGTTCGCTTTCCGACGGCACGCGGTAGTGCGGCGGCCAGTTACCGCTGTCGATCTGCTGGGTGATCATCTGTTTGACGCGAGCGTACAAGGGCGCCGGACTGTCGCCCATGTTCGCGGCCAACGGGGAGACTGGAGGCGGAGTCGGCACGGTTGATCCCTGTTCTTTGGATGGAGGTTGCTAGCTTGCCGGAGTTTACCGGGCAGGCAAACGTCTGTATATGTATATACAAATAACACACGATGGGGTGCTGAACCATGTCCGCCTTCTTTGCCGAACGCGCGCTGCTGCCTAACGGATGGGCCAACAATGTACGTCTGGAGGTCAGCGCCGATGGCGTATTGACCCAAATCCTGGCCGATTCCACCGCAGACGGCGCCGAACGGCTGAGCGGTCCGCTACTGCCGGGCATGCCGAACCTGCACTCCCACGCGTTCCAACGCGCGATGGCGGGCCTGGCCGAAGTGGCCGGCAACCCCAATGACAGTTTCTGGACCTGGCGCGACCTGATGTACCGGCTCGTAGGGAAAATCAGCCCGGAGCAACTCGGGGTAATCGCCCGTCAGCTGTACATCGAAATGCTCAAGGCCGGATACACCTCGGTCGCTGAATTTCACTACGTGCATCACGACCACAACGGCCAGCCTTACGCCGACCCGGCTGAACTGGCGTTGCGCATCAGCCAGGCCGCAAGTGACAGCGGCATCGGTCTGACCCTGCTGCCGGTGCTCTACAGCCACTCGGGTTTCGGCGGGCAGACGCCGAACGACGGCCAGCGCCGCTTCATCAACAGCACCGAAAACTACCTGAAGCTGCAATCGCGCCTGCAACCACTGCTGGCGCAGCAAAAGGCGCAATCGCTAGGGCTGTGCTTCCACTCGTTGCGCGCAGTCACCCCGCAACAGATCAGCGAAGTGCTGGCAGCCAGTGACAAGCAGTGCCCGGTGCACATTCACATCGCCGAACAGCAAAAGGAAGTCGATGACTGCCTGAGCTGGAGCGGTCGTCGTCCGTTGCAATGGCTCTATGAAAACACCGAGGTCGATCAGCGCTGGTGTCTGGTCCACGCCACCCACGCCAACCCGGAAGAAGTCACGCTGATGGCCAAGAGTCGCGCCATTGCCGGCCTGTGCCTGACGACTGAAGCCAACCTTGGCGACGGGATTTTCCCGGCGGTGGATTTCCTCGCGCAGGGCGGACGCATGGGCATCGGTTCCGACAGCCATGTGTCGCTCAGCGTGGTCGAGGAACTGCGTTGGCTGGAATACGGTCAGCGTCTGCGCGATCAGCGGCGCAATCGCCTGTATGGCGCAGATCAGCCAATGGTCGGGCGCACGCTGTATGACGCGGCGCTGGAGGGCGGTGCCCAGGCACTGGGGCAACCAATTGGCGCGCTGGAAGTCGGCAAGCGTGCGGACTGGATCGTGCTCGATGGCAATGACCCGTATCTGGCGACGGCCAGTGGTGACGGGATTTTGAATCGCTGGTTGTTTGCCGGTGGTGATCGTCAGGTGCGCGACGTGCTGGTCAACGGCCAGTGGATAGTGCGTGACGGGCGCCATGCTGGCGAAGAGGACAGTGCGCGGGCATTCACCCAGGTTCTACGCGACCTTCTGGGCTGACAGCTGATCGTTCCCACGCTCTGCGTGGGAATGCAGCCCGGGACGCTCTGCGTCCCACAAGCGGACGCGGAGCGTCCATTGAGACACTCCCACGCGGAGCGTGGGAGCGATCATTGGTTTTGTGGTGTTCTTTAGTTTGAAGTCTTGGCCATCTGCCGATCCGACGCCCGCCAGATCAGTCGCGTGGTGTCATAACCTTGCTGACGAGCCTTGCTCAGCAGCTCTTCACGCACCACACCGTTGACGGTCGGCGTGCGTGACAGCAACCACATGTACTTGCGGCTCGGGTCGCCGACGATGGCGGTCTTGTAGTCATCGCTGACGTACAACACCCAGTATTCGCCTTTCGCCACACCCGGAATCAGGCGCGAGAACCAGGTATCGAACTCGACCCACAACTTGTCGGTCTTGCCCGGCACCTGTGGATAAGCCGTGCCCTTGACCTCTTCCCATTGCCAGTCCGCAGTCAGGCAGCGATTGAGTACATCGACGTTGCCATCGGGCTTGAGCGAGTAATGCGCTTCGGATTGCGCGCAATCGCGCTGGAAGTACATCGGCAGGCGCGCCAGTTCGTACCAGGTGCCCTGGTAACGCTTGAGGTTGACGCTGTGGACTGTCTTGGGCGCCAGCGGATCTTCACCGTGTGTGGCGCAGCCGGCCAGTACCAGGCCGGCAAAAAAGACAAACAATAACCGCTTCATTATTTTTCTCCCGCGGGCGCGTAGCCCCGGTTTACTTCAGGCCTTGGCCGGAAAACATCAACACTTTGTCACCGGCATACTGCACGCTGATAAAGCTTTTCTGGTCGCCCCAAGTGCAACTGGACATGCCGAGCGCACCCGAGCAGTCGGTGGGTTTGCCGAGCAGCGTCTCAACTTCGGCCTTGGCCATGCCGGCCGAAAGCCTGGAATAGTTTTCCTGATTGACCTTGCTGCACGCGGCCAACAGCACGCAAAAAGTCAGAAGGGCGATAGATCGCAGCGACATGAAGTAACTCCTGGAGCGGAAGGGGGATGGCATGGCGCCAACCAGAAGCTTAGAAGAGAAAACCCCTGTCTGGTTCCCCACGCCGATGGCTATTTATTGCTCCGCTCGTCTGGCATTTAGCGCCCAATCAGCGACTTTTTGCAGCGATTGAGCATTTCGTCGCATTTCCCGAAAACCGCCTAATCTTTGGCGCGACGCAGTCGAAATAAGAGCAGCGCAAAGCCCCCGAGTGTGGCAAATTGCCGCCACTTCTTGACCAGCCCCTTCGCGGTAGTTCATTCGATGACCAGAAACATGAAATTCAGCCACAAGATCTTGTTGGCTGCCGCCCTCGTGGTGGCCGTTGCGTTCGCCTGTTTCATTTTCTTCAACGACTATCGACAACGCGAAGCCCTGAGCAGCAGCACCGAAGCGTCGATGCAGGAACTGGGCAGCCTGACCACCAGCAACATCCAGACCTGGCTGGAGAGTCGCATCCAGTTGCTGCAATCGCTGTCACAGCAAGTCGCCGCCGACGGCAGCGCACCCGCCAGCCTGAAACGCATCATCGACCTGCCCGCCTACACCGGCAATTTCCAGCTCAGCTACTTCGGCGGTACCGACGGCGTGATGTTCTCCGTGCCCGCCGGCAACCGCGCGCCGGACTACGACCCGCGTGCCCGTGGCTGGTACAAGGCAGCCAACAGCACCCAGCAGACCATCGTCACCGAACCCTACATCGCCGCCTCGTCGGGCAAACTGGTGATCACTGTCGCCACCCCGGTACAGCGTCAGGGCCAGATGATCGGTGTGGCCGGTGCGGACATCGACCTGACCAGCGTCAGCGCAATCATCAACTCGCTGAACTTCGGTGGCCATGGCCACGCGTTCATTGTCAGCAGCGAAGGCAAGATCCTGATTCACCCGGACAGCAAACTGGTGCTCAAGACCCTCGCCGAGGCCTATCCGAACGGCGCACCGAAAGTCAGCCCGGGCCTGAAAGAAGTCGAATTCGACGGCAAGACCCAACTGGTCTCGTTCACCCACATCAACGGCGTGCCTTCGGCCGACTGGTATGTGGCGCTGGTGCTGGACAAGGACACCGCGTTTTCGATGCTCAGCGAATTCCGCACCTCGGCGCTGATCGCCATGGTGATTGCCGTAGTGATCATCATCGCCCTGCTCGGCATACTGATCCGCGTGTTGATGCAACCACTGCTGACCATGGGCCGCGCCATGCACGACATCGCCGAAGGTGAAGGCGATCTGACCAAGCGTCTGGTGATTCACGGTAACGACGAGTTCGGCGCACTGGGCACTTCGTTCAACCGTTTCGTCGAGCGTATCCACACTTCGATTCGCGAAGTGTCCTCGGCCACCGGCCAGGTCAATGAAGTTGCCCTGCGCGTGGTCGCGGCCTCGAACTCGTCGATGTACAACTCCGACCAGCAGTCCAGCCGCACCAACAGCGTGGCCGCCGCAATCAACCAGCTCGGCGCCGCCGCCCAGGAAATCGCGCAGAACGCCGCCCTCGCCTCGCAACACTCCAGCGATGCGCGCAGCCTGGCGGTCGACGGTCAGCAGGTGGTGGATAAAACCATTCAGGCCATGCAGCAACTGTCGGCGAAGATCAGCGACTCCTGCGGCAACATCGAAACGCTGAACAGCAACACGGTGAACATCGGCCAGATTCTGGAAGTGATCACCAGCATCTCGCAGCAGACCAACCTGCTGGCGCTCAACGCCGCGATCGAGGCAGCCCGCGCCGGTGAGGCCGGTCGTGGTTTCGCCGTGGTCGCTGACGAAGTGCGCAACCTCGCACATCGCACCCAGGATTCGGCGCAGCAAGTGCAGAAGATGATCGAAGAACTGCAGGTCGGCGCACGACAGGCGGTGAGCATCATGACCGAGAGCCAGCGCGAGAGCGAAAGCAGCGTCGGTATCGCCAACCAGGCCGGCGAACGTCTGGGCAGCGTGACCCAGCGCATCGGCGAGATCGACGGGATGAACCAGTCGGTGGCCACCGCGACTGAAGAGCAGACCGCCGTGGTCGAGTCGATCAACGTTGATATCAACGAGATCAACACGCTGAACCAGGAAGGCGTGGAGAACCTGCAGGCGACCTTGCGCGCGTGCTCGGATCTGGAGCAGCAGGCGGCACGGTTGAAGCAGTTGGTGGGCAGTTTCAGGATTTAAGGCGCGGCCACTGGCCTCTTCGCGAGCAAGCCCGCTCCCACAGGGATCTTCGGTGTTAACACAATGTGTGTTCCACCATAAGGCACTGTGGGAGCGGGCTTGCTCGCGAAGACGGCAGCAGCCTTAACGCAAGTTTAGAATCGGGAACCTGGCCCGGCGAGGAACTCAAGTTCTTCCGCCGTCGACTCCCGCCCCAACACCGCATTGCGATGCGGAAACCGTCCAAACCGCGCAATCACTTTCTGGTGCCGCTCGGCATAGTCCAGGTTGTCAGCGAACACCGCCCGCTCACTTTCCGGCTGTTCAGCCACCAGATCGATAAACCGCGAAACGGCTTCGTTCTGCACCGCGAGGTTTTCGCAGTGTTCGAACACCAGATAAATGAATACCCGCTGAATCGGCTTCAGTTGCCGGTCGAAGTCCGCAGCAATGCCTTGCACGACGAGTTTTTGCGCGCGCAGATCACCGGAAAAGGCTTTGGGAGAGTCGCGAAAGATCATTCGCGGCAGTTGATCGAGCAGCAACACCACGGCCAGCCAACCTTCGGGACGTTGCGCCCACTCGGTCAATTCGCCGGCGAGGGCCTGATCGACAAAGACCCCGAAACGCTCACGCGCTTCGAGGTCTTGGCTGTCTCGCTTGCCGAACCACAACGTGCCCTTGTCAGCCGATACCTCGTCGGGTGATTCGGCGTGTCCGAACCACCAATCGAGCAACGGCTGCCAGGGCGCGTTCATGGTTTATTCCTTGTGGTAGGCCGTAGCGCGGGCGACTTCTTCTTTCGAGCCGAGGAACACCGCTACGCGCTGGTGCAGGCCTTCGGGCTGAATATCGAGGATCCGCTGGTGACCGTCGGTGGACGCGCCGCCCGCTTGTTCCACCAGGAACGACATCGGGTTGGCTTCGTACATCAGACGCAGTTTGCCCGGCTTCGACGGCTCGCGGCTGTCACGTGGGTACATGAACAGGCCACCACGGGTCAGGATGCGGTGTACGTCGGCCACCATCGCCGCAACCCAACGCATGTTGTAGTTCTTTTTCAGCGGACCTTCTTCGCCGGCCAGCAGTTCGCTGACGTAGCGTTGTACCGGGGCTTCCCAGTGGCGCTGGTTGGACATGTTGATCGCGAATTCCTGGGTCGATTCAGGAATGGTGATGTCTTCGTGGGTCAGGACGAAGCTGCCCATTTCGCGGTCCAGGGTGAAGCCTTTGACGCCGTCACCGAGCGTCAGCACCAGCATGGTCTGCGGGCCGTAGATCGCATAACCGGCAGCGACTTGCTGGGTGCCTGGCTGCAGGAAGGCTTTTTCGTTCAGCGGCTCGTTCTGGCTCAGGTATTCGTTCGGGCAACGCAGTACCGAGAAGATGGTGCCGACCGGGGCGTTGATGTCGATGTTCGACGAGCCGTCCAGTGGGTCGAATACCAGCAGGTACGCGCCTTTCGGGTATTTGCCCGGAATCTGGTAGGCATTGTCCATTTCTTCGGACGCCATGCCGGCCAGGTGACCGCCCCATTCGTTGGCTTCGAGCAGGATTTCGTTCGACAGGACGTCGAGCTTCTTCTGCACTTCGCCTTGGACGTTTTCAGTGCCCATGCTGCCCAGAACACCACCCAGGGCGCCTTTGGACACGGCGTGGCTGATCTCTTTGCAGGCACGCGCCACCACTTCGATCAGGAAGCGCAGATCGGCAGGAGTGTTATTGCTGCGGGTCTGCTCAATCAAATAGCGACTCAGGGTAACGCGGGACATGGACGGCTCCGGTGGAATGGGGGGCTAAAAACCCGCGCAGTTTACAGGGAGTCTGAAAACGTAGCGAGCGATGACGCCCGGTAACGTGCATTGGGGCGCAATTGCTTGTATCAGACGTGATCGGGTCGAGAGAGTTCAGGCGCCGCCATCAGCGTAGTTCGAATCGGGACGGGCGGTGCATGTCGCACTGTGCCCGGTCAGAATTTTTTGTTGCCTGACCGGGCGCCTTCGCGAGCGAGCCCGCTCCCACAGGGGATCTCGATTGAACACAAACCTTATGCCCACTGAAGATCTCCTGTGGGAGCGGGCTTGCTCGCGAATGGCGCGCAGCGCCAGCCATTCTCAGGAGTTGGTAGGCGGCTTGCGCAACAGGCTCGCCGCCATCGCCCCGAGGAACACCACGCTCACCAACAACACCGCCCACAAACCGATTTTCTTCCAATGGGTCTCGGCCACGGCCGCCGTGGTTGCTGGTGAGGTCTGCGTGGCAAGCACTTCGCCCTGCACCGTTGCCTTACCCAGCGTCGCGAGTTTCTCCGGTTTGAAATCCGGAATCAGCGTGGTCAGCGGCAGGTTCGCCGTTTTCACAGTCGGATTGCCCAGCACCAGGCTGTAAGGCCCTTCGCCGCGTGCGAGAAAGATCACCTGCGTCGCCCGCACCGCGTATTTCAGGCTCGGTGCCTGCTCGCCCAGACCGCCGCCGCGCTCATCCACGCTCAGTTTCAACTGCTGTACGGTCTGCCCGTACAGCTGCAATTCGTTCTGCACCACGTCCTGACCGTTCTGCGTCAGGCGATACAGTAAACCGTTGCTCAGCGTCTGCCATGGCAGGCTGCTCTCGCGCCGGCCTGCGAGGGTAACCGGGGCCAGGCTGTTCGGTTGCTTGAGATCAACCTGCACCCGTTCGACGTTCAGCCCCATCGGCAACTGCCAGGTGTACTCGCCGGCCTTGGTGCTGCTGCCGGCCAGCGCTTGCGACCAGACCAACGGCAGCGGCACGTTGCGCGGATCGCTGCTTTTCAGTTGCGCCGAGGTCAGGCTCGGCGCCGACGTCGGCGCATCCCACAGCAGACGCAGATACCGCGCCGATTGCCCCGACAGCGCCACTTCGTGCTGTTCGATACGCTCATCGGAAAAGGTCAGCCGCGCAACCTGCCCCTCACCCCACGCCTGCCAATGCTGCAAATCATCACTGGCTTCGATGCTGAAGCGCTGGAAGCCGTCCCGCTCGCTGGTCCAGTCCAGGATCAACTGCTGCAACGGCGCCTTGATCGCACTGGCATCGAGCAGCCAGCCACGCAGCACTTCCTCGCCAGCCTCCAGTTGGCTGGACGGCTGCACTTCCACCAGCGTGCCGGTGGTGGTCGATTGCACGCGCACGTTCGGCGCGCGTTCGCTGGCATCGGCGGTGTTGTACAGAGGGAACCACTTCACTTCATGCAACTGACCGTCGTCACGGGTCTGCGCCGATTCACGGGCCAGGGCGTAGGCTTGCGGTTCGCCCGCGGCGTTGAACACCCGCAGGTCGCTCAGATCGGTCTGGCGTGCCTGCAATTGCGCGCTCAACGGCAGTTCGAGGCGATACCAGGGGCCGTTGCCACTCACCGCCAGCGGCACCTGTGTGGCGAAGTCCGCCGGTTTTTCCTGGGCGCCGGCAGCCATCACCACGCCCAGCGCCAACCACCCCAGATTCAGCATGCGACTCAAGATGAAACTCCTTCGGTGTCCGGAACGGGCTTGTCCGCCGCCGGTTCGGCTTCGACGCGCTTGGGCGGCAGCGGGGCAAAGTAGCCCACCACCAGCAGCAGCACGCCGACACCGATAAACGAGACGATCCGCGCGAGGCCGCCACGGTTGCTCAATTCGACAAAAACCAGTTTCGCCACCACCAGCGCAATCAACGCCGCGCCGATCAGCCATACCTCACGTCGATGACGCAGATGCCCGCCGATCATCAGGCCCAGCGCCATCAACGTCCAGACGATGGACAACCCGGCCTGCACCAGCATCGATTCGAGCAACAGGTCCAGCTCGAACGGGATCCCCGCCCAATGGTGCGCAGCCCGGGTCACCAGCGCGGTGCAGAAAGCGAACAGCGAGACCCCGGCGACCAGTTGCGTGGCGTACTCGGCGTAATCCTTGCGCAACGCAAACTGCGTCACGGCATGACGCGACCACACATAAACCCCGAACAGGGCGAACAGCAGGCCCAATTCCAGCGGGTTGATCAGCGGCACGTACGGCAGCGGTTCGGCGTTGCCGTCGCTGACGCCGTTGGCCAGCCAGAACCACGCCAACATCAGTAGCGCCAACGGCGCAGCGGCGTACAAACGATATTCGCGAGGGAACGCTGCCACCGGCCACGGCCAGTTGCGCGGAGCCGCCGCCAGCAACAGATACAGGCTCGGCAGGATCGCCCAGCCCAGCCAGCGCCAGGCGTTGTATTGCTCGGACAACAGCAGCAGGCCGTAACGCAACTCCAGCGCCAACACGCCGATCAGCAGCCAGCAGCCGAGCACCTGTGCGGTGCTCAAGGCACGTGCCGGCAGCATCGGCGCCAGACGTCGCAAGCTGAAGAAGTGCACGACGAACACCAGTGCCCACGCCAGCCAGCCGACATTCGCCGCCGGGTGATAACGCGCATGCCACGCCGCCAGCAGCACCAGGCCCGCTGCCGGAATCAGCAAGGTGCACAGCAGACCCAGCGCCGGCCATTTCAGACGCAACGACAACAGCGTCCACAACGCCACGCTCAGCGCGGCAACCAGCAGCAACAACGTGGCTTGCAGATTCAGCGGCGCAAAACGCAACACCTCGCTGACCCACGCCAGCGCCCACCATCCGGCGCCCCATACCAGCAGCACTTCAGACAAGCGCTGCAAACTCAGCGCATCGAATGCCGAGGCGTGATTGCCCAGTTGCAGGCGCCAGGCACCGATCATCGCCGCCAGCCCCAACACCAGCGGCGTCCAGAATCCGCCATGGGCCAGCGGTCGCAGACCTTCGCTGGACAACGGCCCGAGCAACTCGGGACCGGCCAGCAAAAACGCCGCGCCGCCGATCAACTGCAACAACAAGCCGAAGACAAAACTCACGCGCTGCTTGAGGTACAGGCTCAGCCAGATGATCAACAACCCGCTGGCCGCCCACACTGCGCTCGCGGTTTGCCACGGCAACACGAACAGCACCGCCAGATTGATCAGCACCAAGCCTGCCAACAGCACCACCGACAAACCACGCAGCAGACGCACATCGCCGCGCACCATTTCGTCACGCGCCGCCAGCAGCATGCCCGCGATCAACGCCAGGCCAATCAACGACGCGCTGAGCAACCCGCTCCAGCCGGCGCTGAACACTGCTGCCGAATCTTCACCCGCGCCTTGCAGGCGAAGCAGGAACAACGCACCACCAAGCAGTTGCACGGCGAACGCGGTGAACAGGAATGTGCGTGATTGCAGGCGCAGACCGGCGAACAACGTCACCAATCCGGCCAGCGCCCAACTGATCGCCGTGGCCTGAACAAAGAAGAACAGCGGCGCCAACAGGTACAGGAAGGTCAGGCCCAAAGCCGCCAGCACCGGAAGGCCCTGGCGCTCCCACGGTGAAGCCTGTTCTGGCGCGGCCTTGCGCAGTTGATAGAAACTGAACAGCAACGCGATGCCGAGCATCAGCGCGCCCAAGGGTGCACCGTCGAGCAGGCTGCTCTCGCCGACGCGCAACTGACTGAGGAATGCCAGCGCCGACCCCAGTTGCAGCAGCAAGGCGAACGCCCGGGCGAACGGCCGCTGCTGGCGCAAGCCGAGCCAGAAAATTCCTGCGCCCTCCACCGCCCACGCCGCCGAAGTCCAGCGCGCATCGAGGCCGAGCGGGATCGCCAGACTGGCGAAGATCACCCCCAGCGCCAGACAGGTTTCACCCAGCAACAACGCGCGACCGCCCATCAATACCCGGGCCAGGCCCATGTAGATCACGCCCAGTGCCAGTGCGCTGAACGCGGCGGCGAATTCCAGATGCTGCACCAGCGCAAACTGCAGACCGAAACCCACGATCGGCGGGCCGAACAGCATCGTGCCGTCGACGTAATCGCCCTTGCGGGCCGACCAGTGCAGCAGCGCCTCACGGTCGCCGTCCGCCGGCGCATCGGGCATGTCGAGCAACTTGCGCCGCGCGAACAGCAGGCCGATCGCCAGATACATCAGGAAGAACAGAATCAGGAACGGCTCGGTACTCCACAGCAGCTCTGGCGCATAGGAACGCAGCCCCCAGGCGAAACCGATGCCGAAAGTGCCGACGAAACCGATCAGGTTGAGCAGGCGCCAGGCCTTGAACCAGGCGATGGCGAGAATGCCGGCGTTGAGCAGCGCGAAATAGCTGAACAGCGCGACATGGTTGCCGGCGCCGGTCGAGGTCAGGATTGGCGCGGCGAAACCGCCCAATGCCGCAGCGGCGGCCAGCCCCAGCGCATCCTGGGTGATGGCGAGAATCGCCGAGAACACCGTCACGGCCACCAACAGCCCCAGCGCGGCGGACGGGTCGAGCAACGGGTGCAGGCGCATCGCCGCAAACACCGTCAGGTACAGCACCGCGATCCCGGTGCCCTGCAAGATCAGCGCATAACTGCTGTTGCGTCGACGCAACCACCAGCCCAGCGCCAGCAGGGCCAACGCCGCAGCCGCGACACCGGCATAACGCAATTCGATCGGCACCACCATGCCTTCGGTGGCGTAGCGCAACAGGAAGGCCAGACCGAAGAACAGCAGCACCACGCCGACCCGCAGCACCGTGTTACCGCCGAACAGCCAGTTGCGCGCAGCGCTGATGCCGCGCTCGATGAGGTTCGGGCCACGGGGTTGTGCCGGTTGTGCGGGCTCGTCAGTGATGGCGTCCAGATGCCAGACATCGGCCGGTAGCGGCTGGCTGGTTTCGCTGGCGACGGCGGAGATCGGTTCGAGTTCGTCTGGCAGCTCCCAGACCAATTCAGGGTCCGGGGCATCTTCGGCGATGTCGAGGGGCTCGACGACCGGCTCGCTGAGCGGTTCCGCGCTTGCTGCTGGCACCGCGTGAGAGGGGGAACCCTCCAGCAGATACAGGCGCTGCGCGACGCCTTGCAAGGCCACCTTCGTCTGCTCAAGTTGGCGCTGTTGCTCCGCCGCCTGCGAGCCAAGCCGGGCGATGCGCAGCGTTTGCCCGATCGCCAGTCCGAGCAGTGCACCCAGTAGCGCGGTGCTGAACGACTCATCGAGCAGCCAGCCGAGCAGCAGCCCGATCAACATGAACATCCATTGCATGGTCGATATCCCTAAGCAGCCCCAAGGCGGGGCAAATCCGGCAATTCAGTCAGTCTAGGCATAAACCTTGTAGGAGTGAGCCTGCTCGCGATAGCGGTATGTCAGTCCATTAATTATGTTGTGACAGTCCGCTATCGCGAGCAGGCTCACTCCTACAGAGATACACGTTCAGACTGAACGATCCGGTAACCGCCGCTCAGTATATCGATCCGGCCCAACAAACGTTGGGCCTTACGCACATTTGTTGCAGAAAATTACTCCAGTGCCTTCCAGATATCGGTGGCGTACTCGCGAATGGTCCGGTCAGAGGAGAACCAGCCCATCCGCGCCGTGTTGAGCACCGCTGAACGCCACCAGTTATTGGCGTCGTGCCAGTGCGCATCGACGCGCTTCTGTGCTTCCCAGTAAGAGTCAAAGTCGGCGCAAACCAGGAAACGGTCGTAATCCACCAGCGAATCGATCAGCCCGGTGTAGCGCGATGTATCGTCCGGCGAGAACACGCCACTGCGAATCGCTTGCAGCACATCGTTCAGACGATGAGACGCGGCGATGTCCGGCGCGGCGCTGAACTCGTGGTTCTGCTTGCGTGCTTCGACCTGCTGCGCGCTGAGACCAAAGATGAACATGTGCTCGGCACCGATGCGTTCGCACATTTCCACGTTGGCGCCGTCGAGGGTGCCGATGGTCAGTGCACCGTTGAGGCCGAACTTCATGTTGCTGGTGCCCGAGGCCTCGAAACCGGCAGTGGAAATCTGCTCGGACAAGTCCGCCGCCGGAATGATGCTTTCGGCCAGGCTGACGTTGTAGTTGGGCAAAAACACCACTTTCAGCAAACCACGCACGGTCGGGTCGTTGTTCACTACTCGGGCGATGTCGTTGGTCAGCTTGATGATCAGCTTGGCCTGGTGATAACTGGCCGCCGCCTTGCCGGCGAAGATCTTCACCCGAGGCACCCAGTCGACTTCCGGCTCGGCGCGAATCGCCTGATACAGCGCCACGGTGTGCATCAGGTTGAGCAACTGACGCTTGTATTCGTGGATCCGTTTGACCTGCACATCGAACATCGCCGCCGGATTGACCGCGATCCCCAGGCGCTCGTGAATCAGATAGGCCAAGGCCTTTTTGCTGTGCAGCCGCTGCTCGGCGAAGGCTTTGCGGAACGCGGGTTTCTCGGCGAACGGTTCGAGATCGAGCAACCGTTCTTCGGGGTTGTCGAGCAAGTCCGGTCCCAGCGCATCGACCAGCATCGAGGTCAATTCAGAGTTCGCCTGATACAGCCAGCGGCGGAAGGTGATGCCGTTGGTTTTGTTGTTGATCCGCTCCGGGTAGAGCTTGTGCAGTTCGGCAAATACAGTCTTGCGCATCAGCTGCGTGTGCAGCCCGGACACGCCGTTGACGCTGTGCGAGCCGAGGAATGCGAGGTTGCCCATGCGCACGCGGCGCCCATTGTCTTCTTCGATCAGCGACACCGCGCGCAGCACGTCGAAATCGTGAATGCCCTTGGCCCGCAGCGAATCGATGTGCTGGGCGTTGATCAGGTAGATGATCTGCATGTGCCGCGGCAGCATGCGCTCCATCAGGCCGACCGGCCAGGTTTCCAGCGCTTCGGGCAGCAGCGTGTGGTTGGTGTACGACAGTGTGTCGACGGTGACTTGCCACGCCGCATCCCAGGCCACGTCGTAGACATCGACCAGTTGGCGCATCAGTTCGGCGACGGCAATCGAGGGGTGGGTATCGTTGAGCTGAATCGCGGCGTGATCGCCCAGGGTCAGCACCGAGGTGTGCATGTTGCGATGGCGGCGCAGCAAATCCTGCAGGGAGGCGGCGACGAAGAAATACTCCTGACGCAGGCGCAATTCCTGCCCGGCTTCAGTGCTGTCTGCCGGGTAAAGCACGCGGGAAATACTTTCGGCGCGGGCCACTTCAGCCACGGCCCCCAGGTGGTCACCGGCGTTGAAGCGCTCCAGGTGCAGATCTTCCATGGCTCGGGCACGCCACAGGCGCAAGGTATTGACGCTCGCCCCGCGCCAGCCAACCACCGGCGTGTCATAGGCAATCGCCCGGACGGTTTCCGCTGGTGACCAGACCTGCCTGGATTTGCCGCTGGCATCGGTGACGGTTTCGACACTGCCGCCGAAACCGATGGTGTAAACGACTTCCGGCCGCTCGAATTCCCAAGGGTTGCCGAAATCCAGCCAGTGTTCGGTCTGTTCCTGCTGCCAGCCATCGACGATGGCCTGGCGGAACAGCCCGTGTTCATAACGAATGCCGTAGCCGTGACCGGCGATGCCGAGGGTCGACATGCTTTCCATGAAGCACGCCGCCAGACGCCCGAGGCCACCGTTGCCCAGTGCCGCATCCGGCTCCAATAAGCGGATGCGCTCCAGATCGACGCCCAGCTCCGTCAGCGCTTCACGGGCGACATCGAGCAGACCGAGGTTGCTCAGGCTGTCGTAAAGCAAGCGGCCGATGAGAAATTCCAGCGAGAGGTAATACACCCGCTTCTGGCCTTTGCGGTAGATCTGCCGGGTGTGGTCCATCCAGTGTTCGACCATGTGATCACGCGCCGCCAGGGCGATGGCCTCGAACCAGTCATGGTCGAAGGCGTGATCCGGGTCTTTGCCCACCGCGTAGGTGAGCTTGGTCAGGACGGCGTCGCGGAATGCGGCCACCTCTGCTTCGCGAACTAGTGGTTCTTGAGTCATCGATAGGACCTCGAGCGAGCGGGGAATTGTCTGAGCCTAGACGGTCTGACCGACGGTAGAGGCGCTGGTTCGGCAGTTTTTCCGAAGACGGTGAGATAGCCCGGCATTACCTTGGCGAGTGCGCTAATGAATGCAGGGGCCGTGCCGTACTGCCGGCCAGTTGAGCGACATTTGCAAAAATCTGGCGAAAGGTTGTTCAAAAATCCACCAGTCCCGGTATGATCGCGCGCCCTGATGCACACACGCCTGGTAACTCCCGATGATGAAGCCCAACCTGATTGCCGCCGCCGAGATTGACCGTCTCGATACGTGGGCCAAATATTCGGCCCCGATGTGCGGTTCCTGCATGTCGAGCTGCTGCACGCTGCCGGTCGAGGTCAAGATCAAGGACCTGGTACGCATCGGCGTGGTCGACGAGTTCGAGCTGGGCGACCCACCGAAGAACATCGCCAAGCGCCTGCAAAAGGAAGGGCTGGTCGAGCGCTTCAACCAGAAGTCAGGGATCTTCACTCTGCAGCGCATGAGCAACAATGATTGCTACTACCTGGATCGTAAGAGCCGCCTGTGCACCATTTATGACAAGCGCCCGGACACCTGCCGCAATCACCCCAAGATCGGGCCGCGCCCAGGGTATTGCGCGTACAAGCCGAAAGAAGTCGAGCGTGTGCAGAATTTCCGGGCAATCGAGAAGTTTTGATCTGCCTTGAGACTCTCGGCGGCTGATCGGCCTCTTCGCGAGCAAGCCCGCTCCCACAGTAGATTCTCGGTGAACACAAATCTTGTGTACGCCATCGAACTCCTGTGGGAGCGGGCTTGCTCGCGAAGAGGCCAGCACAAACACCGCACAAACCTCAGTTAAACCCCAGACAAACAAAAACGCCCCCGGTCTCGCGACCGGGGGCGTTTTTTCAAGCTCGGGCTAAATTACGCCTTGGCTTTCTTGGCAGCGCGGGTACGCTCGCTTTCGTCCAGGATCTTCTTGCGAAGACGGATGGACTTAGGAGTCACTTCGCACAGCTCGTCTTCCTGGATGTATTCCAGAGCCTGTTCCAGGGTGAAGCGAACAGGTGGGACCAGAGCGATGGTTTCGTCTTTACCCGAAGCACGCATGTTGTCGAGCTTCTTGCCTTTGGTTGGGTTCACACCCAGGTCGTTGTCGCGGCTGTTCTGACCAACGATTTGACCGTTGTAGATCTCCTGGCCGTGTTCTACGAACAGCTTGCCACGAGCCTGCAGGGTTTCCAGCGAGTAGGTCAGAGCCTTGCCGGTTTCAACCGAAACCAGAACGCCGTTCTGACGGCCGGACATGTGGCCCGACTTGACGGTGTCGTAACGATCGAAGATCGAGGTCAGGATGCCAGCACCGTTGGTCAGGGTCAGGAACTGGTTACGGAAACCGATCAGACCGCGAGCAGGGATGTTGTATTCCAGACGAACACGGCCCTTGCCATCCGGCACCATGTTGCTCAGGTCGCCTTTGCGCAGACCCATCTCTTCCATGACCTTGCCCTGTGCTTCTTCAGGGATGTCGATGGTGACGTTTTCAAACGGTTCTTGCTTGACGCCGTCAACTTCACGAATGATCACTTCAGGACGGCCCAGGGCCAGTTCGAAGCCTTCGCGACGCATGGTTTCGATCAGTACCGAGAGGTGCAGCTCACCACGGCCGGAAACCTTGAACTTGTCAGCGGTATCGCCTTCTTCAACGCGCAGTGCAACGTTGTACAGCAGCTCTTTGTCCAGACGGTCCTTGATGTTACGGGACGTCACGAACTTGCCTTCTTTACCGCAGAATGGCGAGTCGTTTACCTGGAAGGTCATCGAAACGGTTGGCTCGTCAACGGTCAGAGGCTTCATCGCCTCGACGGTGTCCGGGTGGCACAGGGTGTCGGAGATGAACAGCGAGTCCATACCGCTGATGCAAACGATATCGCCTGCTGCAGCTTCTTCAACGTCAACGCGGTGCAGACCGTGGTGACCCATCAGTTTCAGGATACGGCCGTTGCGACGCTTGCCGTCGGCACCGATAGCCACAACCGGGGTGTTCGGCTTGACGCGGCCACGAGCGATACGGCCAACGCCGATAACACCCAGGAAGCTGTTGTAGTCCAGAGCGGAGATCTGCATCTGGAACGCGCCGTCACGGTCAACAGCCGGAGGCGGAACGTGGTCGACTACCGCTTGGTACAGCGGGGTCATGTCTTCAGCCATGGCGGTGTGATCCAGACCGGCGATGCCGTTCAGGGCCGAGGCGTAAACAACCTGGAAGTCCAGTTGTTCTTCGGTCGCACCGAGGTTGTCGAACAGGTCGAAGATCTGGTCCAGAACCCAGTCCGGACGCGCGCCTGGACGGTCAACCTTGTTGATCACCACGATTGGACGCAGGCCGGCTTCGAAAGCCTTCTTGGTCACGAAACGGGTTTGCGGCATAGGGCCGTCTTGAGCGTCAACCAGCAGCAGAACGGAGTCAACCATCGACATTACGCGTTCAACTTCGCCGCCGAAGTCGGCGTGGCCCGGGGTGTCCACGATGTTGATGTGGTA
Source organism: Pseudomonas sp. P8_229 (assembly GCF_034008635.1). NCBI lineage: Bacteria > Pseudomonadati > Pseudomonadota > Gammaproteobacteria > Pseudomonadales > Pseudomonadaceae > Pseudomonas > Pseudomonas sp. P8_229. The sequence continues at coordinate 3,360,029 of NZ_CP125378.1, read as the reverse complement.
GCCGTTCCAGTTGATGGCGGTGTTTTTCGCCAGAATGGTAATACCGCGCTCTTTTTCCTGGTCGTTGGAGTCCATCACGCGCTCGTCGTTGAGCTCGTTGCGCTCCAGGGTGCCGGATTGACGCAGGAGTTTGTCTACCAGGGTGGTCTTACCATGGTCAACGTGGGCAATGATGGCGATGTTACGTAGATTTTCGATCACTTGTGTATCTCGATCAGAGGATTCGGTTTGCTGACAAGTCTTGGCAGCGATTAACAGTAGTGTCCGGCATGGCCGTTACAGCTTGACGGCGGTGTCGGGGGGCCGGTGACGCAGGCCACAGGCAAACAGCCCCGGGCACTTAGCTCGGTCGATAAACGCGCACATTGGCATGCCCCTCACTGAGCAAATGGTGAGCATGCAGGCGACTCATCACGCCTTTGTCGCAATACAGCAGGTACTGGCGAGTCGGATCCAGCTCCTTGAAACGAGCGTTCACTGCGTAGAACGGCATCGTCTGTACTTCTATGCCGGCGAGTTCCAGCGGGTCATCCTCGGCCGCATCCGGGTGACGGATGTCGATGACGATCTGACCAGCCAGCGCTTCGCCGACTTCTTCGATCTGCAAGTCCTGGCCCAATTCGTCAATCACTCGATCGATCGGCACCAGTTTGGCGTTTTCGAGCGCACGCTCGAGGACCGCCATGTCGAATTCTTTCTCTTCGTGCTCAACGCGGTAGCGTTTGGCGGCGGTCTTCGGATTAACCGAAATGACCCCGCAGTATTCCGGCATGTGCCGGGCGAAATCGGCGGTGCCGATCTCGTTGGCCGTGTCGATGATGTCCTGTTTGTGCGCGACGATCAGCGGGCGCAGGACCAACTTGTCGGTCACGCAGTCGATCACCGACAGGTTCGGCAAGGTCTGGCTCGACACCTGGGAGATCGCTTCGCCGGTCACCAGTGCATCGATGTGCAGGCGGTCGGCAATGGCGGAGGACGCGCGCAACATCATACGCTTCAATACGACGCCCATATGACTGTTATCGACTTTGCCGAGAATTTCGCCCAACACTTCTTCGAACGGAACACTGACAAATAGCACGCGTTGCGAGCTGCCGTACTTCTTCCAGATGAAATGCGCGACTTCCATCACGCCCAATTCATGGGCACGACCGCCCAGATTGAAGAAGCAGAAATGCGCCATCAGGCCGCGGCGCATGATCTGGTAGGCGGCAACCGTCGAGTCAAAGCCGCCGGACATCAATACCAGCGTCTGCTCCAGGGCGCCGAGCGGGTAACCGCCGATGCCGTTGTGCTGGCCGTGGATGACAAACAACCGTTGGTCGCGAACTTCGATGCGAACTTCGATTTCCGGCGCTTTGAGGTCGATACCGGCCGCCCCGCACTCGCGACGCAGCTTGCTGCCGACGTATTTTTCAACGTCCATCGAGCTGAACGGATGCTTGCCCGCACGCTTGCAGCGCACCGAGAAAATCTTCCCGGCCAGCTCATCGCCGTAGTGCTGTTTGCACTTCTCGGTGATGTCGTCGAAGTCGCCCAGCGGGTACTCGTCGATCTGCAGAAAATGCGCAATGCCCGGCGTGCAGATCAGGCGTTCGCCCATCTCTTTCAAGGCTTTGGGGTCGGTAACGCGGGTTTCCAGCTCGAGATTGTCCCACACACCGTTCACCACCACGGCCGGGTCCAGATCGCGGAGCACAGCGCGGATGTTCTTGGCCAACTGGCGGATGAAACGCATCCGGACAGGGCGGCTTTTGATGGTGATCTCGGGGAAGACTTTTACGATTAGTTTCATGAAAACAGCGCGCGCAGGGCCAGCCGAAAAAGGGGGGCGCGGATTATAGCGGAAATTGCTCAAGGTTTAACCAGTTAATATGCAGAAGGTTTCGCATGCACCAAAACGGGTCATTTTCAGATTTGCACGCTACATTAAGGGGCGAGATTTTCCCCTTTATTGCGCTTTGCACCGCTGCCAGCGTGAATTTGGGGCAAAAAACCCATGGTGGGGCACTGGCATGCAATTTGCTCCCTTGTGAGGCAGGTTGCCTTGGCAGAGTATCTGCGCCGGCATCACCCATATTAAGGGCATCCACTACCAAGCCCTAAGCCACCCGGAGGACACTATGTCGAAGTCGGTTCAACTCATCAAAGATCATGACGTCAAGTGGATTGATCTGCGCTTCACGGACACCAAAGGCACTCAGCACCACGTGACCATGCCGGCTCGCGATGCGCTGGAAGACGACTTCTTCGAAGTCGGCAAGATGTTCGACGGTTCCTCCATCGCTGGCTGGAAAGGCATCGAAGCCTCCGACATGATCCTGCTGCCGGACGACGATACTGCCGTTCTCGACCCGTTCACCGAAGACGCGACCCTGATTCTGGTCTGCGACATCATCGAACCGTCGACCATGCAAGGTTACGATCGCGACCCGCGCGCCATCGCTCACCGTGCCGAGGAATACCTGAAGACCACCGGTATCGGTGACACCGTCTTCGCCGGTCCAGAACCAGAATTCTTCATCTTCGACGAAGTGAAGTTCAAGTCGGATATCTCCGGCTCGATGTTCAAGATCTACTCCGAACAAGGTTCGTGGATGTCCGACCAGGACATCGAAGGCGGCAACAAAGGCCACCGCCCTGGTATCAAAGGCGGCTACTTCCCGGTTCCGCCGTTCGACCACGACCACGAAATCCGTACTGCCATGTGCAACGCACTGGAAGAAATGGGCCAGACCGTTGAAGTTCACCACCACGAAGTGGCGACTGCCGGTCAGAACGAAATTGGTGTCAAGTTCAACACCCTGGTGAAGAAAGCTGACGAAGTTCAGACTCTGAAATACGTTGTACACAACGTTGCCGACGCTTACGGCCGCACCGCGACCTTCATGCCGAAGCCACTGTACGGCGACAACGGCTCGGGCATGCACGTGCACATGTCCATCGCCAAAGACGGCAAGAACACCTTCGCTGGCGAAGGCTATGCCGGCCTGTCCGAAACCGCCCTGTACTTCATCGGCGGTATCATCAAGCACGGTAAGGCGCTGAACGGCTTCACCAACCCGGCCACCAACTCCTACAAGCGTCTGGTGCCAGGTTTCGAAGCTCCGGTCATGCTGGCCTACTCGGCTCGCAACCGTTCCGCCTCGATCCGTATTCCTTACGTCAACAGCCCACGCGGCCGTCGTATCGAAGCACGTTTCCCGGATCCGGCTGCCAACCCGTACCTGGCTTTCGCAGCACTGCTGATGGCCGGCCTGGACGGTATCCAGAACAAGATCCACCCAGGCGATGCCGCTGACAAAAACCTGTACGACCTGCCGCCTGAAGAGGCGAAAGAGATCCCACAAGTTTGCGGCAGCCTGAAAGAAGCCCTGGAAGAGCTGGACAAGGGCCGTGCGTTCCTGACCAAGGGCGGCGTGTTCTCCGACGACTTCATCGACGCTTACATCGCGCTGAAATCCGAAGAAGAAATCAAGGTTCGCACCTTCGTACACCCACTGGAATATGAGCTGTACTACAGCTGCTGATCCGGTAGCGCTGCGGCACGCGGCGTGACAAAAAGAGGCCTCCTTCGGGAGGCCTTTTTTGTGCGCGCTCATCCATGGATAATCCGCCGCCTCTGCGCCCGTTACCGGCGCCTTGACGAAGGGATTCGCATGAAGTGGTTATGGGCGCTGCCCCTGATAGCCGGCCTCGCCAGCCAGACTCTGAACGCAGCCGAGTTTTATGAAAACAAGCCGCTGGCTCATCCACTGATTCAGGGAATGCAGGAGAGCTCGGCCACCCTGGCATTTATCAAAGAAGCCAGCGGTGTGAAAGGTTACTACTGCGTTTGCAACACGCCCGAGGCAAACCCGCAACTGCTGGATGACTTCGGCCAGGCTTCGATCGAATCGGTATTTCTCATGTCACTCGACAGCGAGGATCCGACCCGCTTCGTGCTGTTCCGGCAAAACGATCGCTACAAGGTCTACGCCTACAAATACGACGCCTACGATCACCTCTACAGCCGTGTCACGCGCCTGCAGCCGGCGCTGGATCGCATCACCGAAGGCCAGAAACGCCTCGATGCACCGACCATCAAGAAAGCCCTGAGCCGAATCACACCGCTCAACTATCGCCTTTACTATGAAGAGTCCGGCGTGCCCGAGTTCGACCAGCTCGATTTAAGCCAAGGCGATCTGGTGAGCTATTACGGCCAGTACTACGACCCGCTGAGCGACCCAACGCCAGAGGACGAACCGTATTTTTTCAAGAAGACCTATCAGGAAAAAGACGGACGCTTTCTCACCGTTACCTTCTGGCGCTGGCTCGACGCCACACTCGTCGAAGGTAACCGCACGCTGTACAACTATCGGGTCAGACGTATCGCCTGGGAAACCGAACCGGCGAAATTCACTGGCGGTGAAGATGGCCAGTCGGTGTCTTATGATTCTGAATCGATCTCAGCCCAAGGTGCCTACAAACAGGGCGTGCGTATCGGTCCGTGGTCTACCGCCAAAGACGAGAAATATTCTGAGTCCGGTCATTTCGCAGACGGTAAACGGGAGGGGCAATGGAGCCTTTACCAGGACGGGCAAACGCTGGACGGCGAGTACCACAATGATTTGCGCGAGGGCCATTGGCAGCTTTCCAACTACGACGAAATGGAATGGGTCGCCACCGGATTCCAGACCTATGCCCATGGCCAACTCAACGGCCCGAGCGAACTGACCATCGCCGGCGTTACCGAGCGCGGCAGTTATATCGACGACAAGCGCCAAGGCCTGTGGACAACCAAAACAGGTACCGGCAACTACACCGACGACCTGCAAAGCGGCCCATGGACACTCAAGGCCGAGAACGGCCACATCCAGACCGTGAGCTTCGTCGCCGGAAAAAAGGAAGGCGAGCTGCGCGATACCGACGCCAATGGCGTTTTGACCTACATCGAGCATTACAAGGCTGGCGTCCTGTCCGGCGTGCGTGAGAGCCTGTTTGAGTCGGGCGCTTCACGATAAAAATCCGGGGATGGTTTGTGTGAGCGGATGTTATCCCGGTTGGGCTTACCGCCGCCCCTGGCCTATGCTGCAAGCCAATCTCATTGTTGATCGGTCGAATCCATGGGTCGTGGTTTTCTATTCCTGCTACTGGTGATTGCCCTGCCCGCCGCCGCGCAGATCTACAAGTACACCGACGCCAACGGCAACACGGTCTACAGCGATCATTCGCCGGACGGTGTGCAGGCGCAGCCGCTGGAACTGCCGCCGCTCAACAGCGTCGAGCCACAGGCACCGAGCGCGCCGGCGCCCTCCAGTACGGACAGTCGCCCAGCGTCACGCAGCGCTTATGAAGTGCTGGAACTGACCGGCCTGCCCAGCGCAGAAGCCCTGCGCGCCAACAACGGCACCTTTACCGTCACCGTGCTGATCAAACCGCGCCTGCAACCGCCGCAGCAATTAAGGCTGGTCCTGGACGACGCGCCTTACGGCCAGCCGAGCAACGTGCCGATCCTGCAACTGGTGAATGTCGATCGCGGCGAGCATCGGCTGGCGGTACAGGTGATCGACGGCGAAACGATCATCCAGCAGAGCCCGACGGTGGTGTTCACCGTGCAGCGGGTGCACAAGCCATGAGGGTTTTCTGGCTGATCCTGTGCCTGCTGGCCCTGCCCGTTTCAGCGGAGGTCTTCACCTATGTCGATGCGCAGGGCAATCGCGTCTACACCGACCAGCCACGCGGCAATGCCAAGCGCGTCCCCATCGCGACCAGCAATCGCATGTCGGCCAACCCCACGACCGCAACGCCGATCCGTGCTGTACAAAAATCCCCGGAACAGCCGCTGTTCCACTACGACATGTTGCGCATTCTGATCCCCGAACCGGACGCGACCATCCGCAGCAGCGCCGGCGAGCTGATCGTCAGCGTCACCAGCGAACCAGGCCTGCAACACGGTCATCGCTATCGTCTGCTGCTGGACGGTGAGGCCACTGGCGAACCGGGTCTGAGCCCGGTGTTCCCGCTGAGCAACATCGACCGGGGCAGTCACAACCTGTCGGTGGAAATCCTCGACGAGCAGGGCCGCACCGTCGAACGCACTGCCAACCAGCCGTTCCACATGCTGCGCATCTCGCTTGCGCAGAAACGCCAGGTCAAACCCTGCGTCAGCGAAGACTATGGCGTGCGCCCGGAATGTCCGCTGAAGGACAAACCGCCCGAGCCGAGAAATCCCTTCCTGCGTTTCTTCTAACGCCGTTCAGCTTTGCGCACTATATTGGTGCAACAAGTTGCACCGTACCCACATTCCAACCCATTTTGGTTCGAAAGTACCCGCCAAGCCTGACATGACGCCACGCAAACGAGCGTCAAACGCCTGTTTCAGGGGTTGAGCGCTTCTTTTCGGAGCCTTGGTTTGGTTTTTGCATTTTCCTCGCATCAGCGCTTAGTTCTCGCGCACGCCTTGCTCCAAAAGGGGTCCAGATGACCATAAGCGACGCAATCCACCGTTTGCTGCTCGACAACCTGACCACCGCCACCATCCTGCTCGACGCCGAGTTGCGCCTTGAGTACATGAATCCGGCGGCCGAGATGCTGCTGGCCATCAGCGGTCAGCGCAGCCATGGGCAGTTCATCAGCGAGCTGTTTACCGAATCCACCGAGGCGCTCAACTCGCTGCGCCAAGCGGTCGAACAGGCGCACCCGTTCACCAAGCGCGAAGCGATGCTCACCGCCCTCACCGGCCAGACCCTGACCGTGGACTACGCGGTGACGCCGATCCTCAGCAATGGCGCGACCATGCTTCTGCTGGAAGTGCACCCGCGTGATCGCCTGCTGCGGATCACCAAGGAAGAGGCGCAATTGTCCAAGCAGGAAACCAGCAAGATGCTGGTGCGCGGCCTCGCCCACGAGATCAAGAACCCTTTGGGCGGCATCCGTGGCGCCGCGCAATTGCTGGCCCGCGAACTGCCGGAAGACAGCCTGCGCGACTACACCAACGTGATCATCGAAGAGGCCGACCGCCTGCGCAATCTGGTCGACCGCATGCTCGGCTCGAACAAGTTGCCGTCGCTGGCCCTGTGCAACGTCCACGAAGTACTCGAGCGCGTCTGCCAACTGGTCGAAGCGGAAAGTCAGGGCTGCATCACTCTGGTGCGCGATTACGACCCGAGCATTCCCGACGTATTGATCGACCGCGAGCAAATGATTCAGGCCGTACTGAACATCGTGCGCAATGCGATGCAGGCGATCAGCAGCCAGAACGAGCTGCGGCTGGGCCGCATCAGCCTGCGCAGCCGGACCATGCGCCAGTTCACCATTGGCCACGTCCGCCATCGCCTGGTGACCAAGATCGAGATTATCGACAACGGTCCCGGGATCCCGGCGGAACTCCAGGAAACCATCTTCTTTCCCATGGTCAGCGGCCGCCCGGACGGTACCGGGCTGGGCCTGGCCATCACCCAGAACATCATCAGCCAGCACCAGGGCCTGATCGAGTGTGACAGCCACCCCGGCCACACCACGTTCTCGATCTTTCTGCCACTGGAACAAGGAGCCACATCGACATGAGCCGTAGTGAAACCGTGTGGATCGTCGATGACGACCGTTCTATCCGTTGGGTTCTGGAAAAAGCCTTGCAGCAGGAAGGCATGACCACGCAGAGCTTCGACAGCGCCGATGGCGTGATGAGTCGTCTGGCCCGTCAGCAACCTGATGTGATCATTTCCGATATCCGCATGCCGGGCGCCAGTGGCCTGGACCTGCTGGCGCGGATTCGCGAGCAGCACCCACGGTTGCCGGTCATCATCATGACCGCTCACTCCGACCTGGACAGCGCAGTCGCCTCGTACCAGGGCGGTGCGTTCGAGTATTTGCCGAAGCCGTTCGACGTTGATGAGGCGGTGTCGCTGGTCAAACGCGCCAATCAGCATGCGCAGGAACAGCAAGGCCTGGAAGTGGTGCCGGCACTGACCCGCACCCCGGAAATCATCGGCGAAGCGCCGGCGATGCAGGAAGTGTTTCGCGCCATCGGCCGCTTGAGCCACTCCAACATCACCGTGCTGATCAACGGCGAATCCGGTACCGGTAAAGAGCTGGTGGCCCACGCCCTGCACCGTCACAGCCCGCGCGCGGCCTCGCCGTTCATTGCACTGAACATGGCGGCGATTCCCAAGGACCTGATGGAATCCGAGCTGTTCGGCCACGAGAAAGGCGCGTTTACCGGCGCGGCCAACCTGCGCCGTGGTCGTTTCGAACAGGCTGACGGCGGCACACTGTTCCTCGACGAAATCGGCGACATGCCGGCGGATACGCAAACCCGTTTGCTGCGGGTGCTGGCCGACGGCGAGTTCTATCGCGTTGGCGGGCACGTGCCGGTCAAGGTCGACGTGCGGATCATCGCCGCGACCCACCAGAATCTGGAAACCCTGGTGCACGCCGGGAAATTCCGTGAGGACTTGTTCCATCGCCTCAACGTGATCCGCATCCATATCCCGCGCCTGTCGGACCGTCGCGAAGACATCCCGACTCTGGCCAAGCACTTCCTCAGCCGCGCCGCGCAAGAACTGGCGGTGGAGCCGAAGCTGCTGAAAAGCGAGACCGAGGAATACCTGAAGAACCTGCCATGGCCGGGCAACGTACGGCAGTTGGAGAACACTTGCCGCTGGATCACCGTGATGGCCTCCGGACGCGAAGTGCACATCAGCGACCTGCCGCCCGAATTGCTGAGCCTGCCACAAGATTCCGCGCCGGTAACCAACTGGGAGCAGGCGCTGCGCCAGTGGGCCGATCAGGCGTTGGCCCGTGGCCAGTCGAGTCTGCTCGACAGCGCGGTGCCGGCGTTTGAGCGGATCATGATCGAGACTGCCTTGAAGCACACGGCCGGACGTCGGCGTGATGCGGCGGTGTTGTTGGGTTGGGGGCGCAACACCCTGACGCGCAAGATCAAGGAATTGGGGATGAAGGTCGATGGCGGGGATGATGATGAAGGGGATGAGGGCTAAACAGCCTATAGGCCTGTGGTGAAACACAAATTACGTAAACACCAAAGATCCAATGTGGGAGCGGGCTTGCTCGCGAAAGCGCTGTGTCATTGCACGGGATGGTGACTGACATGACGCCTTCGCGAGCAAGCCCGCTCCCACAGTTAGCCCTCTGCGCACCACAGCAATGCACTTTGAACCGCAATAGAGCATAACCTTCAGTTCAGATCGCCAGTAAAAATCACCGATAAACAATAACCCCAGAAACACGAAAGCCCCGGATAACGGGGCTTTCGTGTTTCTGATCAACTTTTTTGTTTCACCAAATAAAAACCTGGCACGCCCCCTGCAATACCTCTCACAGGTGATTCGATTCACCACCCGTTTCGGGGACCTTGGTACAGGCAGGCCGGGGATTCCCCTCTTTACACCGGGCGCACACCGCAATGCGATGCGCCCACCCTTTTGGGATCCTTGGTACAGGCAGGCCGGGGGTTCCCTCTTTACACCGGACCGACGCTCTCAGCGAAGTCCACCCCGTTTTGGGAACCCTGGTACAGGCAGGCCGGGGATTCCCGCTTTTATTGCTCTCGGAGATGGATCTCAAGCCGCCAGCGGTCATCGACCTTACTGGCGGCCCAGTCACCCTGCAGCGGCCGCGCCGCCAGCACCGTCAGCAACAGCCCGCCGTCACTCACCCGCGTTCGCCAGTTCACGTCCTTGCCGTTGAGCTTGAGCTGGCCTTTCTGCGAGCGGCCTTCAGCCTGGAATAACAGCGCCACTGTGCCGTCGATGATTTCACCGTGAAGCTTCGGTTCGTTGTTGAACCAGACCACCAGGCCGTCGTCCGTCACTTCGACCTGCTGCAGCACGCTCGGATCCGGCGTGGTCAGGCGACCGATCATCAAACCGATCATCAGACCGACAATCGCCAGCGAACCGATCACCCGCGGGAATAGTTTCGAACGCGGGTCGGCTTGCGGCGTAGAATGCGCGTCATCTTTACCTTCGGAGCCGTGCATGTTTCACGTCATCCTTTTTCAACCAGAAATTCCGCCGAATACCGGCAACGTTATCAGGCTGTGCGCCAACAGCGGCTGCCACCTGCATTTGATCGAACCGCTGGGTTTCGAGATGGACGACAAGCGCTTGCGCCGGGCCGGTCTCGACTACCACGAATATGCCACGCTGCAACGTCATGCCGACCTCGCCAGTTGCCTGGAAAGCCTGGGCAACCCACGGTTATTCGCCTTTACCACCAAGGGTTCGCGGCCGTTTCACGATGCCGCGTTCGTCCCGGGCGATGCGTTCATTTTCGGCCCGGAAAGCCGTGGCTTGCCGCCGGAAGTACTCGACGCCCTGCCCGCTGAACAGCGCCTGCGCCTGCCCATGCGTGAAGGCTGCCGCAGCCTGAACCTGTCCAACACCGTGGCCGTCGCTGTATACGAAGCCTGGCGCCAGAACGACTTCAAATAACTACACACCTGATCGTTCCCACGCTCTGCGTGGGAATGCAGCCCGTGACGCTCCGCGTCACTGGACGCGGAGCGTCCCCAGAGGCATTCCCACGCGGAGCGTGGGAACGATCAGCCAAGAAAAAAGCGCCTGTTACGGCGCTTTTTTCGTTGTAGCCAGGACCGTTTATTGAACGGTTGGCGTTTCGCCGCTTTCCTGCATGCGCTGCAGCTCTTGCGCGTACAGGGCGTCGAAGTTCACCGGAGCCAGCATCAGGGCCGGGAACGAACCGCGGGTCACCAGGCTGTCCAGGGTTTCGCGAGCGTACGGGAACAGGATGTTCGGGCAGAACGCACCCAGAGTGTGGCTCATCGAAGCCGCGTCCAGGTTCTTGATCAGGAAGATACCGGCCTGCTGCACTTCAGCGATGAAGGCGACTTCGTCGCCGTTTTTCACGGTAACGGACAGGGTCAGCACGACTTCGTAGAAATCGCCTTCCAGCTCTTTCTGACGGGTGTTCAGATCCAGACCGACGGTCGGGTCCCACTGCTGGCGGAAGATCGCCGGGCTTTTCGGGGCTTCGAAGGACAGATCGCGTACGTAGATGCGCTGCAAGGAGAATTGCGGTGCGGTTTCTTCTTCGCTGGCTGCAGTGTTCTGTTGGTCAGTCATCTCAGATCCTTTCTGATCTTGGGTCTTTTAGGGATTGCTGTACGTGGGTGCAGCCGTTCAGGCCTTGAGCAGCGCGTCGAGCTTGCCGGCGCGCTCCAGGGCATACAAATCATCACAACCGCCGATGTGCTTGCTGCCGATCCAGATCTGCGGCACGGACGTGCGCCCGGCTTTCTGGGTCATTTCGGCGCGCACCTGCGGCTTGCCATCGACCTTGATCTCTTCGAAGGCCACACCTTTGTTCTCGAGCAGGTACTTGGCTCGCGAGCAGTAAGGGCAGTAATCGCTGGAGTAGACGATGACTTCGCTCATATCACTTCACCAGCGGCAGGTTGTCGCCTTTCCAGCTGGAGATCCCGCCGGACAGCTTGGCGGCGGTGAAGCCGGATTTCATCAGTTCGCGGGCGTGGGTGCCGGCGGTCTGGCCCAGGGCGTCGACCAGAATGATGGTCTTGGCCTTGTGCTTTTCCAGCTCGCCGATTCGTGCAGCCAGCTTGTCCTGGGGAATGTTCACCGCGCCAACGATATGGCCAGCAGCGAAATCCTTGGCCGGACGGATGTCCACCACCACGCCTGCTTCTTTGTTGACCAGAGCGGTCAGCTCGCCGGTGCTCAGGCTTTTACCGCCGCCCTGCATCGTGTGGGCAAGCAACAGGGCCAGCAGTACGACGAAGATACCGACAAGAATGTAGTGGTTAGTGGCAAATTCAATCAGGTGAGCAACCATCGAAGGAGGTTCCAGGGCGTTAAAATGTCGGCCAGTATACACAGCAGCCATGGTGGGCCAAACCCCGTCCGGCGGTGACGCCGCAGGAACTTCGCATTAAACTGCCACTCCCTTTTCCATCGCCCTCTTCTTTATTAGCCACGAGTGGATTCCATGACTACCACGCCTAAACCTTTGGTCCTGATGATTCTCGACGGCTTCGGTCACAGTGACAGCCACGAATCCAATGCCGTGTATGCGGCGAACAAGCCGGTACTCGATCGCCTGTGGGCCAGCGTGCCGAACGGTTTGATCTCGGGCAGCGGTATGGACGTCGGCCTGCCGGACGGCCAGATGGGCAACTCCGAAGTCGGCCACATGAACCTCGGCGCCGGTCGCGTGGTGTATCAGGACTTTACCCGCGTGACCAAAGCGATCCGCGACGGCGAGTTCTTCGAGAACCCGACCATCTGCGCTGCGGTGGATAAAGCCGTGGCTGCCGGTAAAGCCGTGCACTTCATGGGCCTGCTGTCGGATGGCGGCGTGCACAGCCACCAGGATCACCTGATCGCCATGGCCGAACTGGCCTTCAAGCGCGGTGCCGAGAAAATCTACCTGCACGCCTTCCTCGACGGCCGCGACACGCCACCGAAAAGCGCCACGTCGTCGATCGAACTGCTCGACGCGACTTTCCAGGCACTCGGCAAGGGCCGCATCGCCAGCATCGTCGGTCGCTATTACGCGATGGACCGTGACAACCGCTGGGACCGCGTATCCCAGGCCTACAACCTGATCGTCGACGGCAACGCCGAATTCAACGCCGCCACCGCCCAGGAGGGTCTCGACGCAGCCTACGCCCGTGGCGAGAGCGACGAATTCGTCAAGGCCACCACCATCGGCGAGCCGGTCAAGGTTGAAGACGGCGACGCCGTGGTGTTCATGAACTTCCGCGCCGACCGTGCCCGCGAGCTGACCCGCGTATTCGTCGAAGACGATTTCAAGGAGTTCGAGCGCGCGCGCCAGCCAAAACTGGCCGGTTTCGTCATGCTGACCCAATACGCCGCCAGCATCCCTGCGCCATCGGCCTTCGCCGCCGGCAGCCTGGAAAACGTGCTCGGCGACTACCTGGCGAAGAACGGCAAGACCCAGCTGCGTATCGCGGAAACCGAAAAATACGCGCACGTGACCTTCTTCTTCTCCGGTGGTCGTGAAGAACCGTTCCCGGGCGAAGAGCGCATCCTGATCCCGTCGCCGAAAGTCGCCACCTACGACCTGCAACCGGAAATGAGCGCGCCAGAAGTCACCGACCGTATCGTCGACGCCATCGAGCACCAGCGTTACGACGTGATCGTGGTCAACTACGCCAACGGCGACATGGTCGGCCACAGCGGCGTGTTCGACGCTGCAGTGAAAGCCGTGGAATGCCTGGACACCTGCGTCGGCCGCATCGTCGAGGCACTGGAAAAAGTCGGCGGCGAAGCGCTGATCACCGCCGACCACGGCAACGTCGAGCAGATGTCCGACGCCTCCACCGGCCAGGCGCACACCGCTCACACCACGGAGCCGGTACCGTTCATTTATGTCGGCAAGCGTGACCTCAAGGTTCGCGAAGGCGGCGTACTGGCGGACGTGGCACCGACCATGCTGATGCTGCTGGGCCTGGAAAAACCGGCGGAAATGACTGGCACGTCGATTCTGGTCTAACCCCGAATCGCCAAAACACCGCAAACCCCTGTGGGAGCGGGCTTGCTCGCGAATGCGGTGGGTCAGTCAACATCAACGTTGCTGACGCACCGCATTCGCGAGCAAGCCCGCTCCCACATTGGTTTTGCGCTATTTTTAATACCGAATCCGCTCCAGTTATCACACAAGCCCAATTGGGCGTTTTTTTTGCAGCGTCGGGCGGGCATACTAGGCCGTCCCTTACCCTGGTGCCGCCCGCCTCTATGCTCCGCGTCCTGATCGCCCTCGCTCTGACCTGCCTGCTCCAACCGGCCTTCGCTGACGAGCGCGCGCAAACCCAACAGCAGTTGGATGCCACGCGTCAGGATATTGCCGAGCTGAAAAAGCTGCTGAACAAGGTTCAGGAAGAAAAATCCGGCGTACAGAAAGAGCTCAAGGGCACTGAAACCGAGATGGGCAAGCTCGAAAAGCAGATCGATGCGCTGCAAAAAGAGCTGAAGAAAAGCGAATCCGAACTGCAGCGACTCGATACGGAGAAAAAAAAACTCCAGAGCGCACGCACTGAACAGCAGCGACTGATCGCCATCCAGGCCCGTGCGGCCTATCAGAACGGCCGTCAGGAATACCTCAAGCTGTTGCTCAACCAGCAGAATCCCGAGAAATTCGCCCGCACCCTCACCTATTACGACTACCTGAGCCAGGCCCGCCTGGAGCAGTTGAAGAACTTCAACGAAACCCTGCGCCAACTGGCCAATGTCGAACAAGACATCGCCGCCCAGCAAGCGCAATTGCTGGTCCAGAAAAGCAGCCTCGACACTCAACGCGATGAACTCGACAAAGTTCGCAAGGAACGCCAGCAGGTCCTCGCCAAGCTCAACGACGATGTAAAGGCGCGCGATCAGAAACTCGCCGCCCGCGAGCAGGATCAGGCAGACCTGTCTAAAGTCCTTAAAACCATTGAAGAAACCCTGGCCCGCCAGGCCCGTGAGGCAGAAGAAGCGCGGCAGAAAGCGCTGATCGCCCAGCAGGAAGCGGAAAAAAAGCGTTTGCGTGAGGCGCAGGCTGATAACAGCGACGCCCCACGAAAACCGGTCAAATCAACCCCAGGCGCGCAGGTTTCCAGCAGCGGCGAGACCTTCGGTGGCCCTTTTGCTGCAACCCGGGGAAAACTTCCGTGGCCGGTTGATGGTCGACTGCTGGCACGCTTCGGCGAAAGCCGTGGCGACGATGCGCGCACCAAATGGGACGGCGTGATGATCAGCGCCGCCGCCGGCAGCCAGGTGCATGCCGTACACGGCGGGCGCGTGGTGTTCGCCGACTGGTTGCGCGGTGCCGGGCTGCTGGTGATCCTCGATCACGGCAATGGGTATCTGAGTCTTTACGGTCACAACCAGACGCTGCTCAAGTCGGCCGGTGACGTGGTAAAAGCCGGTGAGTCGATTTCCACTGTAGGTAACAGTGGCGGTCAGGACACGCCTGCGCTGTATTTCGCAATTCGTCAGCAGGGTCACCCGAGTGATCCGGCGCAATGGTGTCACGCGCAAGGATAAGCGCGTCGCCTAATTCAGGAGTTCGTTCGACATGCTGCATTTGTCCCGCCTTACCTCGCTGGCCCTGACGATCGCCCTGGTGATCGGCGCGCCTCTGGCGTTCGCTGCTCAACCGGCCCCGGCCGTCGCTCCGGCAGGCACTGCCGCGACCGCCAAGGCACCGTTGCCGCTGGAAGAGCTGCGCACCTTCGCCGAGGTGATGGATCGGATCAAGGCTGCCTATGTCGAGCCGGTGGACGACAAGACCCTGCTGGAAAACGCAATCAAGGGCATGCTCAGCAACCTCGATCCGCACTCCGCCTATCTCGGCCCCGAAGACTTCACCGAGCTGCAGGAAAGCACCAGCGGTGAATTCGGCGGCCTGGGCATCGAAGTCGGTTCTGAAGACGGCTTCATCAAAGTCGTGTCGCCAATCGACGACACGCCTGCGTCGAAGGCCGGTATCCAGGCCGGTGACTTCATCGTCAAGATCAACGGCCAGCCGACTCGCGGCCAGACCATGACCGAAGCCGTGGACAAGATGCGCGGCAAGATCGGTCAGAAGATCACTCTGACCCTGGTCCGTGACGGCGGCACACCATTCGACGTGACCCTGGCCCGCGCCGTGATTCAAGTGAAGAGCGTCAAGGCACAGCTGCTGGAATCGGGCTACGGCTACATACGCATCACCCAGTTCCAGGTCAAGACCGGCGAAGAAGTTTCCAAGGCCCTGGCCAAGCTGCGCAAGGACAACGGCAAGAAACTCAACGGCATCATCCTCGACCTGCGCAACAACCCGGGCGGGGTGCTGCAGGCGGCGGTGGAAGTGGTCGACCACTTCATCAAGAAAGGCCTGATCGTCTACACCAAAGGCCGGATCGCCAACTCCGAGCTGCGCTTCTCTGCCACCGGCAAGGACGAAAGCGAAGCGGTGCCAATGGTGGTGCTGATCAACGGTGGCAGCGCCTCTGCCTCGGAAATCGTCGCCGGCGCCCTGCAGGATCAGAAACGCGCCGTGGTCATGGGCACCACCAGTTTCGGCAAAGGCTCGGTGCAGACCGTGCTGCCGCTGAATAACGACCGCGCACTGAAGATCACCACGGCGCTGTACTTCACGCCGAACGGCCGCTCGATCCAGGCCCAGGGCATCGTCCCGGACATCGAAGTGCGCAAGGCCAAGATCACCAACGAGGCGGACGGCGACTACTTCAAGGAAGCGGACCTGCAAGGTCACCTGGGCAACGGCAACGGCGGCGCGGACAAGCCGACCGGTTCCGGCGCCAAGGCCAAGGCTATGCCGCAGGATGACGATTACCAGTTGGCCCAGGCCCTGAGCCTGCTCAAAGGCCTGAGCATCACTTCCGGCCGTTGAGGATGTCTTTGCGTTTTCTCTTCGTCCTGCTGTGCTGTCTGGCGGGTGCTGCTCACGCAGAGCCCGCCAGAACCACTCCGCAAAAAGCCTACCTGACACTGATCATCGACGACCTGGGGCAGAACCTGCCCCGGGATCGCCGCGTGCTGGCCCTGCCCGGCCCGGTGACCACGGCGATCATGCCCGACACCCCGCACGCCACTGAATTCGCCCGCGAAGCTCACCGCGCCGGCAAGATCGTGATCCTGCACATGCCCATGGACCCGGCCACCGGCCCATACGCCTGGCACCCCGACCTGCCCCTCGAAGAGCTGGAAAAGCGCCTCGATGCAGCCTTCAAAATGGTCCCCTACACCGCCGGCATCAATAACCACATGGGCAGCCGCATGACCGCGCAACCGGTGGCGATGGCGTGGCTGATGGGCGAGTTGCAGCGCCGTCACAAGTTCTTCGTCGACAGCCGCACCAGTGCGCAAACCGTCGCCGCACAGCAGGCCCAGAAGATCGATCTGGCGAGTGTCTCGCGGGACGTGTTTCTCGATGACGAGCGCACTGAAGCGGCGATCTACACCCAGTTGCAGACGGCGATCAACCTGGCGCGCAAGCAGGGTTCAGCGGTGATGATCGGCCACCCGTATCCGCAGACGCTGGCAGTGCTGGAGCGCGAACTGCCGAAGCTGAAGGCTCAAGGCATCGAGTGGATCGACATCAAGCAGATGATTAGCGTACGTAGCAATCGCGCCATGGCCGGCCATGGCAAAGACGGTGTTTATCGGTAATACCGTGTCACGACATTGAATACATAGTTACCGCCAGAGGCCTGGCGCACATCCGGATAGTAAGACCTGCAACGGGTCGCGACTCCCTTGAGTCGCCGTTCATTATCAGGACTGACTATGACTATTCATGACGAAGCCGCAACACCAACCAGGCATATGGAACCCATCAGGCACGACAACCTGCTGATCAACTTCACCACGGAGTTTCACCGAATCTGGGACAGCGCCGGCTCGCGGGCGAAACCCGCTGCCTTCTGGCGCCCGACCCCGGCGCCGGATGCGTTGCCGGGCTATTTTCCGCTAGGTGATGTGATCGCTGCCGGATTCGACAACCTCAATAACGCCAGCGCCGTGGCTGTCGTGGTTTGCGAGGCGCAGGTAGCCAGCACAGACCCCGCCAAGGGCAAGGCATTAAGCCGACCGGATGACTTCGAGTTGATCTGGAAAGATTCAGGCTCAGGATCGAAAAAAGACGGGGCCATTTGGCGACCCATTCCCCCGGAGGGCTATGTAGCCTTGGGTTGCGTCTGCTCCAATGATCACGATAAACCGTCGCTCAATGCTGTTCGCTGCGTCCGTGCCGATCTGGTGACCGCCTCGAAAGTCAACGAACTGATCTGGAGCGACAAGGGCAGCGGCGCAAAACAAAGTGTCAGCGTTTGGAGCATCGCTCCTCCAGTGGCTGCGCCTGGGGAAACTCACCTTGCACCCGGTATCGCGATAAGTGACAACGGCTACGCCAGACCCGAGAGTTTCTCAGCCTATTCATTACGCATGCCGATTGCGCTGAAGATGAACGCCCGCCCAGTCGCGCCAACACTGAACGGACGCATACCACCGAGCGAACTGGACACGTCCACCCATACCGCCAAACTGCCGTGGTTCACCATCAAAGACCCGTTGCTCACGCCTCTGGAACAACTGCGTTCATCGCCCTTTTATCTTCTGCAAAGAACTGACCGGTATCTGCTTGTCGGTCATGAACATAATCCAGAGTCAGCGAACAGGACATTCAGGTGGACGGCGCCACGCGTCCAGGGTCCTGCCAGCCTCTTGATTTTCGCCAGAGCGACTTCGGTAAAGTTTGAAGGTCAATGGCAATCCAGCATGCCAACGGCGATGGCATTCTCGGCGCACCTTGAAGATGATTTCACTCAGAGCAAGCCCCACTCCACCGAGTGGTTCAATTCGATACCCATGGAGATCATCGCATTCGCGCCAAAAAACAGAACGGTGGCGGTTTATCTGATTCAAAGTGACTACAGGCTGCTGCGCGCAGACGGTACACCAGTAACAGATAGCTTCAGCTACACCGATGGCAACAGCCTGCACATCACTGAGTACACGCCCGAGGAACCTGAGACTATCACCCCGTCGCTACAGACAATGGCAGCGCCAGTTACCCCGCCCATCACTGAAACAGCCAAGCCAGTCTCCGCTGTACAACCTGAGCCGCCGATAGCAACCGTTACAGATAGCGAGACATAATCTCGTCGACGACACCGTCTTTGCGCATCTGATCCAGCGCTGCCTGCAGCTTGGCGACGACGGTGTCAGCTACGTCTTTGTTCAGCGCCAGGTACAGTTCGGCGCTGTTGAAGCGCAATACGGTCTTGAGTCCAGTGACTCCATCCTGCCGCGCCAGATAACGCCCGGCAGGATCCCCGGTGGCCCACAGATCGATCTGGCCGTTGACCAGTTTTTTCGCATTGTCCTGATCACGCAGGACAACCAGCGGCTGCAAGCCTTGCCTGGTCAACGTTTCGGCAATCGCATCGCCCTTGTAGGCACCGATCTTGTATTTGCGCGCATCGTTGAGGGTTTCGAGGGTGATTTTGCTGTCGGCTCTTGCCAACATGATCCAGTCGTCGGGACCGATCGGGCCGACCCATTTGAATAGATTCTCGCGATCCGGCAGACGCGCCATCACGAAAGCGCCATAACCGGGGTTTTCCAACGCCAGTTTGTAGACCCGCTCCCAAGGGAAGCGCAGTGTCAGGCTGTAGGTGAGCCCGGCACGCTTGAACATCTCGCGCACGATGTCGGTGGCGATACCATTGATGTTCTCGCCCTTGGCGAAGTTCTTGCCGTCTTTCGCCATGTTGTAGGGCGGGAAGTTTTCGGTGAGAAGCACCAGATCGGTGTCAGGACTGTTTTCCGCCCGCGCCGTATTGAGCAACAACACAGAAGCACTGGCGAGAACAAGAAGCAGGCGTTTGATCATGTCGGGCTACCGGAATCCATGGCGTGCCCAAGAGTGCCTTGGGTACGCCATACTGTCCACTGGCCTGTACGGATTAGCGCATCACGATGCCGCGTTTGGCCATATACGCTTTCGCTTCCTGCACGGTGTATTCACCGAAGTGGAAAATACTCGCGGCGAGCACCGCACTGGCGTGCCCTTCGAGGATGCCGTCAGCCAGGTGCTGCAGGTTGCCGACTCCGCCCGAAGCAATTACCGGAATGCCCAGCGCATCGCTGATGGCACGGGTTACACCGAGGTCAAAGCCGTTTTTCATGCCGTCCTGATCCATGCTGGTCAGCAGGATCTCGCCGGCCCCCAGGCCTTCCATCTTCTTCGCCCACTCGACGGCGTCGAGACCGGTCGGCTTGCGCCCGCCGTGAGTGAAGATTTCCCAGCGCGGGGTTTCACCCAGACCGGACACCTTCTTCGCGTCAATGGCGACGACGATGCATTGCGAGCCGAAATGCTGTGCGGCTTCGCCAACGAATTCCGGGTTGAAAACGGCAGCGGTGTTGATCGACACCTTGTCCGCACCGGCATTGAGCAGGTTGCGGATATCCTGCACGGTGCGCACGCCACCGCCAACGGTCAGCGGAATGAACACCTGGCTGGCCATGCGCTCGACGGTATGCAGCGTGGTGTCGCGGCCATCGACGCTGGCGGTGATGTCGAGGAAGGTAATCTCGTCGGCACCCTGCTCGTCATAGCGACGGGCGATTTCCACCGGGTCACCGGCGTCGCGGATATTCTCGAACTTCACACCCTTGACGACCCGGCCGTTGTCCACGTCCAGGCAAGGGATGATGCGTTTGGCCAGCGCCATGGTCAGTCCTCAGCCTTTGTACGAATCGCAGAAAGCTTGCGCTTCGGCGACGTCGAGGGTGCCTTCATAAATCGCCCGGCCGGTGATGGCGCCGATGATGCCTGGCGCCTTGGCGTCGAGCAGCGACTTGATGTCACCCAGGTTGTGGATACCGCCGGAAGCGATCACCGGGATCTTGGTAGCAGCAGCCAGCGCAGCGGTGAACGGCACATTGCAGCCCTGCATCATGCCGTCTTTGGCGATGTCGGTATAAACGATCGAGGACACGCCATCGGCTTCAAACTGCTTGGCCAGATCGATGACCTGCACGCTGCTGATTTCAGCCCAGCCATCGGTGGCGACGAAACCGTCTTTGGCATCCAGACCAACGATGATCTTGCCCGGGAACGCACGGCAGGCCTCAGCGACGAACGCCGGATCTTTTACGGCTTTGGTGCCGATGATCACGTAGCTCACGCCGGCCTTGACGTAGTGCTCGATGGTTTCCAGCGAACGAATGCCGCCGCCGATCTGGATCGGCAGGGTCGGGTAGCGCTTGGCGATCGCGGTGACCACTTCGCCGTTGACCGGCTGGCCTTCGAAAGCGCCGTTCAGGTCGACCAGATGCAGACGACGGCAACCGCCCTCCACCCACTTGGCAGCCATGCTCACCGGGTCATCGGAGAACACTGTGGAATCTTCCATGCGGCCCTGGCGCAGACGTACGCAGGCACCGTCTTTGAGATCGATAGCGGGAATAATCAGCATCTGGCAAACCTTCAAATTTGAATGTTCAGCTTGGCTCGGAAATCAGTTTTTCTCGAGCGCCCACAGGTCGCTTTCGATGCTTTCAAACCGCTCTTTGAGGTGGGTCTGCACATCGAAAATCGCCCTGTTGTAATAGTGCGGAGCAATTTCACGGGTAAACAGCTCAAGAATTTCCGCCGCTTCGAACGAACCCAGGTCCAGTTCGAATCGGTCTTCCATGAACCGCTGGATCTTGCGATTGGCCTCGCTTTCCTGTTCAGGAGTGAGGGTCAGGATCGGCGGTTTGGACTTCTTGGCAGCCATTTACCAGCGACCGTCCCACGCCGCGAAGTTCTGCAGCAATTGCAGGCCATGGGTGTGGCTCTTCTCCGGGTGGAACTGCACGGCAAAACGCGAGCCATCGGCCAGCGCCGCAGCGAAATCGACGCCGTAGTGACCGCCACCCACCACCTGCCGCGCGTTGGCAGCGGCGATGTAGTAGCTGTGCACAAAGTAGAAACGCGCCATGTCCGGAATGTCATGCCACAGCGGGTGGCTGACCTTCTGCTGCACTTCGTTCCAGCCCATGTGCGGGACTTTCAGGTGCTCGCCGTCTTCATGCAGGTCTTTGCCGAAGAACTTCACCGCGCCCGGGAACAGGCCGATGCAGTCGACGCCGTCGTTCTCTTCGCTGGTGTCGAGCAAGGCTTGCATGCCGACACAGATGCCGAGGAATGGGCGATCCTGACTGACTTCACGCACCAGAGAATCGAAACCGAGGCGACGGATCTCCGCCATGCAGTCGCGAATTGCGCCAACACCTGGGAATACCACGCGGTCGGCTTCGCGGATCACGTCAGCGTCGCTGGTGATCAGCACCTTGCCGGCACCGACGTGCTCGAGGGCCTTGGCCACCGAGTGCAGGTTGCCCATGCCGTAGTCGATAACTGCAACCGTCTGCATTACAGAACGCCTTTGGTCGATGGCATTTGCCCGGCCATGCGCTCATCCAGCTCGACGGCCATGCGCAGCGCGCGGCCGAAAGCCTTGAACACGGTTTCGATCTGGTGGTGGGTGTTGGTGCCACGCAGGTTGTCGATGTGCAGGCTGACCAGCGCGTGGTTGACGAAGCCCTGGAAGAATTCCTGGAACAGGTCGACGTCGAAGCCGCCGACGGTGGCGCGGGTGTACGGCACGTGCATCTGCAGGCCAGGACGACCGGAGAAATCGATCACCACGCGCGATAGCGCTTCATCAAGCGGCACGTAGGCGTGACCATAGCGACGGATGCCTTTTTTATCGCCGATGGCTTTGGCAAACGCCTGACCGAGGGTGATACCGACGTCTTCCACCGTATGGTGGTCGTCGATATGCAGATCGCCCTTGCATTCGATATCCAGGTCGATCAACCCGTGACGGGCGATCTGATCCAGCATGTGCTCAAGAAAAGGAACACCGATATCGAATCGGGCCTTTCCGGTGCCATCAAGGTTGATCGAGGCTTTGATCTGGGTTTCCAGAGTGTCGCGCTCGACAGACGCCTTACGTTCGGCCATCACCAGCTCCGCAAAATCATTGGGCGAAAAAGGCAGCCATTATAGGCACGCGGGGCCGAAACAGAAACACGAGACGTGATATGCCTGACGGACAGAAGCCCCGGCTGTCGCGGGTAGACATGTCCATACAAGCCATTACAGGTACCCCAAAAACAACTGTAGGAGTGAGCCTGCTCGCGATGGGGCCCTCACATTCAACATTTCTGTCGACTGTCAGACCGCTATCGCGAGCAGGCTCACTCCTACAGGGTTACAGCGTTTTTACTTAGTGAAACAGTACCGCCGTCTTCTGCAGGGTCACCCACACACCCCACGCCAACGGAATACCTACAACCAGCCATGCAGCGATTGCCAGCGGCTTGGTGCCCGGTGCGGCTTTCCACTCCAGAACCGTGCTGGCGTCGGCACCTTTGTCGTGGCCCAGCGCCTGCTCGGCAGCCAGTTCGGCGTCGGTCATGAAGTACTTGTCGTCCACCGGACGTACCAGCAGGTTGCACAGGAAGCCCAGCACCAACAGGCCGGCGAGGATGTACAGAGTGATGTCGTAAGCAGCCGCGCGTTCAACGCCGATGCTCAGCTGATATTCACGCAGGTAGTTGACCAGCACCGGACCGAGCACACCGGCCGCAGCCCAGGCGGTCAGCAGGCGACCATGGATCGCGCCGACCATTTGCGTACCGAACAGATCGGCCAGATACGCCGGAACGGTCGCGAAACCACCGCCGTACATCGACAGGATGATGCAGAACGCCGCCACGAACAGCGCAACGTTGCCCAGATGACCCATGTTCGGGATCAGTGCGTACAGAGCAAAACCGAGGGCGAAGAACACGAAGTAGGTGTTTTTGCGACCCAGATAGTCCGAGAACGAAGCCCAGAAGAACCGGCCACCGATGTTGAACAGGCTCAGCAGACCGGTGAAACCGGCAGCAATCGCGGCAATCGAAGCCAGCTGCCCGGCGTCCAGTTGACCGAACGGCACGTCAACGCCCAGCAGTTTGCCGCCGAACACTTCCTGCAGCAGTGGCGAAGCCATGCCGAGGATGCCGATACCGGCAGACACGTTCAGGCACAGCACCAGCCACACCAGACGGAATTGCGGGGTTTTCCACGCCACATTCACGTGCACGTGACGGTGGGTGATCATCGAGTTCGACGCTTTTTTCGCCGGAGCGGTCCAGCCTTCAGGCTTCCAGCCGGTTGGCGGCACACGGTAGGACAACGCCCCACCGATCATGAACACGAAGTAAATCGCGGCCATCACCAGGAAGCTCTGCCACACGCCGACGCTGGTTGGCGAAGCGAAGTGGCCCATCAGCGCTGCGGCCAGCGGTGCACCGACCATCGCGCCGCCACCGAAGCCCATGATCGCCATGCCAGTGGCCATGCCGCGCTTGTCCGGGAACCACTTGATCAGGGTCGACACCGGCGAGATATAGCCCAGCCCCAGACCGATACCACCGATCACCCCGGAGCCGATCCACATCAGCCAGATCTGGTGGGTATAGATACCCAGCGCCGAGATCAGCAGACCGCCGCACCAGCACAGTGCCGACACAACGCCAGCCTTGCGTGGCCCGGCATGTTCCAGCCAGCCGCCCCAGATTGCTGCGGAGCAGCCGAGGAAGATGAAGAACAGGGTGTAGATCCAGCCGAGCATCGAGATCGGCCAGTCGCATTGCGACGAAAATACTTGTGCGATGAAGCTCATGTCCGGTGCGCAAGCCACCGGAGCGGTAACGCCCAGCGCCTTGGACAGCGGCAACCAGAACACCGAGAAGCCATAGGCCATGCCGATGCACAGGTGAATGGCCAGAGCGGCCGGTGGAACCAGCCAGCGGTTGAAACCGGGCTTGGCGATGATGCGTTCCTTGGACAGGAACGCGGGCTGGTCGACTTGCAGGCCGCCCGCCGTGATGCTCGTGCTCATTGTGTATCCCCCAATTATTAGTATGGTTCGCCAGCCACTGTTCACCCTCGGCCTTGATGCACGCAGGCATGACCGTTTTTTAGGTGAAGCTCCTTGAAGGCGCGACGTTACGTCGCAGAAGGACGGACGAACTGGCGAAGGTTACCATTTGCACGTGACAGAAAAACCAAACTGATATCACCTTTTTCGTGTCATCTGATCTCGTTCTTCTTAGGAAAAAGCCATGCCGATCGTTGTCCAAGCGCTGAACGATGCCAATTACCAGGATCAACAGGATCTGCAGAAAATCTATCGTGACGCCCCGCAATGGCTGTTCACGCCGTATTCCGGGGACACCCAGTTGATCGAAAGCAGCCTGGCTGACGGGTCTTTGATTGCAGGACGTTTCAATGATCGCCTGCTCGGTGCGGCTCGCCTGACAAGGCATGACACCGTTTGGTATTTGTCCCATTTATGTGTGCGAAAAGTTACCCGGCGCCGTGGCGTGGCCGAGCGGTTGGTGAACCAAGCGCAGAAAATGGCGTCGCAAGCGGGTGCGCAACTGCATCTGCTGGCCCCTGCCGGACACCTTGAAGCGCAGGCGCTGGCCGCCAAACTGCAAGTGCCGCTGGAAGTAATCGCTACATGACTGCGCCCCGAACCGGGCGGATGCAGCGCTATACTCCCCGGCTAAATTACGAATTCGACTAATTACAAGGACTCGCCCATGAAAGCGTTCGGCAAAATCCTGGGTCTGGTACTTCTCGGGCTGTTGCTGATCATTGTGGCGGCGGGCTTCGCCCTGACCCACCTCTTTGATCCCAACGACTACAAAGACGAGATCCGCCAGATAGCCCGCGACAAGGCCCACATCGAGCTGACGCTCAATGGCGATATCGGCTGGAGCCTGTTCCCCTGGCTCGGCCTGGAACTGCACGAGGCCAGCATCGCCACCCTGATCAATCCGACCGAACCGTATGCCGATCTGCAGATGCTCGGCCTGTCCGTACGCGTATTGCCGCTGTTGCGCCGTGAAGTGCAGATGAGCGACGTGCGTGTCGAAGGCTTGAACCTGCGCCTGAAACGCGACAAGAACGGCCACGGCAACTGGGAAGACATCGGCAAGCTGCCGCCTCCTGCCACACCTGCCGGCAGCCCGCCGCCTGCCAGCGCTCCTGTTGCAGAGGCCAGCGCCCAACCGGAAAAACCGCCGCAGCCGATCCGCCTCGACATTGACAGCCTGACCGTCAACAACGCCCGCGTTGAATACAACGACGAGCAGACCGGCAAGCAATACAGCGCCGAAAGCATCCAGCTGAGCACCGGCGCGGTACACGATTCGACCAATATTCCGCTGAAAGCCACGGCGTTCCTCAGCACCAATCAGCCTGTGCTGCGAGTGCGCACCGAGCTCAGCGGCGAGCTGCGCATCGAGCGCGCCCTGCAACGCTACAAGTTCGAAGACATGAAACTGTCCGGCGAACTGACTGGCGATCCGCTGCAAGGCAAGGCCATGACCTTCTCCGCTCAGGGCCAGATATTGCTGGACAAAGCCGCGAACGTCGCCGAATGGACCGGGATCAAGATCTCCGCCAACCAGTTGCGCGCCTTGGGTGAGCTGAAGGTCAACGACCTCGACAAGACCCCACAGATCACGGGCGGGATCTCGATCGCCCAGTTCGATATGGCGAAATTCGTCGACAGCATCGGCCAGACCCTGCCGGCCATGGCCGAAGGCAGCCTGAGCAAGGTCGAACTGGTCAGCCGCGTGGCCGCCACGCCGACCAGCATCGCCCTCGACAACATCAACCTGAAACTCGACGACAGCAGCTTCAGCGGACGCATTGCCGTGGAAGATTTCGCCAAACAGTCGCTGCGGGCGATCCTCAAGGCCGACACCTTCGACGTCGACCGCTACCTGCCGCCGAAATCGGACAAGGCCAAAAACGCCACGCAAGTGCGTCAGGCTGAAGTCGCCAGTACCGAAGCGGATGCAATGGCCGGCGCTGGCTCCACGCCGCTGCCGGACAAGCCGAGTAAAAGCGCCTGGAGCACCGAGCGCCTGCTGCCGGTCGAGCGCCTGGCCAAACTCGACGTCGACGCCGACCTGAGCTTCGGCCAACTGACCCTCGACAAGCTGCCGATCCAGAACGCCGCGCTCAAGGCCTCCGGCCAGGGCGGCCTGCTGACCCTGGAGAACCTGCGCGGCGGCCTGTACAACGGCGACTTCGAAGCCAAGGGCACCCTCGACGTACGCCCGAGTGCGCCAGTGCTGAACCTGCAGACCCGGATCAACCGCGTGCCGGTCGAGAAAATCCTCGAAAGCCAGGGCAAGAACCCACCGGTCAAAGGCCTGGTCACCCTGACCAGCAACGTCACCGGCAGCGGCAACAGCCAGCAGGCGCTGATCGAAACCCTCAACGGCAATGCCAGTTTCGTGATCAACAACGGCGTGCTGCTCAACGCCAACCTTGAACAGCAACTGTGCAAAGGCATCGCCACCCTCAACCGCAAAACCCTCAGCGGCGAACCACGGGGCAAGGACACGCCGTTCCAGGAACTCAAGGGCAATCTGACCTTCCGTAATGGCGTGGCCAGCAACCCGGACCTGAAAGTGCGCATCCCCGGCATGACCGTCAACGCTGACGGCGACATCGACCTGCGGGTACTGGGCATGGATTACCGCGTCGGCATCGTCGTTGAAGGCGACACCAGCGCCATGCCGGACCCGGCCTGCCAGGTCGGCGAGAAATTCGTCGGCATCGAATGGCCGCTACGCTGCCGTGGCCCGCTGGAACTGGGCGCCAAGGCCTGCCGCGTGGACAACGAACGCCTGGGTCAGGTCGCGACCAAAATGGCCGGTGACAAACTCAGCGAAAAGATCGACGAAAAGCTGGGCGACAAAGTCAGCCCTGAACTGAAAAACGCATTGAAGGGGCTGTTCAAGCGATGAGAGCGGAGCAGTTTTCCACGGCGGTGCTGGAATGGTTCGACCGCCACGGCCGCCACGATTTGCCTTGGCAGCAAGGCATCAACCCGTATCGGGTGTGGGTCTCGGAGATCATGTTGCAGCAGACCCAGGTCAGCACCGTGCTCAATTACTTCGACCGCTTCATGGCCGCGCTGCCCACGGTGCAAGCGCTGGCCGAAGCGCCGGAGGACGAAGTGCTGCACCTGTGGACCGGGCTGGGTTACTACACCCGCGCGCGCAATCTGCAGAAGACCGCGAAGATCGTCGTCAGCCAGTACGGCGGTGAATTTCCACGTGATGTGGAAAAACTCACCGACCTGCCGGGTATCGGCCTGTCCACCGCCGGGGCTATCGCCAGCATCAGCATGGGCCTGCGCGCGCCGATCCTCGATGGCAACGTAAAACGCGTTCTGGCGCGCTTTACTGCGCAAGAGGGTTACCCGGGCGAGCCCAAGGTCGCCAAGCAACTGTGGGCCAACGCAGAGCGTTTCACGCCGCACGATCGGGTCAACGCCTACACCCAGGCGATGATGGACCTCGGCGCCACGCTGTGCACACGCAGCAAACCGAGCTGCCTGCTGTGTCCATTGGAAAAGGGCTGCGAGGCGCACATGCTTGGCCTGGAGACTCGTTACCCGATCCCCAAGCCGCGCAAGGCGATCCCACAAAAACGCACGCTGATGCCGATGCTGGCCAATGGCGACGGCGCGATTCTGCTTTATCGCCGTCCATCCAGCGGCCTGTGGGGCGGCTTGTGGAGCCTGCCGGAGCTCGATGAGCTCGACGACCTGCAACATCTCGCCGATCAGCACTCGCTGACGATGGGCGAGCAGCAGGCGCTGCCAAGCCTCGTCCACACCTTCAGCCATTTCCAGCTGTCCATCGAACCCTGGCTGGTTCAGGTACAGGAGGCCGCCCATCACGTGGCCGAGGCCGACTGGCTCTGGTATAACCTCGCCACCCCGCCGCGCCTGGGCCTTGCTGCCCCGGTCAAAACCTTGCTCGAACGCGCGGCCGCCGTATTGAACGCAGGAGAGTCGTCATGACCCGCACCATCATGTGCCGTAAGTACAAAGAAGAATTGCCCGCGCTGGAACGCGCTCCTTTCCCGGGCGCAAAAGGTCAGGATATTTTTGACCACGTCTCGGCCAAGGCCTGGGCTGACTGGCAAAAGCACCAAACCCTGCTGATCAACGAAAAGCGTCTGAACATGATGAACGCCGAAGATCGCAAATATCTTCAGGGCGAAATGGACAAGTACTTCTCCGGCGAGGATTACGCCAAGGCCGAAGGCTACGTTCCGCCTGCGGAGTAAACACGCAAAATCGGGGGTCGGATCGTAAGCGACGGAATTAATTTAAGAAATTTTAAAAAAGTCGTTGACGTAAATCCGAAAAACCCTTTTAATGCGCCCCGTTGCCCAGATAGCTCAGTCGGTAGAGCAGGGGATTGAAAATCCCCGTGTCGGCGGTTCGATTCCGTCTCTGGGCACCAAATACCGAAAACCCTGAATCGCAAGATTCAGGGTTTTTTTATGCCTGCGATTTGATGGCGGCTCACTCCAGCCCTTTTGCGCTGTCGGAAAAAACGCAAATCCGTCCCGGGCATCACGAGTTTAATTGCGCTCTGCGTTTTCAACGTCGACGGGTTTCAGCCAACGGCGATCCGCGCTACTTTGGCCGCACCTTATGGAAGAGGGTCATCCACTCGATGAACCAGAAAAGAACCCGCGTGCCCCTGCCCCATCCGCCGCCCTATCGCCAGAGTCGAGTAGCGTTCTGGCTGACGGTGCTCGTCGGCGTACTGATCGCCTTCCTCATCTGTGCGTCGATTTACCTGATCATCCACAGCTTGATCAGCGGCTCCATCACCACATGGAATCGGTCAGGTCCACGTCATACCTACACCCTGGCACTACAACCCCGAATGTATTGGTTCGAGATCGTGTCGCAGTGCATCGGCACCGTATTTCTGGTGACCATCGCCTGGTTCGGATTATGGATTTACCGAATGGCGCACGAGCCGACCGACAAACCGAAGGCCAAGCGCACGCGGCGATAAATCAAGGTTGCCCTCAGAGGGTGTTGACGTAATCGACCGGCAGCAAGACCGTGTCGAGCGCAGCGTCTACCGGCAGGGAGACGACGGTAATCAGCGGGCAAACAATCATCATGTAACAGATGACCGCGGACGGCATGCCGTCTCCCCCTCTCACGCCAAGCAAGTGCAAGTTGCCGTCGACGCCTTTGTAGTACGGCTCTGCAGAATCACCGTTCATGCGCCCCATCATCGTTCCACAACCGGCCAACAGCAAAGCCAGGCTCATCGCTGAGCCAATACGCATAATCCCTTTCAAACCAGCACTTCCTTCGCCACAAAACACAAGGCGCGGGATTGTACCCGCGCCCTTGCTTTACGACTGCATCAATCAGCAGCCACTTCAACTCCAGTGAAACACCAGATTGCGCGCCGTGCCGCTGCCGACGTCAGTCACGTCCCGCCGCTCCTGGCCATTGAGCGTGGCTCGCACGATGTATTTGCCTGGCGGTAATTGCACATACACCAGCGGCCCTGCCTGATTGAGCGTGAGCACGGGTTGCCCCGAAGCTTTTTCAATCGTCACGTCGACGTTGGCGGCGTACTCGTTCTGCATGCCGACCGAGTAGGTCATGTGCAGGTTGTAGCCGGGGGTTTGCTGGATGGCTTTTGACTCGTCCAGGCCAATCCCGCCGGACAGGTAGTTGATGCCGTTTTGCTGTTGTTGCTGGACTTGCACACCGGCACTGTCGACCGGTTCCAGGTTGGCGGCCTGCGACATGACAGGCAACAGCAGCCAACCGACAACGGCGAACGGCAGCATGAATGAACGAATGTTTTTCATGATGGCGACTCCCGGGTTCAGAGAAACCCAATCGTTACCCTTTTTTAGATTTGGCTCCGCGCAGCTTGTTTTAGATTGATTGGAACTTGGCGCGTGTACGAAATGGACTACAGACCATCGCTCGTAACAACGTCTTTGTCGGCAACGTCCTGCAACACCCATCCCGTCTTCCTGCTGCATTCACCGGCTCGCCCGACATCGCCGGCCGGCGACTCTTGGCATGCTTTGCGTCTGTTTCCAATGATGCGGAAGACTCGATGAGCCAGGTAAAACCGACTGACGCGCAAGACCCGAAAATCGATTCATTGCTGGGGGAGTTGGGCGAACTGATTCGTCAGGCGCGGCAAAAAGTGCTGCGTGCGGTTGATACGATTCAAGTGCAGACCTGTTGGCAGATCGGCCGGCATATTGTCGAGTTCGAGCAGCAAGGCGCCCAGCGTGCGGGGTATGGCAAGCAGCTGCTGGCCTTGTTGGCGAAGGATTTGACGGCGCAGTTCGGGAAGGGGTTTGATGATCGAAATCTGCGGTATATGCGGAGTTTTTATCAGTTGTTTCCAATTTGGAACGCAGTGCGTTCCGAATTGAGCTGGACCCACTATCGACGGCTTTTGGGTGTCACCAGTGACAAGGCTCGCCGTTGGTACATGGAAGAGTCTGCCAATCTGAACTGGTCCAGCCGCGCCCTTGATCGCCAGATCAATACGCTCTACTACGAGCGACTGCTGATGAGTCGAGACAAAGCCGATCTGATCGAAGAAGCCAGCACCAACATTGCAGCCATGAAACCCCATCCGCGTGAGTTCATTCGCGATCCCGTCATGCTCGAATTTCTTGGGCTGCCTTCGGCAGGCAAGGTCAGGGAGAGTCGCCTTGAACAGGCCCTCATCGACCATCTGCAGGGATTTCTCCTGGAACTGGGTAAAGGCTTTTCCTTTGTGGCTCGGCAACAACGCATCAGTACCGATGGTGACGATCTGTACATCGATCTGGTGTTCTACAACTACCTGCTCAAATGCTTCGTGATCATTGACCTCAAGCGCGGCAAGCTCAGCGCCCGCGATGTCGGGCAAATGGACATGTACGTGCGCATGTACGACGAACTCAAGCGCAGTGAGGGCGACAAGCCGACAGTCGGGATCATTCTGAGTGCAGAGAGCAACGACTCGGTCGCGCGTTACTCGATGCTCAAGGGCAATGAGCAACTGTTTGCCAGCAGTTACAAGACGATACTGCCGAGTGAGGAAGAACTGCGCGCCGAACTCAATCGGGAACAGGCCTTGATCGAAGAACGCCTGAGCCTTCAATCCCCGGAATAGAAACTGCGGATTGTTCCCGGATGGCGCGAAGACTATTGTTGACAGCTCCTCGAAAAGGTCGAAAGCGATGAGCTGTCAGGATGCGCCAGCAACGCAAGACATGCAGTCAAAGTCACCGGTTGTGACTGAGAAACACGGTGAAGCCTTCAAGGAAGTCGCCGCCGATGGCTTTGTGCTCGGCGGTTTCACCTGGCGGCACGCCCTGCTCGATGCCCAGCGCCCGGTGGTCATCATCAACGCCGCCACCTCGGTACGCTGCCGACATTACTCGCGCTTCGCCGATTATCTGTTCGCCAACGGTTTCGACGTGATCACCTACGACTACCGGGGCATCGGTGAATCACGACCTGACTCAATGAAAGGACTGAAGGCTTCGTGGACCGATTGGGGCGCGCTGGATTTCGAAGCGATGCTCAAACGCGCTCAACGGGAATTCCCCGGCCAGCCAATCGACGTGGTCGGCCACAGTTTCGGCGGTTGCGCGGCCGGGCTTGGTGAGTCCGGGCAGGTCATTCGTCGGCTGGTGACGGTCGGTGCGCAGTTCGCCTACTGGCGCGACTATGCGCCGGAACAGCGCTGGCGCATGTTCGGCAAATGGCATTTGCTGATGCCACTGCTGACGCGCTTCTGTGGCTACTTTCCCGGCAAGCGACTCGGCTGGCTGGAGGACACGCCAGTCGGCGTTGTACGCGACTGGAGCACGCCTACAGCGCGTTATGAGCGACGCCCGAGCGGTCGAGCGCTAATGGCAAAAAGCGCTCGACTGCCTTTCGGCAACGTCCGCGCGCGCACTCTGGCAATCAGTATCAGCGACGACCCCTACGGCACAATCCCGGCCATCGAGCGCCTGCTCGACTACTTCAGTCATGCACGCAAAACCCACCTGCGCATCGAGCCGCAAGACATCGGCGAACAACACGTCGGACATTTCGCCTTTTTTCGCAGCGCATACCAAGCCACACTATGGCCCATCGCTCTGACCTGGCTGCAAACCGGCGAGCTGGCCCCCGACTCACCCGGGCGGACAGTGCCGCGCAGCTGAGCCCTTTCCACGCACGACGGAACACACCATGGCCTCCGCCAACAAGCAGCAAAAACGCGCCGCCCGGGCCAAGACCAAGGCCAAGCAGAACCGCACCAAGCGCGCCGAAGCGCCGGTCGAGCTGGACCCGAACGATGACCGCATCGATTTCGAGTCGGTGGACCTGACCGAACTGTTCAAGAAAATGATCGACGCCGAGAAGATCAGCCAGCAAGCCCTGTGCATGGCATTCCTCGAAGACCCGCTGCTGGAACTGGTGTTCGAGCAGGAAGGCGAAGAAGGCGCGATGGATTTCATCCTCGCCGCGCTGATCGAGTACCGCCAGTGGTCGCAAGAAACCGATGAAGCCGGCGCGCTGGCCTGGATCGAATCCCCGGCCTTCCAGGCCGACTATGTGGCCGCGTCCGACGCGATCGCCGCACAAACCCAACAGAAGAACTGAGCTCCCATGGCATCCCTGAACAAGCAACAGAAACGCGCCAAACGCGCCAAGGCCAAAGCCAAGCAAATCCGTATGGTCGGCCGTAAGCCGCTGGATCAGGACGAAGATCTCGGCCATCTCGCCGAACCGATCCCGGAATACACCCTGGCGATGTTCAGCAAAATGCGCGACGCCGAAGCCATTAGCCGCAACGAAATGCTGCTGACCCTGCTGCGCGAACTGGCGTTCGTCATCGTTGACCATCCAGAGCTGCTGGACATGGAAAACGCCGACAACGAAGGAATGGCCGCCACCCACCTGGCCGCCGACATGTTGATCGACTACCGCATGTGGGCCGAAGGCGTAACGATCGAAGAGGCCCAGGCCTGGCTGAGCGAGCCACAGTTCATCACCGATTTCGGGGTTGCGCTGGACGCTTATGGCAAGTCGGTAGAAGACGGCGAGCCCAAGGCCGAGTAATTTTTTGCGCTTCAGGCTCACGTATGGTCAAGAAAAGGACGTCAGATGAAGACAGCAGATTCACGCGAGGACGGGCAAATCCCGAAAACAGAAGACTCAGCAGCAATCCCTACAAACGAACCTGTTAAATCTCTTAAGCAACTAACTTGGGATGAATGGTTCGACGGGGAGAAATGCAGCTCAGACTTCATGCTCTCGCGAGAGCAAAACTGATTCGGATCTGAAGCGCAGAATATTTCGCCACCGGTAGCACAAACAAAAACGGCCGCTAGTCATCACTGACAGCGGCCGTTTTGCATTACGCGTTACGGATCAGTTCAACACCACCGCGCCACGTTTTTCCAGCTTGCGACGGCGTGCCACCAACAAACCGGCAGCCACCACCAGCAGACTCAGCAAACCAGTCGCGAGGATCTCCACGCGATGCGCTTCCTGGAACAGCATGATGGTCAGCGCCGCGACGATGAAGATAATCACCGCGTAGGTCAGGCCCGGGAACAGCCACATGCTGAAGACGATTTTCTCGCCGCGGGCCATGCGCTGTTTGCGCATGCGCAGTTGCGAGAACGCGATCACAAGGTACACCAGCAGCGCGATGGCGCCGGAGCTGGCCAGCAGGAACTCGAACACCGCAGCCGGCGCCACGTAGTTGGCGAAGGTGCAGAGGAACGCCGCGCCGGTGGACAGCATTACCGCCCAGTATGGCGTGCCGCTTTTGTTGGTGCGGGTCGACATGGCTGGCGCGTCACCGCGCTTTCCGAGGGAGAACAGCATGCGCGACGAGGTGTACAGCGCCGAGTTCAGGCAGCTGGTCACCGCAACCAGCACAACGATGTCGACGATCATTTTCGCGTTCGGGATGCCCATGCGCTCCAGCACGGTCTGGTAAGAACCGAGGTTGGCCAGGGTCGGATCGTTCCACGGCACCAGGGCCACGACGATGAAGATCGACACAAGGTAGAACAGACCGATCCGCCAGATAACGGAGTTGGTGGCCTTGGAGATCTGCTTGCCCGGGTTCTTCGATTCCGCGGCCGCGATGGTCACGATTTCAGTACCCATGAACGAGAACATGGTGGTCAGGATCGCGCCCAGCACTGCACCCATGCCATTTGGCAGAAAGCCGCCGGAGTCGAACAGGTGCGAAACGCCGCTGACCTGGCTGTTCGGCAGGAAGCCGAAGATCGCCGCCAGACCGAGGATGATGAAACCGATGATCGCCAGCACTTTGATCAGGGCAAACCAGAATTCGAATTCACCGTAGTTTTTCACGCTGAACAGGTTGGTCACGGTGAGCAGCATGGTGATGATCAGAGCAAACGCCCAGATGCCCACACCAGGGAACCACGCGTGCAAGATGGTCGCGGCGGCGTTGGCCTCCAGCGGAATCACCAATACCCAGAACCACCAGTACAGCCAGCCGATGGTGAAACCGGCCCAGTGCCCGATGGCACGGTCGGCGTAAGTCGAGAACGAGCCGGTGTCGGGCGAAGCGACAGCCATCTCACCGAGCATGCGCATCACCAGCACCACCAGGGTACCGGCGGCGGCGTAAGCCAGCAGCACGGCAGGACCGGCAGCAGCAATAGCGTGGCCGGAGCCAACGAACAGACCGGCGCCGATAACACCGGCGATCGACAACATGGTCACATGACGCGGTTTGAGCCCCTGTTCGAGGCCATTGGAGCTTGGGGTACTGCTCATCGGAACTACCTTTGCGAGGAAAGCGATTGCGTCCGTCCCGTCTGGTTTTCCTTCTCGTAAAAAGAAACCAACGGGGCGTTCCAGATTCTGCACGCAATAAATGCGCCAAAATGTTTCAAACTCTTCTGGGCTGCGGTTTTGCGCGGAACCGGACAGTCATCGCAAGTCCTTGAGATTAATGGCTATTCGCCAGAACGTTACCCTGCGACTCACTTTTCAAGACGAATCAGTGCACCAGAAACACACTCAAAAAGTGTGTGATGCACAATAAAAGGGCGATTCAGGAACGTTCGGCCGGATAGCGCTTCCAACACCCCGCCAAAGCTGGCAACATCGCGCCTTTTTTTACGCGACGCCCACGGGTTTGCACGATCAAACACCCGTTCGGTTGTTGATGGGGCGACAGTCTGCTGTGCCGATGCGACAACCTGCCACACGCCATCCGCTTACCGCTCGTAGCGCTGTTGGCTGCCATTGAAACGCTATGCTAGCTTGGCCGCCTCGCCAGGAAGGCCAGCCAACAGCAGGAGCGCAACATATATGAGGAACGCACATGGCTGAGGCCACGCCCGCGCTTGAAATCCGCAACTTGCACAAACGCTACGGACAGCTTGAGGTGCTCAAAGGCATCTCGCTGACCGCCCGCGACGGCGATGTGATCTCGATCCTCGGTTCCTCCGGTTCCGGCAAGTCCACGTTCCTGCGTTGCATCAACCTGTTGGAAAACCCGCATCAGGGCCAGATTCTGGTGGCCGGTGAAGAACTCAAGCTCAAGGCCGCCAAGAATGGCGAACTGGTTGCCGCCGACGGCAAACAGATCAACCGCCTGCGCTCCGAGATTGGTTTTGTGTTTCAAAACTTTAATCTGTGGCCGCACATGAGCATCCTCGACAACATCATCGAGGCCCCGCGCCGGGTGCTTGGTCAGAGCAAGGCTGAAGCCATCGAAGTCGCCGAAGCGCTGCTGGCCAAGGTCGGCATCGCCGACAAGCGCCACGCCTACCCGGCGCAATTGTCCGGTGGTCAGCAACAACGCGCGGCGATTGCCCGCACGCTGGCGATGCAACCGAAGGTGATCCTGTTCGACGAACCCACCTCGGCCCTTGACCCGGAAATGGTTCAGGAAGTACTTAGTGTCATCCGCGCATTGGCCGAAGAAGGCCGCACCATGCTGCTCGTGACCCACGAAATGGGCTTCGCCCGTCAGGTCTCCAGCGAAGTGGTGTTCCTTCATCAGGGCCTTATAGAAGAGCAAGGATCGCCTCAGCAGGTGTTCGAAAACCCGCTTTCGGCGCGCTGCAAACAATTCATGTCCAGCAACCGCTAACGGAGCAACATGCATGCAGAATTTCAAGAAGGTCTTCCTGGCCGCTGCCGTCACCCTCGCGTTCAGCGCTGGTGCCATGGCCGAGACCCTGAAGATGGGTATCGAAGCGGCTTACCCGCCGTTCAATAACAAAGACGCCAGCGGCAACGTAGTCGGCTTCGACAAAGACATCGGCGACGCGCTGTGCGCGAAGATGAAAGTCGAGTGCACCGTGGTCACTTCGGACTGGGACGGCATCATCCCTGCACTAAACGCCAAGAAGTTCGACTTCTTGGTGTCTTCGCTGTCGATCACCGAGGAGCGCAAGGGCGCGGTGGACTTCACCGACCCGTACTACTCGAACAAGCTGCAGTTCATCGCACCGAAAGATAAAGAGTTCAAAACCGACAAGGATTCGCTCAAGGGCAAGATCATCGGCACCCAGCGCGCAACGCTCGCCGGCACCTGGCTTGAGGACACTTACGGTAGCGATATCGAAGTAAAACTCTACGACACCCAGGAAAACGCCTACCTGGACCTGACCTCCGGTCGCGTCGACGCCATCCTCGCCGACAAGTACGCCAACTATGACTGGCTGAAAAGCGACGCTGGCAAGAACTACGAGTTCAAGGGCGACCCGGTCGTGGAAAGCGACAAGATCGGCATCGCTGTACGTAAAGGCGATCCGCTGCGTGAGAAGCTGAACGCCGCACTGAAGGAAATCGTCGCCGACGGTACCTACAAGAAGATCAACGACAAGTACTTCCCGTTCAGCATCTATTGATCCTGACCTGTGGGACCGGCGCCGTGACTCAACGGCGCCGGCTCCTGACTTTGCCTGCCGCAATTTGAACAGAAACCCATGATTATCGACCTCTACGGATTCGGCCCGGCCCTCGCCGCCGGCGCGCTGATGACCGTCAAACTGGCGCTTACGGCCCTGTGCCTGGGACTGATACTCGGTCTGCTCGGCGCCTTGGCCAAGACTTCCCCGTACAAGCCGCTGCAATGGCTTGGCGG
Source organism: Pseudomonas sp. P8_229 (assembly GCF_034008635.1). Classification (NCBI taxonomy): domain Bacteria; kingdom Pseudomonadati; phylum Pseudomonadota; class Gammaproteobacteria; order Pseudomonadales; family Pseudomonadaceae; genus Pseudomonas; species Pseudomonas sp. P8_229. The sequence goes on along the minus strand of NZ_CP125378.1, from coordinate 3,322,473 downwards.
CACTTATTCGACCCTGGTGCGTGGCGTCCCGGAATTGCTCTGGGTGCTGTTGATCTACTTCGGTACGGTCAACCTGATGCGCAGCCTCGGTGAGTTCTTCGGTAACCCCGACTTGCAACTCAGCGCTTTTGCCGCCGGCGTCATTGCGCTGGGTCTGTGCTTCGGCGCCTATGCCACAGAAGTGTTCCGAGGCGCGATCCTCGCCATTCCCAAGGGCCACCGCGAAGCCGGTGTGGCGCTGGGCCTGTCGAAATGGCGGATCTTCACCAGGCTGATCATGCCGCAGATGTGGCGCATCGCCCTGCCGGGCCTGGGCAATCTGTTCATGATCCTGATGAAAGACACCGCGCTGGTGTCGGTGATCGGCCTGGAAGAAATCATGCGTCACGCGCAGATCGGCGTGACCGTCTCGAAACAGCCGTTCACCTTCTATCTGGTGGCGGCGGTCATGTACCTTGGCCTGACCGTACTGGCGATGACCGGCATGCACTTCCTGGAAAAACGCGCCGCTCGCGGCTTTGCGAGGAGCGCTTCATGAATTGGGCTGATTTTAAATGGGACATCATCATCAAGTGGCTGCCGAAACTGGCGCAGGGCGCGACCCTGACCCTGGAGCTGGTAGCCATTGCAGTGATTGCCGGCCTGCTGCTGGCAATTCCCCTGGGCATCGCCCGCTCTTCGAAGCTGTGGTACGTGCGCGCTTTGCCCTACGCCTACATCTTCTTTTTCCGTGGCACGCCGCTGCTGGTGCAACTGTTCCTCGTCTACTACGGCCTGGCGCAGTTCGACGCGGTTCGTAACAGCGCGATGTGGCCGTACCTGCGCGATCCGTTCTGGTGTACCACCGCGACCATGACCCTGCACACCGCGGCGTACATCGCCGAGATCCTGCGCGGCGCGATCCAGGCGATTCCGCCCGGCGAGATCGAAGCGGCACGGGCGCTGGGCATGTCCAAACCCAAGGCGATGTTCTACATCATGCTGCCGCGTGCGGCGCGCATCGGCCTGCCGGCCTACAGCAACGAAGTGATCCTGATGCTCAAGGCCAGCGCGCTCGCGAGCACCGTGACCCTGCTGGAACTCACCGGCATGGCCCGCACGATCATCGCCCGCACCTACCTGCCGGTGGAAATATTCTTCGCCGCCGGCGTGTTCTATCTGCTGATGTCCTACGTGCTGGTGCGCGGCTTCAAGCTGCTGGAGCGCTGGTTGCGCGTCGATGCCTGCCAAGGGCGTTGATCCTTCCTGTGTGCTGACGGGCGAGGACCTACTCGCCCGCTTCACCGCGCTGGATGCTTTTTTGCTTGAGCATCAGGCGCTGTGGAAACCTCGTCCGTTCACTCATCTCTCGCTACCGTGGGAAACCGCCTACCCCGAGTTGTCTTCGTGGCTACGCGGGCGATCGCTGGAAGATGCAGAGCGGGCGCATAACCATCCTGCCGATCTCGTCGATGCGCCAGAGCCGTTCGCTGCATTGGCGGCGTTGTCGACCGAGCTGAGCGCGGTCGGAGAGTTGCCAGGGCATGCGCTGGAAACCGCAGGCCATCGATTGAATGTCGATGTGCCGGGACGCAAGTGGCAACAGATTGAAGCGTTCGCTAGTCGCTTGTCCTTTACAGCATCACCGACACACTGGCTGGATTGGTGTTCCGGCAAGGGTCATTTGGGCCGACGTCTGTTGAGTGCGGGACAACAACTGACTTGTGTCGAATACGATCCGGCGTTGGTCGCCAGCGGTCAGGCATTAAGTCAGCGTCACCATTTGCACGCCTTGCATGTAGAGCAGGATGTTCTGGCAGCAGACGCAGCAACCGTATTGAGCGCTCAACACACCCCCGTCGCCCTGCACGCCTGCGGCGACCTGCATGTGCGCCTGATGCAACTGGCGAGCGCAGCCGGATGTCAGCGAATGGCCATCGCCCCGTGCTGCTACAACCGGATCAATCGCAATGAGTACCAGGCATTGTCCTCCGTCGGTTTGCGATCCTCCCTACAGCTCTCGCTCGAAGATCTGGCGCTGCCAATGAGCGAAACCGTCACCGCCGGTGCACGCATCCGACGTCAGCGCGACACCTCCATGGCCCGTCGTCTGGCCTTCGACCTGCTGCAGCGACAAGTGCGCGGCGTAGACGAATACCTGCCAACTCCATCCCTGCCCAGCGCCTGGCTGGACAAACCTTTCGCCGATTACTGCCACGACCTGGCAGCGCTGAAAGAGTTATCCACAATCGGCACGCCAGATTGGCAGGCGATGGAAACCGCCGGATGGCAGCGGTTGGCCGAAGTTCGCAACCTGGAATTACTGCGCGGACTGTTCCGACGACCGCTGGAGCTTTGGCTGAACCTTGATCGAGCCATTTTTCTCAGCGAACAGGGATACGTCGTACGCCTCGGCACCTTCTGCGACACCCCGCTGACCCCGCGTAATTTTCTGCTGCTGGCCGAACGCAGTTAAAACCTTTACAGGCTGTGGATAACTCTGTTGATGGTTTTCCCGTGGATCCAATATCCACGGCCATTGCACGGTAAAAACATCATTGGTCATTTTTTGTTCATATAGATAAAAAACCTGTAAAACAGGGCGTTGCGCACAAAATGAGAACGTGTCCACAAAATCCCCTGCAACGCCGCCGTAGCGCCGATCCGTTGTGCATAAGCTTCCAATCAAAAGGACATAAACGGGTGAAATGGGTGCTTGAACGGTGCAAAAATTCTGTCCTCACACTCAGGCTGAATTGGCCGCCAGGAAGCCCGGTTTTGCGGCTGAAAACCCAGAGAGACAGCCCATGCCACGCCCGATCCAGCGCCTGCATAAAAATAGTCTGAATTCAGGGGTTTACAGAACCAACCCAATCGCTATAATCGTCGCCCACACGCCGGTATAGCTCAGTTGGTAGAGCAACTGACTTGTAATCAGTAGGTCCCGGGTTCGACTCCTGGTGCCGGCACCATATAGAACAACGACTTAGGCTCACCTTGCGGTGAGCCTTTTTCGTTTTAAGCCTCTGAAAGACAAAATTTTCCCCGTTTGTTCCCCGTTTCTCAAAAAGCCTAGGGCTCACAACTCGTCAGAATCCTCAACGACACCATCTGAAGTCGAGTTACCTTGAGCACGAGCACCACCCCGGATCGAGGTAGTGGTCAATCGCTGTGTGGATTCGCAGGTACCGTGATTACCGGTCAGAAGGCTGGAGCGGAAAAGTATTTAAGACTTCAATATTGCGGAGCGAGAACGGATCAACCGTATGCTCGTGCTCTCCGAGATGAATGCTGTCCGCATTTGGACCTGCGAGTATTGAGGACTGATCTGCAATAACCGTGAGCAGGATTCCGCCATCGCCATGATACGCATTCAGGCCTCTTCCAAACATTTCGGCTTTATCAACGCGGGGCGTCCAACAGAAACCGACTCTGCCAGCTTCATAGCGTTCTGAGTTTTCTCCTCTGTAAAGCCGAATTGTCTCCCCTCGGTATTTGGGTAGCAGCGCACCCAGCATCATTGCAAGAGTCTTGTCGTCACCGACCTGATCCCGAATCCGCCGGCCCAGCTCAATCCACACTGAATGGAATTGATTTTTTGCTTCATCTGAAACCATGACGCCATCCAATAGCCTGGTGATGAAATAGCTCCACTCCCCTTTTCTTTCGCCTATGTCGAAAATAAGCTTCCTGGTAGCTTCGTGATCCGAGCGAAGTATTGCTTCCACCAAGTCACGGGTATTTGTGCGACTAACCATCTGAGCAAGCCTTCTTTGGTTGTCGGGCGGATAGAGGTTGCCACCGCCAGCTTTTTGAATTTTCGACCTGACCTCCCAGTTCGGTAGGTCAGGTGCTGGAAAACTACCGGAATTCAGGTGATTCGAGCGGGCAGCCTAGAGCATTTTCCTGATGACTCGCCTTTGAACAGTTTCCCGCGAAAGGACGCGCCGGGCACCCGTGGTGAGCTGGTTGAGCACTTGCTCCTCGAATGCCGCCGCCATTGCGCTGGCCTTCCTGATAATCTGCAGCGCCAGCTCCGGCGGGAACATCACCTTGTCTGCGGGTAGACAATTACAGTCGATAACGGAAAATTCTCTGTCCTCAAATGTTTGCTTAGCCGGAACCGCTCCCCGTGCCGTCGATATTGGTTCCTACGGTTGTTTCTGTCTTAACACGTAAGGCGCGAGTTTTTCTGCCATTAGTCGGCAAAATTTTTTGTACTGGGCGTCGGTAATCAGTTCGCCCTCATTTGCACCGCAGTTTTCAAATGCAAACTTAACAGCTTCAGATAAAACCCGATCCCTTTCTCTGGCTTCTGACATTGCTAACGCAACAGGTATCACTGCTTCAAAGCACTGTTGCATTTTGACGGGGTCATATTTCTCGTAATCATACGTTGCATAAACATCCTCCAAGCTCAACGGCATACGGATATTTAAGGTCAGCTCGACACCTGTAACTGGATTTATCGCATAGCTCTTGGATATTTTACTTCCAACGTAATTTTCAGAGAGACACACAATCATTCGCTGTATGCCAAAGTATTCCACATAACCCAGAAGCAGTCCTGAGTCGGGATCACCTTGGATGGCCACGCAGTGCAAGGGAGTATTAAGTGGACGATTTTCTACTAAATCTTGTTCATTATAATAGCCGAAACAAGGGTTACCATCGCGGCGAAGGTACTCGATAGCTTGCTCGCAAGAGGTCGACGCAACGCCTGCGCTGTGAGCCAAGCACAGTGTCGATTTAACTATCGATTTTCCCGAGTTTGGGCCACCAAACGCGAGGTCAAATTTCAGCATCCCGGAAAGATATTCCTCGGTGGGTATTAGATCGGAAATCAGTTGATCTATATTTATGGTCGGATGTTTACTTTTCACGCCTTTTAATATTGATTTTGCTTCTTTGATGTCACGAGCAATTATTCTAATACTCGTTTTTCCGTCAACTGTCACTTCTTCAAAGCTCACTTTGGCTGGTGACATCCCGCCCTCGCTATGAAGTGTTAGAGACCTCCCTTCTGTTGTCTCAAATGTCTGTGAGGGAGGGCTCCCTCTCTCTCTTTGAATAAAAAACATTAGACACAAAGGATTCAACTGCTTGCTGAGTTCTGTATCCCACTCTTCGCCTGTAGTGCTATTACATTTTTGGCACAAAAAGCCTTTGATTTTTCTTCGGCCACCGATGCTATTGGGGATGATGTGTTCTCTGGAGTCATTCTCAGTAGTTAACTTAATCTCGCATAAACTGCACAAATCCATCTACGACTCTCCACCTTCGATGATCTCACAACCAAGTGTAGCCGCCAGTTGCATTCCAGTTCGGTGTAGGTCTGGTCGGGGTGGGCATTTTTCCTTGACGAGCATCAAGCGCCAGCACATTGCCTTTCACGCTGGCGGCGTATTGCTTGGGCTGCGGCCAATTTGAAAGAGACCTGTCGGCGAAAATTCGTCAAGGGACTGTCTAGTATTGCTTGGCGCGCTAAGGATTTAACGACCCGGTGTTTGCCACTCCATCCCGCAGGCCTAGACCTGACGATTGATCGAGCAGTTACCTTGACGACCATCTCTAGAGTTATTGACGTGGCTGGTACCGGTCAAGCTGCGTGAATGCCCGCGAAACCATGAACTGCGTGGCTTTCAGCGTTCCAACTAGAGGTGGTGCGGGAGAAATCCGTCAAGCCCTGTCAAAAATTCCGTCAAGGCTCCGTCAAGGGTGGTCAAGGATTTAGGTTTGCTTTTCCAGGTGTATTCATGACTCGCCAGCCTCACAAATCACCGTCGTGGGCGTTCCCATTTTCTGGACGTGGTCGCTATCCAGTCTGCTGCCCGACCTGCTCCTGACCGCGCCGACAGTGGCTCCCGGACGGAGTCGGCCAACCTTACCGCCGCTTAAACAGTCCAGAGCCTGTCCAGAATTCGTTTGGGGTCTGTTATGGGTATGAGACGGCAAAGTCCCACTCTTTGACGGCACGCACGCGGATTAAGCTCAGACGGTTGTCATGCGCGGGGTTCGTCTCATGCCTGTCTCACATTCCGTCAAAGCGTGGTCAAAGTGCCGCAGACCTTCATGGTACGAACTACAGAACCGTGCCGTGGCTACTATGGTCGCTCCGAGCTATTTGGAAGATCCGATTACTCTGCTTCTGATTCTCGACTTTGCGGCGGGAGGAACGTTTCGGGATGGGCGATCAGATACTGTTCAAACCGTTTTGCATTCCTGTATTCGTTGTATCCGGTTGCAAATAAAGCACTACCGCAGGTAAACGTAAAGACGAGACTAATCCCTATGAAAAATCCGTAAGGCGGCCCCGCTTTCAACATGACTGCGATGCCCAAGGTAGCTCCAATAACCATGAAAATCATAGCTGCGAGCATTCCGACCCAAGCGCCAATTACGTCTGAGCCCCGGATTCTGATAAAAGGCGTGGGGTTCTCTGGAGTAATGACCAAGTATTTGGCGACTTGTCGAATCTGCTTCCTATCCCAAAGCCCCAACTGGGAGAGCCTCAGTAACGCAGCTGCCTTCAGGGAGCTGGCACGAATACCCGAAGCGATGTGAAACCCTTCAAGCTGGATTGCATCATCGAGATACGTAGTAAAGGGGCTCTCCACTACCCGATCGCTGCGTAGTTCTTTCAAACGCTTGTATCGCTTATGTACGAAGTGGTTATCGTAAAATTCCAGCGCCTTTACCAAGGCTGTGATCAGAATTACGACGATTCCTGCAAGTGCCGTAACGATTGCAGAACTGCTATTGGAAAAGCTTTGAATTTGCTCAAGCATCATTGTCACTATTTTAGATAGCGGAAAAGGTCATATTGCCTTCATCTCCGCTACCATTCTACTTCGATCAGGGAGCTATCTGTATTGGCTATAGAGCAGAGGCGTTCTATGAAAAGGCAGGTACTTGGCGACCATGATTTTTTGAAGGCTGGGGGGCTGGGGGGGCTGGGGGGCTGATTAAATCCGCTCTTTGGGGCGGCAAGCCTCAGTGCGAACTCTCTGCTGGATTCGAGAGAACGTAGCGTCGGCGCCGTGAATGCCCGGAATTACCTTTACGTGGTTTGCGTCTGCCGGCGGCAAAGTGTCCTGGCGACGTGATACGGGATTTCCCCGCATCTAATGCGTGAGCCCACCCGCAGGGGCCGCCGTGGGTTCTCAGGAGGCACGCTCGTCGAATCGTGTCTTATGCCTGTCTTACATTCGCCAGCGATCCGGTAAAGGCCGGGTAAAAGTAAGCAGGACATAAGGGGTTACCCGCTTGGGACCTTCAGGGAGATCAGTAGCACGGATACTTCGTAGGCGATGGCGAGTACAAACTTCTTACCTCTCCCCACTGGGGGGGCATTGTGCCATATGCGTTTTTTATTCTAGATATGAGTCAGGATTCAGCTTCGTTAATGGGAGTGGACTTACTAAGAGCGGTTTTTGTTTACGTCCGAAATTTTATCGTAGATTCGGGCTCTAGCCTTGACGCTTTTGTTCGTCTCTCCAGGGAATGCTCCTGTAGATCCCATCTTGATTAGATCGTTAGGCTCTGGTGCTCGATAGCCATTCTCGTCGCAATGTCCGAGCAGCCAGTGATAGTTCGTGGCTATCAGAGTTTTCCATTGCTCTGTTATGTACTCAGCGTCAGTGGAGGATGTGCTGATCAACGAAAGGGCAGTAAGCCTCCGCTTGATGTCATCAATGTATAAAGGCAGTGTTTCAGCATACCGCAAGGAAATATAGTCACTCAGTGAGGCTACGTATAAAAGAACGTAGGGGAGTCTGCTGTACAGAAATGACCACTGCCCTTCTATTTCGTCTCTCCCTGAAAATATAAAGTTCACGTTGTGTGGCTCTGTTCTTAATGCATGATGTTCTGTGAATAAGTGCATCGCCTTATTGCATATTCCGTCAAAACTATCGCGCTCCAATTTGTCATACCTAAGCTTTGCTAAATATTCGGCATCAAATTTATCCTGCTCGCCGATTATCTCTAGTACCTTTTGAATGCGCTTGGTATGCCCCGGCACGCCACCAGCATTTTGCGGGCGTAATTTTAGCGGATCTATAGAAAGCTTCTCGGCAAAGTCCTCTTTGTTTGCAATTACCGATTCGAGTAGATAAAGGCTTTCTTGCAAGGGCTTCCTCAGTAGCATGTAGGAAATAGCAAGCTTGCCTTTGCGGGAAGTCTCTAACGCCTCAAAAATACAGTGCAACATATCGGATAAAACAGCAGGAAAAACCATGCTCACTAGTACATCTACCTTATCTTCCAATCGGCCGCTACTTTTGAACCATTCAAAGATGTCATCTGCCTCCTCAAAGGAAACCTTATCTTCGTGATTTTGAAATTTAATATTTTTTACGAACAGCCCAGCCTCCATACCAGATACAAGTAATTGAGCAATGACATCATGTGCTGCAAAACATAGCTCAAATGCAGCATGGAATTTTTCAGGTAGGTGGGTGCTAGGTGCTTTGAGCCGTGGGTGCATAGTCTTCATTCCTTCGATCCTATGGGCAGCATACAGCTTGCAACTGTGACCAATACGAGGTCGGAGGTAAACGAAATTCGTAATGAGGTAGGTTGGTTTTTGATTACCTTGTGGCACGTCCTGATTGTAGATTTTGCCCTGTTTATGAGTCGACTTTCAGTGGGAGCCACTACAAAAACCTGGCAACCACAGTGGAAACCAGCGACTGGCAACCGCTCGCACTAGTAACTTTCCGTGGTGATCGAGGGTGGTGACCGCTGGCTTGGTTCGCGCCAGCTTCGCGTAAAAGGGTGCGAACCAAAAGTGCGAACCTCGGTGCGAACTTGGTGCTTGCACGCATCGACGGGTACGTTGCAATCTTGCGTACCTGGCTGCGTACCAACGCCAAACAGATCGCTTTCACAGGACAATCGCGCACTCCAGGTGCGTGAAGACACTGCGTGAACGGCTGCGTGAAACCGTGCTCGGGGAGGCTCGCGCATTGACCAGGTGCGCGACGAACTGCGCGAAACACGCCGGCCGGAACTGGGCGCCAGCCTACCGTGGGGTGTTTCGGCAAGGGGGATATGGCGCGTCGGTGACCAGGAGAAACGGTCACCATTGGTGGTCACCGCATATGGTCACCTCTCGGCGCAGAAGTGATAACTGAATTGTGGCGTCGACGATATCGAAGGCAGCCATATCAGAGGCGGGCTATGATTTACACATCATTGAAGCCTTTTGAATATCGATCTTTCGCCACATCATCAAATGCTTCAAAGGCCGTTCGATTCGTCCTGCTTTGCCGCTGTAAAATTATCAATGCGGCGTGTTCGAGTACTGACTTATTCGAGGTTTCGCCCGAACCATGAAAGAGACTTCTTATAGGGTAAAAAAATCGAGTCGTAAATATCAGAATACTCAACGACTATTTCCGTCTCCGACAGTGCTAATCGGGCATGGTCTCTCGAGATGTTGAAGGACGTTTCACCCTGACTTGCAGTCAACTCAATGAGAACGATCTCCTTCCCGGGCAAAAGGGCTCGTCCGTCAATTACTCCCGAAAAATTTGTCCAGTGCCTGCCGCCGATGTCAGGCATGCATTCGATTAATGACTTACACGATCGCCCATGAAAGGTCGCACTGAAAGCCCGGATTAGCAGTGGACCAGACCCATGATTTCGTAGCTTCACTTGTAAGGAGTTTTCGTAGTCAGTAACTGTCACCTCCGGAATGGGTTTAACGGTCAGCGTATTATGACGCTGTTGCTGTTCTGCCGACTTCGCTGAAACTCGCACTGCATAGATTGAAACCAATACCGCAATGATGGCCGCCAATGCACTTGCAGTCGCAGACACGGCGGAAGCGATATTTTGATTTTTTTCCAAAAACTCGAATAGATTTGCAAGTGTGTCCATGAAATTTCATCTCCTTGTTCAAATTGCAATACGGGGATTGATCTACGGCTCATAAGCCAAAATTCATAGCGTTACGGCTCTTTCTTTTGACATCCATTTGGTTCCAGTTAAGCGCCTTTGAACCCTGGTAACCCCTGAGCTGCTCGCCACCCTTTGACGGTTTCCAAAATGCCCTTCGGCGAGTCGTCCTCGCCGTTCTCTGGGTAGTAAATCCAGTCAGAGGCGGCAGCGTTACCAGTTACTTCGATGAAGTTTTCCAGCAACTCGTCCTGATAGTCTTCGGTGCCAGCGGCGCTGCAGATTTCTTTGATCAGTGCGAGAAATTCGCTCTCCGTGTATTCGGAAAGGCTGCTTTTGAGTGCGATCATTTCGGGCTCCGGTGGGTATCAATATGGTGTTTGGGTGTCATGGCGCTGAGGTTGTCGACGTCGTAAACCTCGCCACCCTCAGAAACAGGAATCCCGTGGTGAAGCTCAAAGGATCGGCGCTTGCCCACGGTATCAATAGCCCGGGCGCGAGGCGCCATACCTTCAAGCATTCGGGCTTTATTGCTGTCGTTGAATTGAATGGCGAGCTCCGAATCGCTCCCGACCGCTATCCAGAATGCCTTTCTGAAAGCATCGAAGCTGCTGAAGCTCTTTCCCCTTAGCTGATCTGCGATTCGCGTCGGCACGGGCGACCCTAGACCGACGCTGGCGCCGGCGAGCCAGATGCCTGTCACATCTGTTCCCTGCCCAGTAACGGTGCCAGGGTTGAGACGAACATTCATCACAATGTACAGCGGCTGTACACCGGAATCAGCCGGGAATACGAGGATGAAATCTTTGTATTGGTCCGGGTAGATCGGGCTGACAATGATGCTGTCAGCCTGTTCGGTCGGCGGATAAATCCAAATCTGTGGAGCTTGAGGGGCACTCTCTAACGGCGGGATACCGGCGGTGCTCGAGGGGTCAACCGCCGGCGTCCATATGAGGGTTACACCGTCGCCGAAGTCTGCTACTTGCTGAGATCCCTGCTGGACGAATTGCACGACAGGGATCATTTCCCAGTCACTGCGCTTCTGAGTGTTGTACCCGTACCCCTTTAGGGTTCCGTCCGCCTGCTCCTCAACATGGAGGCGGACGCGAGTTCGGGCCTTCTCCAGCGACTGAAGCTGTTCTTCGGTGTAGAGAGAACTGTCACCAAGGTTCGACGGCCACAATAGAGCGACTATCCCCGCCAGTGTACCAGCGGCCACGCCGGCGGTGAGAAAGCCGGTACCACCAGCAGCCCCCGTTGCAGCAGAGCCGGTTGCAACACCCGCGCCCCCAGCAACTCCAGCCGTACACAGCCCGCCACAAGAGGCAGCCGCGGCGCCAGCACCACCCAAAAGGAGAGTTCCCAGGGCTGCGGGTAAGGCACTCCCGCTAATTTTTTCTAGCTGGATATTTCCCGCGGCATCAGTCTTGCGACCGCCGAGGAGGGAGAACTCTCCGTAGTTGGCCAAGCTCTCGACCGGGATAAATCCGGCAGGCTTTTTGTGATCGATCACACCATCTGCAAGATCGCAGCTTTTGGCGAAGACACAGCCTTTGCTTGCAGGTTTCGTTTCGTTCTTCGTCGGGAGGTCTTTGTATTCAGCCCAGCGCTGGGCGTGAATATCGACGGGCTCGGTGCCGCTGTTGCGGTAACCCTTCGGTGGGTTGGGGACGTATCCACTCATTCCTTGATTCCTGGAATCTTTTCATCCTGAAAACCAACTCGCCGGGTGGCGCATGGCATTTTCGAGCACGGAGAATAACCGCTCGGAACACGGTGTCGAGTGGTGGCGCATCGCCAGATCTACGATGCGATCTGAACATTTCAGCGAGTGTTTTTAGGCTCTAAGGCTCATCGACAGGCTTTGTATCTATGACGATCACATTCGTCGATTGTTGTAGGAGCTTTTGAACCTCGGCAGGCGAGCAACCTTTCGCATGGATCGACAGACCGGTTCCTGTATGAATGATTACTTCTCGGCTTTTTCTTGCCTCAATCCACGTAACAACAACCTTCGCTATAGCATTCCAAGGCATTGCGTCTGATAGGGCAGTGATTGCCTCCACCAGTCCCGAACCTTGAGGGTTTGTGGAAAACATATGGATGGGGCCGTGCGAAATTTCGGCTTCATCCAACGCAGCAAGGAATGTCCCCTTGCTATGTTTGAAAAGTGTTAGGCGAACCGATACATGTGTCTCTTTATTCATGCTGAACTCGTTGGTAGGCGTAAAAGCAACAGCGATATCTGTTGTAATAATTAACAGATCAGGATCTTAAGACGGGTATGTGGCATATACCTTTGTGGCGACGTAGAGGAAGAATGAAATCAGCATCGTACGATTTCGCAACACGTACATCGTTTTGGTTCTGCCGGCCACCTTATCAACCGCTTGTCGCGCTATGTGACGCATTGAGAGGTCGTTCAATTCCCCCATTTCGATCATGTGCAAATAGCTTGAATTGGCATTCATGGTTGAGATTGTCGCCTCAATCCGGAGGAAACCGAATACCGCGCTCAGTCCCATGATGAGGAGAGTTGCCAGGTACATCGTGGAGACATTTGTGCCAATGGGGCCGAAGGGCATAGTCTGCGCAAGGTAGGCGCAGGCTGCCATGGAGGCACCGAGGACGAATCGATCAAAGTTCGCAGTTTCAGAGCTCGCGCTCTGGTGTAGCTGAACGCTTCGTTCAGTCATTTTCAACTTCCTTGATTGGTTACCACTTAGAAAACGGTGCGCGACGAGTATGACGCCAATTACTTCGCCCCAAGGCTCGCGTCAGCCGGCGAATTGTTCAGAGGCACGCTTTGGTCGATCGCAAGGCGCTTTCTTTGCCTGAACCGAAGTCGAGGTACGCGCGTTGGTAAAATTTTACCGAGCTGCCCGAGGCGGTTTTTTTGATGCTCAGGATCTCATTGGTGTTCATGTCGTTACCGCTGATGATCCGATAGCCCGTTTCTGTTTCGGACATAGTGGCGTCTGGTCGATACTCCTGCCATTGAGGGAAGACACATAGAGCGTAGTTCTTAGGTGTCTTACTCGAGGATGCTGATAGCGCCGGCCCCTTTTCAACGAGGTCGCTTGGTGAGTAGCATCCAGCCAAAATAAGGGTCGAAGTGGCGAGAGCTGCGGCTTCAAGAAAGCGCATGGTGGCGTCATCCGTAACTGATAAAGCCGTGACGCTAACATGCGCTCGCTCAAAGCCCAATAACCTCGTTACGCCTTGTCTTCAGCGTAGATCGAAGCCGAGATGATCATCCCACCCCATCGACGATGTCCGATGCAAATCGGGACCGGGTTACCGCTCGCCGTAGTGTTCTTGGCGCTGCCGAAGGCGTAGGACGGAGAGTTCTCTGGCCCGGCGCTTTGCTTTAGTCCAGCAGCCTGTGGGCTGAGCATCTGGATAACACCGCCGGCAGCTGTGCCAATCCCCGCACCCATGACCGCAGTCGCCGCAGCGCCAGCGGTCATGAACGACGCTATGACGATAAGCGCAACTCCGATCACTGTCTGCAGAACGCCGGCGCGCTTGCTACCAGCTATTACAGGAACAATTCGAATCTCCTGCGCCCCACCCAGCTTCAAGTCGCGCTCGCCAATATTTCTCCGATTACGGAAAACGGCGAACTCCAAGCCTTTGCTCTTGGCGTTAGCCAGGTACTTCACAAAGCCAGGGTGATTTACGTCGACGGCCTTCACAGCTTCGCGAACGTCCCCCGTGGAGAGCTCGTACAGGTGTTCCCGACCAAAGAGTTTCCCAGCGCTACCTCCGAGCAGGATCAAAGTTTTTTTGCCGAAATTGGTGGTCATTGCCATGTCTTACTCCTGTGCGCCTTGGGCGCTGTGTTTGGGGATTTCCATTCCGAGCTGGCCGGCAAGGATCATGCGGGCCGCCATTGCGTCGTTTCGAATGGCGATCTCTCGGTTCACGTCGGGATTCCAGGCCGAACAGTGAGTCGATTTATAAGCCCGGGCTCCCTGGTATTCGATGCGCATCAATTCGGCAGAGATCCTGGCCTCTTCCTCGGTGAAGAAAGGCCCCTCAATCTCCACCCGCTGGCCGTCTCGCACATGCGAGACCGTCCAGACGATGTACCCGCCGATCGTGCCGGGGTCAGTGGTGAAATCTGTGTCCTTGCACGCTTCGGTGAAGCGTATGTGATGTGACATGTTTTTCCTCCTTCAACGCCTTGGCGCCATTGATGGGCTGATGCCCGATGGTGTTGCTCTGTGTGTCGCGACACGTTTTGCGAATTACGAAAACGGGTCGCGTACCGATAGGGTCATTTGCCGACGAGGCGCAGATCGGGCGGTAACCTCGGGCCGAATGGCGCACCAGGTGCGAACGGGTCGGGCAGCAGGTGCTCGGGGCATTCCCTGATGAAGTTCGCGGTCGCGAGTCGGCAGGCGTTGAACAGCGGCGCGTCGTTCCATTCCTGGCCGCGGCGGGCGGCGCTATCCTCGAGCGCGTAGGCGAACACCAGATCGGCCAGGCTGGCCAAGCCCTCCTTGCGCGCTGTCTCGCGCTCCACGGTGTTGATCGCCAGCAGGTCGCACAGCCGATCGAAGCCAAGTCCGTTGGCCAGCCCCTCGGTATCCAGCACCAGCGAGCGCCCGAACCCGGCGAGCACCGTGCGGAGGTCTTCCGACTCCACGCGACGGTGGTCGGCGGCCCGCTGCTCGAGCTCGGCGATAGTGCTGGCGGTGAATGGCAGGTATTGGCGCAACTTGCCGGCCTTGTGGCGTATGGCCCGGCGCTCGTCGCGGATGGAATCAAGCCGCGCACCGAAGGCGCGGCAGATACGCCGGGTGGTGATCAGACTGGTGCTCATGCTGGCGCCGGGTTTCCCGGCGATGTCGACCAGGGCAATGACGAGGCTAGTGCTCATTAGGCTTTCTCCATGGGCGTTGAGTCGTAAGCAGTGCGCAGGTCCACGCCAGCCGAGCAGTGGCGGCCGGTAGGCGCGTAGCAGGAACGGCAAACCATGATGTGGTTGAGATACTGGTCGCGGGCCTGTCGCCACTCGGGTGTGGCCGTGGCGGCACTGGCATGGGCGCCGGTAACGAACTGGGCAGCAGGCTCGACGCGGCTGGCCAGCACCAGGCGTGGGCGAGGGCGACTCACCACTTTTGGTGATTCGGTCCCAGCGATGGCCGGCGGCATGTGATCGAGCAGGGCAGACAGGAGGCTCATAACGCCGCCTCGCCCTGATTACTCGTAATCCAATGTTCCTCTGATTTCAAAAACACCGGCAACAGCGGCAACAATGGCAACAGCCCCGTAAACCGTGGGCTCCAGGTGTTGCCGATGCTTCCAAATTGTTGCCACCGGATTTTTACCGGCAACAGTGATAACCAAGCTGAGGGGTTGAGCCGGTCTCTTATGTTGAAAATGAGGTGTGTGTTGCCAGTTGTTGCCACTCTTTTTATAGGGTGGCAACGGCTGCAAGCCACGTCCCACAAGGCCGTTGCCGGTGTTGCCACTGTTGCCAGTGATTCTAGGTTCCTGTGTATTTGGGCAATGCTGATTGGCCTGAGTGGAGGCGTCATACACCACCCCCTTCGCGGTCCATTGCCTCGGGATCGACCACGTACAGGCGTGCCTGACCACCGCCGGGGAGCCGGTAGTTTTTGGTTTTGCGTTCGTTGTCGCGGCGTGCGAGGACGTTCGCGCCCTCCAGCGCTTTGATGATGCGAGACAGGCCGTAGCCGTGGGCGGCCTCGATCAGTGCCGGCTTGTTGAACAGGTACAGGCGGTTATTGCCCGTCAGCTCCCAATAGCCGGCGCGGTTGAATACCTTGGTGTCAGGCGTCACGTCATCGACATTGGAGAAGCGGCTACTGCCATGGCGATCGATGAAGTCGAGAATACCGGCGAGGATCTGCCGGTCTTCAGCATTCCCGCTGCCCACCCGGCTCAGCCACTCGCCATAGAGCAAGCGGCAATCGGCGAGGGCGGTGCCCGGTTTCCATGGCAGTAGGCCGTAGGCGATGGCCATCTCGCCCGCCAGCGCGATCACCCCGAAACGGTCAGCCACTCGGCCGGCCTGAGCGTTGTCTTCGACGAAGCTGGCGCGCACGCGGGCGAAGTCTTCGAGTAGCCCGGCCTGGTCGTCGCTGGCGAGCAGCTTCTCGACGAACGCTGGTCCGAGGTGGCCGTGGTGGGCGCCGACCGCCACGGTGAGCTGGCGGTGAAAGTCCGCGCCCTCCAGGCCGTGCAACTCATCAAAAGCCCGATGCGTGCGGGTGCCGGCGTTCACGTCGACCATGCGCAACTCGGCGCCAGCATGGGCAGCATTGCCGGATATGGCGGCGTGCTCGGAGAGTGAGCGCTCGCCGCTGGAAAGGGTTAACAGGCGCCAGCTCAATTTGGCCCGACCCTCACGCTCCCGGGTCATGGTGCCTTTGCCCTGGCCGTTGGCGAGGGAGTAGGCCATTTCCTGTACCCGTTTCGGGTCGGCGCGCTTGATCTCATCCAGCGGCAGAATGGTGTCGTTTCGGCTCGACGCCTCGATCTCAAGGCCACCCTTGGTCATGTCCCAGCTGGCGGCGAAGACGCCCGGGTCACCCCACACCGACGAGCCGATCAACTGCGCCAGCGACTTGCCACTGGAGCTGTCGCCCACCAGGTGAACACCACCGCCCAGCACGCCGACCAAACTCAGCAAAGGGCCGGCCAGCGAACAGCCGATCGCCAGTGTCAGCACCGGGTTGCCGGCGCACTTTGCGGCCACTTCCGTTTGCCATCGCGCCAGCTCGCCGCGGCGGCTGAAAAGAACTTGCGCCTTGTTGCTAGCCTGGTATCGCACTCTGTCGCTGCCGATCGTCCGCCCGGGCAACACGAACGCGCCCGATTCATGCCAACCCGGCCTGCTGGTGGTGGCGAACACTTCTGCAGGATGCTGGTCGAGCAGGTACTCCATGAACGTGCCGCGTTTCTTGAGGGCGATAATGGCGCCCATGCCGAACAATGCACGCCGGGCGTCCTCGCCGCTGCCGCCGAACACTTCCATGGCGATGATCCATTCCTTGATACCGCTCTCTGTGACCAGGCGCAGCAAACGGCCTTCGCTGCCATCGTCACTGTTGGTTGTGCGAGCTACGACGGTGACGGGGCTGGAGATCCACTCATCATTGATAGGCCGGTCGCCGGTATCGCCCTCAGCGTCATCTTGATCGGCGGCGCTGCGTTTGAAGCTGTGCCAGTAAACGCCGGGGCGCAGCTTGCGGCCTTTCTCATTGATCACCCAATGCTCATACACCGCCCAGCAGGGGCGATCTGGAGCTATGGTCGCGGCGTCCGGCCGAAGGTTGATCACGTTGGTGTCAGGCTTGGACATGGGCGAGCTTCCAGTTGGCGAGGTCGTTGAAGTCGGTGAGGTCATCGGGGGCGCCTTCCGGCCACTCAGGAAAAGCCACTTGACCACCCACGGCTGCCGCCGCTGCGTTTGCCGCTGCGCGCCCCGGGTTGCCATCGGTGAGCCGGTCGTCGTCGCCGGCGATTACGATTGGCTGGTCCGGGTAGCGAGCACGAAGGGCCGTCGCCGCTGGGAGCAAGTTACCCGCGTTCATAGCCGCAGCAACGACATAGCCGCCGTGCTGGTGGAGGCTGGCGGCCGTCGCCCACCCTTCGCAGATGCAAAGCACAGAATCTGGCTCGATGATGCCCAACGGCGAATAGGTGCCCTTGATCCGGCCGCCGAACAGGAAGCGCTTTTCGCCGTCCGGAGCAATTCGTTGCAGGTTGACCAACTGACCGTCCAGGTACAGCGGAACGAGTAGTTCAGCCCCACGCTGGCGCAAGCCGTAGGAGCGAACGCCCTTCGCCACCAGATACGAATGATCTGGTGATGCGCGGCGCGCGTTGCGCCACCAGTGATTGGCCTTTGCCGCCGCTCGCTCATGGCGTTGGCGCTGGTCGGCCTCTCGCTGGCGCCTGGCCAGCTCAACACGTTCGCGGACCTGGGCCGATTCGCGAGCGTCCACCGGTTCGCGACTGCACCAGGTACTGGCGCCTCCGGCCTTCCAACTGCCGAACGCTCCGGACGCGATGCCATCCAGATACAGCACGTACCAGCCGTTGAGTGAGCCGGGCTTGTCCTCCGGTACACGGAACCGGTGGATAGTGCCGTCGGCTACGGGAAGCCAGTCGAGCTGGCCATAGACAGCCTGAAGCGCATCACGGAAAAGAATCGCTGCGTCAGTCATGCGGCCCCCTTCGGCGGGGTAAACCGCTTGGCCAAGTTTTCCAGTTTCTGCGTCAGCCGCTCCAGCTCATCGCAGTGGCGGCCCTGGTCGCCTTCCGAGATTCGCAGTTCCAGAAAGCCGACCAGCGTTTCCACCAGCAGTACATAGCTGGCGCTGTCGATATGAGCGCCAGCAGCGGGTGGGCCGCCACTGCTCTTGCGCTTGATTGGGGTCACATCACCCATGGCTGACCTCCCGGCGATCAGCGCCAGCAAAGGCCCGGCAAACTTGGCCGTTGTTCACACCGTGCCAGCGGGTGATGTCGTCGATTGAGTCAACCAGACAGGCCGTCACCTGAGCATCAGCATTACGCATAACTACGCGTCCGCACTCTGCGTCGGCCTCGGTCAAAAATGGCCCCAGCAGTGCCTTGGGCACCTTCGGGTGAGTGACGTAAAACAGTTCGGTGGCTTTCTTCAGGCAAGCCGATCCCGTCGACGCTGATGCGCCATTTTGAATTTTCATGTTTTAAATCTCTTCGAAGTCTTTCGGCTCGAACCGCGCTGCGCCGCCGCGAATCACGCGCAAACCAAGTACCGCAGCACGTGCCACGCGATCTATAAATCCGATTTCAAGATTGGTGGTGCGCCCGCCCATTCCGGCAATCGCAAACTGAATAGCGTTGAACGCTTCGGTTTCATCGTGGGTGGCCAGCTCGAATACTTCGCCTTCGAAGAACTCGATACCCTTCTGCCAGTCGGCCGCTACGCCGGGATTGTTCCGAGGCCAGTTGATCAGTCGTCCTTCAGGATCGCGCTTCGTGAAGCTCAGGTGCTCCCGTGATCGGATTGAGGCACTCATTTGGCCACCTCCACAGCATCCAGCGCCTTCTGCATCTGCTCGACTTCGCTGTCGACATAGTTCGCCCAGTCAAATCCGAGGAAGCTGCCCAGGCTGGCCAGCTCTTCGATATCGTGCGATTTACCGTGCTTCAGGTCCTTCGTGATCGCGTTGAACAACACGCGCATATTACTGATGCGTTCGTGTGTGGCACGCAGTAGCTCAAGGGCCTCGTCGGCGATGCGAGCGATTGGCTGGCTCATTGCACGCCCCCTGATGTTTCCAGTGTGCGGACGATGGCCATGTGGGCGTTGTAGCGGGCTAGACGAAAGGACAGGGACGAGTTTGCGCGGAGAGCGCTCAGGGCCATGTAGCGGTGAGCGAATGCGCGGACTTTGGACGGAATTAGGGCGTGTTTCATGGGTGTAGCTCCGTTTACTTCACTGGAGCCACTCCTATCTGCCGCCAAGCAGGGAAGGGTGGCGAGTTGCACAGGATTGGCGGACCGGGGTAAACGGAACCCGGCGCACCCGTGGGTGCTCCTGCACAACCCGCCATAACACGAGAATGCGGGCGCAAAAAAAGCGCCTGCAATCGTAATGGGGGCGCTGTTGCGCCGTTTACTGTTCGACCCGCCAAGGTCGGTCGCTGAATTTGCAGCGACGGACAAACCATACCGACGGGCGCGACTGCTGGCAAGAAAAGTTATCGACTGTTCATCCCCAATAATGAGCAAGGCGTTCATGGGCGCAAGTCCTCCACGTCGATCGGCAGCTTCAGCTGTTCTCTCAGATGGGCGACGTGGGCGTACACGCCTGGTTTGTCATAGCGCCAGTTCGCCAGCCTGCGACCACTGATGCTGGCTTCGTTCTTGCGGGCTAACAGCGTCCGGGAGGCGTACCCATATCGGGCTTCACGAAAAGCCACGATGAGGCTCGCTTTTAGTTCCACGACGCGGTCCGTGTTGCGGGACAGCGACAGCAGGAAGAATGCTTGATCCTCATTGAGGAGGGCGAACCTAACATCTCCACCGCCATGCCGGCCCACCGGTCTTGCCTCCGTTTGAAACGCCAGCAAGCCGAACTCTTTGAACTTAATCAGGTAGCGCTCGATCAGCGCGATGGAGTTCTTGTGTTTGTTGTCCAACTGGTCGGCCAGCACGCGGCTGTCGACGCGAAGTTCACCCTGATACGCAGCGAGGATAATGCGGGGATTTCCCGTACTACCCTCTCCCGTCGTTTTGAAGATCTTCGCCGTCATGACGCCACCTTCTGCACCGGGCCAGCGCTCAGGTAATAGGTTGCAACCTTCTGGTGATCGCGACCGTGGTCATCTTTCAGCGTACTCAGGTGGGTAACGATGCCATGCCCCTGCGCACGCAACTCAGCAATGCGCGCTCCCGGTCGCAGAATGTTCAATAGAGCGATGGCTTGGAAGGTATTGATCGAGCCATGCTGGCTCAGATACGCCAAGAGGCGCATGCGCTGGGCGCTACCACTGGTGTTGTTATTGGTTTGCGCTGAGCAACTCATCTCGGAAGGAAGGATTTTTTCCATGTCAGGCCACCCCATCGTTAGCGTTAACTTCGGCAACGACGAATTGAGAGCGGCAAACGAGAAAACGATTGGGCACCAATGCGTTTAAGGGTACAGAAAGGGATACAGCCGCTTTTTCCAGCCAAAGCGAACCCGTCCCCGCGCCAGCGCAGAGTTGATTGGTCATCATGGGTTAAGCCTCCTGACTGAGCAGAAAGGATTCCACAGACTCGGGTTCCCAACGGACGGAGCGGCCGAAGCGGATGGGGGCTGGAAAGCCGGGAGTCTTGGACCAGCGCCACCAGGTAGCGCGGCTGACTTGGTATTTGGCGCAGAGCTGCGCGGCAGTAGCGCGCGTGCCGGGGATGGGCAGGTTTGGTACATCGGTAATGCGGGTGGCGGTTTGTGCCATTTGCGGTAACTCCAATCATTGATGGAATACCGAGGAGATCGAGTCGTACTGAGCCCACCAGATCCCTGCAACAGAATCAGAGTGCGCGCCGTCGGAAAATACGCCACTGGCTAATACACCAGTATTGCGTATTACCATTATCGGTAATACAGTCCGCCCGTGTACGAATAGGCACATGTGCCTATTCGTACATCCAGAAGCCGTCTCAAATGCTTCTCCCCTCGGGGTTGTGTGCTGGCCTAGCTGGTATGCAGAGGACGCTCCAACGTCCTTTCCCGAATGAGCCCCTGGTCTTCGACCACCAGGGGCTTTTCTTTGTCTGCGATTCCAGCTGTCAGCGATCCCAACAGCAAACGTCAACCAGTTGTTTCATATGGTCAAAGCACGTTGCTGGGTTATGCAGCTGATTCTAAAGCGCACTGAATAAAAAAACCAAGAAGATTATTTACGATCTCCTGTACGCAATAGTTATCCCCGGACATTTTCAGAGCCTTACTTACTGTCCCAGACGGTCTCACCTGTACCCACACATACCCACACACACCTTGGAACCCCCACCTCCCCACCTGCAAGCCGTTCGTCGGAATACAGCGAAACGCCCTAGGGCCGCGGGTTTCAGAGGGACTAAGGAGGGACTGATGAGGCCCTCAATAGTCCCTAGCACGAATCATGCGCCTTTCGTAGCTGAGAATTTTTATACATGGTTTCGCTAATGTTTAAACAGGCGCGACACGTTTTGAGAATTACGAAAACGTGTCGCGACCTTGATAGATGGTGACACTGAAGTGCGCGGCCTGGACTTCCACTCAAAGTGGAAACTTACACTTAAAGTGTACTTATCTCTGTTATGAACAGTTTCCCTGTTTATTTGCGCTTATTTGCTGTTATTCCCACTTATACGCAGTTTCTGCGCCTTTTAAGCCAGAGTTGTGGAACGGAAAATCGCTGCAACCCGCGTATTCTGGGGAATGGGCGGAGGACTGATGGTGGTGTCCTATAGCTTCACAGGCGCGGATTCGGACGTTGAGCTGCCGCTTTTGACGATGGCTTAGGCTGCTGATCCCGCCTAAAAGGCCTTCAGCCGTCGAGCCATCAGGACATTGAGTTGGATTTCTTTTTCCGACGCGAGATCGAAAGTACATTCCCAACGCCCTGGGATTCTCCTAACGCTTTAGCTAATGCTTGGTCGAAGAGCTCGATAGCTCGACGCTTCTCTGGCAGCGCCGCTTCAGGATTGTTTCGATAGTGCCGAGATACAACACCTGTCTGGCCATGAGCCTGAAGGAGATCCGACAACCGATCGTCAACACCGTGCTTTTGCATAAGCTGTGTGCAGGTCCGGCGCAGGTCTCTGGGAGAGAATGCAGGGATCTTCACACCATCGATTAGGGAATGCTTGGAATCAAGCCAGTCTGCTACGGCATGAGTAGGACTACTAATTACGAAGGGCTGTTTACCATGTGTCGTCCAAGGCCATGGATGGTCACCATTGATTTCCCGCACTTGGCGCATGATGGTAATGGCCCGGTCAGATAGCGGAACCAGGTGCGGCCGACTCATGGTCTGACCTCCTCTTCCCTTGCGGTGGATTAATAGCACCGTACCGGCGTCCAGATCATAGTCAGCCCAAGTGGTTTCGATCAGATTCTTGATACGCTGGCCGCCAGTCGAAATGACAAATTTAAATAGCAGCCCCATAACCGGACCGATACCGGCCGTACTCTCAACCGTATCCCAAAATCGCTTCAGCTCAGTGTCAGACAATGAACGTTCGACAGGAGCCGAGACTTTATCGACCTTTACCATTGCTGCAGGGTTGATTTCGAGGCTATAAATTTTCGCATTGGAGCGGCCGACCACGCTCTCCGCCGTGAGCCCATGATTGAATGCCGCAACCAAGAACGAACGCATACGATCCGCCTGCACTTTGGAGCCACGCTCCCAAATCGGATTGAGGATGGTGAGGATATGATCAGCCCTAATATCCCGAGCCTTCATCCTCATCACCTCCGGGTGAGGCTCCTGCATGTTGGTCTTGAGAAGACGCTCTAACTCCTTCACGACGCCTGGTGTTGCCTTGATCCGACGCGACTCAATGTAGTCTTGAAACAGATCGTGAAAACTTCCGCGGGACGCCTCAATTTCCGCCAGGCGTAGACGCTCCAGCCGGTCCGCTTCCTCTAATGCAGCTGCAGCTTCTCGACTAACCGCGGCCGCGGCCTGCTGTTCAGATATGCTCTCCAAGTACTTCGCTATACCACCCGCAACTGCGACCTCAACTGAAATGCGCATCGCCTGCGCGCGAATGCCATCCAAGCTTTGCTCGTCTGTACCCACACGCGGCTTCTTCGCCAGCGTCCCGAGAGGCAGACGCTTGTCGCTATCAGAGGTGCGTTCACGGTAGTAGGCCTGAATCGCTCCGGAAGCTTTACGCTCGAGCAGCAAAGTCCCCTTTCCGCGAGAGCCGACCGGCTCCGACTGACGAGTCTTTACCGCATAGGCTTCCATCTCGGTCATTCGCGTACGCTTAGCCATTCTTTCCCCGTTTTCCCCATCCGTTCCCCGTTTCTCATGCAAAGGTACGCTAACAGGTGAAACATAGAAAGACACCAAATTGGCTACAGACCACGTAAACACTAGACAGAGCAAAACTTGTGATATTCGATGAAGCGGTACGAAGCCTCAGAGCAAACGGCTTGTAATCAGTAGTTCCCGGGTTCGACTCCTGGTGCCGCACCATACAAAACAAAGCCCCTGCAGAAATGCAGGGGCTTTGTTGTTTCTGGAACGTCCACATGACGTCCACATTGGCTTTCACGGCCGGAGAATCAAAAATCGTCGTTAATCTGGATGGCTCATCAGCGAGGCTCTTGTTTCTGCCGGTGCAGAGCGAGGCACTTCCGTGACACGTGCAGCCTGTCCGGCCTTCATTTGACGTACAGAGCCCAGCAAGTCCTTCTGGAATTGCTCCAGTTCATTGAGCATCGCTGACTTTCATCCTTCAGTTGCTTAAGAACGGCTGCACAGGTTGTCGAAAATGACACGTATGCCGCCTCGCGCTTCAAACCTGACTAATCTCAAACACAAACGAAATCCTTCTCTGACTCGCACTCCACACATAACGCAAATGCTTGCCCTGCTTCGGAATCGACACCGCCGGCGGGCGGAACGCGGCAACACATTCATGACCCGGCAGGCGGACGCTGTTGTAGAGCAGTCCCCACGATTCAGACTCGCGCAGCTGTCGGGCAAACGCCTGTGACGGGCCATAAGCTTCCGGATCGGGTTGATGCAAATGTGCAAAACCATCACGAACATCGTGCAGCGGTTTAACCACGCGATTGACGTAAGTCCGCATGGTCAGCTCAAGATCCGCTTCGTGGGTGGCCGCGAGGAAACGTTCCTGGTGATAGCAAGTTTCGGCGATGGCCGCGGCCTGGCTGCTGGCGGCGTAGTAGACGCCGAAGGTGCCATCGGTGAAGCGGCTGCTTTTGCCGATGTGGGTAAACGCCGCCATCACCGGGGTGGAACCGGGGCCAGAGAGACGGTCTTCAGGGCGCACGCGGGCGAGGACGCCGGCCTGCTCGATCAGGCGATCATTGGTCAGCGCTTCCAGGGCGTAGGCGATTTCCAGGTCTTCGGGGTCGAGCACGTCTTCGAACAGCGCAATCGGCGGGAAGCTGCTGTTGACGATCCGGTAGGCCTTGGGCCATTGCGGCTCGGCCAGCGACGGGGCCCTCAACCGCGCACCCCGTCGAGGTAGCGGCGCACGTCGGCAATGTCGACCACCCTCCCCGCCAGCATGTAATCCAGCGCCGTTCGGCCATTGAATGGTGCAGCCGTGTTTGGACTGCTGACCCACGTGTAGGCGCGCTCGCGGCTGTTGCTGAAGATGATGCTCAACGCCTTGTGAATACCCATCAGGTACGAGATGCGCTCCAGGGTGTCATGCGGCAGGCGAATGTTCGGCGGCAGGTGTTTGTACTTGTAGAACGTGGTGTTGCCGACGCCACCCAGCAGCGTGCGCTGCTGCTCGGCGTTGCAGCCCCAGCGCTCCATGAGGTTGAAGAAGAACTTCAACGCAACGCGCCCGGCTTCCGGGACGTCGAGTTGTTCACGCGGGGTGGGCGCTGGGGATGAGGTAGGCACGGCCGCCTCCATTGCTGAGTGACATGCTTTCAAGCCTAGTACAGATACGGATGTTTGTTATCTATTAATCCGCAAATGAATCAATTCCTTTCTCAGATAAGGTCCCGGAAAAAGCCACGAATTGTTATTCCAAGTCAGCATTTTTTGACCTTCATCACCCCCACGTCATCAAAAATCCCGATCCTGTGTCAGCTTCCAGCCATCGGCAGGGGCATCAATTCGCTACTAAACCCGCGACAACTATGCTCAGGTGCTGGAATATACCCGGCATATGACGCCGGATCGGCAGTCTCGTAAACAACAATACCCAGCCCACTTCAGAGGGCATTACCCATGGATAGCAGAACCTTACGCAACCTGATGCGCATCGTGCAGACCGGCTCGTTGTCGGCCGCAGCCGAGCATTCGTGCCTGACTGTGCAGGCCCTGGCCGCGCAGTTGAACAAGGTCGAAGAGCAGTTCGGTTTCCGCTTGTTTCGTCGTTCCAACAAAGGTCTGACGCTTACGCCGCAAGGCACGGAGCTCACGCCCTACATGGACAAAGTGCTGATTGCCACGCGACAGATGGAAGAAAAGGTCGAGGCGCTCAAGGTGCCGGGCCAGCGCACATTGAAGGTCGCGTTGAACAACACGTTGTCGTCTGACTTCAACCGGCGAATGATCGGACGCCTGATCGAGGTGTTTCCCGATTACCAGATGGAATTCAGCTACGCCGAGTCGATGGAAAACCTCAGCAAGCTGAAGAATGAAGACTTTGACCTTGCGGTGCTGATCGGCCCGCAGCGTCCGGGCTTGCCGAGTATCGTCCTGCCGGATGTGCAGGTGCAGGTGGTCGGTGCCCATTGCGGGCAGGAAAACGATCCGCTGACGTTGCTGGGCAACAAGTTTCAGGTGCGTCCCGCGGAAGATTGTCCGTATTCCCACAGCTTCCTGCGTTTTCTCGACGCCGGCCTGGGCAATCACGAGAACGGTCAGCGCATGGTCTATTCCTGCAGCGAAACCCTGACGCTGTCGTTGATCACCCAGATGGACGCGGTCGGCATGGTTTCCCGCGAGGCCGCGCAGAAGAACGGCCTGACGATTTTCCCCGGTTTCGAGGACTTCCTCGAAGTGCGCCTGGCGGTGAACAACCCGAACCTGTCAGGCAAGGCCTTGAACGACGTGGTCGATCTGCCGCTACATGAACGAGCCGAGCGCAATGTACGCAGCCGTCCCAACCGCCACACTGAGAAAGAGGTTTTTGCTGAAGTACGCACATAACAACGTCGGAATGGCTGCATAAAATTCCGGGCGGTCGAGCTGTAGGTGCTGATCCTTGATCAACAAGGGAGTCAGGCTGATCGCAGCGACGATCGCCACCGGCAGGTATTCCAGCGCCCGCGCAACGAATGGCGGCCAGTGCTCGGTGTTGACTTGCAATGGCAGCGCGCGTGGCAGGAAGGTCACGGCCATCATCAGCGCGACTACCAGGATCAGGAACGTTTGGTCAGGCATACACCCACTCCGCAGCCCACAAACGTGGCGATGAATACGTTGAACGGCGAAGTGCCGACCAGGCTCAGCACGCCCATGCAGGCGACGGCAGCCGCTGCGGCGATGAGTTTGTTGCGGGTGTTGCACAGCGACACCAGCACATAGAGCATCATCGCGGTCAGTGCGTAGTCGAGCTGATATTTGATCAGGTGCGAAGCGTATTGCGCACACACCGCGCCCAGCAATCCGCCCAGCACCCAGGAGGTGTGGCAGAACAGGTTGAAGCCGATCAGGTAACGGATATTGACCGGCGCGCCGGTGCCGAGTTTGACGCTGTGAAACGCAAAGGACTCATCGGTCAGGCCACCAGCGTAAGCCCAGCGCTCCATGCGGCTCAGCCCCAGTGCACGCAGGGCCTTGGCCATGTAAACCGACATCAGCATGTGCCGCGCATTGATCAGGAACGTGGTCAGCACGATGGTGGTCAGCGAAGCACCGCTGGAGATCAGCGCCAGCGCGGCGAATTGCGAAGCGCCGGCGTAGACGAACAAGCACATCGCCACCGGCAGCCACATCGGCAGCCCGGCGTTGACCGCCATCAGCCCGAACACGAATGACACCGTGAAATAACCGGCCACCACCGGGCTGGCTTCGGCAAACGTGCGCGATGGCTGATGGGCAGCCATCAGCGGCGCATTGCCGGACGTTTCATTCATAGATCCCTCTCAAATGTCCGCTCGCCGTGGGGTTCGCAAAAACCCTGGGCAGTCCAGAATCGCTTGCCCGCGAGGTTAGCATCGTCGACGAACAGAAACATCCGTAATACACCGACCCGTTTCATGTCGGACGACGCCGCTTCCACCAGCCGCTGGCCGACGCCCTGGCTGCGGTAGCGCCGGCTGACCGCGAGGTGGTTGATGGTGCCGCGACTGCCGAGCATGCCGCCAAGTACGGCACCGACGATTTCGCCTTCCACGTCGAAGGCCAGATAGGCCGTGGTGGTTTTCTGGATCAATACACCGCGCAGGCATTTGGCGTCCTGCCACTCGCAGAACGACACTTCGTCGAACTGGCGGAAGAAACGCTCCATGCGCTGCGCGTCCTTGGCGGTGGCGCGTCGCAGCACCACCGGCGTCGAGCACTCGACGCCATCGATTGGGGTGATCTGATTAGCGAACAATGTCGAAAGCGGTCCCGGGCCGCGAGAAGGAAATCGCCAGAATCTGCCGGTAGGCCATGGCATGGGTGTGGGTGTTGCGCGCCGGGGTCACGTAGTGGCGCATGTCGCGGTCAAGGAAGTAGGTGGTATCGAGGATTTCCTTGTAGGTGGTCGACGCCAGTTGATGCTCGTGCACATCGTACAAACGGCTTTCCGCACCTTCGACGTTGTTGCGCCCCCAGAAGTGCACACCGCTGAACGGATAGCCGTCGCAGTGAATCCCTTCCGGAGTGATTTCCAATTGTTTGCCGGGTTTGATCTCGATGCGAATCTGATGGATCTGGCACTGCCAGATTTCATCGTGCAGCTCTTCCGGCAGCACGCTTTTGTACACTTCAAAATCGGTGTCGATCAGGCTGCGCATCACCGGCGAAGTGATCACTTCATCGGAGAAGTCCTGAAAGTGCCGCACAACGCCGCCCACGTAGGCGTTGTTCTCTTTCGACTGCACGTACGCGCGATGCTCGAGTTGCGTCAGTTCACGGGTTTTCGGGTTGTACTCAAAGTCGCTGTAACGACGGTAACGCATGCCGGCTTCGGCCTGACCGTAGTAACTGTCTGGCTCCATGTTTTCCCAACTTTTGGTCAGTCTGACGAAGTCGGCAAAATGACCGTAGAGATTGAAGTCACCACCCTGGACGTTGACATACTTGTCCCGCCGTAGCGATTCGCCCACTTCTCTGTTCAAAACGATCATTACCAAATTCTCCGCTGCGTTGAGCGGCCTAATCTATTAGGTGGAGAATTTGCGTCCATGAGAAAGAATTTCAGGCATTTAAAGCCCTGCTTGAAACGGTACTTGAAGGTGCTTGAAAACAACCTTTAAGTGACAAAAACACCGGTTTTTTACGGTTTTTGCGTAAAAAGCGTCGAAAAAAAACCCCGAGCGAGTCGGGGTTTTCTCAGGTGTCTAGACCTGAACGATCATCAGAAGATGTTGATCGGGTAGTCCACGAACACACGCAGTTCGTTGCCGCTGCTGTTGTAGTCGGCGGATTTCTGCGACACACGCAGGATCGAGCTGCGCAGTTTCACGCTCAGGTCTTTGGCCGGGCCACTTTGCACGACGTATTTGACCTGGTTGAAGATTTCACGCTCGGTGCCACCGGTGGTGGTTGCGGTGGTGATATTGTCGCCACGCACGTAAGCGACGTTGTAGCTCAGACCCGGTACGCCGAATGCGCCGAAGTCCAGGCCGTAACCCAACTGCCAGCTGCGCTCGTCTTCAGCGTTGAAGTCCGACCAGTAGGAGTTGGCCAGGTAGATAGTGTTGCCACCGTCACCAACGCGACCTTGATCCTTCTGATAGCCACCGTAGGCGTAGCCCAGGTTGCTGTCGCCGGTGGAGCGCTGATGCGCCACGGTGAACGAGTGCGGGCCGGTGACGAAAGTCGCTGCCAGGCTCCAGATCTTGTTGTCGTCACCGGTAGCGCCGCTCTGACGAACATAGGAGTCGTCGAGCTTGGTGCGATAGCCGTTGAAGTCCAGGGTCAGGGACTGATCCTTGTCGATCGGGAATACGTAGTTGGCGTTCACGTATTGCTTCTTCAACACGTCTTCAACGTCGGAAGCGTACAGCGCCGCCTTGAACTGTTCGGTGAACTGGTAGCTACCGCCCAATACGTTGATTGCCTTCAGACCACCGCTGTCACGGCCTTCAGCGCTCTTGCGCGATTCGGCAGTGAACCGACCGGCGTCCAGTTGCAGGCCTTTGATCTCTTTGGAAGTGATCAAGGTACCGGTGTAGCTTTCCGGCAGCAGACGCGAGTTGTCGTAGTTCAGCACCGGCAGGGCCGGCATCTGGTCACCGTAGGTCAGCACGGTGTTGGACAGGCGGAATTTGACCGCCGCGCCACCCTTGGACAGGTCGTTGGCCGGGTGGCCGCTGTCGCCCTTCTTGAAGAAGTCGATACCTTGTGCGCCGCTGCGATCTTCGCTGCGCTCCAGGTTCAACGCGTACAGACCGAATGCATCCACACCCACACCGATGGTGCCTTGGGTGAAGCCGGACGAGAACGTACCGATGGCGGCTTGGCCCCACTCGGATTTGTCTTTGTTGCCGTCTTTGTAATCACGATTGATGTAGGCATTGCGCAGCAGCACTTTGAGGCTGCTGTCTTCTACAAAACCCTTGGATTCGGCCTGGCCGTCAGCCATGGCCTGTGTGGCACTCAACATCCCCAGTGCGATCAGACTGATACGCTTGTTCAACATTTTGTTTTCCTTATTACGGGTTGAAACGCGCTGTGTCGAACGGCTGAAACGGCGCTAATGCACTCTTTTTTCACCCCGAAACAAAAAGACCCGCCCACGACAAAACCGTGGCGGGCCTTTTTATTATTTTGAGTCATGGCGGTTAGCCACAGGCGTTGGGCCGAATCGTAGCCGCGCCCTCAATAATGTGTCAATTTCAAGAATCGTCTTTAAATAGGTAAAAATCGTCTAAGAATCGTAAATTTTGCGATAGCCCATTGCTCGGAAATGCGCTTAGCCAGTGAATCCAGCGCGATTACGCGCAGCCGGCGAGACCACATTGCGCGGGGGATTGAGCCGCCCCATCAGCCACAATCGCTTGCCCCAACCAGTCGGCGAAGGCCTGCGGTTTACCCAGCCAAGGGCTGATATCGATCAACGTGAATTGCCCGTCCTGCTCCAGCGCCAATGTCGGGAAGCCCTGCCCGCCCAACCGTGCCAGCAGGGCGCGACTGGCTTTTAC
Source organism: Pseudomonas sp. P8_229 (assembly GCF_034008635.1). Taxonomy (NCBI): domain Bacteria; kingdom Pseudomonadati; phylum Pseudomonadota; class Gammaproteobacteria; order Pseudomonadales; family Pseudomonadaceae; genus Pseudomonas; species Pseudomonas sp. P8_229. The sequence continues at coordinate 3,292,061 of NZ_CP125378.1, read as the reverse complement.
ATGCGCTTGGGTATCAACGGATTTAAACGCAACCGCGAAAGCCTCCCGTGCGTAATCCATCTGACTCGCGATTTCGAACAGCACAAACTCATCGGCAATCCGCCGCCCTTCCACGTAATGCGCCGTTTGCAAACGCCCGAGCATCTCCAGGCCGCGGCCGTCGATGGCCTCTGCCGCCATCACCGCAGCGATGGGTGGGGTGGAGTCGAAAATCGCCGAGTGATCGCGCAGCAGACCTTCGAAATACGCCTCGCCAAATGACTGACCGGTGTATTCGGCAATGCGCCGATCATGGGGCATGACGTAATTGCGCAATTGCGGTGAGACTTGCTGGCGGTTCGGGCCACTCATCATTCCGCCCGCATGAGCCACCACCGGCAGCACTTGCTGCGCAGCTTGCACCAGCGGTTTGGCGCCGTAGCACCAGCCACACAACGGGTCATAGATGTAGTGAAGGATCATGGGAGAACTCCAGCAGAAAAGTGGGAAAAGTCGATGCCGGCAGACTATTCCTTCACGCATGGGCGAAAAACGCCGGAATGGCTTTCAGACTGTTTCGTGAATCGGTCGAATGGACCAAACGGTCAGGCCGTATCTAAATCGACATAAATTGAAACAATCTGACAGGGGAACTTCTCAGGAATAAATTACAGGAGCAAATGCAAAGCATTACCATTCGCGCATTTGAATTCTTCTACCCTTTCGGATGCGCTTTTCAATGCCTGCCCCGTTCCGCCTCACGCCTGTCACCCTTGGATTGTCTGTCGTTCTGTCCAGCGGTTTTGCTTACTCTGCCACCGAGCTGCCCGCTACCGCGATCCGCGCCGAAGAACAAGCCGAGGACCCGCGCGTCAAGATCAGCAACACCGCCACCCGCACCTCAACGCCAGTGCGCTATGTGCCGCAAGCGATCGATTCGATCAAGACGTCGAACGTCGCCAACTACGGCACCCATGACATCGGCGACGCCTTGAGCGGCATTCCCAACGTCAGCAGCAGCGCCGACACTCGTTTCGACAGCCTGCGTATCCGTGGCTTCGATGCCAGCAACGACTTTTATCTGGACGGTGTTCGCGACGACAGCCAATACAAGCGCGACTTGCATAATATCGAGCGGGTCGAAGTGCTCAAGGGCCCGGCAGCAGTCCTTTATGGACGTGGCAGTCAGGGCGGGATCGTCAACCGCGTGAGCAAGATGCCCGAGTCTGGCCGTCGCTCGACCATCGAAGCCCAGGGTGGCAGCGAAGACCTGCGTAGCCTTTATGCCGATCTCAGCACCGACCCGAGCGAGAACCTCAGCTTGCGCCTGAACATGGGCAACATGGATGAAAACAGCTTCCGCGACGGCGTCAGTGGCAACCGCCAGTTGTTCGCGCCGTCAATGAGCTGGCAACTGACACCGGACCTGAACTGGCTGGTGCAATACGAATACAGCCGCTACAACCGCACGCCGGATCGTGGCATTCCGGGGGTGAATGGCCGCCCGGCAGACGTCGGTCGCGACACCACCTACGGCAACGATCACGATTTCATCGACGACAAGGCGCAGTCCCTGCGTTCGAAGCTCACCTACGAGATCAACGACAACTGGCAATTGCGCCAGACCTTGGGCGTGTTCAAGCTCGACAGCGACTTCGACAACACTTACCTCACCGACTTCGACCCGAAAACCAACAAAGTCGCGCGCCAGCACTGGCAACAGGACCTGACCACCCGCAACGTCTATAACAACATTGAGCTGGAAGGCGGATTCGACACGTTTGGTCTGGAGCATCGCCTGTTGACCGGCGTCGAGATCGGCAGCCAGCGTCGCGATCCGACGTTGTACAACGCCGCGACCGGCAAGACTCCGGGCGCGCAGCCGGTGCCGTCGCTTGACCTGTTCAACCCCAACCGCGAGCTGCGCCACACGGGCAGCATGCAGGTGTTCAGCGACAGCCACACCGAAGTCGAAAGCCGCGCGGTCTACGTGCAGGACCAACTGCGCCTGAACGATCAATGGCAACTGCTGGCCGGCCTGCGCTACGACACCTTCGATATCGAGTCGACCAACCAGCTCAAGAACATTTCCGAAGATCGCGACAGCCACAGCACCAGCCCGCGCTTCGGGATTGTCTGGACGCCGCTGCAGAATCATTCGTTCTACGCCTCGTGGTCCAAAACCTTCTCGCCGGTGGGCGGTGGCCTGATCGGCATCACCCCGGGCGCCGCCGGCAATAGCAACGACTTGAGTCCCGAACTGACCAAACAGAAAGAAATCGGGGTGAAAAGCGACTGGCTCGACGATCGCCTGAGTACCACGCTGGCGGTCTATGACCTGGAGCTCTACAACCGCCGCACCACTGATCCCAATGACCCGACCCTGACCGTCATGACCGGTCTGCAGCGTTCACGCGGCATCGAGTTGACCGCGACCGGCAAACTCGTCGGCAATTGGTACATGCGCGGTGGCGTCGGCGTGCAGGACACGACCATCGAGAAAGACAACAACGGCCTGGAAGGCAAGCGCGTCAACAACGTGGCCAAACACAACGGGAGCCTGTTCCTGACCTGGAAACCGGAAATGGGCTGGTACGGCGAAACCGGCCTGACCCTGGTCGGCCAGCGTTATGCCGACAACGCCAATACCACCGTGTTGCCGGGCTATGGGCGCTGGGACGCACTGGTCGGCTACCGCTTCAAGGACTGGGACTTGCGCGCGGCGCTGAACAACATCACTGACCGTGAGTACTACGCCTCGGCCACCAGCAAAAATCAGATCCAGCCAGGTGCACCGCGCAGCGTGGTGATGACCGGCACCTATTCCTTCTGATTCAACCCAATACCTGTAGGAGTGAGCCTGCTCGCGATGACTATTTAACATTCAACAGATTCGTTGGCTGTTACTCCGCCATCGCGAGCAGGCTCACTCCTACAGTGGTTTTGTTTTGTGCATAAAAAAAGCGCCGCCATCCCGGCAGCGCTTTTACCAATCCTTGTTGTTTTTCTTATCCTTCCATCACAGCCCATAACGCTTCCAGTTCGGCCTCGCTGAACAGGCCAGCGGGGTAGCGCTCGATCATCATCCGGCGCGGATCAGGTTCCCTGATCTGACGCGTTCCGTTGGATTTCAAAAAGTGCGCGACAATCTGGCGCGATTCGCCGTTTACGGCCATGGGATGCAAAGTCCGCTCGCTGACTACGTTCACTTCGGCGTTCATTTCAGCGCTCTCTCCCCGTTCGTGAGCGGCTACGTTATCCAAGGTTTATGACAGAACTGTTGAAGTTCCTCCCTCTCCCTAGTGCGCTTTGTCCGATACAAGAGCTATGCCAAGGTTTGCGATTTGTCGACAAGCGGATACAAAGAAGCCCGCGGTCCAACAGGGCCGCGGGCTTCTTTACATCAATAGCGAGCTAATTTTTGCCTGACCGATTTATGAATCAACTCAAGCTGTTACGTCTCAACTCACTCTTTGTGCGGGGCAGGCTGCTGTTGGGTAAGGCAGTGGATATTGCCGCCGCCCAGTAACAGTTCACGGCCCGGCACCATCACCACTTCGTGCTGCGGGAACAGCTTCTGCAGGATTTCCCGCGCAGGAGCATCCATCGGATCGTCGAAGCTCGGCGCGATGATGCCGCCGTTGACGATCAGGAAGTTCACGTAGGAGCCGGCAAGACGCACGGACGGGTTGCGCTCCTGCGTACCGTCGACTGGATCGACACCGGCGCACTCTTCTTCGGTCGCGTACAGCGGCCCCGGAATCGGCATCTTGTGCACCGTGAACGGGCGGCCCTTGGCATCGGTGCTGCTTTGCAGCACTTTCATCGCGGCCTGGCAGCGCGGGTAGTTCGGATCCTGTGGATCGTCGGTCCACGCCAGCAGCACTTCACCCGGACGCACGTAGCAGCAGAAGTTATCCACATGGCCGTCGGTTTCGTCGTTGAACAGGCCATCCGGCAGCCAGATGATCTTATCCACCGACAGGTTGGCGCGAAGCACCGCTTCAATCTCTTCGCGGCCCAGGTGCGGGTTGCGATTGTGGTTGAGCAGGCACTCTTCGGTGGTGATCAGCGTGCCTTCGCCGTCGACGTGAATCGAACCGCCTTCAAGCACAAAACCTTCAGTGCGATAGCGCGGGCTGCGCTCGATTTCGAGGATCTTGCCACCGACCTGCGAATCACGGTTCCACGGCGCGTACAGCCCGCCTTCAAAACCACCCCAGGAGTTGAAGTCCCAGTTCACACCGCGCACTTCGCCGCTGTTGTTGATGACGAACGTCGGGCCGGTATCACGCACCCAGGCGTCATCGCTGGACATCTCGACCACGCGGATATTCGGTACGTCGAGGCGCGCACGGGCGTTTTCGTACTGGCCGGCCGACACGGCAACGGTCACTGGTTCGAAACGGGCGATGGCCTTGGCCACTGCAACATGCGCAGCCTGCGCCGGCTTGCCACCCAGGCGCCAGTTGTCCGGACGCTCAGGCCAGATCATCCAGGTCTGGGTCTGCGGCGCCCACTCGGCCGGCATGTAGAAGCCATCGTCACGCGGGGTACTGTTCAAAGTGGTCATCGGGATCTGAACTTCAGGGAACCGTCGAGGGTTTTCAAAGCAATGGCGACTTTATAACCGATAAATATCGTATTTTAAATGCTTGAATACGCAGAAAGACTAAAAAACTCATATTAATCCCGATACAAATCGAATTAACACTTAATTCCTGTGGGAGCGGGCTTGCTCGCGAAGGCGGCACAGCAGTCGATATCACTTTTGAATGAAAAATCGTATTCGCGAGCAAGCCCGCTCCCACAAAAAGCAGCGTTTACAGGCCCTCTTCGAGCACGCGATCGAGCATGTCGACAAAGAAGTCCACACTGCGGCGCGACGTGACCATCGGCGGTTTGATCTTGAGAATATTCAGGTCATCGCCGGTCGGCTGCATGAAGATCCCCAGCTCACGCAGGCGATCGCACAACAGAGTGGTCTCCTCGGTCGCCGGCTCCAGCGTCTCGCGATTGCGGATCAGCTCCACCCCCAGATAGAAGCCGGAGCCATGCACCGCGCCCACCAGCGGATGTTTATCGATCAATGCTTCAAGACGCGCCTTGAAGTGACCGCCGACCACTTGCGCGTTTTCCCAGAGCTTCTCTTCTTCCATCACATCCAGTACCGCCATGCCGATCTGGCAACTCACCGGGCTGCCGCCAGCCGATGAGAAGAAATAGCCTTCAGCCTCCAGCGCTTCGGCGATTTCCCGGCGCGTAATCACCGCGCCGAGCGGCTGGCCGTTGCCCATGCCCTTGGCCATGGTGATGATGTCCGGCACCACGCCCTGCTCTTCGAAGCCCCAGAAAAAGTGGCCCATACGCCCATAACCGACCTGGACTTCGTCGGCGATGCATACCCCACCCTGTGCACGCACCAGCGCATAAACCTGTTTCAGATAAGTTGGCGGCAGCGAGATACCGCCGGCGTTGCCATACACTGGTTCGCAGATGAAACCGGCCAGTTGGCGTTCTTGTGCAGCGATATGCGCCAGTTGCGCTTCGACGCTGCGCACATAGTCCGGTGCAGAATCGAGACCGCGGAACTCACCGCGATAGATATTCGGCGCGGTCACCGGGTGCACCCAGTCCGGACGGCTTTCCAGCGCTCGCGGGTTGTCGGCAACCGACGTCGACACCGCATCGGCACCGACCGTCCAGCCGTGATAAGCCTCCAGCACGCTGAGCATGTCGCGCCCGCCGCTGTAGGCCCACGCCAGACGGATCGCCAAGTCGTTGGCCTCGCTGCCACTGTTGACCAGAAACACTCGGTCCATGCCTTCCGGCGCCAGCTTCAGCAAGCGCTCGGAGAACTCCGCCACCGCTGCATAGTTGAAGCGCGAATTGGTGTTGAGCAGCGACCACTGCCGCGCCGCCACTTGGGCCATGCGCGGATGGCCATGGCCAAGCACCGCGACGTTGTTGAGCATGTCGAGGTAGGAGCGGCCCTGCATGTCGATCAGGTGATTGCGCCAGCCGCGTTCGATGCGCGGCGGGTCGACGTAATAGTGTTTTTGCGTGCGGGCGAAACTGGCGTCGCGCCGCTCGAGCAAGGTTTTCGCGTCCAGCTCCGGCTCGGCATCGCAGGCCAGACCCAGCAACGCCGCCGGCGATGGGCACAACGCCTGCCACGCAGCCGCGCGCGAAGGGCTGCAGAACAACGGCGCATCCAGCGCTGCCACACGGCTCAACTGCACCTTCAACGGCCCACCGACCGAACCCAGCACCTGACCTTTGACCAGCGCCGCGCCGCTGTGCAGCGAGGCGTTCACGCCCCACAGGCGCACGCTCAACTGCGGACCGTCGAGTTGCAGTACGCCTTCCGTCGCGTGATGCAGAACACCGGCAAACGGCGCCTCCACGGCCGAACCTTGCGGCACGCGCAACTCAACGTGCAGCGGGAAGGTGTCCGGCTCGACCGCACTGTCCGCTCGCGTCTGCGACAAGCGATATTGCCCATAACGACTCGCCGCCAGGCCATGCGCGGCGGCAGCTTCCGTCAGCAGCCGCTGATCAATGCCGTCCTGCTCCCAGTTGCCCGCCTCGAAATGCGGACTGAGGACACCCAGGTCGATCAACGCGAATTCGCGCCCGACCAGCTCTGGCAACAACGGCGCAAAACCTTCACTGCCGATGGCCGGCAGAGGCTGGCCGACCGACGTGAGGATCGCCGCCTCCATCAACGCCAGCGGCACCGAAGTCGCCACGTGGAAAATCTCCCACTCGTGGCCAAGATTGTCGCGGCTGTAAGTGTTGCCCGGATCGATGCTGACCTGCTGCTCGCCACTGAGCACCAGCACCGCCGCCCGCGCCACGATCAGCGGCCACAGTGCCTGCAACTCTTCATGATGCAGCGGATTGACCGCGTGATAGGCCTGCACCGCCGGCAGAATCACGAACGGATCACCGCCGGCATGGTGCAGCAGCGCCGCGCACGTCACCGACAAATCGGTGATCCGCCAGGTGCGCACCAGATCACCGAAATCGATCACGCCCTGCAATTGCCAGTGGCGCCGGGCGTCCCGTTGCCAGACGGCGTTATCGTCGGTGATGTCCATGTGAATCGCCTGCACCGGCAGCTTGTCCTGCAACGGCTGCAGGCGGCGCTCGGCCTGTTCGGCGGCATCAGCGATCAATGTGCGCTGGCGCTCGTCCTGAATCACCGGCAGCAGATGGTTGATCAGCGCACTGGCATGGCGTGCATCCCACTGCAGGGTGCGCTCAAGACCCGGGTGGTCGAAACCGGCCAGCGCCAGGTCCATCTCGCCACACAGCTGACCAAAACCGGCCACCACGCCGTGGCCCAGGTGCTCAAGATGGGTCAGCGGCTGGCCTTCGATGTAGTCCAGCAGCCGCACGTGCACCGGCTCGCCATTGGCCTGCAGAGACAACAGATCTGCGCCGTTTTTGGCCGGGATAACCTTGGGCACATGCACCGACGAGTGCTCAGCGAGGTACTTGAGACCCGCATGCTGGGCCTGCAGCTCTACCAGCGCGTAATCGCCACGGCAGATTTTCAGGACAAAGCGCCCACGCTCACTGTCGACCCGGTAATTGAGGTCCTGCTGACTGCCCAGCGCCTGTAACGTGCCGCTGAGCCCGTAATGCTCCGCCAGCCACTGCCGGGCCTGCGCCTCAGAGACCTGTGGGCTGGGCAAACTGGCGCGATGAATCAACGTGGCGAGCGGCATGAAACGACCCCTGAAATTTTATTAGGCGCCTATATCGCCATTGCTGCGGAGGATGCGCAACCCCCGATCGCGGTTATTCAGGCGCTCGCATCCGCCGACGCTTTGCGCAAGAATGTCGGCCATTCACATCTATCTGGAAAAACCTCATGAATGTAATCACCACCGATCTGCCCGGTGTTCTGATCATCGAACCCAAGGTATTTGGTGACGAGCGCGGCTTCTTCTACGAGAGTTTCAATGCCAAGGCGTTCCAGGAGGCAACCGGTCTGGACACCCAATTCGTCCAGGACAACCATTCGCGCTCGCAAAAAGGTGTGTTGCGCGGCCTGCATTACCAACTGCAGAACACCCAGGGCAAACTGGTCCGGGTAACCGCAGGTGAAGTGCTTGATGTGGCCGTGGACATCCGTCGCAGCTCGCCGCACTTTGGCAAATGGGTTGCCGTCCGCCTGTCGGCTGAAAACCACCGTCAACTGTGGGTTCCGGAAGGTTTCGCGCATGGTTTCGTGGTGCTGAGCGAGTTCGCAGAATTCCTCTACAAGACCACCAACTACTACGATCCATCGTCCGAGCGCAGCATTCGCTGGGACGATCCCGCTTTGGGCATCGACTGGCAACTGGACGAAGCGCCGAAGCTGTCGGCCAAGGATCAGGCCGGTGCGCTGCTCAAGGACGCTGACGTCTTCGCCTGAGCCTAGGCATAATGCGCCTGTTCACTCAGGCGCATCCGGCTCATGAAACCATCTCTTCCCCGCAGGCCCCGCTGGCGCAGCCTCGCTCTGCTGGCCCTGTGCCTGGCGCCGCTGCTGTGGCCGCTGGAACATCTGGCCGAGCGCTATTACCGCAGTGAACTGGCCGGGCAAAACCGCCAGACCCTCGACCTCTATGTCGCCAACCTGTTGGGCACCCTGCACCGCTATGAAGTGTTGCCGCAGATTCTCGGCGATCTGCCGGCCCTGCGCGCCGTGCTCGGGGCACCGGACGACGGCGTCACCCAAGGCAACGCCAATCGCCTGCTGAAAAACATCGCCGCACAGACCGGCGCCGAAGTCATGTACCTGATGGACACCAGTGGCCAGACTCTGGCGGCGTCGAACTGGGACAAACATGACAGTTTCGTCGGACGCAATTTCGCTTTCCGTCCGTATTTCAGCGAAGCCATGGCCGGGCGTCTAGGGCGTTTCTTCGGCCTTGGCACTACTTCGGCCAAACGCGGTTATTTCTTCGCCGCCGCAGTGCGCAACGGCGAAAAAATCATCGGCGTGCTGGTGATCAAGGTCGATCTCGACCACACCGAAAGCCTGTGGGGCAAGACCCCGGAACAACTGCTGGTGACCGACCACAACGGCGTGGTCATCCTCACCTCACGCCCGGAATGGCGCTTTCGTTCGACCCGAATTTTGAGCGATACCGAGCGCTCGGCGATCACCGCCATCCTGCCCTATCCGACCCGCGAACCGCGCCCGCTGAACCTCAGCGACAGCGCCTGGCTGATCCAAACCGTCGACATCGCCGAAACCGGCTGGAGCGTCAGCATCCTTGCCCCACGCACGCTGATCGACCGCCCGGTGCGAACCGTGGTGGCGATCGGTGGCGCCACACTGTTGGTGGTGATGCTGTTGCTCGGATTGATGATGCAGCGCCGCCGGCATTATCTGGAGCGCATCGCGTTCGAAGCCAAGGCCCGTCGCGAACTGGAAGGTCGAGTGGCGGAGCGAACCAGCGATCTGGAAGGCCTCAACCGCCGTCTCAAGCAGGAAGTACTGGAGCGTGAACAGGCCCAGCAGGAGCTGGTACGCGCCCAGGACGATCTGGTCCAGGCCGGCAAACTGTCGGCGCTGGGTACCATGTCGGCAAGCATCAGCCACGAACTCAACCAGCCGCTGGCGGCGATCCGCAGCTACGCCGAAAACGCCGAAGTGCTGCTCGATCATCAGCGCACCGACGATGCTCGCGGCAACCTCAAACTGATCAGCGAACTGACCGGGCGCATGGCCTCGATCATCGCCCACCTGCGCGCCTTCGCCCGCCGCGACCGCCACGCCCCGGAAAGCGTCGCCCTGCAACCGGCGCTGGACGATGCGCTGGCGTTGCTGGCCAAACGGCGCCGCAGCATGGAGGTCGAGCTGATCCGCGACCTGCCCGCCGCCACCCTGTGGGTCGAAGCAGGGGAAACCCGTCTGCGCCAGGTGCTCGGCAACCTGCTGGCCAACGCTCTCGATGCCCTCACCGAAAAAGGCCCGCCGCGCAAACTGTGGCTGAGTGCCGAATCCACTGCCGAAGGCGTCAATCTGTACATTCGCGACAACGGCCCGGGGTTCTGCATGGAAGCCCTTGGCCGCGCCAGCGAGCCCTTCTACACCACCAAGACCCGCACGCAGGGGCTTGGGCTGGGGCTGGCGATCTGTGAAACCCTGATGCGCGCCTTCGGTGGTGAACTGTCGTTCGCCAACCACAAGCAAGGTGGCGCCTTGATCACCCTGCGGCTGCGCGCCGGCGCGCCCGGGGTCAGCCTGCAACCGTCCGAGGATCGAAGTGCATGACCATCGACAATCGCATTCAGGTGGTGTTGATCGACGACGATCCGCACCTGCGTCAGGCCCTCGGCCAGACCCTGGACCTGGCCGGCCTGAAAATCCTCCCGTTGTCCGAAGCCAAAGGCCTCGCCGCACAACTGGAGCGTGACTGGCCTGGTGTGGTGGTCAGCGACATCCGCATGCCGGGCATGGACGGTCTGGAGTTGTTGAGCGAACTGCACGCTCAGGATCCCGAGCTGCCGGTGCTACTGATCACCGGCCACGGCGACGTGCCGCTGGCGGTGCAGGCGATGCGTGCCGGCGCCTATGACTTTCTGGAAAAACCGTTCGCCAGCGATGCGCTGCTCGACAGCGTGCGCCGCGCCCTGGCCCTGCGCCGCCTGGTGCTGGACAACCGCAGCCTGCGTCTGGCCCTGAGCGACCGCAACGAATTGAGTGCCCGACTGGTCGGCCATTCGGCGCCGATGTTGCGCCTGCGCGAGCAGATCGGCGCGCTGGCCGCGACCAAGGCTGACGTGTTGATCCTCGGTGAAACCGGCGCCGGCAAAGAAGTCGTGGCCCGTGCGCTGCACGACTTGTCGAGCCGACGCAACGGCCCGTTCGTGGCGATCAACGCCGGAGCGCTGGCCGAGTCGGTGGTCGAAAGCGAACTGTTCGGGCATGAGCCAGGCGCCTTCACCGGCGCGCAGAAACGCCGGATCGGCAAGTTCGAGTTCGCCAATGGCGGCACGCTGTTTCTCGACGAAATCGAAAGCATGAGCATGGACGTGCAGGTAAAACTACTGCGCATGCTGCAAGAGCGTGTGGTCGAACGCCTCGGCGGCAATCAGTTGATCCCGCTGGACATCCGCGTCATCGCCGCGACCAAGGAAGACCTGCGCCAGGCTGCCGATCAGGGGCGCTTTCGTGCCGACTTGTATTACCGCCTGAACGTCGCGCCGCTGCGCATTCCGCCATTGCGCGAACGCGGCGAAGACGCACTGGTGCTGTTCCAGCATTACGCCGATGAAGCCAGCGCCCGCCATGGCTTGCCGCCGCATGAACTGCAACCGGCGCAACGCGCCCTGCTGCTGCGCCACACCTGGCCGGGCAACGTGCGCGAACTGCAGAACGCTGCCGAGCGTTTCGCTCTCGGCCTGGAACTGGCGCTGGATAACAGCGGCGTCGAGGGCGGCGGCACTGTTGCGGAGGTCATCAGCGGAGGCCTGAGCGAGCAAGTGGAAAACTTCGAGAAATCGTTGATCGCCGCTGAGCTGGCGCGCGCCCACAGCTCGGTACGCAGCCTCGCCGAAGCCCTGGGGATTCCGCGCAAGACCCTGCACGACAAGCTGCGCAAGCACGGGTTGAATTTCGCCGACAGTGGCGCCCATGGAGACGAAACCGAATGAACCGCGACAGCCGCTATCTGGAATCCGTGCTGCATCACGATATTCCGCTGACCCGCGAGATGGGCCTCAAGGTACTCGACTGGCGTGAGCAACAGCTGAGCCTGCACTTGCCGCTGGAGCCGAACGTCAATCACAAGAGCACCATGTTCGGCGGCAGCCTCTACTGTGGTGCGGTGCTGGCAGGTTGGGGCTGGCTGCATTTGCGCCTCAAGGATGAAGGCGTCGAAGACGGGCACATCGTGATTCAGGAAGGGCAGATCAGCTATCCGCTGCCGGTGACCGGCGACGCCACGGCGATTTGCCCGGCACCCGAAGCGGCGGTGTGGAAGAAATTTCTGGCGATGTATCGGCGTTACGGACGGGCACGGTTGACGCTCAATACACGGATCATCAATGCCGGTAGTGATGAGGATGCGGTGACCTTCAGCGGGCAGTACGTTCTGCACCGCTGAGTCTTCAGTGATGCACCAATCACTTGTGGCGAGGGGATTTATCCCCGATCGGCTGCGCAGCAGTCGCAATTCATGTCGTACGTAGATTGGGACCGCTACGCGGTCCATCGGGGATAAGTCCCCTCACTACAATGCTGTATGCAGGACTCAGGAGCGGGCCAGTTCCAGTAGCCTTGCGCGCCACGCCGCTTTCGCCGGCAGCGCCAGAAAGAATTCATTGAGCAGCGATTCCCGCGCTGGATAACAAAACGCTTCGCCCTGCAGATCCAATACCTCGCCGCCAGCACCTTCGAGCACGCCCTGCGCCGCAGCGGTGTCCCATTGCGAAGTCGGCGCCAGTCTTGGGTAACAATCCGCGGCACCTTCGGCCAACAGACAAAACTTCAGCGAACTGCCGATGTTTGCCAGTTGCAACTCGCCCAGGCTGGCGCTCAAACCGGCGAGCAGGCGCTCCTGCTCCGGACTCGAGTGCCGACGGCTCGCCACCACGGTGAACGCTTCATCGGGGGCGAGCACATCCCGCACTTGAATCGCGATCGGCGTTGCGTCCTTGTCGCCGCGCCACGCGCCAAGACCGGCACCGCCCACATAAAACCGGCCACTGGTCGGCATCGATACCACACCAAACACTACCCGACCGTTTTCGATCAGGGCGATGTTGACGGTGAATTCTTCACTGCCACTGATGAATTCCTTGGTGCCATCCAGCGGATCCACCAACCACCAGCGCTGCCACCCGGCACGCACACTCTGCGGGATGTCGGCGTCTTCTTCGGAAAGAATCGGAATGCTGGAATCCAGCACGGTGAGTCCGGCCACGATCACATGGTGCGCAGCCAGGTCTGCCGCTGTCACCGGGGAATCATCGGACTTCGCGGTGACTTCAACACCGGCGCGCCAAAACGGCAGGATCGCCTCGCCAGCTCGCAATGCCAGCTCAATCACCGGCGCCATCAACGGGTGGGGAAAACTCATCGACGTCTCACTCATGCCTGAAAGAACCCGCGTTGCGTCAGCAGATCACGGGCCAGATACAGTGCCGCCAAGGCACGACCTTCGGTAAATTGCGGATTTTGCGCCAGCGCCACCAGTTCACGCAGGTTGACCTTGTCGACCCGCATCGGCTCGGGCTCGTCGCCCTCCAGGCGCTCTTCGTAGAGATCGGTGGCCAGCACCACCTGAATCTTCTGGCTCATGTAACCGGGCGACAGCGACAGCTCGGTCAGGTGCTCCAGTTGGCGGGCGCCAAAACCGGCCTCTTCCTTGAGCTCGCGCTCGGCCGCTGCCAGCACATCCTCACCCGGCTCGATCAAGCCTTTGGGCAGGGACAGTTCGTATTCGTCAGTGCCGCCGCAATATTCCTCGACCAGCACCGCGTGTTCGCTGTCGAGCATCGCCACGATCATCACCGCGCCATAGCCCGCACCTTTGCCGACCAGACGCTCGTAGGTGCGCTCCACGCCATTGGAAAAACGCAGCTTCAGTTCTTCGACGCAAAACAGGCGACTGGTGGCGACGATCTCGCGGGCGAGTACAGTGGGTTTCTGGCGCATGCAAAGCTCCTTGGCGTGAACGCGCTACTATAACGCGGCTTTCCCGATTGTTTGTGTCGGATATCTTTCTACCGCTCGAGACGTTGCCATGCCTTCTTTACCCTGGTCTGACATCGATACCGTCCTGCTGGACATGGACGGTACGTTGCTGGATCTGCACTTCGACAACCATTTCTGGCTGGAACACCTGCCCCAGCGCTACGCCGAACTGCACGGTGTCAGCCGGGCCATGGCCGACATGGAGTTGCAGCCGCTGTTCGAGCGCCATGCCGGTCAGCTGCAGTGGTATTGCCTGGACTTCTGGAGCACCGAACTGAAACTCTCGGTGCGTGAACTGAAACTGGAAACCGCGCACCTGATCGCGCTGCGTCCGGATGCCGACACGTTTCTGCAAACGATCAAACAGGCTGGCAAACGGGTGATCATGATCACCAACGCACACCGCGATTCACTGTCGCTGAAACTGGAGCGGGTTGAACTGGCGCCGTATTTCGAACGGCTGATCAGCTCCCACGATTACGGTTTCCCCAAGGAGAATCCACAGTTCTGGGATGCCTTGCAGGCAGACATCGACTTTGATCCGGCGCGCAGCCTGTTTATCGATGACACCCTGCCGATCCTGCGCAGTGCGCGAAGTTTTGGTGTGGCGCATCTACTGGCGGTCAAAGAGCCGGACAGCCGCAAAGGGCCGAAGGACACCGCCGAGTTTGCGGCGGTCGAGGATTATCGCGAGTTGATCATCGGGCTTTGAGACCGGGTTGGCCCATTCCCGAGCAGGCTCGCTCCACATTGAAATGCAGTCCGATGTGGGGCGAGCCTGCTGGCGCTAGCGAACTTGAGGATTACTTCGGAATACGAAGCTTCTGCCCTGGATAAATCTTGTTCACATCCTTGAGCATCGGTTTGTTGGCCTCGAAGATCTTTTCGTACTGGTTGGCATTGCCATAAACCCGCAGCGAGATCGCACTAAGAGTGTCCCCGGCCTTAACTTCAACAAACTCGGCAGCCACCACCACCGGACCGGTCACCGTGATCTGGTCATCCACACTGCCAACACCGGCAATATTACCCACCGCCAGCAGAATCTTTTCCTTCTCCTCCTGGCTCGCTACGTCACCGGTAACCGTGACCTTGTCGCCGTCCACGGTCGCCTGAACATTCGGATTGCCCAACCCGACCTTGCTGATATGTTCCTTCAACTGCTCGCTGGCATTGGCGTTGCCCGGGGTCAACAGGTCGATCAGTTTTTCGCCGGCTTCTTTCACAAAGCTAAAAATACTCATAGCGCACACTCCTTGATTTGGGTTCCAGACGCCCAAGCCTAGACCACACCAAACAAAAGCGGTTCCAGACTGACCAATGACCCACCCGTCACCGGGGCCTGCCCCTTCGCAGCAGTGACAGCGCATCAATTGTTACAAGCTGTGCATGGAGGTCGGGAAAACGCACCGATCACCGGCGACTTCAACCGATCGCCCCCCACAGACCCTAGCCCTCCGGGCCTGATCAGGCGTCGTGAGGCCCCGCGTTCAGCGTTGGCCGAGGTCTGCATCGACAGCTTGATCGACGCCATCTATCAATAGATCGACAGTAGCGATTAGACGCGACAAGTTGCCGCGCCTAGTCTTAGCGTTGATCAATCCGTCGGTGATGCCATGAACGCCAAGCGCCCAGCCTGCGCGGCGCCTGCACTCGAAACGCCCGCGCCCGCCGCCAGCCAGACTTACAGCTACAGTGACCTGCCCCTTGTGGAATCGGCCAGCACCGCGCTCGCCGAGGAAGTTGCGTTGGCGATTGCCTACAACGGCATCAGCCAGGCCGTGATGCTGGTGACGCCAACGGATCTGGAAGACTTCATCGTCGGCTTCAGCCTCGGCAGCGGCATCATCGAGGATGCCAGCGACATCTATGACCTGCAACTGACCGGCGCAGGCTCCGCGCAATACGCGCAAGTGACCATCGCCAACCGCGCATTCTGGAACCTCAAGCAACAGCGTCGGCAACTCGCCGGCACCAGCGGCTGCGGATTGTGCGGCGTCGAGGCGGTGGAACAGGCGTTGCCCGACCTTAACGTGTTGCCCGGCGCACCGTTGCCGCCCGCCGCATGGCTCGACGGCCTGCGCCAGCGCATCGGCGCGTTCCAGCCACTCGGCCAGCACTGCGGCGCGGTACACGCGGCGGTGTTCATGAATGCCAGCGGTGAATTGCTGCTGGGTCGCGAAGACATCGGCCGGCACAACGCCCTCGACAAGCTGATCGGCGGCCTGATCCGCCAGAAGATATCCACAGACGGTGGCCTGGCGATCGTCACCAGCCGTTGCAGCCTCGAATTGATCCAGAAAGTCCTGCGCGCCGGCATCCAGACCCTGGTCAGCCTGTCCGCACCCACGGGCCTTGCCGTGCAATGGGCCCGTCGCCACAACCTCAATCTCATCCACCTGCCGCAGAAGAATGCGCCGCGGGTCTACAGCCCAGCGATGGAGAATCAAGCGTGAGCCAACATCATCAAGCCGACCAGAAACCCGTCCCGCGCTACAAACCCTACAAGGGTGCCGCCGGTGGCTGGGGTGCCCTGATCAGTGTGGCCCAGGCCTGGTTGACCAGCGACAACGCGCTGAAGAACCTGCGCATGATGCTCAAGACCAACCAGAACGGCGGCTTCGACTGCCCGGGCTGCGCGTGGGGCGATTCGCCGGAAAGCGGCATGGTCAAGTTCTGCGAGAACGGCGCCAAAGCGGTGAACTGGGAAGCGACCAAACGCCGGGTGGACGGCAAATTCTTCGCCAAACACAGCGTGACCGCGCTGCTGGAGCAGAGCGACTACTGGCTTGAATACCAGGGCCGCCTGACCGAACCGATGGTCTACGACGCCCAGACCGACCGCTACAAACCCATTGCCTGGGACGACGCCTTCGCCCTGATCGGCAAGCACCTGCAAGCCCTGTCGAGCCCGGATCAAGCCGAGTTCTACACCTCGGGCCGGGCCAGCAACGAAGCGGCGTACCTGTATCAGCTGTTCGTGCGCTCCTACGGCACCAACAATTTCCCCGACTGCTCGAACATGTGCCACGAGGCCAGCGGTGTGGCGTTGGCGCAGAGCGTTGGCGTCGGCAAAGGCACCGTGACCTTCGACGACTTCGAACACGCTGACGCGATTTTCGTCTGGGGCCAGAACCCCGGCACCAACCATCCACGGATGCTCGAACCGCTGCGTGAAGCGGTGAAACGCGGCGCGCAAGTGGTGTGCATCAACCCGTTGAAAGAGCGTGGACTGGAACGTTTCCAGCACCCGCAGCACCCGATCGAAATGCTCACCAACGGCGACAAGCCGACCAACACCGCGTACTTCCGTCCGGCACTGGGCGGCGACATGGCGCTGCTGCGCGGCATGGCCAAGTTCCTTCTGCAATGGGAGCGCGATGCGCAGAAGGCTGGCGCCCCGGCGGTGTTCGATCACGACTTCCTCAATGCCCACAGCGCCAACGTGCTGGAGTACCTCGGCGTGGTCGATGACACGCCGTGGGAGCAGATCGTCGAGCAATCCGGCCTGACGTTGGTGGAAATCGAGCAAGCCGCGCGCATGTATGCCAAGGGCAAGAACGTGATCATGTGCTGGGCGATGGGCATCACCCAGCATCGCCACTCGGTGCCGACCATCCAGGAAATCGCCAACCTGATGCTGCTGCGCGGCAACATCGGCAAACCCGGCGCCGGTCTGTGCCCGGTACGCGGCCACAGTAACGTGCAGGGCGACCGCACCATGGGCATCAACGAGCGCCCGCCGGTGGCCTTCCTCGACTCGCTGGAACGGCGCTTTCAGTTCAAGGTGCCACGTGAGAACGGGCACAATGTGGTCGAGGCGATTCACGCCATGGCCGAGGGCCGCGCCAAGGTCTTTATCGGTTTGGGTGGCAACTTCGCCCAGGCCACACCGGACAGCCCGCGCACCTTCGCGGCGCTGAGCAATTGCGACCTGACCGTGCAGATCAGCACCAAGCTCAACCGCAGCCATCTGGCCCACGGTAAAGACGCTTTGATTCTGCCGTGCCTGGGTCGTACCGACATCGACATCCAGACCGAAGGCCCGCAAGCGGTCACCGTGGAAGACTCCTTCAGCATGGTTCACGCCTCCAACGGCCAGTTGCAGCCGCTGTCGAACCAGATGCGCTCGGAACCGGCGATCATCGCCGGTATCGCCGCCGCCACGCTGGGCAGCAAACCGGTGGACTGGAACTGGCTGGTGGCCGACTACCGACGCATCCGCGACCTGATCGCCGACACCATTCCAGGCTTCAAGGACTTCAACGAGAAGGTCAAAAACCCAGGTGGTTTCTACCTCGGCAACTCGGCCGGCGCGCGCAAATGGAGTACCCCATCGGGCCGGGCCAATTTCCGCGCCAACATGCTGCCCAAGGATCTGGTGCACGAACGCACCCGCGCCACCGGGCAACTGCCGGATCTGATCCTGCAATCGATGCGTTCCCACGATCAGTACAACACCACGATCTATGGTCTCGACGACCGTTATCGCGGGGTCAAGGGCCAGCGCGATGTGCTGTTCGCCAACGAGGCCGACATCATTCGCCTGGGCTTCCGTCCGGGGCAGAAGGCCGACATCGTGTCGCTGTGGGACGATGGTCGTGAGCGTCGGGTGAAGGGCTTTACCTTGCTGGCGTTTGATATTCCGGCGGGGCAGGCAGCGGCCTATTACCCGGAAGTGAATCCGCTGGTGCCGCTGGAAAGCACCGGGGAAGGCAGCCATACGCCGACATCGAAGTTCATTGCGATCCGGCTCGAGGCAGCGAGTGAGACCGGGTTGATCATGGCCAAGTCCGCGTAAAGCGCTGTCAGCACCCTTGCTATCGCGAGCAGGCTCACTCCGACAGTTGAACTGTGTTCTATCTGTAGGAGTGAGCCTGCTCGCGATAGCGGTGGCTCATTCAACGCAATTCTTTGTACCCTGCACCTTTCAAGCGCCCACAAAAAAGGCCGCTTTTTTACAAAAGCGGCCTGTCCGAAGTAGCTAAAGACTGGCAAAAATCGCTTAAGTTCCGCAGTTAAAACAGCAACTTGCATAATTGTATACAGGTCGTGTTATTCGTCGGATTTCGATTGTCAGCCTTGTTACACAGCCTCAGGATCGCGCCGTCATCCCTTTGAGGCTCATCTATGAAGTTCTCCTCGATTCTCTTGTTGTCCCTTGGCCTGGTCAGTGGCTTCGCTTCTGCCGGAGGCACCGCCGAAGCAGGCGTGGGCGGCGCATTGGGCGGGGTTCTTGGCTCGGTCGTCGGTCAGTCTTTAGGCGGCAGCACAGGTTCAACCATTGGCGCAGCCCTGGGCGGCGCGGGTGGTAGCGCGGTGGGCGCCAACAAACACAGCCGTGGTGAAGCAGCCATTGGCGGTGCGTTGGGTGCAGCCGGCGGTAACGTGGTTGGCCGCAGCATGGGCGGCACCACCGGCAGCCTGATCGGCGCCGCAGCAGGTGGCGGCGCCGGTGGCGCGCTGGGCAACTACATGGGCAACCAGAGCAATGACGAAGGTCGTCATTACGATCGTGGCCGTGACGACCGTCGCTACTACCGCGACGAACATCGTGGTCGCGGCCATGCCTACGGCCATCGCAAGCATCACCGCTACTATCGCGACTAACGCGTTGCGTTAAGCGGGAAAGCAAAAATCGCAGCCCTGGGGCTGCGATTTTTTTTGCCCGGATTCAAACCACCAGGCGCTCCAACGCATCACGCAATCTACCTGGAATCGGTACCGGTTGATTGGTCGTCCGATCCACGAACACATGGACAAAACGTCCCGCTGCACACGCCTCGCTTTCACCGACCTTGAACACCGCCAGCTCGTATTGCACCGAACTGTTGCCCAGCTTGCCGACCCGCAGACCAATCTCGATCAGGTCCGGAAAAGCAATCGAGGCAAAATAGTCACAGGCCGAACTGACCACGAACCCCACCACCTCACCGTCATGAATATCCAGACCACCGACCTGGATCAGGTAGGTATTCACCGCTGTGTCGAAGAAGCTGTAATAGGTGACGTTATTCACATGCCCGTAGGCATCGTTGTCGTGCCAGCGCGTGGTGATGGGCTGGAAGTGCGGGTAGTCGGTGCGTTGGGGCATCGGGTTGGACATCGGCATTGATCCATGAAGTTTTGTGAGCAGTCTAAGGCTAAATCCGCGGCGTGGTCTTCGTCGGAACGCCGCCGGATCTTAACGATCGGCAAACCCCTTCCCTTGCACCGCCAGCTCGTCAATCAACCGCGCAGGTTTCCACTGATCGCCCTGCCGCGTCTCCAGCGCCAGCAAGCGCTGATGAATATCCGCCAGCCCCTGTTGATCTGCCCACGCCATTGGCCCGCCTTTGTCTGCCGGGAAGCCATAACCGTTCAGATACACCAGATCAATGTCATGCGCCGACTCGGCAATATCTTCCTGCAGAATCTTTGCGCCCTCGTTGACCAGCGCCAACAGGCAACGCTCGAGAATTTCCTCCGGACCGATCTCACGACGCTGGAAGCCCAACTCCTCACTGACCCGCAACACCAGCGCATCGACCTCAGGGTCATGCTCAGCCTGACGGCTGCCCGGTTCGTAATGGTAATAACCGTTACCGGACTTCTGGCCAAATCGGCCCAGCTCGCACAATCGGTTATCCACTTGAACCTCAGGCGCGTCCTGACCGATGCCGACCAGCTCACGGGCACGCCATTCGAGATCGATACCGACCACGTCGTACATGCGAAACGGCCCCATGGCAAAACCAAACCCCTGCAACGCCGCGTCCACCTGCTGTGGATAAGCGCCTTCGAGCAGCATCTTGCGTGCCTCCAGCACATACGGATGCAGCATGCGATTGCCGATAAAACCATGGCAGTTGCCCGACACCACACTGACTTTGCCCATGCGTTTGCCCAGTGTCAGCGCAGCCTCCAAAACCGCCGGTGAAGTCTGCGCACCGCGGACGATTTCCAGCAGTTTCATGATGTGCGCCGGGCTGAAGAAGTGCAGGCCCAGCACTTGCGCTGGACGCCGGGTAGCCGCGGCAATCGCATCGATATCCAGCGCCGACGTATTACTCGCCAACAATGCTTCAGGTTTGAGCAGGCCATCCAGTTCGCGAAAGATCTTCTGCTTGAGCTCAAGGTTTTCGTACACCGCTTCGATCACCAGATCGACATTACGGATCGCCGCGTAATCGGCCGCCGTGCTGATCCGTGCAATACGTGCATCCGCTTCGACCTGATCGATCCGGCCCTGCCGCACGTTGTGTGCATAAGTGTCCGCTACCGTGCCCAGCGCCTGCTCAAGCATCTGCGGATTGTTATCAACCCACTGCACAGCGATGCCGGCATTGGCCAGGCACATGACAATGCCACGGCCCATGGTGCCCGCGCCAATCACGGCAGCTTGCTGAATATCGAAGGATGTCTGGCTCATGTTGTTCTCTTGTTGGCGATCCGAAGACAGCCTTCACCATAGTCATGCACCGGGTGTTTTTGAAGTTTATTACCGTGATGAGCGACATTCAGCGCATGGATGCAGGCCGAGGGTCAGCGTTCATCCGGGCAAATGACTGTCAGCCCAGCTGCGGACTTCGGCGTACGGATACTCTTCCAACGCCGCATACCCGGAAATCGTCCGCGCCTTGAGCCTGGTGAACAGCGGCACACTGATCCCGCACAGAAACCGCGTCAGCCGCTCTGCCGTCGGCGCACTACCAGTGTGCTGTTCGTGTCTGTGGATAAAATCACCGCACAGCGATGCGAAATTCTTATCCACAAGCGCCGGCAATTCCGGTGGAGGCGGCAGACGCGCAATCTCCCCATGACACACCGAACAGTGCCCGCACTGCTCGGGCGCGTTGTGGTCGCCGAAGTACTCGGCCAGGCGATAACCCAGGCAGCGCTCGGTGGCAAACAGCTCGAGCATCGCGTGAATCCGGGCGATTTCAGTCTGCTCATGCCCCGTGAAATACTCGTGTAACTCAGCGCTCAACACCGCGCTGTCGAAGTCACTGTGCAGCACGTTGTAGACCTCGGTCATCTGCTTGCTCTCAAGCTCGACCCAGCCTTTCTCCTGAAAGTAATCCAGCGCCGTCACCACCCGATTGCGCTCAGCCGAATACTGCGTGTACATCGCTTCGAAATTCACCGTGGCCCAGGTGCGTGCGCGGCTGGAGGTCTGGATGATCGCCGCGACAAAATTCCTGCGCTCACCTTCGAAACGCTCAAGCAACGCATCCGGTTCCAGCAGGTATTTGAAACGGTACTCGGCGTAATACGCATAGCGCGGCGCGATCAGGCCTCGCAGCTCCAGTTGCACCAGCAGTGTCTTGAGCGGCAACGAGCGAATGTTGCTTTGATCGGCCAGCGGCCCAAGCAGAAACTCCCACTGTCCTTCTGGCGCAGCAGCCTGCATTTCCTCCAGCACACCACGAATCCCTTCGCGCTCCGGGGTGTCGCCGTAAACGAAGTTTTCCAGCACGTTGAGGCTGTCACGATTGGCCAGTACCAGACAGTCCGAGGGCTGTCCGTCACGGCCGGCACGACCGATTTCCTGACTGTAGTTTTCGATGGATTTGGGCAGGTCGAAATGCACCACGTTGCGGATGTCGCTCTTGTCGATGCCCATGCCGAAAGCAATGGTTGCGACGATGCAATTGGATTGCCCGGCCATGAAGCGCTTCTGTATGCCCTCGCGTTGATCGTGCGGTAATCCGGCGTGATACGCCTCGGCTTGAATGCCGTTGCGCCCAAGATGCTCGGCGATGTGCTCGGCGGTTTTTTGCAAGGTGACGTAGACGATGCTCGGCTGCCCCGCGCGCTCACTCATCCATTGCACCAGGCGTCGGCGCTTGTCCTGACCGCGCACCGGTTCCACCAGCAGATTGAGGTTGGGCCGGTAGAAACCGGTGGTCACCACATCGGCTTCAGCGATGGCAAATTTGGCCTGCATGTCGGCAATCACTTTCGGCGTCGCCGTGGCCGTCAGCAGCAGGGTTTGCGGGATATTGAACTGGCGCTGGTAGTCCGGCAGTTTCAGATAGTCGGGGCGGAAGTTGTGGCCCCACTCCGAGATGCAATGCGCCTCGTCGACCACCAGCAGCGAGATCGGCACCTGCTGCAAAAAGTTGCGGAAGCGCTCGTTCTTCAGGCGCTCCACCGAGATCATCAGAATCTTCAATTCACCCGAACGGGCGCGAGCCATCACATCATTGGCGTCATCCCGGCTTTGTGCCGAATCGATGCTGCCGGCACTGATACCGTGACGTTTGAGGAACGTCAGTTGGTCCTGCATCAGCGCCAGTAACGGCGAGACCACCAGGGTCAGATGCGGCAGCAACAGCGCCGGCACCTGATAGCAAAGCGACTTGCCGGAACCGGTGGGAAAAATCGCCGCTGCCGAGCGCCCGGCCAGCACAGCGCTGATCGCCGCCTCCTGCCCAGGTCGAAACTGTGGATAACCGAAAACCTGTTCCAGGGTGTTGTGCATGCGCTGTCACTCCGTTGACCGCTGTGATGCCAACAGCCTAGCGGGCGATCGCAGCGAGTCGAGAAAAGGCCGGGGTCAATTCAATACGGGATGATACAGCCCGATCGCTCTGCAATCAGAGCAAACAACCGACACGATTTGTTTATCGCCGAGTACGCCGGCAGGACGCTAACGTGCCTCCTTTCCCTGCGTTAACCGCATCACGCCAGGACGGCTGGTGCGCGCGGGATCTCACCAAGGAATCAACATGCCGCACACATTGAAGTTAACCGTAGCCCTTCTTATCAGCGCCCTGGTGCTGGGCGGCTGCATGCAGATTCCCGATGACCTGCCACTGCTCGCGACCCTCGCGCCAGCGCATCCAGGCCCGAGTGCATAGCCCCACTCAGGGCACCAACACCGCCACTCGCAATTGCTCGTCAAGTTCCCGCGCATGCACGCTCTGACTCCTGGCCGCCCACAGTGCATGGGCAGGGCTGACGTCACCGGTGAACGCCGCTGCCAACTGACGCAACTCGACAACACTGCGAACCCGTGGACAAAACATTTGCTCATCGCAACTCACACTGGCCTGCCGATAGGTGTTGAGAAGACGATCCCACAAGCCATTGCGCACTTGTCTGATCGACTTGAGCTGCAATTGTGCAACGCCAAGCCGTTGCTTCAGCTTCGATTCGTCCAGGGCCTCACTGGCCAGAAGAACCTTGCCGAACATCAGTACTTCAGCACGAGACGCGGTGTCGATACTCGCCTGGCTGGTAAGGGCATCGGGCCAACCGGTTCGGTCCAGATCGGCACGTACCAGCGCATTTACACCCTCGGAGGCGATAACCAACCGACAACCACTGACCCACAGCAACAAAATCAAGGCCATTCGTAGCCACTGCATACTCAATTCCCTTTAAGCGCGTATCGGACGTTTGGAAACGCCCTACAGATTCTGGCGCGCACCATACAGAGGTTTACTGCGAAGCGCCTGACAAACCCGTAGGAAATTTTTCACCTAGGGGTTTTGCCTGAAAAAACCCATGAATACGCGTAGGGCAAATGCCCGTACCACGGAAAACCCCCTACGAATTCTATCCACTTCGGCGGTCTTGTTCGGCTGCGTAACGCCCTTCTATAGTGGCCGGCGCGGCTGAAATACCCTATCGGCCCGAACGAGCGTCTTTGCAAAGGACCCGCCTCACCATGATCATCCGCTATCGCCCGCTCAAGACTTGCTACAGCGAAAACCCTGTATTGGTCATCGACACTCACGCCAGCCACAGCGACCTGCTCGATGCTGCCGACCAGCGTCTGCGCGCCGCCAGCGATTTGCTGGAAACGCTCTATTGTTTGTGTTTCAAACAATCTGACGTAAAAGATATACCGAACATCGTCAACGCACTTTATTTATTGATTAAGGATGGCTGCGACCTGCTTGAAGTTGCCAAGCAAACGCCTTCCTGAGCAAAACCAACTTCAACACTACAAACCCGGAAACAACACATCGCTTTATTTATTCATCTTATCAACACTAAGTTGTTGCTCTTACATCAACCAAGGGCAACACCATGACAGTTTTAACCATCTTTTTTTGTGGCACTGGCTCCAACAAATTTGATACTAACCATGCAAACTTCTGGGACGGTGAAATCGTTTCGACCTTGGCCTCGCATCATACCGGCCGCGAGTTCGCGGAGTGGATCGTGGTCGACGGCCCCGGCAGTGGCAACCTGCAAGCCGATGACCTGTTTACCGAAACCAAGGAATACGATTTGAGCGGCACCTTGTTTGGCAAGGGTTGGGAAGAAAACGTCCAGCACGCCATGAACATCATCAAAGGCAAATGCGACTGGCAGCGCCAGCAACTGACCGAAGCGGAATACAACCGCCTGAAGGCTGCCGGTATTCCTATTGAAGATGTAAAGGTCGAAGGCTCCTGGTTCTGGCGTAAATACAACTACGGCGATCGTAGTGTTACCCAGCAAAAATTACAGGAACAAATCATAAAGACCTTTCGTAAAGACAACGTCATCCCGACCAAAGTTAATCTGGTCGGCTGGAGCCGCGGCGGTATTAGTTGCCATATGTTGGCCAATGCAATGTTCAAGGACAGCGCACTGAAAAATATCCCGGTGAACATTTTTGCAATTGATCCAGTCCCCGGAATCAGCAATTTTCAAGATGAGCGGGTCAAACTGGCCACCAACGTCAAGGAATACGTCGCTTTCTACGCCCGCGACGAGCGCTCCAAAGGCTTCAGCTGCGTGATCCCGCAAACCGCCACGGGGACCAAAACCTCTGTCTATCCGATGGCCGGCCGCCACGCCACCCTGGCCGGCAACGCCACCGCCGGTGGCGGCGTGCCGACCAACAGCAGCGATTTGAAGGCGCTCGTCGATCCTGGCCGTATCGTCCGGCATTTCGCCGAAACATGTCTCAAGCGTTGGGGCGTATCTCTGACGAAAACGCTTAACCTCAGCGACGCCGACCTGAAAACGCTCACCGCCAACGTCGTTCGCGACGAAGCGAAATACAAACTGATGCACAACCTTTCCTACACCTACTTCACCGAACTGGACAAGGGTGAGCGCTACGTTTCGCTGGGCAGCAAAGGCGTTCCGTTCTCGACCGTCAAAGGCGCGATTTACACGCCAGCAACCGGGCTGGCGACCAGTGTGCTGGATATTTCGGCGTATGCGCATTTACGTTGAAAAGTGTTGATCGAACGATAGCGACGTCCGGCAAAATCTTCGTCCGGTTCCTACAGGATCAGAATCTTTGTCGCCTATCGAGGCTTGAGGGCGTGAACCTATAGTCGTGACTGTCGCTGCCAAATCAGCGGCTCGGGCTTGGTCACCCGATTAGATCGTGTATACGCATGCGCTGTATGCTGCGGGCACTCAATTGCCTGCAGTTTATGGTGACTGTGTTTGGGACACCTTCGGGTGTGCCGGGTATGTGCACGATCCTCACCGGTTGACCAACCCGGACACAGTCGCCTCCTGTCGCTTGGTCACGATGCGGTGGCTTCACTTAGAAGCAATTGAGGATCTATAAAATTGACAAAGATTTTGTAGAGATTTTGCGAGTGGTGCATACCAAACGGCAATGGCCATAAAGACGAAGTAGATTCTGGAAGCTTCTGGCTCTTAAGTGGCACTATTCTGGCCGTTTACCCCAAATTCTGCGGGAATAATGGCAGTTAAGCCGATAACGACAGCTAAACCAGCCCCCACAAAAAAGCCGCCCCAAGAGGCGGCTTTTTCATGCGCTACAAACCGATCTTACAACTTCGGACCCGCAGCCTTGATCGCGTCGCTCACTTCGAACTTCTTGAAGTTCTCGATGAACAGACCGGCCAGTGCTTTCGCGGCCTCGTCGTACGCAGCCTTGTCAGCCCAGGTGTTGCGTGGGTTGAGCAGGTTGGTTTCAACGCCCGGTACGGCCAGGGGCACGTCGAGGTTGATGGTGTCGAGGTGTTCGGTGGCTGCGCCGATCAGTGCGCCGCTCTGGATCGCTGCGATCACTGCGCGGGTGGTCGGGATGTTGAAGCGTTTGCCGACGCCGTAGCCGCCGCCGGTCCAGCCGGTGTTGACCAGGTAAACCTTGGAACCGAAACCGCGGATGCGCTTGATCAGCAGCTCTGCGTATTCGCCAGCCGGGCGCGGGAAGAACGGTGCGCCGAAGCAGGTGGAGAAGGTCGACTTGATGCCGCTGCCCGAACCCATTTCAGTCGAGCCCACCAGTGCGGTGTAGCCGGACAGGAAGTGGTAGGCCGCTTGTTCTTCGTTGAGGATCGACACTGGCGGCAGTACGCCGGTCAGGTCGCAGGTCAGGAAGATCACCGCGTTTGGCTCGCCACCGAGGTTGTGCTCGGAACGCTTGGCAACGTGCTCCAGCGGATACGCGGCGCGGCTGTTCTGGGTCAGGCTGACATCGGCGTAGTCGGCGTGCTTGGCGTCATCGATGACGACGTTTTCCAGTACTGCGCCGTGCTTGATGGCTTTCCAGATGACCGGCTCGTTCTTCTCGGACAGGTCGATGCACTTGGCATAGCAACCGCCTTCGATGTTGAACACCACGCCTTCGCCCCAGCCGTGTTCGTCGTCACCGATCAGGTAACGGCTTTCATCGGCCGACAGGGTGGTTTTACCGGTGCCCGACAGACCGAAGAACAGGGTCACGTCGCCTTCTTCGCCGATGTTGGCAGCGCAGTGCATAGGCAGCACGTCAGCGGCCGGCAGCAGGAAGTTCTGCACGGAGAACATGGCTTTCTTCATTTCACCGGCGTAACGCATGCCGGCGATCAGCACTTTCTTCTGGGCGAAGTTGAGGATCACGCAACCGTCGGAGTTGGTGCCGTCACGCTCAGGCACGCACTCGAAGTTGGCAACGTTGAGTACTTGCCACTCTTCACGGCCAGCCGGGTTGTACTGGGCCGGGTTGATAAACAGGCAACGACCGAACAGGTTCTGCCAGGCAGTCTGGGTGGTCATTTTCACGGCCAGGTAGTGATCTTCAGCCGCACCTACATGCACGTGGGAAACAAAGTGCTCTTGCGCGTTGTTGAACGCCTCGACACGAGCCCACAGCGCGTCGAACTTTTCGGCCGGGAACTTGCGGTTGATCGGGCCCCAGGCGATAGCGGCCTGGGTGGAAGGCTCTTCAACGATGAAACGGTCAACAGGCGAACGACCGGTGCGGTGACCAGTGCGAACAACCAGAGCGCCGGTATCGGCAAGCTCGCCCTCACCGCGGTTCAGGGCTTCTTTTACCAGATCATCAACACTCAGATCGGTGTACACGGCGTTATTGGCTTGCGTCATGAGGTTCCCCGTCGGCCAGTGGCCGAGTGTGCTCCAAACGTTTTGTAGTAGAAAGTCGTGCACTACTACCGCGAAAAAAGTGGGCCGGATTATGCCAGAAAAGCCCAAAAAGAGTAGGGTCCTCCCGTCGTAACGGCGAAATTCCGTCGTTACGCAGTGAATTTACCTGCGCTGAACCGTTTTAGTGCCGGGTATCTGACGGCGTGTCGACGCCCGCGCCAGCGAACAATTGAGCAATATCGGCTGCATCGAACAGGTATCGCTGGTTGCAGAACTGGCAATCGATCTCGACTTCGCCACCGCGTTCGACCACCAGCGCCTGTGCATCTTCCAGACCCAGACTGACCAGCGCATTGCCCGAGCGTTCCCGCGAACAGCTGCAACGGAAGCGCAGGTTCTGCACATCAAACAGGCGCACTTGCTCTTCATGGTAGAGGCGATGCAGGACGGTTTCGTTGTCCAGGCTCAACAGTTCATCAGCGGTCAGGGTGCTGGCCAGCGCGGTAATGTGCTGCCAGCTGTCGGCGCGCTCTTCTTCGTCTTTCAGACGGTCGGCCGGCAGTTGTTGCAGCAGCATTCCACGAGCACGACGACCGTCGGCGAACAGTTTGAAGCGCGTGCCGACCTGTTGCGACATGACGAAATAATTGGTGAAGCATTCCGACAAGGTTTCGCCATCAAGGTCGACGATGCCCTGATAACGCTGGCCGATCGTCGGGTCGACAGTCAGGGTCAGATCACCGCCCGGCATCAGGTCGGCAAGGGTGGCATCTGCGGCGATCTGCTCGGCGTTATAACGCGCCAGACCACGGATCTCGCGCTCACTGGAGCACTCGATCATCAACAGCGGAATCGGCCCTTCGGAGCGCGCCTGCAAAATCAGCAAGCCGTCGAATTTCAGGGTGCCCACCAGCAACGAGGCGGCCGCCATCAGTTCGCCCAGCAATTGCGCGA
The DNA here is from genome assembly GCF_034008635.1 of Pseudomonas sp. P8_229. NCBI lineage: Bacteria > Pseudomonadati > Pseudomonadota > Gammaproteobacteria > Pseudomonadales > Pseudomonadaceae > Pseudomonas > Pseudomonas sp. P8_229. The sequence continues at coordinate 3,263,143 of NZ_CP125378.1, read as the reverse complement.
CCGGCTCCGGGTACGGGTGCTTGGCGAGGACTTCGGCGTAGCTGCGTTCCAGCGCAACCAGTTCGCCGCGAGTGTCGCTGTCATCGAAGATGAAGCGTTGGGTGTAGTCGGTATCCGGGAGATCGGTCATAGGTCTGGGTATCTGAATTGATGACAAAATGGTTACGAAAGATGAAAATCCCGCGCTTCTTCGCACCCATTTGGTGCGAAATGTTCAGCCACGGGAGGCATTTTATGAACAATCCGGGTTTGTTCCAATCAAGGTGGAACCTCGGCCGGCTGGTTCTGTGTAACGTAGTGCCATTGGCGCTACTGGCTTTCTGGTTATGGCCTACGGGTCAGATGCTGTGTGTGATTTTCGACGAGTGGCTGTTCCGCTCACTCAATGCACCACTGGCCAGCAACCCCATATGGCTCCACATCTGGGCAATTGCAAGTCTGCGTCCGTTCGACATCGTCGTCGGGCTGATCCTGCTGACGCTGCTGATCAAGGGCGACTGGGTGTTCAAGGCAATTGACGTACGCCGCGCGTTCTTCGGTTTTTTCTCGATTCTGCTGCTGATGGTGATCATCCGCGCACTGTTTTCCAAATTCGCCGACCACATGGACTGGCAGCACAGCAGCCCGTCGATGGTACTTGAAGGCGCAGTGCACCTCAGTGACTACTTTCCACAGCTGGAACAAGCCTGGGAGCTGAAGGATCGCTCGAGCCAGAGCTTCCCCGGTGACCATGCTTCGGTGCTACTGATCTGGGCGCTGTTCATGGGTGTGTTCAGCCGCACAGTCGGCCAGTTCCTCACTGTCTGGGGCCTGGCGCTGTTGTTCATGCTACCGCGTCTGGTGGCCGGCGCGCATTGGGGTCAGGACGATTACATCGGCGGCATGCTGCTGGGGGTGTGGGCGTTGGGCTGGGGTTACTACACGCCGTTTGCCTGTCACGCCGCCAATTTCTGGCTGAAGGTGACGGCACCGATCTTTGCGCTGCTGGACAAGCTGCCGGTGGTTTCGCGGATGAGTGTGGTGCGTAGCGCCTGACACCACGTTGCCCCCGATGAGTCCTGCGCACTCGATTCGCGAGCAAGCCCGCTCCCGCCATTGACCGTTTTCCTGCTGAAGGAACCGGATCTACTGTGGGAGCGGGCTTGCTCGCGAAGAGGCCAGCATAGACAGCGCAGAAACAACAGCCTTACTCGCTGTTGCTGTTCCCACGAAATTTAAACAGATCCCGCCGCTGCTTCTTGCTCGGCTTGCCGTCGGTGCTAACACCCAACGCCCCGGCCTTGCGCATCGCCGCAGCCGCTTCACGCTTGGCAACACTGGCCTCGGTCTCGGTATACAGCGTCTGCGCCTCGGGTGCGCCGCGACGCACGATCGACAAGGCTTCAACCTTCACCGTGCGCACTTCAAACCCGGTGCGAATCTCGAATTCGTCGCCGATGCGTGGCTCTTTGCCAGGCTTGCAGCGCTCCCCTCGGCAATGCACCTTGCCACTCTCGATCGCGGTTTTGGCCAAGGCCCGGGTTTTATAAAAACGCGCCGCCCACAACCACTTGTCGAGACGGACCTTGTCGTCCTCTTCGCTTTTTTGTGCCATGGAATTTCCTCATTCTGAAATATTGATGAACTGTACTACCGTTTCTGTCGTGCCATGAATTGCACCATCCCGGATTACAATGCGCACCACCCGACACCTGCTTGAGGCGTCGGCGATCCGGGCCGTAGATATCTGTCGCCTTTTAACCATTATTCTGCGTGAATACCGCGAATCCGGCCCCGTGCGGGCTGAGCGGTTGTCACGGTTGAGCACTTTTTTGAAGACATTTGACCATTTGACCGTTGTCGGTCTGCGCGAATGGGTGGCGCTCCCGGATCTGGGAGTCGCCGGCCTGCGGGCAAAAATCGACACCGGCGCCAGCACCTCCAGCCTGCACGCCACCGACATCGAGCCGTTCGAACGCAACGGCGAGAAGTGGGTGCGCTTCACCGCGCACCTGGGCACGGTGGTGCAGTTGCGTCACCGGCGCTGCGAAGCACCGCTGGTCACGCGCAAGACCATTAAAAGCTCCAACGGCCAGGCTCAGGTGCGCTACGTGATCAGCACCACCCTGGCCCTCGGTGATCGGGTGTGGGCGGTCGAGTTCACCCTCGCCTGCCGCAAGTCCATGCGCTATCGCCTGTTGCTCGGTTCCAAAGCCCTGATCGATGGCCAACTGGTCGTCAATCCGGGCATCAAATATGTACAAGACAAGCCGGTGTTCCCGGTATCTACCTCCTCCACAGGTGTTGCATGAAGATCGCTGTGCTGTCGCGGAATCCGCGTCTGTATTCCACCCGTCGTCTGGTCGAAGCCGGCACCGAACGCGGGCATGAAATGGTAGTGATCGACACCTTGCGCGCCTACATGAACATCGCCAGCCACAAGCCGCAGATCCACTACCGCGGCAAGCCACTGGAAGGCTTCGATGCGGTGATCCCGCGGATCGGCGCGTCGGTGACGTTCTACGGTTGCGCCGTGTTGCGCCAGTTCGAAATGATGGGGGTGTTTCCGCTCAACGAATCGGTGGCCATCGCCCGTTCGCGAGACAAGCTGCGTTCGCTGCAACTGCTGTCGCGTCGCGGCATCGGCCTGCCGGTGACGGGATTTGCGCACTCGCCGGACGACATTCCCGACCTGATCGACATGGTCAACGGCGCGCCGCTGGTGATCAAGGTGCTCGAAGGCACTCAGGGCATCGGTGTGGTGCTGTGCGAAACCGCGACGGCGGCGGAGTCGGTGATCGAGGCCTTCATGGGCCTGAAGCAGAACATCATGGTCCAGGAATACATCAAGGAGGCCGGCGGTGCGGACATCCGCTGCTTCGTGGTCGGCGACAAAGTGATCGCGGCAATGAAGCGTCAGGCCAAACCCGGTGAGTTCCGCTCCAACCTGCATCGCGGCGGCAGCGCCAGCCTGATCAAGATCACCCCGGAAGAACGCATGACGGCTTTGCGTGCGGCCAAGGTCATGGGCCTGGCGGTGGCAGGTGTGGATATCCTGCGTTCCAACCACGGGCCGCTGGTAATGGAAGTGAACTCGTCGCCGGGCCTGGAAGGGATCGAGACCACCACCGGCAAGAACGTGGCGGGGATCATCATCGAGCACCTTGAGAAGAATGGCGGGCCGAATATGACCCGGACCAAGGGTAAGGGTTAATCCGTTAGAGATGTGGCGGCAGGGAGGCCGCCTTCGCGAGCAAGCCCGCTCCCACAGGGCAATGCATTCCAACTGTGGGAGCGGGCTTGCTCGCGAAGGGGCCATCAGCCTCAGCGAAAATTTCAGCTGTTAAACCGCATCTCGCGGAAGCATCAACCCAAGCGGCAACCTTACCCGCGCTTCCAATCCGCCGCCGGAGCGGTTGCGCAGTTCAACATTGCCGCCATGCATAGAAGCAATCCGCTTCACGATCGCCAACCCTAAACCTGTGCCCTTGCCGCCCCGCGCACGATCGCCACGGGTGAACGGGTTGAAGATCGCCTCAAGCTCCGACGGATCGATCCCCGCGCCACGGTCCATCACACTCAGCACCACATACGGCGCGCTGGTGTCACCCGACACATAGGCCGCAACCTCAACACCACTACCGGCATGATTCAAGGCGTTGCCGATCAGGTTATTGAGCAAACGCTTCATCGATACTCGACGCAGCGGAAACGGCTGAATCGGCTCCAGACGCAGGCGCACTTTCTCTTCATTCTGGTTGTAAGGCGCTGCCACCTCACGCACCAGATCGCTCAGGTCCACCTCTTCCACCGACTCGTCGCGACCGTCACGAATGAACGCGAGGAACTGGTCGAGAATCGCGTCCATGTCTTCGATGTCGCGCACCATGTCGTCGGTCAGGTCATTGCGATCACCCATCAACTCCAGCGACAGACGCAAGCGGGTCAGTGGCGTGCGCAAGTCATGGGACACGCCCGCCAGCATCAGCTCGCGCTCGCGACCGGCCTGTTCGACGTCTTCGGCCATCTGGTTGAAGGCGCGATACACCTCGGTCATCTCGCTCGGCGTGTCGCTGATCGGCAGACGCACGCTGCGGCCCTGACCGAGTTGTCGGGCGGCGTACACCAGACGCTTCAACGGCTGGTTGAGCTGACTGACGAAAATCCATGCCGAGGCGGTCGACAGCAAGCCGATGGCGAGGAACCAGCCGAGCACGTTCCAGATTTTCTGCCCGCGCAACGGATGCGGGTACAGCGGCACTTTCAGCCAGCCATCGCCAAGGCTCGGCGCACGCACCCACAACGCCGGTGGCGAGTGCATGCGCAAGCGCACTTCAGTGTCGGCGCCTAGCTCCGCCTGCATCTGCCGCTGATAGATTTCACTGTACGGCCAGTGCTGCTCGCCTTCCGGCACACCGGCGCCGACCACCCTGATCAGGGTGGCGGCATCGGCAATCTTCGCGCGGTTTTCTTCATCGGCGGCCCAATAAGCGCGCAGCGTCAGGGCGACGCCGTGGCTGTATTGGCGATCCACCAGCACGTCCTCGTTCATCAACAGATAAACCAGGGTCAGCGCCTTGGAAAACAGCACGACGATGAGCACCAGCCAAAGGGTGCGGGAGAAAAAACTTTGGGGGAACCAGACGGGGGTTTTCATCGATAACCGTTACACACTTGCAGGAGCGAGCAATGCTCGCATATTGCGGATTGCGAGTCTGTGGGCATGGCCATTGAACCACCCTGCAGACCCGCTCCTACAAATCACCGATCACTTGGTGGCGGTGCCATCCGGTACAAACACGTAGCCAACGCCCCAGACAGTCTGGATGTAGCGCGGTTTGGACGGATCGGGTTCGATCATCCGGCGCAGACGGGAAATCTGCACGTCGATGGAACGCTCCAGGGCATCCCACTCGCGGCCACGGGCCAGGTTCATCAGCTTGTCGCGGGTCAGCGGCTGACGCGCGTTCATCACCAGAGCCTTGAGTACCGCAAACTCACCGGTGGTGAGCATGTGCACTTCGTCGCCACGTTTCAGTTCGCGGGTCGCCAGCGACAACACGTAATCACCGAAGGTGACGTTTTCGTCTTCGCTGCCCGGCGCACCCGGCACCGGTGCGGCTTGACGACGCAGTACTGCCTTGACCCGGGCCATCAACTCGTCCGGGTTGAACGGCTTGGCCAGATAGTCATCGGCGCCCAGTTCCAGGCCCTTGATGCGGCTCATCTCGTCGCCCTTGGCGGTGAGCATGATGATCGGAATCTGATTGTTCGCGGCCCGCAGGCGACGGCATGCGGTCAGGCCGTCTTCGCCCGGCAGCATCAGGTCGAGAACGACCAGGTTGAACACTTCACGCGACAGCAGACGGTCCATTTGTTCGGTGTTCGGTACGGCACGGGCGCGGTAGCCCTTGCTGACGAAGAAGCGCTCCAGCAGGCTGCTCAGCCCCGGATCGTCGTCAACAATAAGAATTTTTTCGCCTTCAGCATTGTTTGCAGTGCTGCTCATTGGATGCTCCTTTTAGCTCGGCGCGCATTATGGCGTAGCTGCCGTTATACGCACCGTGTGCATTGTTAGCAGATTTTTCCTTCACTGCCAGAAAACCGGGGTTTATGCCTACAGACTGCATCGCCCCCGAATGACAGAACGCTGGTTATAATGCGCGGCGTTTTGTGCCAGGCAACGTCTGAATCGTTACCGCAAGTGGCCGCGATTTTTTCCAGGCCTGCGCAGTAATTGTTCGATTTCACGGGTCAATGGGGTGCCTTTTGACCCAGGCAGCGGCAATTTTCTAGCCGCTCAACCAGACTCCGGGCCTTTATTTCCGTGCCTGCGAGCCTGCTTTCACAATATGTCAGGTGGTTTTATGGACAGCATCAACAGCCGCATCGCCGAGGAACTCGGCGTACGCCCGCAACAGGTCGAAGCGGCCGTCGCGCTACTCGATGAAGGCTCTACCGTTCCCTTCATCGCCCGTTACCGGAAAGAAGTCACCGGCAGCCTCGATGACACCCAGTTGCGTCATCTGGAAGAGCGTCTGCGCTACCTGCGAGAACTCGACGAACGGCGCATCAGCATCCTCGCCAGCATCGAAGAGCAAGGCAAACTCACCCCTGCCCTCGAGCGCGACATCAAACTCGCCGACACCAAGACCCGCCTCGAAGACTTGTACTTGCCGTACAAGCAGAAGCGCCGCACCAAGGGCCAGATCGCCCTGGAAGCCGGGCTCGGCGACCTCGCGGATGGTCTGTTCAACGACCCGAACCTGACCCCGGAAACCGAAGCCGCACGCTTCGTTGATGCCGAAAAAGGCGTGGCCGATGTGAAGGCCGCGCTGGAAGGCGCCAAATACATCCTCATGGAACGTTTCGCCGAAGACGCCAGCCTGCTGGAAAAACTGCGTAACTACCTGAAACAGGAAGCCACCCTCAGTGCCCGCGTCATCGCTGGCAAGGAAGAGGAAGGCGCCAAGTTCCGCGACTACTTCGAACACGACGAACCGCTGAAAAGCATGCCGTCGCACCGCGCGCTCGCCATTTTCCGTGGCCGCAACGAAGGCATCCTCAGCTCCGCACTGAAAGTCGGCGATGAGCTGCCGGGCACCATGCACCCGTGCGAGGGCATGATCGGCCAGCAATTCAACATCCAGAATCAGAACCGTCCGGCCGACAAATGGCTCGGTGAAGTGGTGCGCTGGACCTGGAAGGTCAAGCTCTACACGCACCTGGAAACCGACTTGCTCGGCGAGCTGCGCGACGGCGCCGAAACTGAAGCGATCAACGTGTTCGCCCACAACCTGCACGACCTGCTGCTGGCCGCTCCGGCCGGCCCGCGCGCAACCCTGGGCCTCGACCCGGGCCTGCGTACCGGTTGCAAGGTCGCGGTGGTCGATTCCACCGGCAAGCTGCTCGATCACGCCACGGTTTACCCGCACGTGCCGCACAACAAGTGGGATCAGACCATCGCCATTCTGGCCGCCCTGTGCGCCAAGCATTCGGTTGACCTGATCGCCATCGGCAACGGCACCGCCAGCCGCGAGACCGACAAACTGGCGATCGAGCTGATCAAAAAATATCCAGCGATGAAGATGACCAAAGTCATGGTTTCCGAGGCCGGCGCATCGGTGTACTCGGCGTCGGAACTGGCGGCCAAGGAATTCCCGGACCTGGACGTGTCGATCCGTGGCGCGGTGTCCATCGCTCGTCGCCTGCAGGATCCTCTGGCAGAACTGGTGAAGATCGATCCGAAATCCATCGGTGTCGGTCAGTACCAGCACGACGTCTCGCAGCTGAAACTGGCGCGCGGTCTGGATGCTGTGGTTGAAGACTGCGTGAACGCCGTCGGCGTCGATGTGAACACCGCGTCGGTGGCGCTGTTGGCACGCATCTCTGGCCTCAACGCAACCCTGGCGCAAAACATCGTCGCCCACCGTGACGAACACGGTGCGTTCAAGACCCGTGCAGCGCTGAAGAAAGTCGCGCGCCTGGGCGAGAAAACCTTCGAACAGGCTGCAGGCTTCCTGCGCGTGATGAACGGCGATAACCCGCTGGACTCCTCGGCGGTGCACCCGGAAGCCTATCCGCTGGTGCAGCGCATCGCCGCTGAAACTGACCGCGACATTCGCTCGCTGATCGGCGATGCCGGGTTCCTCAAGCGTCTGGACCCGAAGAAATTCACCGACGAAACCTTCGGTCTGCCAACCGTCACCGACATCCTCCAGGAACTGGAAAAACCGGGCCGCGACCCGCGTCCGGAGTTCAAGACCGCCGAGTTCCAGGAAGGCGTCGAAGACCTCAAAGACCTGCAACTGGGGATGATCCTTGAAGGCGTGGTGACCAACGTGACCGCGTTCGGCGCATTCGTCGACATCGGCGTGCACCAGGATGGTCTGGTGCACATCTCGGCGCTGTCGGAAAAGTTCATCAAGGATCCGCGTGAGGCGGTGAAGGCCGGTGACGTGGTGAAAGTGAAGGTCATGGAAGTCGACATCCCGCGCAAACGCGTCGGCCTGTCGATGCGTATGGGAGACACCCCGGGCGAGAAGATCGACGGTGCCCGTGGCTCGCGTCCGGGCTCGGCCCAGCGCCAGCCATCGAACAACGCGCCACGCAAGGAAACCGCAACCGCCGCGCCGGTGAACAATGCGATGGCCTCGCTGTTCGCCAACGCCAAGCAGTTGAAGAAACGCTGATGGAGATTCCGGCCGGGCTCGTCGAGAGCGCGTTTTTCAAGCTGTTGGGCTGCCGTCTGCACAGCCTGGAAACCGGGGTGGCGCAAGTCGCCCTGGTGCTGGAACCGGAACTGCGCAACCGTGGCGGCAAGTTGCACGGTGGCGCGCTGTTCAGTCTGGTCGATATCGCCATGGGGCTGGCCTGTTCCAGCACCCACGGCTTCGATCAGCAGAGCGCGACCATCGAATGCAAGATCAACTACATCCGCGCCGTCTCCGACGGCGAGGTGCTGTGCACGGCCCGGGTGATCCACCCGGGCCGCCGCACGCTGGTAGTCGAGGCCGACGTGATGCAGGGCGACAAACTGGTCGCAAAAGCGCAAGGCACGTTCGCTGTCCTGTAGCTTGTCGTCATCAATTTGAGTTAATTTCGGCGCTGTGATCATAGCGTCGAGCTTTTCTGTGGGAGCGGGCTTGCTGGCGAAGGCGGTGTATCAGGCGACTTGAGGTTGACTGATATGCCCTCTTCGCGAGCAAGCCCGCTCCCACAGGGACCGCATAATCTTCGCGTGCATCTGCCAGATTCAGGGATTGAAGTCGGCGGTTCGAAAGGGGCTTCGTGAGCCCAAAAAACCAGGCGAAAACGCCAGTTTCAACTTCACCCTTGTAGACCGTCCTGCCCACCCCCATATTGGGGCGACTGACGCGTGAAGGAATCCAAATTGAGCGAACTTCTCAACCGCCGCCTGGCTCTGCTCGGCGAGCGCGCCAACCTCTCTCTGCTCGAACAGTGCCTCCACGGTATCGAACGTGAATGCCTGCGCGTGACCAGCGAAGGTCGTCTGGCGCAAACGCCGCACCCCGAAGCCTTGGGTTCCGCGCTGACCAACGAACAGATCACCACTGACTATTCCGAGTCGCTGCTGGAGTTCATCACGCCCGCCCTGCCCGACCCGGCTGACACCCTGGCGAGCCTGGACAAGATTCATCGCTTTGCCTACAGCAAGCTCGGTGACGAGTACCTGTGGAGCCCATCGATGCCGTGCCCGTTGCCGGCCGAGGAAGACATCCCGATCGCCTATTACGGCACCTCCAACATCGGTCAGCTCAAGTACGTCTATCGCAAGGGCCTGGCCCTGCGGTACGGCAAGACCATGCAGTGCATCGCCGGAATCCACTACAACTTTTCCCTGCCGGAAAAGCTCTGGCCGCTGCTGCGCGAAGCCGAGGGTTTCGTCGGCACCGACCGCGATTTCCAGTCGTCGTCCTACATTGCGCTGATCCGCAACTTCCGCCGCTACAGCTGGCTGCTGATGTACCTGTTCGGTGCCTCGCCGGCGCTGGACGCAGGGTTCCTGCGCGGCCGTTCGCACCAGTTGGAACAGCTGGATCCGGACACCCTGTACCTGCCGTACGCCACCAGCCTGCGCATGAGCGACCTCGGTTACCAGAGCAACGCCCAGGCCGGCCTGACGCCGTGCTACAACGATCTGTCGAGCTACACCGACAGCCTGCGCAAAGCCGTGGCCACACCATACGCGCCGTATGTTGAAGTCGGCACGCACAAGGATGGCGAGTGGGTGCAGCTCAACACCAACATCCTGCAGATCGAAAACGAGTACTACTCCAACATCCGCCCGAAACGCGTGACCTACACCGGCGAGCGACCTATTCAGGCGCTGATGGCCCGTGGCATCCAGTACGTCGAAGTGCGTTGCCTGGACATCAACCCGTTCCTGCCGATGGGCATCGACCTCACCGAGTCGCGCTTCCTCGACGCGTTCCTGCTGTACTGCGCGCTGAACGACAGTCCGCTGCTGACCAATACTTCGTGTGGCAACGCGACCTCGAACTTCCTCAGCGTGGTCAAGGAAGGTCGCCGTCCGGGCCTGCAATTGCAGCGCGACGGTCAGCCGGTCGATCTCAAAGAGTGGGCAGGCGAGCTGCTGGAAAAAATCGCTCCGCTGGCGGCCCTGCTCGATCAGAGCCATGGCGGCGACGCGCACAGCAAGGCGCTGGATGCGCAACTGGCCAAGGTCAGCGACCCGTCCCTGACCCCTTCGGCGCAGGTGCTCGCGGCGATGGCCGAACACAAGGAAAGCTTCGCGCAATTCTCCCTGCGTCAGAGCCAGGCGCATGCCGAGTTCTTCCGCAGCGAGCCGTTGGCAGCGGATGAGCAGGCGAAGTTTGAGGAACTGGCGCACTCGTCGCTGGCGGCGCAGGCTGAGCTTGAGCAGAACGAGGTGGGGGATTTCGACGTGTTTGTCGGGTCGTATCAGGCGAGTATTCTGGCGATCAGCAACTAGGAGCCCCTCACCCTAACCCTCTCCCAGAGGGAGAGGGGACTGAACGCGGTGTTGATGCGAAGTACGCCGACCTGAAATACCGCGTCGAACTCAGGCCTTGAAAAGCACAAAGATTGGCTCCCTTTCCCCTCGCCCCCCTGGGGGAGAGGGCTGGGGTGAGGGGGCAAAGATCTAATGACGAACGATTAAGTCCGAAACGCCCACCATCTCCCCCCGCTCTTAGATTTTTCCGCTCATAAGCTAAGTCTAAAAAGTTATTTATTTTTAGTTTCTTAGATCATTTAGTCTCCTATCACGCCGATCGTCGGTCGCCTGATATGGAGCTGTTCAATGAAACTGAATTTCCCGCTTCGCCTGCTGGCCGTGGCCTCTCTGGCTGCTGCGAGCTTTCTGGCGCAGGCCGCCGACCTCACCGTTGCTTACCAGACCACCGTTGACCCGGCGAAAGTCGCCCAGGCCGACGGCGCTTACGAAAAAGCCACCAAAGCCAATATCGCCTGGCGCAAGTTCGACAACGGCGCCGACATCATCGCCGCCATCGCCTCCGGTGACGTGCAGATCGGTTACCTCGGTTCCAGCCCGCTGACCGCTGCAATCACCCGCAAGGTGCCGGTGGAAACCTTCCTCATCGCCACCCAGATCGGCGCCGCCGAAGCGCTGGTCGCTCGCGACGGTTCCGGGATCAAGACTGCGCAGGATCTGGTCGGCAAGAAAATCGCCGTGCCGTTCGTGTCCACCGGTCACTACAGCCTGCTCGCGGCGTTGAAGCACTGGAACATCGACCCGTCGAAAGTCACCGTCCTCAACCTCGCCCCGCCAGCAATCATTGCCGCTTGGAAACGCGGTGACATCGACGCCACTTACGTGTGGGATCCGGCGCTGGGCGTGGCCAAGGAGAACGGCAAGGTGCTGATCACCTCCGGCGAGCTGGCCAAGTTCGGTGCACCGACTTTCGATGCGTGGATCGTGCGCAAGGACTTCGCCGAGAAGCACCCGGACATCGTCACCGCGTTCGCCAAGGTCACCCTCGACGCCTACGCCGACTACCGCAAGGATCCGAAAACCTGGCTCGCCGATCAGTCCCACGTCGACAAACTGGTGAAACTCTCCGGCGCCAAGGCCAGCGACATTCCGCTGCTGCTGCAAGGCAACGTCTACCCGCTGGCGGCTGATCAGGTGATCACCCTCGGTGCGCCGACCACCAAGGCCATTACCGACACCGCCGCGTTCCTCAAGGAGCAAGGCAAAGTCGAAGCCGTGCTGCCGGATTACGCGCCGTACGTCAGCGCCAAATACATCACCAACTGATCGGGAGTTAACTGCGATGGCCTTGCTACAGCTGGAGCGCATCAGCGCACAGTATCCCGGCAGCCCTGCACCGGTGCTGGCGGACATTTCCCTGACCCTCGGGCCTCAGCAATTGCTGGTCGCCCTCGGCCCGTCCGGCAGTGGCAAGACTTCGCTGTTGAACCTGATTGCCGGTTTCGTAGAACCCAGCGTCGGGCGCATCACCCTCGACGGCGTGCCAGTCAAAGGCCCGAGCGCCGAACGTGGCGTGGTGTTCCAGGACGATGCTTTGTTGCCATGGCAGGACGTGTTGGCCAACGTGGCGTTTGGTCTGGAACTGGCCGGTGTCGCCAAGGAGAAACGCGAAAGGATCGCCCGCGAAATGCTTGCGCTGGTCGATCTTTCCGGTTTCGAAAGCCGCCGCATCTGGCAGCTTTCCGGTGGCCAGAAACAACGCGTCGGCCTCGCCCGCGCCCTCGCTGCCGACCCGCGCGTGCTGCTGATGGACGAACCCTTCGGGGCCCTCGACGCATTCACCCGCGAACAGATGCAGGAGCTGTTGCTGCAAGTCTGGCAGCGCACCGCCAAGCCGGTTTTCCTGATTACCCATGACATTGAAGAAGCGGTGTTCCTCGCCACTGACCTGATTCTGCTCGCGCCGAATCCTGGGCAGATCGTTGAGCGTCTGCACCTGGATTTCGGTCAGCGTTACGCCGCCGGCGAGTCCGCCCGCGCGATCAAATCCGATCCGCGTTTTATCGAAACCCGCGAGCACGTGCTGAGCAAAGTGTTCTCGCAACGCAGCGCCGTTCAGCGGCAGGAGCGCGCATGAGCAGTTGCGACGTTTCCGCTGCGGCGGTGAAAACCCCTTCGGTGGTGATTCCCGTGCGCCGTAGCCTCAGCACGCGCTGGATCAGCCTACTGACCTTGTTCGCCTTGCTGGTGATCTGGTGGGCGGTGACCGCCACTGGATTGATCGAGCCACTGTTCCTGCCGCCACCGTCCGCCGTGCTGCAAAAAGGCTGGTTGCTGGCGACTACCGGCTACATGGATTCGACCCTGTGGCAGCACTTGGGCGCGAGCCTGAGCCGGATTGGCCTGGGCCTTGGTTTCGCGATTTTGACCGCCGTGCCGGTGGGCATCGCCATCGGCGCCAACCGCGTCGCCCGTGGCGTGCTTGATCCGCTGATCGAGTTCTACCGCCCGATCCCGCCACTGGCTTATCTGCCGTTGATCGTGATCTGGTGCGGCATCGGCGAGTTGTCGAAAGTGCTGCTGATCTACCTGGCGATTTTCGCGCCGATTGCCATCGCCACCGCAACCGGCGTGCGCACCGTAGACCCGGCAAAACTGCGCGCCGCGCAGTCGCTGGGCGCCACCCGCGCGCAACTGATCCGCCATGTGATCTTGCCCAGCGCCCTGCCGGACATTCTCACTGGGGTGCGCATTGGTCTGGGTGTCGGCTGGTCGACACTGGTTGCCGCCGAACTGATTGCCGCCACCAGCGGTTTGGGCTTCATGGTGCAGTCGGCCGCGCAGTTCCTGGTCACCGATGTGGTGGTGCTGGGGATTCTGGTGATCGCCCTGATCGCCTTCGCCATGGAAATGGGCCTGCGCGCCCTGCAGCGCAAGCTAGTGCCGTGGCACGGCCAGGCCCACTGACAACGTTCATGTGAATCCCCTGCAGGAGTGAGCCTGCTCGCGATTGCGGTGTGTCATTCACCACAGCATTGACTGCCAGTCTGCAATCGCGAGCAGGCTCACTCCTACGAAAGCTTGAACCCCGAATTCGAAGAGAAAGACCATGAGCAGCCTGACCATCACCCCCTTAAGTTCGGCCCTCGGCGCACAGATCAGCGGCGTCGATGTCAGTCAGCCGTTGAACCTGGAACAGCGCGACGCCATCGAGCAGGCGCTGCTCAAACATCAAGTGCTGTTCTTCCGCAACCAGCCGATTGAGCCGCCGCAACAGGCGCGTTTCGCTGCATATTTTGGCGACCTGCACATTCACCCGATCTACCCGAATGTGCCGGAGCAGCCCGAAGTGCTGATCCTCGACACCGCCGTCACCGATGTGCGCGACAACGCGATCTGGCACACCGACGTGACCTTCCTGCCGACCCCGGCGATGGGCGCGGTACTCAGCGCCAAGCTGCTGCCGGAGTTTGGTGGCGACACCTTGTGGGCCAGCGGGATTGCCGCGTATGAGGCACTGTCGGCGCCGATGAAAACCTTGCTCGAAGGGCTGACCGCGACTCACGATTTCACCCGCTCATTCCCACTGGAGCGCTATGGCAATACGCCCGAAGCCCTGGCGCAGTGGGAAGAAGCACGGCGCAAGAATCCGCCGCTGTCGCACCCGGTGATCCGCACCCATCCGGTGAGCGGGCGCCGTTCTTTGTTCGTCAACGAAGGCTTCACCTCGAAGATCAACGAGCTGTCGGAAACCGAGAGCGAGGCGATTCTGAAACATCTGTTCGCCCACGCAACACGGCCGGAATTCACCATTCGCTGGCGCTGGCAGAAGGACGACATTGCATTCTGGGACAACCGCGTGACGCAGCATTACGCGGTGGATGACTACCGCCCGGCGCGGCGGGTGATGCAGCGGGCGACAGTGTTGGGGGATGTGCCGTTTTTTTAATAAAGCCTGATTTATAGGTTGTTTTTATAGGCCCCTTCGCGAGCAAGCTCGCCCCCACAGGGGAGTGTGTTCCAAAGGTGAGAGCGGGCTTGCTCGCGAAGGCGTCAGTACAGGCGCCGGGTAATCCGGCGCGCAACGCTTATTCCGCCGTCGAAGGTTTCTCCCAAAGATTGATCCCGCCCTCCTGGGCAAACCGGTCGATTTCCGCCAATTCCTCGGCACTGAAACTCAGATTCTTCAACGCCCCGACGTTCTCGATAATCTGCTCCGGTCGGCTCGCGCCGATCAGCGCCGAGGTCACCCGTGGATCACGCAAGGTCCAGGCCAATGCCAGTTGCGCCAGGCTCTGGCCGCGACGCTTGGCAATTTCATTCAACGCGCGCACGTGCGCAATGTTGGCCTCCGACAAGTGCGAAGCCTGCAGCGAACCACCGCCCGGACGATTGACCCGCGCATCCGCCGGCACACCGTTGAGGTATTTGTCGGTCAGCAGACCTTGGGCCAGCGGAGTGAAGGCGATCACGCCAGTGCCGAGCTCTTCGGTGGTGTCGAGCAGGTCTTTTTCCACCCAGCGATTGAGCAGGTTGTACGCCGGCTGATGAATCAGCAGCGGTACTTTCCACTCTTTGAGCAGCGCAGCGATCTCGCGGGTTTTCACCCCGGAGTACGACGAAATGCCGATGTACAACGCCTTGCCTTGTTGCACGGCGGTGGCGAGGGCGCTGGCGGTTTCTTCCAGCGGGGTGTCCGGGTCGAAGCGGTGCGAATAGAAGATATCCACATAGTCCAGACCCAGGCGTTGCAGGCTCTGGTCGAGGCTGGCCAGCACGTATTTACGCGAACCGCCACCCTGGCCATAGGGGCCGGGCCACATGTCCCAACCGGCCTTGCTCGAGATGATCAGCTCATCGCGGTACTGCTTGAAGTCTTCACGCAGCAGGCGACCGAAATTGATCTCGGCACTGCCGTACGGAGGGCCGTAGTTGTTGGCCAGATCGAAGTGGTTGATGCCCAGGTCGAACGCCGTGCGCAGCAGGGCGCGCTGGGTGTCGATCGGCGTGCTGTCGCCAAAGTTGTGCCACAGGCCCAGCGACAGCGCGGGTAACACCAGACCACTGCGGCCGACGCGGCGGTAAGGGATGGAGTCGTAGCGGTTTTCGGCAGCGGTGTAAGTCATCGAATCCTCTCTTGTCTGTCTTTTCGTCATCTGAAGTCGAACACTCTTCTGTGGCGAGGGGATTTATCCCCGAGGAGTGGCGAAGCCGCCCCAAAACCTGAAACTTCGGTGAATCAGGTGTACCGAGTTCGCTGGTTTTACGACTGCTTCGCAGCCGGTCGGGGATAAATCCCCTCACCACAAAAGCTCTACCAATCATGCGAAGCGATTTACAGGCCGGGCGAGGCCCAGGTTCTCGCGCAAAGTCCGGCCTTCATACTCGGTTCTGAACAGCCCACGCCGCTGCAGTTCCGGGACAACGCCATTGGCGAAGTCTTCGAGCCCGCCCGGCAGGTGCGGCACCAACACGTTGAAGCCATCCGCCGCGCCCTGCTCGAACCACTCCTGCAAGCGGTCGGCAATCTGCGCAGGCGTGCCCACTACGCTGTAATGCCCGCGGCCGCCGGCGATCTTGCGGCCCAACCCTGCAAGCGTCAGGTTCTCCTGCCCCGCCAGTTCGGTCAGCAATTTCTGCCGACTTTGCTGGCCACTGTCGGTCAACGGCAACTCCGGTAGCGGCCCGTCCAATGGGTACTTCGACAAATCGAAGTTGCCCAGCATACGCCCAAGCAACGCGACACCAACTCCGGGTTCGACTAATTGCTGAAACGTTTCATATTTGTCCTGTGCTTCTTCCTCTGTCCGCCCGACGACGACAAAAACACCGGGCATGATTTTCAGCGACTCAGCGCTGCGTCCGTATTTGGGCAAGCGTTCCTTGAGGTCAGCGTAAAACGCCTGCGCACCTGCCAATGAGGTCTGCGCAGTGAACACCACTTCCGCGGTCTGCGCTGCCAGTTCACGACCGGTCTCGGACGAGCCGGCCTGCACGACCACCGGCTGACCTTGCGGCGACCTCGCAATGTTCAACGGCCCCTTTACCCGAAAATGTTCACCGACATGATTCAGAACGTGAAGCTTCGAAGGGTCGTAATACGCGCCGCTGGCCTTGTCGCGCAGGAAAGCATCGTCGCCCCAACTGTCCCAGAGCCCGGTCACTACCTGATGAAACTCGCGAGCTCGGCTGTAACGTTCGGCGTGGCCGATGTGTTCATCACGACCGAAATTCAGCGCTTCGGCGGCGTTATCCGAAGTCACCAGATTCCAACCGGCACGGCCGCCGGACAGGTGATCGAGAGAGGCGAATTTTCGGGCGACGTGATAGGGCTCGTTGTAACTGGTGGTTGCCGTGGCGATCAGGCCGATGTGCTCGGTGACCGCGCTTAGCGCCGAGAGCAACGTCAGCGGTTCAAAGTGATCGGAGCGCGCCATACGACTGGCGATGTCCTGGGTCGGCGCGGCCACGCTGTCGGCGACGAACAGCGCATCGAACTTCGCCGCTTCGGCAATCTGCGCCAGCCGTTTGTAGTGGGCGAAATCCAGCCCGGCATTGGCCGGCACATCAGGATGACGCCACGCCGCAACATGGTGCCCGGTGGCCATTAGGAACGCGCCGAGTTTCAACTGTCTGCTCATCTCAGAAATCCTTGCGCAGTTGCACGCCGAAGTAACGCTCGTCATCCCGTGGCACGGCGCGATAGATGTAGTTGCCGCCGCTCGCGAGCAGGGGTGAGTAAGACTTGTCGGCGAGATTCTTGCCGAGCAATGCGACGCGCCAGCCGTTGCTGTAATCGGCGAGCGCCACGCTGGCATTCCAGATCCCGTAGGCGCCCTGCTTGGTGTCGGCGTTCTGGCTGATGTCGTACTGCACTTCGCTTTGCCAGCTGTAGTCGGTGCCAAGTTCGATATCCAGGCCGTTATCCAGCGGGATCGTATAGTCGGCACGCACGTAGCTTTTCCAGTCCGGACTGAACGGCAGCGGTTTGCCGTTGACGTTGCACGACGCCGCCGCGCCCGCCGGGCAAGCGAACTCATCGATGCGTGCGCGGGTGTAGGCCAGCGCTCCGGAGAACTTCAATTGCTGGGTGGCCTGCAAGGCATAGTCGAGTTCGACGCCTTCAGTGCTGACGCTGCCGGCGTTGATCAGACGCGTCACCACCTGCCCGGCGACAGTGTCGAAGAAGTTGGCCTGATAGTTGTCGTAGTCGCTGTGGAAAATCGCCAGGTTGGTGGTCAGGCGATTATTCCAGTTCGTCGCTTTGATACCGGCCTCCCAAGTGTTTGACGTCTCGGGTTTCAGCGCCTCGGTGTCGCGCGGCTGCATATTGAAAAACACGTTGTAGGCCGGGCCTTTGTAGCCGCGTGAGTAGGTCAGATAAGTGGTGACCGCATCGCTCAGGTCGTATTGCACACCGAGGCGGCCGGACCAGCCATCCTCGTCCACTGAACCGGAACTGCTGGTAGCCGGCTGAATGCCGCTGACCGTGGTCGCCGAAGTGGAGACGCGGCGGTGATCGTATTCCAGATCATCGTGGGTGTAGCGCAGGCCGGCGATGCCGCGAAAGTTCGAAGTGAAGTTCAGCGTGCTCTCGCCAAACGCTGCGTAGCTGTCGCTGGTGGTGCTGTAATCAGCGATACCGCGGTCGGTGCGCGCGGTGGTCGTCAGCGTGCGCTGATAAGTCTCGTCGTCCTTGCCATGCATGTAGAACAGGCCGCCGACGTATTCGAGGAACTCGCCTTTCGGTGAGGCCAGACGCAGCTCTTGCGAGTATTGATCGAAGGCCAGATCGCCCTTGTCCGCCGTGCCGGGAAACGCCGCTGTTACTGTGCCGAGACGGTCGCCGTCCTGGTATTGGGTGTTGTCCCAGCCGCGCCATGCGGTAATCGAAGTCAGGGTGTAATCGCCGAGTTGCCAGTCGAGCTGGCCGGACAAGCCCTTGTTGGTGTCTTCGACGTGGGTGCGAGTATCGGTGTTGATATCGCGATTGTGGCTGGTCGCATTGACTGGGCTCAGCGCGTTGGCGAAGGCCGGGGTCAGGGATTTACTGACCACGCCGTTGGGGGCGTCGTCGTGGGACTGCATGTAGTCGGCGATCAGGGTGAAGGTGACGTCGTCGTTCGGCGTGAATTCCAGTTTGCCGCGCACGCCGCGATGGTTGTAACCGTTGACCTCTTGGCCATTGTGTTGGTTATCGACGTTACCGTCGTAGCTGCCGAACAGCGTGCTGATCGAGCCCTTCAAGGTGTCCGGAATCAGACTGCCGCCAATGCCGAAACGGGTGCGGCTTTCGTTGCCGCTGTAGTACGACTGATCGATGTAGCCGTGGGTCTCGGCAGTCGGCGCCTTGCTGGTGATATTTAGCACGCCGGCCGAGGCGTTCTTGCCGAACAACGTGCCCTGCGGGCCGCGCAAGACTTCGACGCGCTCCAGATCGAGCAGATCAAGCGTGGACTGGCCGGGCCGCGCATACACCACGCCGTCGATCACCGTGGCCACGGTCGGTTCGACGCCGGGCGAGGTGGAAATAGTACCGACGCCACGCACGAATAACGAGGTGTCCTTGTTCGATGCCCCGGTACGAAAGTTCAGCGACGGTACCTGCTGGACGATGCTCGCCACGCCGTTGCGATTATCTCTTTCCAGCTGTTCGCCATCGATCACCGAGACCGCCACCGGGACCTTTTGCAGCGACTCTTCGCGGCGGGTGGCGGTCACCGTGACGGATTTGAGGGTCGGCTCTTGATCCGTGCTGTCAGCCGCAAAAGCATCGGCCAGCGGCAACGCTGCCAGCCCGGTAAACAGCCAGCCCGCAGCGCGAATCGATTGCGCCAGTTTGTGTGTCGCCCCAGGAATGTTGTGCATGGTGTGCCCGCTCGAAAATGCCCCTGAACCGCTGCCGTTCTGCGACGACAGCGCCTGTATCGGTGTCTTGGGCATTCGCTCGAGCGAGTAGCAGACAGCGCGCTTTGTTAGCGCTACCATCGACAGTATTGGCAAGCTCTGCATAGAGCGTCCAATACTGAAAAATTACTTTTATATGCGATTTGGTTTTTACAAAGGATTGAGCCTTGAACGATCAAAAGCCGCGCAAACGCCGTGGAGCCGGACGCGTGACGCTGAATGCGGTGGCGCGCCAAGCCGGTGTGTCAGCGATCACTGTCTCGCGTTATTTCAATCAGCCGGAACAGGTTTCACCTGAACGGCGCGAGCGAATTGCTGCCGTGGTGGCCGAGTTGGGTTACGTGCCGAATCTGGTGGCCGGCGGCCTGGCTTCGGCGCGTGGGAAAATCGTCGGCATGGTGATCCCGAACATCTCCGGGCCGATCTTTGCCAACACCATTCAAGGCTTCAGTGACACCCTCAGCCGTCACGGTTATCAGCTGTTGCTGGCATCGAGTTACTTCAGCACCGAACAGGAAGAAAACGCCGTGCGGGCGTTTCTCGGCTGGTCGCCGGCAGCGCTGGTGCTGACCAGTCACTTCCACAGCGCGGGAACCGAAAAGATGATCGCCGAGGCGGACATTCCGGTGATCGAGACCTGGGATTACCAGCCGGAACGCGAGCCGATGCAGATCGGTTTTTCCCACGTCGAAGTCGGCGTCAGCGCTGCGCGGTATCTGCACGGCAAAGGTTATCGACACATCGCGTTCGTGCAGAACAGCGCGCCGGGCGACTTCAGTGCGCTGGAGCGGCGCGATGGTTATGCCGCGGCGATGCTTGAGTCGGGATTGACGCCTTGGGTGTTTGCCCCGGATGCCGACCGTGCGCCGTTCGAGGCGGGTAAACAGGCCATGGAGGCGTTGATGAATGCCTCACCACGCCCCGACGCGATCATCTTCGCCAACGACAACCTCGCCGCCGGGGGCCTGCTCGCGGGGCAGCGTGCCGGCCTGAAAATCCCCGAAGACTGCGCCGTCCTCGGCTTCGGCGATTACCCTTTCGCCGAGATGCTTCTGCCGAGCCTGAGCACGATCAAACCACCGGCGCTGGAGATTGGCGTACTGGCGGCAACGCGAGTGCTGGAAAGCCTCGGGGTGTTGCCCGTCGAAGATGATGTGCAACGCCTGAATCTGTTGCAATGCACAGTCATCGAACGTGAAAGCACCTGATCCACAAATCTCTGTAGGAGCTGTCGCAGGCTGCGAGCTTTTGATCTGGTTTCTGAAAAACAAAGCCAAAATTCGCAGCCTGCTTCTACACAAGCTTCTTTATGCTGACAATTCACGCAACGCAGCAGCCGCCAGAAACCCGGAGCGGGAACGGTAGCGCTGATCACGTCGGACAGTCTGATCAATACGCTCCAGCAGTTGCTCTGGCAGTGTGGCATTGAAGCGCACCGACTTGCCGAAATAGGGAGTGATATCAAAGTCCACCACACCCCAGATTCCGCCCGCGTAATCCGGGTTGTCGAGATGGGCATCGATGTCCTGAACTCGAGGCAACGGTGCGCCATCTGCAACCAGCCCTTCATAGTGCAAGGCCAGCGCTTCCTGAGTGTTTTCAAAAGCTTCGGCTACCGTTGCGCCTGCGGAGAAGCAGCCCGGTACATCCGGGACGATCACTCCGTAGTCTGAGTCGGCATCCTTGTGCAGAACGACCGGGAATTTCATGTAAGTGAATCCTTCCTCTGACATGTCCATTAAAGGACTTTCGTTTCCAATATCGGGCTTAAGCATGCATCGTGATACACACCATACACACTTGGATAAATATTAGTCGATCAAAGAAAACACGCCTGCGCTGAGGACCAACGGCGGGATGAATTGACTATGCTCAAGGAGACACCGAGGTGGCCCCATCGCGGGCTTGCCCGCGAAGGCGTCAGACCCGTCGACAGATATCCAGCAGGCAGAATCCGCCATGCACACCGCAATCATCATCTTCTTCGGCCTGGTCCTGCTCGCCCTGATGCTCTACATCGGCGAGCGAATCGGCTTCAGTCGGCAGACTTTGGCCTACAGCTTCGCCGCGCTGTGGCTGGCGTTGACGGTGATCAATGGCGCGGTGGGCGTGGTGCATGCCGGGCAGCCGCTGGGGTCGGAAATTGCGGTGGGCAGTGCGGTGTTCGGGGTGCCGATGGCGGCGATGGTGTTGTTCATGGTACTGAGCGCCGAGTCGTAGAACGTCCCGACGCTCAGTTCACGATCAACGCACCAGATGCAGAAACTGCATGTGGCGTTCGTACTGGTCGAGGATGTCGTTGATGATCTGTTCCTTGGTGTAACCCACCAGATCGTAGTCCTGACTGCCCTCGCTCAAGTGCACTTCGGCACGGTAGTAGCGGCGGTTGTTGAGTTGCTTGGAACCCATGCCACCGCGCGCAAACGACGGCGTGAAGTAGCCGCGCATCTGCACCTGATAGATGAACGGATGCAACTCGCCATGGCCGATTTCCAGACTGACGCTGTCATGCGCCGGGTCTGGCTGGGTGACCACGTTCAGGCCCTTTTCGACGAATACCGCCGTCACTTCTTCGATCGCCGGACGCACCGTGGTGTCCATGAAGCGGTACACCTCGTCGCGTGACGGGAAGTGCACGGCCTGGCTCAGGCGCTGACGCCAGCCACCCTTGCCACGACGTGAACCGGACACCGGGGCCAGCGAATGCAGTTGCGCGATCTGTTTCTGCGACTCCAGATAGAACGCCTTGTGCAGGCCCCACATCATCAGCAACAGGATCATCGAGAACGGCAACGAGGTCAGCACCACCGCCGACTTCAGCGCATCGATACTGCCGGAGAACAGCAACGCGCTGGTCACCAGCGCAGTCATCGCACCCCAGAACACCCGCAGCCATTTCGGCCCGTCTTCGTCCGGATTGCCGCCCTTGGCTGAGAGGGTCGAGAGCACCACGGTGCCGGAGTCGGCCGAGGTGACGAAGAACACGAAGCTGATGAACACCGTCACGGCGATGACGGTCTTGCTCCATGGGTAGGTTTCCAGCAGCAGGTAAAGGCTCATCGACGGATTGTCGAGGGCCGACATGCCCAGCGCCGACATGCCGTGGTTGAGCACCTGATCGATGGCGCTGTTACCGAAGATCGACATCCACGCCAGGGTGAAACCGAGCGGAATCAGCAACACGCCGAAGACGAATTCACGGATGGTGCGGCCACGGGAAATCCGCGCGATGAACAGACCCACGAACGGCGACCATGCGATCCACCAGGCCCAGTAGAACACCGTCCAACCGCCGAGCCAGTCGCTTGGCTTATCATAGGCGTAGAGGTCGAAACTCTTCATCGGCAAGGCGCCGAGGTAGTCGCCGAGGTTCTGGATCAAGGTGTTGAGCAGGTGCTGGGTGGGGCCGGCGAACAACACGAACAGCAGCAGCGCACAGGCCAGCAGCATGTTGATGTCGGACATCACCCGCACGCCTTTGTCGACGCCGGAGACGGCGACAATAATCGCCGCGCCCATCATCAGCGTGATCAGACCGACCTGAATCCACTGGGTGTGGGCGATGCCGAACAGGTAATCCAGGCCGGAGTTGAGGTGCAGCACACCGAAACCCATGTCGGCGCCCAGACCGAACACCGTGGCGATGATGCCGAAGCCATCCACCGCATAGCCGATGGGGCCGTTGATGCGTTTGCCGATCAGCGGATACAGCGCCGAACGCAGGGCCAGCGGCAGGTTATGCCGGTAGGCGAAGTACGCCAGGGCCATGCCGACGAAGGCGAACACGCCCCAGCCGTGCAGGCCCCAGTGCAGAAACAGGATCTGCATCGCCTGGCGCGCCGCATCGGCGGTACCGGCTTCGCCCTGTGGCGGTTGGGCCAGATGCGTCAGCGGCTCGGACACGCAGAAGAAAAACAGGGTGATGCTGATCCCGGCGGCGAACAGCATGCCGGCCCAGGACAGGTAACTGAATTCGGGTTCGTCGTGGTCGGCACCGAGTTTTATCTTGCCGTAGCCCGATAACGCGGTGACCACCACGAAGACCAGATACAGCGTCATCGCGAGCATGTAGTACCAGCCGACCGTGTTGGCCGCCCAGTTTTGCGCAGCCAGCAACCAGGCTCCAGCCTGCTCCGGCATGGCGATGACAACGAGACCAAACAGCAGAATGACCGTCGCGGCGAAATAGAACACCGGCGGATTCATGCGTACCAGACCGCTGGCGGGGGTGGACGATGCACTCATGAACGGTGCACCTCGAGGGGTTGAAACGTGGCTGAAATGATCGGACTCAGCAAAGGCAAGCCTCCTGTTGTGAGCGGGCAGCGAACCACCGGTTTAACTTGAATGAACGTTCAAGTTAAACATGGATAGGGTGGTAAGGACTAATCGCAGGGCTAGGCGGTAGTTTTCCTACAGTAGCCCAAGGAGGGGTATGACGCGGATCAGAGGCGATTCGTTCACTGGAGAATTGGCTGAATGCCATTATCTCGATTCGACCTGAAACCATTCGCGAGCAGGCTCGCTCCCACAGGGGGTTGGTGTCGATCACACATCCCGTGTGGGAGCGAGCCTGCTCGCGAAGAGGCCAGAAAGAGTTGCGCAAATGCAGAGCTTACTTCTGCGTCCCGTCATCATGCTGCAGATTGGCCTGGGTCAGGTTGCTCCCCGCCGGCACGCTGCGCGTCAGCCACACGTTGCCGCCGATGGTCGAACCCTGGCCAATGGTGATCCGCCCGAGAATCGTCGCTCCGGCATAGATCACCACGTCGTCCTCGACGATCGGATGGCGTGGATGGCCCTTCTGCAACTGCCCGTCCTCGTCTGCCGGGAAGCGCTTGGCGCCCAGGGTCACGGTCTGATAGATCCGCACGCGCTCGCCGATGATCGTGGTCTCGCCGATCACCACACCAGTGCCGTGGTCGATGAAGAAACTGCGGCCGATCTGCGCGCCCGGGTGAATATCGATACCCGTCGCCGAATGCGCGATTTCCGCGCTGATCCGCGCCAGCAACGGCAGCCCGGCGCGATACAGATGGTGCGCCAGACGATGGTGAATCACCGCCAGAATCCCCGGATAGCACAGCAGCACTTCATCGACGCTGCGTGCCGCCGGGTCGCCGTGATAGGCGGCCAGCACGTCGGTGTCGAGCAGGCTGCGCAGGCCGGGCAATGCCAGCGCGAAGTCCTGGATGATGCGGATCGCTTGCTTCTCGACGTCGCTATCGTCCTGGGCGCTATGGCGGGCGACGTAGCGCAGTTCAAGTCGGGCCTGGGCCAGCAAGGCATTCAGCGCCGTATCAAGGGTGTGACCGACATAGAAGTCTTCACTCTCCTCACGCAGATCCACCGGCCCCAGACGCATCGGGAACAACGCGCCACACAAGGCCTCGAGAATCTCCGCCATCGCCGCGCGGGACGGCAACTCGCGGCCACCCTGCTCGCCGGTGGCCCGGCCATTCTGGGCACGCCACTGATCCCGCGCACTGCGCAGTTGGCTGACGATGGTCTGCAGTTGCCAATGGCTGGAACGCTCGCTCACGGTAAAGACTCCTCACGGGCGGCCGGACGGTCTGGCCGCGTTAACGGCGACTACTTTACGGCATGCCCGCGAAGGCGAATTAAGAACCGATAGTGCTGGCCTAAGCACATTTGGCTATAAGCGATTGACGGTTGCTCCGGTAAAACCGCGTGCCTATAGTCCTTTCATCTTTCTCCGCCAGTACGGACTCATGATCAAACAACAGCTGGAACGCTTTAACCGTCTCGACCTGCTCGGACAACCCACGCCTCTGGAAAAACTCGAACGCCTGTCCGCCTGGCTCGGTCGTGAGGTGTACATCAAGCGTGATGACCTGACGCCGCTGGCCATGGGCGGCAACAAGCTGCGCAAACTCGAATACCTCGCCGCCGATGCCCTCGCTCAAGGCGCCGACACCCTGATCACCGCTGGCGCCTTGCAATCGAACCACGTACGCCAGACCGCCGCGCTGGCGGCCAAACTGGGTCTGGGTTGTGTCGCCCTGCTGGAAAATCCGCTCGGTACCGACGACAACAATTACACCGGCAACGGTAATCGCCTGCTGCTGGATCTGTTCGACACCAAGGTCGAACTGGTCGACAACCTCGATAACGCCGACGAACAACTCGCCGCTCTCGCCGTGCGCCTGCGCAGCAACGGCAAGAAACCGTATCTGGTGCCGATCGGTGGCTCCAATGCCCTCGGGGCGTTGGGCTACGTGCGTGCCGGCCTGGAATTGGCCGAGCAGATCAAGGACACCGGTCTCGATTTCGCCGCCGTTGTATTGGCTTCCGGTAGCGCCGGGACCCACAGCGGGCTGGCGCTGGCATTGAGCGAAGCCTTGCCGCAACTGTCGGTGATCGGCGTGACCGTTTCGCGCAGCGAAGAAGATCAGCGACCGAAAGTACAGGGTCTCGCCGAGCGTACGGCAGACTTGCTGGGCGTGAAATTGCCGGAGCACTTCAAGGTCGAGTTGTGGGACGAATATTTCGGTCCACGTTATGGCGAGCCGAATGCCGGGACCCTGGCGGCGATGAAGCTGTTGGCGAGTCAGGATGCGGTGCTGCTTGATCCGGTGTACACCGGCAAGGCCATGGCCGGATTGCTCGACGGCATCGGCCGCCAGCGCTTCAACGATGGCCCGATCATTTTCCTGCACACCGGTGGGGCGCCGGCGCTGTTTGCCTATAAAGACTCACTGTCGCGCTGAGTCGAGGCGAAGAAGCTCTGTGATGAGGGGATTTATCCCCGATGGGCCACGAAGCGCCCCCCAGAAGAGGGACTGCTGCGCAGTCCATCGGAGATAAATCCCCTCACCACAAAGGATCACCCTCATATTCTATTTTAGAATATAAAATTTTATATTAAGTATTTTCAAGTCTAACGCAGACATCTTATAGTCTCGCCGCAGGCGAATTTCGCGCAAGACGCATAAGCTGCTTTAGGGCACGATAACGCAGTCGTTCAAATCCCGAATTCGCCAACTTTCCTTAAGCGTCTTCCATAAGAAAACACAGGGGCTTGTCATGAATTTTTCCGCACTACGTCGCAATCTGCTGGTAGGTTCGCTGGGCCTGGCACTGAGCGCCGGCCTGATCAGCCAGGCGACTGCCGGTGAGCAGTTGCAGCAGATCAAGGACAAAGGCGTTATCAACGTCGGCCTGGAAGGCACTTACCCACCGTTCAGCTTCGTCGACGAGAACGGCAAACTGTCCGGTTTCGAAGTAGAACTCTCCGAAGCACTGGCGCAGAAGCTGGGCGTCAAAGCCAAGATTCAGCCAACCAAGTGGGACGGCATTCTTGCCGCGCTGGAATCCAAGCGCCTGGACGTCGTGGTCAACCAGGTGACAATCTCCGACGAGCGCAAGAAGAAGTACGACTTCTCCGAGCCGTACACCGTTTCCGGGATTCAGGCGCTGGTGCTGAAGAGCAAAGAAGCCGCGTTGAACATCAAGACTGCCGCTGACCTGTCCGGCAAGAAAGTCGGTGTGGGTCTGGGCACCAACTACGAACAATGGGTCCGCGCCAACGTGCCGGGCGCTGACGTGCGCACCTACGACGATGATCCGACCAAGTTCGCCGACCTGAACAATGGCCGCACCGACGCCATCCTGATCGACCGTCTGGCCGCACTTGAGTACGCCAAGAAAGCCCCGAAAACCGTCGCTGCCGGCGAGGCCTTCTCGCGTCAGGAATCCGGTATTGCCCTGCGCAAAGGTGAGCCGGAACTGCTGGCAGCCCTGAACAAAGCCATCGACGAGCTGCGTGCCGACGGCACCCTCGAGAAGCTGTCCAAGAAATACTTCAACGCTGACGTCACCCAATAATGGAAGAAGCTTTCCAACTCGCACTGGACTCCGCGCCCTTCCTGCTCAAGGGCGCGTACTACACGGTCATCCTCAGCCTCGGCGGCATGTTTTTCGGCTTGCTGCTGGGCTTTGGCCTGGCGCTGATGCGCCTGTCGCGGTTCAAATCGGTCAGCTGGCTGGCCCGCATTTACGTGTCGTTCTTTCGCGGCACACCGTTACTGGTACAGCTGTTCGTGATCTATTACGGCTTGCCGCAATTGGGTCTGGAACTCGATCCGCTGCCAGCCGCCCTGATCGGTTTCTCGCTGAACATGGCTGCCTATGCCTGTGAAATCCTGCGTGCCGCAATCGGCTCAATCGAGCGCGGCCAATGGGAAGCCGCTGCGAGCATCGGCATGACCCGCGCGCAGACCTTGCGCCGGGCCATCCTGCCGCAAGCCATGCGCACGGCGTTGCCGCCGCTGGGCAACAGTTTCATTTCACTGGTCAAGGACACGGCACTGGCCGCCACCATTCAGGTGCCGGAACTGTTCCGTCAGGCGCAGCTGATTACCGCCCGGACTTTCGAAGTCTTCACCATGTATCTTGCCGCCGCGCTGATCTACTGGATTCTGGCCACAGTGCTTTCGCACCTCCAGAACAAGTTGGAAGAGCGGGTCAATCGGCACGACCAGGAGTCCTGACCCCATGATTGTCGTGGAAAAACTGACAAAGCAGTTCAAGGGGCAAGAGGTGCTCAAGGGCATCGATCTTGAGGTGAAAGAAGGTGAGGTCGTGGCCATCATCGGCCCCAGCGGCTCGGGCAAGACCACGTTCCTGCGCTGTCTGAATTTCCTTGAACAACCCACCAGCGGCCGGATCAAGGTTGGCGATATCGAAATCGATACCAGTCGCCCGCTGAGCCAGCAGCAAGGCCTGGTGCGCAACCTGCGCCAGCACGTGGGTTTCGTGTTCCAGAACTTCAACCTGTTCCCCCACCGCACCGCACTGGAAAACGTCATCGAAGGGCCGATCGTGGTCAAGAAGATG
The DNA here is from genome assembly GCF_034008635.1 of Pseudomonas sp. P8_229. Classification (NCBI taxonomy): domain Bacteria; kingdom Pseudomonadati; phylum Pseudomonadota; class Gammaproteobacteria; order Pseudomonadales; family Pseudomonadaceae; genus Pseudomonas; species Pseudomonas sp. P8_229. The sequence continues at coordinate 3,234,939 of NZ_CP125378.1, read as the reverse complement.
CCGCGCGAGCAAGCCACTGCCTTGGGCATGAAGCTGTTGGCCAAGGTCGGGCTGGCGGGCAAGGAGGACGCCTATCCGCGTCGTCTGTCCGGCGGTCAGCAGCAGCGTGTGGCGATTGCCCGGGCGCTGGCGATGGAGCCGGAAGTGATCCTGTTCGACGAGCCGACCTCGGCCCTCGACCCGGAACTGGTCGGCGAAGTACTGGCGACCATTCGCGGCCTTGCTGAAGAGAAACGCACCATGGTCATCGTTACCCACGAAATGGGCTTTGCCCGCGACGTGGCCAACCGTGTGGTGTTTTTCGACAAGGGCGTGATCGTCGAGCAAGGCGAAGCCAAGGCGTTGTTTGCCAACCCCAAAGAAGAACGCACCAAACAGTTCCTCAGCAAGTTCCTGAATCACGCCTGAGCAACTTGATGAAAAACCAGTAACTTCCATGGATGGAAGTTATATCCCTCTTCTGCAAAAAAACATCAAACCCCGTCCAAGCCCAACCCTGCAAAAAAACAATATATATACGTTCTGCAACAGATAAGAACTAGCTGAAGTGCACCTGTTTCCGTGCGAAGCCGCCTAAACGGGTTTATCCAAAAACAGCTAAAAGTCCGGAAAAACCGTAGTTCCATTCGTCAATTCAGTGAGGCAGCCTGCCTCGCCAGCGTAGGAAACTTCTGATTAATTCGTAATTCACGGATTAACTAAGCCCGACCATTGACACTCTTTACCGCACGCTCTTATCTAGTCGCCAACCGGCACTACTTAGTTGAATCAACCCGTACTCAGCCCGAACAAAAGTTCGCGGTTGTATTACCGATTCATCACGCCTTTTGTTTTTTCAAGAAACGGAATTCGCCGCAAGACTTCAAGGAGAGAACCCCGATGCCCCGTACTTCGCCTACCCCCGAACTGACAGCGCCGAGCCTTGCCTGCGCGCAAAAAAACGCCGTTAACCTGGCCGCCGCCGCGCATCTGCTGATCGATATCCTGCCCTACCCCGGCATGGACGCCGGTGATCTGATCGAACTGTTCTGGAACAACTGCTACGTCGCCTCACGGGTATTGACCAGCGAAGATCTTGGCGCCTCGGTCAGACTGCGGGTCCCGGAGAGCTTCATCGCCAGTGGCACCGCACGCATCCACTATCGGGTCATGCAGGTCGGTCAGGGGCCGGCGCTGTCGGCGGCAACCCGGGTGCAGGTCAAACTCGACTGCCCCGGCGGCCAGCCTTCGACGATGTGCGGTGACGAAAATCAGCAACTGGCGCCGGTCACGCTGCCCGACACCATCCGCCGCCAGGGGGTGAACCCGAATCAGATCAAACGCGGCGTTCCACTGACCATCGAGCCCTACCTGAACATGGCCGAAGACGACGAAATCACCTTGCGCTGGGGCGACGTGCGCATGGACCTGCCAAGAATCACCGCTGCGGATGTTGGACGACCGGTCCAGGTCTGGGTGCCACCAGCGATCATCGTCGAGGGCGGTGAAGACCTGCGTCTGGACGTGACGTACTGCGTCCTCGACTGGGTCGGCAACAACTCTCGCTGGGCACCGCCACGGACGTTGAAGATTGGCTGTGTGAATCCTTATCTGAAAGTGCCACTGCGGCCAGACTTGAAGGTGGCTGAATCAACAAAGGAATCACCAGAGGACTGTTAACCAAACGGGCCACATACCCTTCTATGCATATTCCTAAAAGTTAGTTTATTTAATATTTATACACGCTTAGGGTATATGAACCGGACCACCGGACATTCTTTCGTTCGCCGCACTTTTGCGGCGTTTTTCATGAGATGTGAGGTAGGTAGTATGGTCCGGAACACAATCACCCCAGTGCAGATCGCCAGGGCATTGCGTGCAGCCAAGGAGCGGCACTGATGTCCAGTCTGGCAGACGCAAACGTCCAGTCGGATCTGGACATCGCCCCGTTGTTGTTGCCCGCGCAGGTCTTGCGCAACGACGCCCAAGCCATCAAGGCCGCCCATGAGCTGGCGCAAGTCGCCCGCGTGCAGGCCGCCAGGCGTGACCGCCAGCGCAAACTGCCGTGGTCGGAAATTGAACAGTTCACGCGCAGCGGCCTGGGCAGCATTGCCATCCCGCGTGAGTACGGTGGCCCACAGGTTTCGTTCGTCACCCTGGCCGAGGTGTTCGCGATCATTTCCGCGGCCGACCCGGCGCTGGGGCAGATCCCGCAGAACCAGTTCGGCATCATCAATCTGGTGCTTGGCAGTGCCACGCAAGCGCAGAAGCAGCAGCTGTTCCAGAGCGTTCTGGAAGGCTGGCGCATCGGCAATGCGGGCCCTGAGCGCGGCACCAAAAACACCCTGGAATTGAAAGCGCGAATCACCGCCGACGGTGATGACTACGTGATCAACGGCCAGAAGTTCTACTCCACCGGCGCGCTGTTTGCGCACTGGGTCGCCGTCAAAGCACTCAACGACGACGGCAAGCAAGTGTTGGCCTTCGTTCGCCGTGGCACGCCGGGATTGCGCATCGTTGATGACTGGTCGGGCTTCGGTCAGCGCACCACCGCCAGCGGCACGATTTTGCTGAACAACGTGCGGGTCGAGTCGACCCTGGTGGTCGATAACTGGAAGATCAACGAAACCCCGAATACCCAAGGTGCGGTGTCGCAGCTGATTCAGGCCGCCATCGACGCCGGCATCGCCCGTGGCGCGATCGACGATGCCATCGAGTTCGTCAAAACCCGCGCCCGGCCATGGATCGACGCCAAGGTCGAACGCGCCAGCGATGACCTGTACGTGATCGCCGACATCGGCAAACTGAAAATCGAACTGCACGCTGCCGAAGCGCTGCTGCGCAAGGCCGGGCAAGTGCTGGATCAGGTGCACGCCGCACCGCTCACCGCCGAGTCCGCGGCCCGTGCTTCGATTGCCGTCGCCGAAGCCAAAGTGCTGACCACCGAGATTTCCTTACTCGCCAGCGAGAAGCTTTTCGAACTGGCCGGCAGCCGCGCCACCCTTGCCGAATTCAACCTCGACCGTCACTGGCGCAACGCCCGGGTGCACACCCTGCACGACCCGGTGCGCTGGAAATATCACGCGGTTGGCGCTTATCGCCTTAACGGCACGTTGCCGGCCCGCCACTCCTGGATCTGACGACCGCACACTTTCTCAAGAGCCTGGAGAAAACCTATGACCTTTTCCCATCCCGTCGCAGTCATCACCAGCGATGAGCAAGCCCTGATCGTCGCCAGCGACCTGGCCGAAGATTTCAAACGCGATAGCGCGGTGCGCGACCGTGAGCGACGCCTGCCGCTGCCCGAGCTCGACGTGTTTTCCCGCTCCGGCCTGTGGGGCATCAGCGTGCCCAGGGAATATGGTGGCGCCGGTGTGTCCAACGTGACCCTGGCCAAAGTCATCGCTCTGATCGCTCAGGCAGACGGCTCCCTCGGGCAGATTCCGCAGAACCATTTCTACGCCCTCGAAGTGCTGCGAGTGAACGGCAGTCACGAGCAGAAACAACGCCTGTACGCCGAGGTGCTGGCCGGCCAGCGCTTCGGCAACGCCCTGGCGGAACTGGGTACCAAAACCGCCCACGACCGCGTCACCAGCCTCAAGCGTGACGGCGACGGCTTTCGCATCAACGGTCGCAAGTTTTATGCAACCGGGGCGATCTACGCCCAGCGCATCCCGACCTCGGTGGTCGATGAAAACGGCGTGCAGCAACTGGCATTCGTCCCGCGTGACAGCCAAGGCCTGACGGTGATCGACGACTGGAGCGGCTTCGGCCAGCGCACCACCGGCAGCGGTTCGGTGGTGTTCGAAGACGTGTACGTCGCCGCCGCAGACGTGATCCCGTTCCAGAGCGCGTTCGAGCGCCCGACCACGGTCGGCCCGCTGGCGCAGATCCTTCACGCCGCCATCGACACCGGCATCGCCCGCGCCGCGTATGAGGACGCGCTGCATTTCGTGCGCAGCAAGACCCGCCCGTGGATCGACTCCGGCAACGACAAAGCCACCGAAGACCCGCTGACATTGAAGAGCTTCGGCCACCTGAGCATTCGCCTGCACGCCACCGAAGCCCTGCTCGAACGCGCCGGTGAATTCGTCGACGCCGCGCAAGCCGAGCTGAATGCCGAGACCGTCGCCGCCGCCTCGATTGCCGTTGCCGAAGCACGCGCCATCAGTACCGAAATCTCTCTGGCCGCCGGCAGCACGCTGTTCGAACTGGCCGGCAGCCAGGCGACGCTGATCGAACACGGCCTCGACCGCCACTGGCGCAACGCCCGGGTGCACACCCTGCACGACCCGGTGCGCTGGAAGTATCACGCGGTGGGCAACTACTACCTCAACGATGAAAAACCGCCACTGCGGGGCACCCTCTGATGAGCAAGAAAAAAATCCTGCTCAACGCGTTCAACATGAACTGCATCGGCCACATCAACCACGGTTTGTGGACACACCCGCGCGATACCTCTACGCGCTACAACACCATTGAATACTGGACTGAACTGGCGCAGTTGCTGGAGCGCGGGCTGTTCGACGGTTTGTTCATCGCTGACATCGTCGGTGTGTACGACGTCTACCAGAACTCGGTGGACGTCACGCTGAAAGAGTCAATCCAGCTACCGGTCAACGATCCGCTGCTGCTGGTCTCGGCGATGGCAGCAGTGACGAAAAACCTCGGTTTCGGCCTGACCGCCAACCTCACCTACGAACCGCCGTATCTGTTCGCCCGGCGCATGTCGACGCTCGACCATTTGAGCCGTGGCCGCGTGGGCTGGAACATCGTCACCGGTTACCTCGACAGCGCCGCCAAAGCCATGGGCCTCAGCGAGCAGGTCGAACATGACCGTCGCTACGATCAGGCCGACGAGTACCTGGAGGTGCTCTACAAACTCTGGGAAGGCAGTTGGGAAAACGGCGCAGTGCTCAACGACCGTGAGCAGCGGATCTATGCGCAACCGGAGAAAGTGCACAAGGTCGAGCACAAGGGTGAGTTCTATCAGGTCGAGGGTTATCACCTCTGTGAGCCGTCACCGCAGCGCACGCCGGTGCTGTTTCAGGCCGGCAGTTCTGATCGCGGTTTGCTGTTCGCCGGGCGTCACGCCGAGTGCGTGTTCATCAGCGGCCAGAATAAATCGTCGACCAGGGTTCAGGTGGACAAAGTGCGCGCCAGCGCCGTCGAGGCCGGGCGCAACCCAGAAGACATCAAGGTGTTCATGGGCCTCAACGTGATCGTTGGTGCCACCGAAGAAGCGGCATGGGCCAAGCACGCCGAGTACCTGAGCTATGCCAGCGCCGAGGCCGGCGTGGCGCACTTTTCGGCGTCCACCGGCATCGACTTTTCCCAGTACGACATCGACGAGCCGATCCAGTACGTCAAGAGCAACGCCATCCAGTCCGCCACCAAGAACCTGCAGAACAACGACTGGACCCGGCGCAAATTGCTCGACCAGCACGCCCTCGGTGGTCGCTACATCACCGTGGTCGGCTCACCCGAGCAAGTGGCGGATGAACTGGAATCGTGGATCGCCGAAACCGGCCTCGATGGTTTCAACCTCACGCGCCTCGTCACCCCGCAAAGCTATGTCGATTTCATCGAGCTGGTGATTCCGGAGCTGCAGCGGCGCGGGTCGTACAAGACCGCGTATGACAGCGGCAGCCTGCGCGAGAAGCTGTTTCACGCTGAGGCGCAGTTGCCCGAGCAACATACGGGCGCCATGTTTCGCCGTTAAAAGCATCGCGAGCAGGCTCACTCCTACAGGGGAAACGCATTCCAGATGTAGGAGTGAGCCTGCTCGCGATGAGGCCCGACCAGACACCACAAAATTCAAGCACTGACTGGAAAACCATCATGACCCAGAAATTCCTGACCCACCCAGTCAAAGCACTGGCCCTGGCCTTCGGCCTGTTCAGCTCGGCGGTGTTCGCCGCCGACGCTCCATTGAAAATCGGTACCACCGCTGCCTTCGCCATTCCGCTGGAAGCCGCCGTCGAAGAGGCTTCCAAACAAGGCCTGAAAGTCGAGTTGGTGGAGTTCACCGACTGGATCGCACCGAACGTCAGCCTCGCTGCCGGTGACATCGACGTGAACTACTTCCAGCACATCCCGTTCCTCGAAAACGCCAAGGCCGCCGCCGGTTTTGATCTGGTGCCGTTCGCCCCGGGGATCATCAACAACGTTGGCCTCTACTCGAAAAAATACAAAAGCTTCGACGAGTTGCCCGAGGGCGCCAGCGTCGCCATCGCCAACGACCCGATCAACAGTGGTCGCGGCCTGCAACTGCTGGCCAAGGCCGGGCTGATCACACTGAAACCGGGCGTCGGCTACAAGGCCACCGAAGACGACATCGTCGCCAACCCGAAGAAAATCAAAATCCTCCAGGTCGAAGCCGTGCAGCTGGTGCGCGCCTATGACGACGCCGATCTGGTGCAGGGCTACCCGGCCTACATCCGTCTGGCGAAGACCTTCGATGCCGGTTCCGCACTGCTGTTCGATGGCCTCGACCACAAGGAATACGTGATCCAGTTCGTCATCCAGCCGAAGAGCAAAAATGATCCGCGCCTGATCAAGTTCGTCGACATTTACCAGCACTCACCGGCCGTGCGCGCCGCGCTGGACAAGGCCCACGGCAAGCTGTACCAGGCCGGTTGGGAAAGCTGAGCATGACGGCCGCGATCCAACGGCGACTGGAGATTCCAGAGCCAGAAAATGCTGAAAAAACCGAACTTCACCCCGAGCTGAATCGCGCCCACGTACGCTTCATCGGTCTGGGTAAAACCTACGACGGCCGGCAAGGTCCGGTCGCAGCCCTGCAGCGCATCGATCTGGCGATCCAGCGCGGCGAGGTATTCGGCATCATCGGCCGCAGCGGCGCGGGCAAGTCGTCGCTGATCCGCACGATCAATCGCCTGGAGCAACCGACGTCGGGGCGGGTGTTGATCGATCAGGTCGACATCGGCGAGTTCGATGAAGACCGCCTGGTGGCCCTGCGCCGACGGATCGGCATGATCTTCCAGCACTTCAACCTGATGTCGGCCAAGACCGTTTGGCAGAACGTCGAGCTGCCGCTGAAGGTCGCTGGCGTGCCGAAGGAACAACGCGAACGCAAAGTCCGCGAACTGCTGGAACTGGTCGGCCTGCAAGCCAAGCACAAGGCTTATCCGGCGCAACTCTCCGGCGGGCAGAAACAGCGCGTCGGCATCGCCCGCGCGCTGGTGCATGACCCGGACATTCTGCTGTGTGACGAGGCGACCTCGGCGCTGGATCCGGAGACCACCCAGTCGATCCTTGGCCTGCTGCGCGAGATCAACCAGCGTCTGGGCCTGACCATCGTGCTGATCACCCACGAGATGGCAGTGATCCGCGAAATCTGCGACCGCGTGGTGGTGCTGGAACACGGGCGGATCGTCGAGCAAGGTCCGGTCTGGGAAGTGTTTGGCAATCCACAGCACGAGGTCAGCCAGACCTTGCTCGCGCCGCTGCAACACGCCTTGCCAGAGGAACTTCAAAGCCGTCTGCATGCCTCACCGCCCTCCTCCGAAGCAACGGTGGTGCTGCGCTTGCAGTTCACCGGCAGTGCCAGTGACGAGCCGGATCTGGCGGCGTTGTTCGCCGCTCTCGGTGGGCGGGTGAAACTGCTGCAGGGCGGTGTGGAGCGGATTCAGGGCCATGCGCTCGGGCAACTGCTGCTGGCCGTAAGCGGCTCGGCGGCAAGTGCCGAACAATTGCGTGAGCGCGCCGGGCAATGGGCGCAACGGGCGGAGGTGTTGGGTTATGTGGTTTGATCGTTTGCTGCAGGGTTTCATCGATACCTTTCTGATGGTCGGCGTGTCGTCGCTGATCGCCTTGCTGGCGGGGATCCCGATGGCGGTGATTCTGGTCACCAGCGACAAGGGCGGGATCTACGAAGCGCCAGTGCTCAACAAAGCGTTGGGCGCGTTCGTGAACCTGTTTCGCTCGATCCCGTTTCTGATTCTGATGGTCGCGCTGATTCCGTTCACCCGACTGATTGTCGGCACCACGTACGGTGTGTGGGCGGCCGTGGTGCCGCTGACGATTGCCGCGACGCCGTTCTTTGCGCGGATTGCCGAGGTGAGCCTGCGTGAGGTTGACCACGGTTTGATCGAAGCGGCGCAAGCCATGGGTTGCCGGCGCTGGCACATCGTCTGGCATGTGCTGCTGCCTGAAGCGTTGCCGGGGATTGTCGGCGGGTTCACGATTACGCTGGTGACGATGATCAACTCGTCGGCCATGGCCGGGGCTATTGGTGCCGGTGGCTTGGGCGACATTGCTTACCGCTATGGTTATCAGCGTTTTGACAGCCAGATCATGCTGACGGTGATTGTGTTGCTGGTGGCGTTGGTGGCGGTGATTCAGCTCGGCGGGGATCGCTTGGCGCGGGGATTGAACAAGCGTTGAGCCTGGCCGGGATTATCCGGCGCCTTTGAAATCGCTATCGCGAGCAGGCTCACTCCGGGGGGGCGCATTTCAAATGTAGGAATGAGCCTGCTCGCGATGGGCAGCGCAGCGACCCCGCATGTTGGCGTATATTCGGCACACACCAACTGCCGCGCAGCCCTCAACCATGAAGCAAACCCCCACCGATCTGGAGCAGATCACCGCCACCACCCTAGGTCACTACAACTCGGTGGCTGAAGACTTTCGCGAAGGCACCCGCGATCACGATGTCAGCCAGAACATCGACGCGCTGCTGCGGCACATCCACGGCACGGCGCCGTTCACGGTTCTCGATTTCGGCTGCGGCCCCGGCCGCGACCTGCAAACGTTCACGCGCATGGGCCACGTCGCGATCGGCCTCGATGGCGCAGAAAAATTTGCGCAGATGGCACGGGCAGACAGTGGCTGCGAAGTGTGGTGCCAGGACTTTCTGAAGCTCGATCTGCCGGCCGGGCGCTTCGACGGAATCTTCGCTAACGCGGTGCTGTTTCATGTGCCGTTGCAGGAGTTGCCGCGAGTGCTCAAGCAACTGCACGGCACGCTGAAACCGGGTGGGGTGTTGTTCAGTTCCAATCCGCGCGGGGATAACCGTGAGGGCTGGAACGGGCCACGGTATGGCTCGTATCACGATCTTGAGGCATGGCGCGGGCTGCTGACGGCGGCGGGGTTTGAAGAGCTTGAGCATTACTACCGGCCGGCGGGGCTGCCACGTGAGCAGCAGCCTTGGTTGGCCAGTGTTTGGCGTAAAACGGTGTAAACCGTTCTGACGCCATCGCGAGCAGGCTCACTCCTACAGTTGGAATGCGCTCCAATGTAGGAGTGAGCCTGCTCGCGATGAGCGCGAAGCGCTCGCTTTGTTATTGAGCGTCTTTCTTCGGTTCGCGGATCTTGTACCAGGCCACATACAGCGCCGGCAGAAACAGCAGTGTCAGCAGCGTCGCCACCACGATCCCGCCAATCATCGCGTAAGCCATCGGCCCCCAGAACACTTCCCGGGCAATCGGGATCATGCCCATGCTCGCCGCAGCGGCCGTCAGCAGGATCGGCCGGCGCCGGTGCTCGGTCGCCTCCACCACCGCATCCCACGGCGCGTAACCCTTGCGCTCGAATTCATCGATCTGCGTCACCAGAATCACCGAGTTGCGGATGATGATACCGATCAGCGCCAGAATCCCGAGGATCGCCACAAAGCCCATCGGCGTTCCGGTCGGCACCAGCGCCAGCACCACGCCGATCAGCCCCAGCGGCGCAACACTCGCCACCAGGAACATCTTCTGCACGCTGTGCAACTGGATCATCAGGAAGGTCGCCATCAGGAACAACATCAACGGCAGTACCTTGGCAATCGGCCCCTGGGCCTTGCCGCTTTCTTCGACCGTACCGCCGGTGGCGACCTTGTAGCCGACCGGCAGTTTGTCGGCGAAGGCGTCAATCGACGGCTTGAGGATTTTCACCAAGTCAGTCGGCTGGATCTCGTCGCGCACCGAGGCCTTGATGGTAATCGTCGGCAAGCGGTCGCGACGCCACACCAGCGGCTGCTCCAGCTCATAACGCACGGTGGCGAACGCCAGCAGCGGGATCGACGTGCCATTGGGCGTGACGATCTGCAGGTTCTGCAGGGTTTCCGGCGTTCCGCGCTCGGCGTTCACCGCCCGGCCGACCACGTTGATCAGGTAGATATCGTCGTTGACCTGGGTCAGCGGCGCACCACTGACAATGCTGTTCATCAGGTTCGCCACGTCTTCGGACGACAGCCCGAGCTGACGCGCCTTGTCCTGGGCGATGTCGATGCGCAGGACTTTGCCCGGCTCGTTCCAGTCGTAGATGATCTCGCCAATGTGCTCGTTCTTGTCCAGTTCAGTCGCCAGGTCGATGGCGTGCATGCGCACCTGATCGATGTCCTTGCCGCTGACCCGGTACTGGATCGGACGCCCCACCGGCGGCCCCATTTCCAGTGCCTGAACGTAACTGCCGATGCCGACGAATTCCTTGTGCAAGCGTTCGCGCAGGCGCTGACTGAGCGCCTCACGGGATTCGAAACCCTTGCTGACGATCACCAGTTGCGCGTAGTACGGGTTCTGCAGTTGCTGGTCGAGAGGCAGGTAAAAACGGATCGCGCCCTGCCCGATGTAGGTGCTCCAGCGCACGATGTCCGGATCGCCCTTGAGCGTTTCTTCGAGCTTGTCGACGGCCTTGCGGGTTTCGTCGATGGAGGCGTTTTGCGGCAGGTTCAGGTCGACCAGGATTTCCGGGCGATCCGACGACGGGAAAAACTGGTTCTGCACAAAACGCATGCAAAACACCGCCAGCACAAAGCACAGCACCGTGATGCCGATGGCCCACCAGCGGTTGCGCATGGCCCACAACAGACCGCCGTTGAATGCGCGGCCGATGCGCCCCGGTTCCGCTTCATGCGGTTTCACGTTGGCGCTGAGAATGTGCACGCCGATCACCGGCGCAAAGAACACTGCCACCACCCACGACACCAGCATCGCCACGGCAATCACCGCAAACAGCGTGTAGGTGTACTCGCCGGCCGAACTGGCGTTGAGGCCGATGGGCACGAAACCGGCGACGGTCACCAGCGTACCGGTGAGCATCGGGAACGCCGTGGAGGTGTAGGCGAACGTCGCCGCCTGCTCTTTGCTTTCGCCCATTTCCAGGCGTGTGACCATCATCTCCACGGTGATCATCGCGTCGTCCACCAGCAGGCCGAGAGCAATGATCAGCGCGCCGAGGGAAATCCGCTGCATGGTGATTCCGCTGTACTCCATGTACACAAACACCATGGCCAGCACCAACGGGATCGAGCACGCCACCACCAGACCGGCGCGCACGCCGAGACTGATGAAACTCACCACCAACACGATTACCACCGCTTCGAACAGCGCGCTGGTGAAGCCGCCAACGGCCTCCTCAACCACCACAGCCTGATCGGAAACGGTGTGCACACCGACCCCGACCGGCAAGTCTGCCGTCAGCTGGTCGATACGCGCGTGCAGGGCCTTGCCGAAAGCCTGCACGTTGCCGCCCTTCTGCATGGCGATCGCCAGACCGATCGCCGGTTTGCTGTCGAAACGGAACTCCGGCGTGGCCGGGTCGACGTAACCCCGGCTGATGTCGGCGATGTCGGCCAGACGGTAGAAACGGTCATTGAGCTTGAGATTGACCTCGGCCAGATCCTTTTCCGAAGCGAACTGCCCCGAGGTGCGCACCGAAATACGCTCCGGACCGGCCTCGATCACCCCCGCCGGGGTCACGGCGTTCTGCGATTGCAGGCTCTGCACCACCTGACGCTGATCGATACCCAGGGCGGCAAGTTTGCGGGTGGAGAAGTTCAGGTAGATCACTTCGTCCTGCTGGCCGATCATCTCGATCTTGCCCAGCCCCGGCACGTTACGGATCTCGGCGCGGGCCTGTTCCACGTAGTCGCGCAACTGGCGCATGGTCAGGCCGTCGGCGGTAAACGCGTAGACAGAACCGTACACGTCGCCGAACTCGTCGTTGAACCCCGGGCCTTGAATGCCCTGGGGAAACTGGCCGCGAATGTCGTTGATCTTCTTGCGCACCTGGTACCAGATTTCCGGGATGTCCTTGGCGCTGGTGGTGTCGCGCAGGTACACGTACACCGTCGACTCACCGGGGCGCGTGTAACTTTTCACGTAATCGAGGGAATCGAGTTCTTCGAGTTTTTTCTCGATGCGGTCGGTGACCTGCTTGAGGGTTTCCTCCTGCGTCGCGCCCGGCCATTTGGTCTGGATCACCATGGTCTTGATGGTGAACGAGGGGTCTTCTTCGCGCCCCAGATTGAAGTACGAAAACACCCCCATCAACAACGCGACGAACATCAGATACCAGACGAACGACTGATGCTTGAGGGCCCATTCGGAGAGGTTGAAAGAGCCTTTCATTGACTGTCCTCGTCGAGTTTCACGGCTTGTCCGGGTTTGAGACTGTTGACGCCTGCACTGACCACCCGCTCACCGGACTTGACCCCGCCGGCCAGCACCACGGTGCCGTTGGTGCGGCTGATCACGCTGACGTCGCGGGGCGCGACGGTTTTGCTTTGAGTATCGATCACCCAGATGCGAGTCTTGCCGTCGGCTTCCTGCAGGGCCGTGGAGGGTAATTCGATCCGCGGTTTGATCGCCGAGCTGAGGGTCACACTGATTGCCGTGCCGAGGCGGAAGCCATCGGGGGTATTGGCCAGCGTCAGCCGTGCGCGGCGGGTGCGCGTGGCGCTTTGGGCCTGCGGTTCGATTTCGCGAATGGTCGCCGTGGTATTGATGCTCGGGTCGAGTTGCCCGGCCACCAGAAACACCACATCGGAAGGGATCTGATCGACCAGCGTGTCCGGCAGATCGATCACCGCTTCCTTGATGTCCGGTTGCGCCAGGGTCACCACCTGCTGACCGGCCGTCACCACTTGCCCGGCCTCGGCATTCCACGCGGTGACCACCGCTTTGTGGTCGGAGCGCAACTCGGTGTAGCCCAGTTGATCCTGGCTCTGGTTGACCGCCGCCCGTGCCTGGTCCAGTGACGCCTGGGTGGTTTTCAGGTCCGTGTTGGCGATGTCCAGTTGCGCCTGCGCACCCACCCCGCGATCGAACAGTGCCTGCTGCCGCCGGGCGTTGGCCTGGGCGTTGATCAGCTGCGCCTGGACCTTGGCCAGATCGCCCTGGGCCGAGCGCAACTGGTTCTGCTGGTCGGACGGGTCGAGGGTGGCGAGCAGCGTGCCCTTCTGCACCTCGGCGCCGACATCGACGTTACGGCTGGCGATGCGCCCGCCGACGCGGAACCCGGTGTTGCTCTCGTAACGCGCCTGAATGCTGCCGGCAAAACGCCCGAGGGTTTCCTCGTTCAGCGCCTCTACCTTGATCGACAGCACCGGCCGCACGGGCTCCGGTGGCGGCTCGCTTTTCGAGCAGGCGGCCAGCAACACACCGACGGATAACAGCCCCAGACGCTTCATGGCTGTGCTCCTGATTGCAGACCTTTATAGGTGTTTTCAGCAATTTCGACTTTCATGCCCGGATGCAGCAGCTGCCCACCCGCGATTATGACTTTTTCCCCACCCTTGAGGCCGTCGCTGATGATGACCTTGCCGATCAGGTAGCGGCTGACCGTGACGTTGTGCAGCTGCGCTTCACCTTTATCGTCAACCATCCACACCGCCGGATCGCTGATGTTTTTAGTCAGCGCCGACCATGGCAACTCCACCGCCGACTTGCCGCTGCCCTTGGCCGTGGCACTCACCACCGAGCCCAGCTGCATGCCCTGCGGCAGGCTGTCGAGACTGACTTTGACTTGCACTGTGCCGGACTGCGCCGACACCGCCGGGGTGATTTCACGCACCGTGCCGGTGGTTTTGATGGCCGGGTTGTCGAGCAGGCTGACGACAATCGAGCGATCCGAAGGGCGCTCGGCCAGCAGCGATTCGTAAACGTTGAACACGGCGTCACGGTCGCCATCGCGGGCCAGCGAGAAGATCGGCGCGGTGGCCTGCACCACCTGGCCGACTTCGGCCTGACGCTCGGTGATCACCCCGGGAGCATCGGCGATCAGCGAGGTGTAGCTCAACTGGTCTTTGGCGTTGGCCAATTGCGCCTGCGCCGCACTCAGGGCGCTCTGGCTGCTGCGCAAAGCCGCTTGCGCGGAATCGTATTCGCTCTGGCTGGTGTAGCTCTTGGGCAGCAGTTTCTGCTGGCGCACGAACGCCGCCGCACTCTGCTTGACCCGTGCTTGCTCGGCGATAACCTGGGCTTGAGCAGAATCGACGTTGGTCTGCAGATCCTTGGGGTCGAGTTTGGCCAGCACTTGCTTGGCGCTGACCCGGTCACTGACATCGACCATGCGCTGGATGATCTTGCCACCGACCCGGAACGAAAGTTCGGTCTGCACCCGCGCCTGCACGTCACCGGTGAGGGTCACCGCAGCGGCGTAATTGGCCGGTTTGACCTCTTGCACAAAGACCCGTGGCAAGTATTCCTGAGGGGGCTTCTTGTCGCCGCAAGCGGTCAGCAAGGCAATGGCACTCAGCGCCGCCAGCACTTTCAATCCGGGACCCGCCATGCAGACTCCTTGGCATTATTTTTAGACGATCAGGACGATACGACTTCAGAGCTTAGAACAGGGTTCCCAGCTTGCACGTCCGGCTTATGAAGAAAAATCCGATGCGTCGTTAAGGGGTATCCTGTTGCTCATCAGCCACACCCGAAAAAGGCCTTGCATGCTCAACACCCTGGCGGTGGCCAATTACCGCTCGATCAACAAACTCGTGATCCCGCTGGGCCGGCTGAACCTGATCACCGGCCCCAACGGCAGCGGCAAGTCCAATCTCTACCGGGCCTTGCGGCTGCTGGCGGAAACCGCTCAGGGCGGCGTGGTCAACGCGCTTGCACGTGAGGGCGGGCTGGATTCGACGTTCTGGGCCGGGCCGGAAACCCTCAGTCGGCGCATGCGCAACGGCGAAGTAGCCATCGAGCCGACAGTGCGCCAGGGCGTGAAGCGCTTGCGCCTGGGGTTTGCCGGGGAGGATTTCAGCTATTCGATCAGCCTCGGGCTGCCCGATTCCAACGGGCACTTCATGCTGCCCGAACACTCGCGCCCGATTCCCTCGCGCTTCAGCCTCGATCCGCAGATCAAACGTGAATGCATTTGGGCAGGGCCGCATTACCGTCCCGCCAGCCTGCTGGTGGATCGCGACGGCCCGATGATCCGCGCCCGCGCCGAGCGTAAATGGGATGTGCTGGCGCAGCACACACCGAATTTCGACAGTCTGTTCGATCAGGTTGGCAGCCTGCGCAACTCGCCGGAAGTGTTTCAGATGCGCGAGTTCATTCGCCGCTGGCGCTTCTACGACCACTTTCGCAGTGACGCCGACGCGCCGGTGCGCCAACCGCAGCTGGGTACGCGCACACCGGTCCTGCATCACGATGGCCGCGATCTGGCGGCCGCGTTGCAGACCATCATCGAGATCGGTGACGGCGACGCCATGCGTGACGCAATCAGCGATGCCTTCCCCGGTGCGCGGCTGCACATCGAAGCCCAGGCTGGCGGACGCTTTGCCATCGAGTTCTATCAGGAAGGATTGTTGCGGCCGTTGTCAGCAGCGGAGCTGTCGGACGGGACGTTGCGTTATCTGCTGCTGGTCGCGGCGTTGCTGACGCCGAGGCCGCCGACATTGATGGTGCTGAACGAACCGGAAACCAGTCTGCATCCGGATCTGTTGCCGGCGCTGGCGCGGTTGATCATTCGTGCATCGGAGCAGTGTCAGGTGTGGGTGGTGTCGCACGCGCGCCGATTGATTTCAGCGTTGCAGGAGGATCCCGAATGTAATTGCATCGTGTTGGAGAAGACGCTCGGGCAGACCGGGATTGTCGGACAGCGGGTGCTGGATGAGCCGGCCTGGAACTGGCCGGATTGAGCGGTGCCTGAACCACCGCTTTCGCGAGCAAGCCCGCTCCCACAGTTGACCGAGTTGTCCCCACGGACGCGGTCCAATGTGGGAGCGAGCTTGCTCGCGAAGCGATTCAAGCGTCACCGCTGAATCAATGAATCACCCCTGCCACTTGCCACCTTCGACAATCACGCTCTCAGGCTTGGTGTCATCGCTCAGCTCTTTACGCACATATTGGTCGTACAGTTTGAGCAGATATTTCTCCTCACCCAACTTGGTCAGCTCGGTATTCACCCAGTCACGCAGCTCGATATTGCCCTTCTTCACCGCCGGCGCAATCGGTGCTTCAGCGCCGAGCTTTTCGTCCAGCACACGGTAGCCCGGGTTCTGCTTGGCCCAGCTGAACAGCACCAGATTGTCCTGCGCGTAGGCATCGCCACGGCCATTGGCCAAGGCTTGCAGCGACTCGGAGTTTTTCTCGAACTTCAGCAGTTTCCAGTCCGGGTGATTCTTGGTCAGCCAGATGTCGGCGGTCGTACCGGTGGTGACGATGGTGGTGCGGGTTGCCAGGTCATCGAGGTTTTTCACCGAGCTGCTCTGTGGCACCAGCGCCTGCACCGCGACCTTGAGGTTCGGGTTGGTGAACTCCACCGCTTCCTTGCGCTCCGGGGTCACGGTCATGTTGGCAAGGATCAGGTCGACCTTGTCGCTTTGCAGGAACGGAATGCGGCTCGCCGGTTCCACGGCAACGAACTCGACTTTGTTTTCATCGCCCAGCAGGTCCTTGGCGAAACGTCGACCGATGTCGGTGTCGAAGCCGACGTAGCGCCCGGCCTCATCGACGAAACCGAATGGCGGTTTGTCGGTGAACACGCCGACGATCAGTTTGTCACGAGCCTTGATCTTGTCCAGGTAACCGGCCGGTGCGGCGCTTTCGCTGGCGACTTTCGGCTTGGCCGGTTCTGCGGATTTGTTGCAGCCTGCAAGCAGCGCAAGGCCGAGCAGTGGCAGTAAAAACAGGGATGACTTGGCAGTTTTCATAGCGGTTCCAGTTCCTTTTTCGGATTCGTTTTGGGCAGTGTTGCAACGAAGGAGAACTTCTCCAGGAACTGCTGCGCGCGTGCGGTTTGCGGGTTCGTAAAGAAAATCTCGGGCGGGTTCTGTTCAAGGATGCGCCCGGCATCCATAAACACGATGCGATCGGCCACCGCGCGAGCGAAGGCCATTTCGTGGGTGACGATCAGCAGGGTCATGCCCTCGCGGGCCAGGCCCTGAATCACTTGCAGCACTTCCTTGACCATCTCCGGGTCGAGGGCGGCGGTGACTTCATCGAAGAGCATCACTCGCGGGTTCATGCACAGCGAACGGACGATGGCGATGCGTTGCTGCTGGCCGCCGGAGAGCTGGCGTGGATAGGCGTCGCGCTTGTCCGCCAGACCCACGCGTTCAAGCAAGGCTTCGGCTTGTTGCTGCGCTTCGCGGCGCTGACGCTTCTGCACTTTGAGCGGACCGAGCAGCAGGTTGTCGAGCACGCTCATGTGCGGGAACAGGTGATAACTCTGGAACACCATGCCGATCTGCTGGCGCACTTCACGCCAGTCAGTGGCCCTGTCCAACAGTTCACGACCGACAAATTTCAGGCTGCCGCTGTGCGCCTCTTCCAGGCCGTTGAGACAGCGCAGCAAGGTGCTTTTGCCGCAGCCGCTGGGGCCGAGAATGACGATCACTTCGCCGCTGTGCACGTGCAGGTCGATGCCCTTGAGCACCTGCTGCTCGCCGTAGAATTTGTTGAACCCCTGAAACTCGATCAATGCGCTCATGCTTGCGTCCAGCGCCGTTCCAGCACGCGCGAGGCGGCCGACAACGGGTAGCAGATAAAGAAGAAAAACAGGAACAGTGCGCCGTAGATCAGCACTGATTCGTAGGTGCGCTCGATGATCTGCTGGCCGACCTTGATCACGTCGACCACGCCGATCAGCACCGCGAGTGAACTGGTCTTGATGATCCGTGTGTAGACGTTGATGGTCGGCGGCGTCATGCGCTTCAGTGCTTGCGGCAACAGTACGTAGCCGTAGAGCTGCGCAGCGTTCAGGCCAATCGACAGCCCCGCTTCACGCTGCCCGCGCGGCAACGAATGCAGCGCACCGCGCGCCACCTCGCCAACCTCACTGGCGCCCCACAGCGACAGCACCAACACTGCGCACCAGAAGCTCGGCAGGCTCAGGCCGAAGAAAATCGGCAGGCCGAAAAACAACAGGTACAGCCAGACCAGCACCGGAATCGCCCGGAACAGCTCCAGATAGACCCGCAGGATCGCGTTCAGCCACGTCACGTTGAGCGTACGCAGCACGCCATAGAGCACGCCGCCAACGGTGCTGATGGCGATGCTCAGAAACGAGATCGACAGCGTTTGCCCGGCGCCTTTGGCCAGTTGCGGCAACGACACCCAGAGCAGTTCAAGACCCGAACTGGCCATGCTGGAGCCTCCTTTCCAGACGACTGAGCAGCAGCGACAGCGGCAAGAACAACAGCACGCAGATCAGCGTCAGCACGGCGAGCATTTCGTAGGTTTTGTAGTAGAGCGCGATGTAGCTCTTGGTGGTGTAGAGGATTTCCGGCACCGCCACCGCCGAGACCACAGTGGTTTCCTTGAGCAGGAAAATGAAATTGGCGAACAGCGACGGCAAGCTGAGAATCCCTGCGTGCGGCAGGATCACGTAGCGCAGCAACTGGCCGCGCGACAGGCCGATGGAACGCCCCGATTCCAGTTGCGCCTGCGGCACGGCATCGACGCCGGCACGCAGCACCTCGGTGAGGTAGGCGCCACCGAGAAACGTCATGGTGATGATCGCGGCGGTGAAACCGGAAACCTTGATGCCGATAGCCGGCAAGGCGAAGTAGACGAAGAACAGCTGGATCAGCAGCGGTGTGTTACGCGCCAGTTCCACATACAGGCCGACGGCGCGCTGCAGGTAAGGCGTGCGAAACACCAGGATCGTCGCGTTGAGCAGCGCCACCAGCAGCGACGTGCCGATGGCAATGAATCCGACCTGCAGCGTTACGCCTACGGCTTTGAGAAACGCCGGCAGCGTGCTGAGGATAAATGCGTAGTCGAAAGTCATGAAGCATCCTGGACGCCGCTCGGTAAGCGACGGTCATGCAGTCCATGGACAGCGGGTAACTGTCCGGCAGGTGCTGACTTTATAGGTATAAAAACAAGAATTTAAATACCGATAAAGCATATTGATATCACCCAAAAAACTATCTTGCGGGTTTGCCGGGAAGGAATAAGAAGGCTATTTTCCCCTGCGCTGTAGGAAGGATCTTTTTTGCATGAAAGCCCTCCAAGGACGAACAGCTTTTGGCCAGACTCCCCCGGCCAAACCATTACAAGGAAGACAACATGGACGCAAAAGTGCCGCAGCGACTGGATCCGCAGGAGATTGTGAAATTGTTGGTGGCGTTGCGCCGGGCGTTGAAAACCCAAGCGGCCTGAATAAAAGATCAAAAGATCGCAGCCTTCGGCAGCTCCTGCATGGACCTGCTGAAGGCTGCGATCTTTGCTTCTGGCTGCTGACTTTGTGGCGAGGGGATTTATCCCCGATGGGCTGCGAAGCGGCCCCAGATATCGGGTTATAGATGCACCGTGTTGACTGACTTCACGACTGCTATGCAGCCGATCGGGGATAAATCCCCTCGCCACAGGAACAATCACCGGCCGAAAACTGCGTTCACACAAAAACGCCGATGACCATTACGGGCCATCGGCGTTTTCGCACCTTGAAGAGGGTTCACTCAAGCGTCGGATCAGAACGCTGGCAGTACCGCGCCGTTGTACTTCTTCTCGATGAACGCTTTGACTTCCGGGCTGGTCAGGGCTTTGGCCAGTTTCTGGATCGCGTCGCTGTTCTTGTTGTCCTCACGGGCCACCAGGAAGTTCACGTAAGGCGAATCAGCGCCTTCGATCACCAGCGCATCCTTGGTCGGGTTCAGCTTGGCTTCCAGCGCGTAGTTGGTGTTGATCATGTCCAGGTCAACTTCGTTCAGCACGCGTGGCAGCAGCGCCGATTCCAGTTCCTTGAACTTGAAGTTGTGCGGGTTCTTGGCGATGTCTTTCGGGGTGGCCAGCGCGTTTTTCGGGTCTTTCAGCTCGATCAGACCAGCCTTCTGCAGCAGGATCAGGGCTCGGCCGCTGTTGCTGCCTTCGTTCGGGATGGCGATGGTGGCGCCGTCCGGCAGTTCAGCCAGGGTTTTGTACTTTTTCGAGTAGCCACCAAACGGTTCAACGTGCACGCCTTGCACGGTCACCAGGTACTTGGATTTGTCATCCTTGTATTTGCCCTGGTTGAAGCTGTTCAGGTACGGCAGGGTCTGGAAGTAGTTGGCATCCAGACGCTTCTCGCCCACTTGTACGTTTGGCTGTACGTAGTCGGTGAAGACTTTGATTTCCAGATCCACGCCTTCTTTGGCGAGGGTCGGTTTGATCAGTTCAAGAATTTCAGCGTGTGGCACCGGAGTCGCCGCGACCACCAGTTTCTCGCCGGCCTGAGCCAGCGAAGCAGTCAGAGCAGCCGCCAATGCGGTAAACAACAGAACCTTTTTCATGCAGTGTCCTTATCGAGAATCACGATCGCGGATGGCGACGGCTATTAATACGAGTGCCAGTGAAGTGCTATCTCTGGCGTGAAGCGGACAATACCGGGATTTTTTATTCCCGGACAATAACGTTTATTCACTTTGTTATTCCATTTTGCTCATACAGAACAAAACGGTCACAAGCGTTGACTCAAACCAATCAGCAAATCTTTCAAGGCCTTACGCTCATCAACGCTGCCGCCGATGTTGATCTGCGCCACCAGTCGTTCGATCTGCAGGTGCGGCCCAGACGCTTCGGGCAGGTTAAGGTGTTCCGGCAAAATTTCATCACCAGTGCTGACCAACAACGCAAAGTGAATGACGTTTTCCAGCTCACGGGTGTTGCCTGGCCAACTGTGGCGCTCCAGCAGGTGTTGCGCCGCTTCGCTGATCAACGGCACCGGCAGGTCGAGGCGCTGGCTGTAGATGCCGAGAAAATACTCGGCCAGCGACAGGATGTCGCCGATCCGTTCGCGCAGCGCCGGCAGCTCCAGTTGCCCTTCGCTGAGGTAGTGATAGAGCCGTTCGTGAAATTTCCCCGCGTCTACCGCTTGTGCCAGATCGATGCTGGTCGCTGCGACCAGGCGCACGTCCACCGGGCTCGGCTGATGAGCGCCGACGCGGGTCACTTCGTGGTTTTCCAGGGCAGCGAGCAATTTGATCTGG
Source organism: Pseudomonas sp. P8_229 (assembly GCF_034008635.1). Lineage (NCBI taxonomy): Bacteria > Pseudomonadati > Pseudomonadota > Gammaproteobacteria > Pseudomonadales > Pseudomonadaceae > Pseudomonas > Pseudomonas sp. P8_229. The sequence goes on along the minus strand of NZ_CP125378.1, from coordinate 3,213,812 downwards.
ATCGGCAGCGGCAGGTCGCCAATCTCGTCCAGATACAGGGTGCCGCCGTTGGCCGAACCGAACCAGCCGGCGCGGCTGCTGGCCGAACCGGTGTAACTGCCGGCGGCATAGCCGAACAGTTCGGCATCAGCGTAGGTCGGGCTGATCGCGCCGCAATTGACCGAGACGAACAGGCCGCTGCGATCACTGGCACGGTGGATGTGGCGGGCGAGCAACTCTTTACCGGTGCCGGTCTCGCCACGGATCAATACCGAGATTGCCCGTGGTGCCAGGTGCTCCAGCTCTTCGCGCAATTGGCGCGAACGTGGATCGACGAAGACCAGCGCCTTGGCGCGGATGCTCAGGGGGCTTTTTTCCGCATCGGGAAAGGTCAGCAACGGCTGACCGAACGTTTCAAAACTCATGGCAGACTCCCGCCCACAACCGCCGGGAGACGGGGGCGATCAAAAAGAAAAAATACAACTCAAGCGCGGCGCCGGGCGTGGTGTTCCAGGCGGTTTTGCAGGCGATAGAGGTAGGCGAACCCTTGCTCCCAGCGCTGATGCCCGGACTTGACGTTGATGTGCCCGGCCCCGGCGAGAATCCCCGCCTCGGCGCCCCAGTGACGCGCCAACTCAAGAGCACGCGGGGCGCTGACGGCGGCGTCGTTGTCGGAGGCGACGACCTGGCAGGGGAACGGCAGCAGATCACTCGGAATCGGCGCGAAATTGCGCAGCGCCGGCGCGCAGGTCGGGCGCTCGACATCCGCGGGCGCGACCAGCAGCGCCCCCCGCACCTGCCGCAGATATTGCAGCGGCGCGGTAGCGGCCCAATGCGTAACGGTGACACAGCCGAGGCTGTGGGCGATCAGGATCACGGGCGTGCTGTCGGCGGCAATCGCTTCGGCCAGCGCGGCGACCCAGTCTTCACGGCGCGGCGTCAGCCAGTCGGCCTGCTCCACCCGGGCGCTGTTGGGCAGGCTGTTTTGCCAGTGGGTTTGCCAATGATCTTCTGGCGATCCTTGCCAGCCCGGCACAATCAGATAGCGGATTGATTCGTTGCGCATGGGGGAGCTCTCCTGCGTCGTGTCTGTTCCTGATCGAGTATAGGGACGGGATTTATATTCGTTAAGGAATAAGAAGCTATTTATTAAGACCTGAAAAGAATATTAGATACAGCACCTGCGGGAGCGGCTTGCTCGCGAATGCACTGGATCAGTCTATTCATCTTCGACTGACAGAACGCCTTCGCGAGCAGGCTCACTCCTACAGGAGGTCGTTGGTGTAGCGAGAATCGCGGGATAAAAAAAGGGCCGCACCCTGCCAAGGAGACGGCCCCGGAAAAACGTAAATCCTTGTCACCGCGCAGTGATCACCGACAACTTGGTAATCCCTGCCCGCTCGATCGAAGCCATGGCCCGCGCCACTTCGCCGTAGTTCACCCCGTCGTCGGCCTGCAATTGCACGCGCACTTCTGGGTCTTTCGCCTTGGCCGCCTTGAGGTTGAACTCCAGCAGGTCCGGCTGAATTTCATCCTTGTTGATAAACAGTTTGCCGGCACCGTCGATGCTCACCACCAGCGGGTCTTTCTGCTCGACCGGCGCCACCGCCTCGGTCTTTGGCAGGTTGATCGGAATCGCGTTGGTCAGCAGCGGCGCGGTGACGATGAACACCACCAGCAGCACCAGCATCACGTCTACCAGCGGCGTCACGTTGATCTCGCTCAGTACCTCGTCGCTGTCTTGCGTGGAAAAGGCCATCTCAGGACGCCTCCTTCACTTTTGCTGCGTTGCCCGGCGCCACCACCTTGTTCGCGGTCGGGTGGATCAGCACGCGGAACGAACTCTTCTGCGCCAGGCTGTAGAAGTCGTGGGCGAAGTCATCCAGGTCCGCGGCGGTCAGTTTCAGGCGCCGCAAAAAGTAGTTGTAAACCAGCACCGCCGGCACCGCGACCGCGATCCCCACACCAGTGGCGACCAGTGCCGCGCCGATCGGGCCGGCCACGGTTTCCAGACTCGCCGAACCGGCTGCGCTGATGCCTTTCAACGCTTCCATGATTCCCCACACCGTGCCGAACAGGCCAATGAACGGCGAGGTACTGCCAATACTCGCGACCACCGCCAGACCGGTTTCCAGCGAACGACGTTCGCGCACGATCTGCTGACGCAAGGCACGCTCCAGTCGATCCTGATGGTTGATCGCCTGGCTCAGGTCATTGGCCTGCGGCGCCTCGCCCACCTGAATCGCCGCGTAACCGGCCTGCGCCACCCGGGCGGCAGCGCCGGGCTGGGTTTCGCTCAACTCGGCGGCGGAATCCAGACTCGACGCCGCCCAGAAGCGTTTATGAAACCTGCGATCCTGCGCCTTCAGACGACCGAACTGCACAGCCTTGAGCAGGGCCAGCCCCCAGGTGGCGACGGAAAAAACCACCAGCAGCCAGATCACCGCGCTTTCGATGGATTCCAGTGGAGATGCCAGTAACGTCATGATGTGTTCCCTCGTGTAAACGTTTAGCGCGAAATAGGTTTCGGTTTAATGAATCTTGAAGTCGATGGGCACGCTGACCCAGCCGTCCTGGGCGACATCACCCTGCTTGGCCGGGACGAAGCTCCACTGCTTGACCGCGCTCAGCGCTGCGTCATCGAGCTGTTGCCGGCCACTGCTTTTCTGGATCTGGATCTCGCCCGGTTTGCCGTTGGCCAACACGTGGACCCTTAACATCACCGTGCCTTCCCAACCGCGACGCTGGGCCAGCGACGGGTATTCCGGGGCCGGGTTCTTCAAATATGCGGCGTTGGCCGAGGCCGGTGTCACGGGCGCTGGGGCCGGTGGTGCAGGTGGCGCTGGCGCAGCGACCGGGGCTGCCGGTTGCGGCGGCGCGGGTGGCTGCTCAACGGTTTTCGGTACTGGCTTCGGAACCGGTTTGGCCACCGGTTTCAGCTTGGGTTTTGGAATCGGTTTGGGTGGCGGCGGCTTCACGGCCAACTCGTCTTCAACCGGCGGCGGTGGCTCAACGACCGGCGCCGGTGGCGGCGGTTCGACCACTGGCGGCGCGGGTGGCGCCGGACGCGAAAACTCGATGGTCATCGGCGGAATTTCCGGCGGCACGATCGGCAGCACCGGCGTTGGCTGCTGGTTGAGCCAGTAGATCACCGCAGCGTGCACCACCAGCGCCAGCACACCGAGCAGGATCGCTTCGCGTCGGCTCAGAATGCCCTTGGGCGCACGCTGCAAACGCAACTGCCCCAACGGCACACGATGAGGCCGGCCAAGATCGACCAATTCGCCACTCGGTGCCTGGCGCCACAGCAATTCCTGTGCGCTGGCGGCGGTCTGGACATTGCCCATTGATTCACTCCCTGCGGTCTCTTTTGCGAAGTACCCGACCGGCCGCCACCTGTATCCCCCGTGCGACCGGTCGTTGGGTGAATCATTGGAGCAATCACTTATCTCCGAAAGTAACTTTTATTGATGTGTTTAGATGTTTTTTGTATATAAATTCTCAGCGATCCCCGCGAGGCCACGGCCTGCAAGGGCTTGCGCCGCAGCGCAAATTTACAATGCTTTTCAAGCATGAAAAATATTCGGCCAAAGCATGCGAAAACCGTTTAATCCGCGCTTTTTCAGGGTGCTTGTCGGACAAACTCAAGGCCGGTCAACGCGATCTCTCCGGCCAGGTCGGCAGCGCTGCCCATTGCCCGCAGGCGTGCATAGGACTGATCAGGCGAAAACATCACCCATGCTTGCCCCGTACCATCGGCCATCAACATGCTGAACGTGATGGCAACTGTGCCCGTTGAAAAACCATGCCTGAAATGAAAATTGCCGAATGCGAGTGGGTAATCGGTCCCGGACACAGACAGAGTGCCCGTGAAACTGCCGGTGCGGTCATCGCCATCGGCCAGGGTCAAGGTTGTATCTGAAGGTTCATGACGATAAACGCCGTTGATCGTGGACATGTGCAGCATCCTTGCTTGATGTTTTGAAGGAGAAACCTGGCGCTGGCTGCGCCTCATGCATGGCGAACGAAATCGCCCGGCAGACTGCTGACCGCGCCGTCATAGGTGACACGCACGCAGTGCCCGCGCAATTCGTGCGTGCCGCGACTTGGCGAGAACAGGGTCAGGGCGAAGTAACCGTGATCCTGGTGATTGGCAATGAGCGTGACCACCGTCGGTGGCTGATAGCCGTTGAGGCTGGCATAACGTCCATTGACGATGTCGTAGTCGATGCCTTGGTGATGCAATGTGCCAGCGAAGACACCGGTGCGATCATCGGAATCGACAATAGTCAGTGAGGGTCCATCGAGGGTGTTGGAATAAAGCGCGTTTTGCATGTAAGCGTCCTGATCAATGATTAAGTTCACAGCGAGCTTAGAATCAGGCGCAAGCAAACTCTGTCATCCACAGGAAGCACGACCGGCATGAAAATGACTTATTTCATGTAAGAAAAAGCCGCCAGACTTAAACAGCATGGCGGCTTTTTTGTGAAACTTAATTACTGTTTAATAAATTCTCCCGCCAAACCAACAACATCACCGTCAAAGTTGTTGCGCGAACCCACCGCGCGAACTTTCGAGTAATTGTGATCGGGTGAGAACAATGTCCATGACTGATAGCCAGTACCATCATTCAGCGCCGTAAACGTAATGATCGTAGGCTGCCCGGTGCTGTTCTGGAAATGGTAATGCCCGTAAGCGATGTCGTAGTTCACGCCGTTCTGGCTGAACTTGCCGCTGAAGGTGCCGTTGGAGTCGTTGCCATCGGTAATCGTCAGTTTGGCGCCAGCGTTAGCGTTTACATAATTGCCATTAATGCTCGACATAACGAGATTTCCTTTATCGTTGGATAAGTGTCTTCCGATGAGAGCAAGTTTCCTCCTGGAAACTCACGACACTCAGGATGGTTCGGCATTCACTTATTGTCCACGCGACTTTTCAACGAAATTGCAATAAGCGCTGTTCAAATCGCACATAACTTATCGCCATTCATTCGAGCATTAATTCCTTTTCAACTAACGACTGGCGCTTGTCTGTTGCACGGCCGATGTCGGAGCAATCACGGCGCTCTCGGAGCGGGGTGTGTCCGCCGGCACCCAGTCATAACTCACAGGCAACGCCCGATAGACCCAGTTGCTGATCGCATCGCTGCCCGGCGCCTTGCCCAGATACGGGCTGACGTACTCCCAGACGTTTTCGCCGCTGGCCGTCACCTGGAAAAATCGCCCGTTCATGCCTTCATCGATCAGCGTATTGCCGTTGGGCAAACGTCGCGCGCTGCTGATGAACGAGCTGTAGAACGCCCACCCCGGCTGCTTCGAATTGGCCGCGCTGTACTGCCAGACGATCTGGTTTTTCAGCGGATCGATTTCCAGCACCCGCGAACCGGAAATCAGCCCGAGGGTGACGTTCGGATAACCCGCCGAACCCTGATTGTCGAACACCAACAGGTTACCGGCGCCAGGCAGTCCGGCCGGGATGATGTGCGCGTCATGCTGGCCGACGAACTGGTCCACCGGGCGCGGCAGCTTTTGTGCGGTTTTCGGGTTGATCAGCGGCAAGTTCGGGCCGAGGCGCCAGACCACTTTGCCGCTGCGTTTGTCGATGATCGCGATGAAGTTGGCGTTACGCGAATCGAGTAACAGGTTGTCCGGATTGAAGCGTTTGTCACCGGCATCGAACCACTTGTTCGGCCCGACCACGCTGAGGTTGTTGATGTGCAGGTAATCCGGATTGTCGCTGGCGCGCACCAGTTTCAGTTGCTCCGGGGTGAAGCCGAATTCGTTCAGGTGTTCCGAGGCCAGCCACTGCCATTTCACTGCGCCGTCAGGACTGACTTCATAGATCGCATCGTCGATCACCTCGGGCACTTTGAAACCTTTGACCTGGTGCACTTTGTTCGCCAGCACCACGGTGTTGCCGTTGCTTAACCTGCGTTGATCATGATGCTGTTGCGCCGCGCCGCCGGGCGCCTTGTCACCCCACTGCCAGAGTACTTTGCCGTTCCAGTCCAGTTCGCCGACGCTCTGGTTGCCCAGACCGTTGCCGGCCGAACCGAGCTTGCCCGGATCCTTGTCGCTCAGTTGCAGCAGCACGTGTCCGCGCTCACCGCCGACCAGTTGTGGGTCGATGATCGCCGACGGAAAACCCGCTTGTGGCCAGGTCTTCACCTCATTGCCATTCATGTCGATCAGGTGCGTCTGCTTGTCAGCGCCACTGAAGATCACGTACTGGTTGAACGCCTTGTCCGGGTCGTAACGGGTAACGCCGGTCGGGTACACGCTGGGCGCGGCGAACGCCCCGCTACTGAGCACCGCGCCGGACAACAACAGCGCTGAAGCGGTTTTACCTGGCAACATGATGCAGCTCCTTGAACGATCAAATCAGAAGTCGTAGCGACCGGTTACACCGAGGGTGCGCGGCGTGCCGAGCAGGCCTTCGTAGCCGCCGTTGCCGCCGGTCCAGAGGGTCGTGTAGTAGGTTTTGTCGAAGGCGTTTTTCAGCCACAGCGAGACGTCCCACTGCCCCTGGTTGAAGTCGCCGCGCAGACCGGTCGAGAGGTTGACCACGGCGTAACTCGGGATCTGCCCGTAGTCGGAGTCCTCCACCGTGCCCACCGCTTTGGAGCGGAACGCATAGCTGGCGGTGACGTAGGGTTCGAAGCCATTGGCCAGATTCCATTTGTATTCGCCGTTGGCGTTGCCGATCCATTTCGAGGCGCCGACCACCTGGTGCCCGCTGAGGTCGCAAGAGGCCGGCGCACCCGGTGCCTGGCTGACTTCCGGCGGGCACGGTGCATCTTTGTACGAGAGGTAACTGACGTCGTTGTACGAGCCGTTGAAGTTCAGGGTCAGGCCGCGCAGCGGGATCACCGTGCTTTCAAACTCGACGCCGCGCGAGCGCACCGAGCCGGCGTTGGTCAGGTATTGCACGCGATTGACGTCGTCGTAGGCGTTGGTCTGGTAGGCGTTGACCTGGGTCCAGAACACGTTGGCGTTGAGTTGCAGACGGCGATCCCACAGGGTGCTTTTGAAGCCGAGTTCGGCGTTGTTCGCGCGCTCGGTGCCGATCAGCAGCGAATCGGCGCCGGCGGTTGGCGCAGACCCCACCGCGAGGTTCACCCCACCGGATTTTTCACCGTGGGACAGAGTGGCGTAACCGAGCAGATCATCGGTGATGCGATAACTGAGGTTGAGCAACCCGGACGGGCTGGAGCTGTACTGATTGAGATTGCCGGAATCGTAGGCGCCGGCACGGCCGCGTCGTGCGGTGGCCGCTGCGCCGGTCACCACAGCACCACCGACTGGCGCATCGCGGGTGACCCAGGCATTTTTTTCTTCATAGGTGCCGCGCACCCCGGCGGTGAAATCCAGGCGTTCGGTGAGGTGCCAGGTGCCTTGGGCGAACAGCGCGAAACTGTCGGTCTTGATGTGGCCGTTGCCGACGCTGCCGACATTGGCCAGGGCACCGCGCGGCGTGCCATTCCAGATGTCGGCCTGCGGGCCGTAATAGGCGAAGGATTTGTTGTCCAGATCCGAACCGAAGTAGTACGCGCCCACCACGTAATCGAAGAACTCGTCTTTGGGCGACGCGAGGCGAAATTCCTGCGAGTACTGTTTGTCTTCCACCGAGACACCGGCGTTGTAGGTGGCCGCCACGTTGAGGCCATCGTCGTTGGCCGGAGTGAAATTCCAGAAGCGGTAGGAGCTGATCGAGGTCAGGGTGAAATCACTCGGCAACGTCCAGTTGGCTTCTACCGACGTGCCGCCCTGATGCACGGTAACGTGCTGGTCGCTGTCCAGATTGACCTTGCGGTGCGAACCGTTGACCAGTGTCGCGCCGGCGGCATTGGCCCGCGATTGGTAGAGGTTGACGCCATTGATGGTCGGCCCGGTGCTGTACAGCACGCGGGTACCGGCGCTGGAATCCTCTTCGTTGTAGTCGCCGATCCAGCGCAGGTTGAAATCTTCGTTGGGCTTGAACAGCAACTGCGCACGGAAACCGTCGCGCGATCCGCCATTCAGGTCATGGCCGTTGTACTCGTTCTTGATGTCGCCATCGCTGCGGGTGCGATAGGCCGAAAAGCGCCCGGCCAGTTGATCGTTGAGCGGCCCGGAAATCGTGCCCTTGGTCTGGAAATAGCCGTCCTCGCCGACCGAGGTTTCAATGCTGCGTTCCGGCGTGAAGGTCGGCGCGCGCGTGCTGATGTTGATCACCCCGGCGGTGGTGTTCTTGCCGAACAGCGTGCCCTGTGGCCCGCGCAGGACTTCGAGTTGTTCGATGTCCATCAGGTCAAACACCGCCATCCCCGGACGGCCCAGATACACGTTGTCGATGTACAGACCGACGCTGCCTTCCAGGCCGTCGCTGGCCGGGTTGTTGCCCAGGCCACGAATCGACACGCTGGACTGGCGCGCGTGCATGTAGGCGACGTTGACGCTGGGCACCAGTTGCTGCAAATCCTGAATCCGGTAGACCCGTTGCGTCTCCAGGGTCTGGCCGCTGACCACGCTCATTGGCGTCGGCACGTCTTGCGAACTTTCTTCGCGACGACGGGTGGTGACCGTCACCGTTTCCAGTTGTGAACTGTTGGCCGCAGGCTTGCCGGCCGGGGTCGATGGTGGGGTTTCAGCGTCGGCGGCGTAGCCGTGTGTCCAACTGGCGCTCCCCGCCAGCAACAAGGCCAGAGGCAGGCGTTTGAGCCGTCGTGGCGTTAAGGGTGACGCAAGGTTCAACGGACTCATGGCGCGGCTCCTGGTCAAAAAACACACAGACATCTTCAGCGCTGCATATTCTTTTAAGTTATTTATTTATAGATTTACAAATATTTACTGCATAAGAGATTGCCTTTATAAGGAGTCGACCTAATGCATATCCAATGCATTTCCCGGATATTTTTTATGTGAAAAATGCATATCGACTTGCGCCAGTTACGTCACTTCATCGCCCTCGCCGAACAACGCAGCTTCGTCGCCGGCGCGCAGGCGGTGAACCTGTCGCAGTCGGCGTTCAGCCGCAGCATTCAGGCGCTGGAACACAGCGTCGGCTGTCAGTTGATCGATCGCGGGCGCAAGGCTTTGCCGCCAACCAAACAGGGCCAGGTGCTGCTCGAACATGCTCGGCGGCTGGTCAGCGGCGCGCAGCAGATGGCCAACGAGATCAGCCAGTTCAATGGCCTGGAGGCCGGTGAGCTGCGCTTCGGTTGCGGCCCGGCACCGGCAGCCGGATTGATCCCGCGAGCGATCGGCGCGTTCATCGGGCGTTATCCAAAGGCGCGGGTGCAGTTTCAGGTCGATGACTGGCAGAGCCTGAGCAAACGCCTGCTCAGTGAAGAGTTCGAATTTTTCGTCGCCGACACCCGACACTTCGAGGCCGATCCGGATTACCTCACCTATCGATTGCGCCCGCGTAAATGGCATTTCTGTTGCCGCGCCGGGCATCCGCTGGCTGCTTTTGAACGGGTCACCGCCGAGCAGTTGATGAGTTATCCACTGGCGGTGAGCATCCGTCCGCCGAACCTGCGCAAGGTCATCGTCGACCTCAGCGGCCGCCCGGATTTCACGCCCAATGTGGAATGCGAAAACAGCTCCAGCCTGCTCAGCGTGGTGCTGCGTTCGGACGCGATCGGGATTGTTGGCGCGTATTCCGATGCGCTGCATCAGGCCAAGGGTGAGCTGGTGTGTTTGAAGATTGAGGGCCTGGCGGAAGATCTGGAGGAGCTGTACACCCGTTATGGAATTGTCAGCCGCGCGGGGTATCGGCTGTCACCGTTGGCGGAGGCGATGATTGAGCAGATCAAGGCGATTGATGCGGTGGATGAGGAGGTCTGTTCGCTGGAGAATTTTGCGGTCTGATAAACCGCTATCGCGAGCAGGCTCACTCCTACAAAGGATCGCATTCCTATTGTAGGAGTGAGCCTGCTCGCGATGGCGTCAGCGAAGGCGCTGATGCAATCCCTGCATCAAACCCATTCCCCAAATGCACTTGCCGAACACCCCCACCGAAAGCGAAAACCCTCGCCTGTCTCTCTGACCGGTGAACCCCATGTCCAACCCGCCAAACCCCGTGCGTAACGTGCTGTACATCATGTGCGATCAACTGCGCCGCGATTACCTGTCCTGCTACGGCCATCCGCATCTGCACACGCCAAACATCGATCGCCTGGCCGCCGCCGGCGTGCGCTTCAGCCGTGCCTACACCCAAGGCACGATCTGCGGGCCATCGCGAATGTCCGCCTACACCGGGCGTTACGTCAGCAGCCATCAAGTGGCGTGGAACGCCGTGCCGTTGCCGCTGGAAGAACTGACGATCGGCGACTACCTGCGCCCCCACGGCATCCGCACCGCGCTGGTCGGCAAGACCCACGCCACGGCCAATGTCGATGCGCTGCAGCGCTTGGCAATCAGCCCGGACAGCGCGCAGGCCGAGGTGCTCAACGAGGTCGGTTTCGAACCGTACTTTCGCCACGACGGGATCTTCCCCGACGACCCGTTGTTCGACGACAAACGCGAGTCCGCGCCCTACACCCATTACCTGCGCGAGCAGGGGTTCGACGGGCGCAATCCCTGGCACGACTGGGCCAACGCCGCCGAAGGCGAGAACGGCGAAATCCTCAGCGGCTGGCAGATGCGTCATGCGCATTTGCCAGCGCGAATTCCCGAGCAATTTTCAGAGACTGTCTACACTACAAATCGAGCCATCGACTTCATCGGTGAGCAAGGTGACAAATCCTGGTGTTTGCACCTGTCCTACATCAAACCGCACTGGCCCTACATCGTACCTGCGCCATACCACACATTGTACAGTACGAAATCGATTCTCGAAGCGGTCCGCGCGACGCCCTCCGAAGCCAGCAAACACCCCGTATACACGGCGTTTCGCCAGCATGAGGAGAGTCTCAACTTCTCCCGCGATTCAGTACGATTGAATGTAATTCCCACTTACATGGGCCTGATCAAGCAGGTGGATGATCAGCTTGGGCGGCTGTTCGATTTTCTGCAGAGCAACGGTCGTTGGGATGACACGCTGATCGTGTTCACCAGCGACCACGGCGACTTTCTTGGCGATCACTGGCTGGGCGAGAAGGAGTTTTTGCTGGAGCCGGCGGTGGGCGTGCCACTGATCGTGCGCGACCCGCGGGCGGCGGCGGACATCACTCGAGGCACGGTAGATGAGCGTCTTGCAGAAACCATCGACGCATTGCCGACGTTTCTGCAGGCGCTGGGCTTGGCGGGGGCCGAACATCGGCTGGAAGGACGCTCGCTGATCCCGCTGTTGCACGGTGAAAGCCCCGACTGGCGCCGCTATGCAATCAGCGAATACGACTACGCCTTCCAGGCCCCGGCGCGCGAGCGACTCGGCCAGCCGATCGACCGTTGCCGCATGACCATGGTGCGCAGCGAACGCTGGAAATACCTGGCGTACGACGGCTTCCGGCCACAGTTGTTTGACCTGCTGAATGATCCACAGGAACTGCGCGATCTGGGTGAGGATCCGGCCTACGCGGCGGTGCGCGAGGAACATGCGGGGTATCTGTTCGAATGGGTGCGCGGGTTGAAGCGGCGCACCACGATCAGTCATCAGGAGATTGATTTGCGCGGGCAGCGGTTTCGATATGGGGAGCCGGAGAGCGAGAAAGTCGTACAGATCGGTGTTTGGTGATTAAAAGCTTCGCGAGCAGGCTCGCTCCCACAGGTTTTGTGTCGTTCACATCCATTGTGTTCAACACATTTGCACTGTGGGAGCGGGCTTGCTCGCGAATAGGCCCGATCAGACGCCGACGAGCTCGGCACCTTTAATCGTCTGGCTGCGCTGCCCCGAAGCCCCCACCGGCACTTCACCCTTGAGCGTCACCCGCCGCACGATGCGATCCTGGGTGCCGTAATCATCAATCGCGTAATGCTGGGTCGAACGGTTATCCCAGATCGCCACGTCACCGGCCTTCCAGCGCCAGCGCACGGTGTTTTCCTGACGAATCACGTGGCTCTGCAACAGCCCGAACAGGTGCGCCGAATCAGCCTGCGAGTAACCCTTGATGCGCTTGACGAAATGCCCCAGCAGCAAGCTCTTCTCGCCACTGATCGGGTGCACGCGCACCACCGGGTGCTCGGTCTCGTAGACGGTAGAAGTGAAGATTTTGCGATAGCGCTCGAGCTTCTCCGCCGACACGTCCGGCTTGGCCCCGGCGTAGTCATATTCGTTGCTGTGCACGGCGACCAGTTTGTCCGCCAGTTCACGCAGCTCGCTTGGCAGTTCGTTGTACGCGGTCGCGGTGTTGGCCCACAGGGTGTCGCCACCGAAGGCCGGCGCCACTACCGAGCGCAGAATCGAGGCTTTCGGGTAGGCGTCGACGAAGGTCACGTCGGTGTGCCAGGAGTTGGCGCGCTGGCCCTCGGCACCGTCCAGTTCCAGCAGATAACGCGTGCCCTCACGCACCGGCACGGTCGGATGCGCCACAGGTTCGCCGAGCAGATGGGCGAAGGCTTCCTGGCGCTGATCGTCGAGCTGGGTCTGCTCGCGGAAGAACACGACCTTGTACTGGATCAGCGCCTGTTGAATGGCTTCGACGGTAGCGGCGTCCAGCTCACCGGACAGATGCACGCCACGAATCTCGGCGCCGATACGACCGGCCACTGGATGAACTTCCAGCGCGTGGACAGCGGGTTTTACAGCGAGTGCGGCATTGCTCATGGGTAGACCCTCATCGACTGCTTGCGGTTGGGTGGCAGCGAAACATCGCTCTATCTATATTCCATTTATATCTAATAGATATTCACATGCTTCGTTGACGGAATAAGAGCTTGCATTTAAAACCTCAAGCAACCCTCGTCGCAAATGCCTTCGAGCTATTTTTAGGATGCAGGAAAAGCATATGGATCTTCGCCAGTTGCGTTACTTCATCGCCCTCAACGAACACCGCAGTTTTGTCCGTGCGGCGGACGCAATGGGTATCACCCAACCGGCGTTCAGCCGCAGCATTCAAGGGCTGGAGCAGGAGTTCGGCTGCGTACTGGTGGATCGCGGCAACAAGGATCTGCGCCCCACGCCAGAAGGCCAGGTGGTGCTGCAACACGCCCTGACTCTGGTGCAGGGCGCAGCGTTGCTCAGTGCCGAGGTGACGCAGATGACCAAGCTCGATGCCGGAGAACTGCACTTCGGTTGCGGCCCGGCGCCAGCAGTGAAACTGGTGCCCGATGCAGTCGCGCAATTCATCAACGCGCACCCGAAAGTGCGCACCTGTTTTCAGGTGGATAACTGGGAAAAACTCAGCCGTGCGCTGAGCCGCGAAGAGATCGAATTCTTCATCGCCGACATCCGCCATTTCGAGGCCGATCCGAACTTTCAGACCCAGGCCCTGACGCCCAAGCGCGGGGTGTTTTTCTGCCGTCCGGGGCACCCGCTACTGGCCAAGGAAAGCCTGTCGACCAACGACATGTTCGACTACCCGCTGGCGACCACACTGATCCCGCCGGGGATCCGCAAATTGCTGGCAAACCTCAGCGGCCGGATCGATTTTTCGCCGACCATCGAGACCGAGCATTTCCCGGCGCTGGTGAAAGTAGTGCTGCAATCCAACGCGATTGGCGTGGGCACGGAAGAGGCGTTCGTCGAGGACATTGCCCAGGGCACGCTCGCGCTGCTGCACTGGCGCAATCTGCCGCAGAATCTGGAGACCATGAATGCGCGCTGCGGGATTGTCAGTCGCACCGGATTCAGGCTGTCGCCGGCGGCGCGGGCGATGATCGAGACGTTGGTGGCAGTGGATAAACAGGAGATCAGCGTCGCGGTTTAGGGCCTTTTCGCGAGCAAGCCCGCTCCCACAGGGGATCGCTGTTGAATACAAAATCTGTGTTCACTGAAGATTCCCTGTGGGAGCGGGCTTGCTCGCGAAGAGGCCCGTCCAGACACTAAAGATTCAGAGCTTGGCCGCCGCCAGTTCAGGCGCCACCCAATCGCTGACCTTGAACGGCTTGCGAATCAGTTTCTGCTGCGCCGCCAAGTCCACCGAGTCCTGCAATTTGCCGAGGAACACCGGGTCCAGGGTCGACGGGAATACTTCGCTGAGTTTCTGATCCTGCAGATCCTGCGACAGGATCACCGGTGGATAACTTGCCAGCCCCGACACCAGTTGCACATAGGCGTCCTTGTTGCTGTCCTGGGTCAGCCACTCCACCGCCTGCTGCTGCGCCTTGAGCAGTTTCGCCACGGCCTCCGGATGCCCGTCGACAAACTTGCCAGCGCCCACCAGCACCGACTGCACGCTGCCGGCGCCGCCCAGGTCCTTGGTGTTCAGCGGCAATTCCGCCAGCCCCTTGGCTTGCAGCGCCGTCAGCCCTGAGCTGCCCCACGACGCGTCGATCTGTTTGGCCGCCAGTGCCGCGACCGCGCCGCTGAAGTCGAGGTTGATCACCTTCAAGTCCTTCTCGCTCAAACCCTGGCTGGCCAGCGCCGCGTCAAACGACAACTGCGTGGCGGTGCCACGGAAGATCGCCACGCGCTTGCCCTTGAGATCCTGCAAGGTCTTGATCCCCGAACCCGGCACCACGCCGAGATACTGCTTCACCCCGCGCGCACTGGCGCTGAGCAGACGCGTATCGAGGCCGTTGGACTTGCCGATGATCGCTGCCAGATCGCCCAGATACGCCAGATCGACCTGCCCGTTGGCGAACGCCTCGTTGATCACCGGCCCGGCACCCTTGAAGAAGCTCCACTGGATCTTGATGCCCTGATCGGCAAAGGCCTTTTCGAAGATCTGCCGATCACGCAGCACGTCCACCACACCGCCACCGCTGTGCTGGGTACCGGCGCTCAGGTCGGGCACGGCGATCCTGATTACCTTGAGTTCGTCGGCGTGCGCGGTAAAGGCCAGCAGCCCCGCCAGCGCCGGGATGGTCAACAGACTGAAGACACGTTTGAAGGGAAGGTTCATGGGTGCGGCTCCTTGATCACGACGGGCGTTGAGGAGCCGAAAGTAGGCCGAAGCATGACCTTCGCTTAAATACTATAAATGCACATTTTTATAGCTTTTTACGCTAAGCGAGCAAAAACGCGGCTTGCAGCGGCCTATGCATTAACAGCATCGAAAATATTCTTCGAATGCATTGGATGCGCATCGCGCTGGAGGCCTTAAATGGTCTTACTTATCTCTTAATAGAATTAATTTGAATTTTTATATATCAAATATGCATACACCGCTAACCACCTGTGGGAACGGGCTTGCTCGCGAAGAGGCCGTGTCAGCCAACACCATTCGCGACTGGCACGCCGCCTTCGTGAACCAGCCCACTCCCACAGACGCACAGCGGTCAGCCATGCAACCCGACAACGGAGGTCACCCATGGCCCGTGATTCCCTGCTCAGCCTGCCGCTGCCCGCGCCGCCGATCAAACGTCGGCGGGCGTGGCCAAGCCTCAACCAACGCCTGTTGCCCTGGCTGCTGCCGATCAGCCTGTTCGCCCTGTGGTGGCTGGCGGCGCGCAATCAATGGATGAGCGAACAGATCCTGCCGGCGCCATCATTGGTATGGAACAGCGCTATCGAGTTGTCCCAGGGTGAATTGTGGAGTCACCTGTGGATCAGCCTGCAACGCCTGCTCTGGGGTTTGCTCGCAGGGATATCCGCTGGCGCAGTGTTGGGTGCTGCGCTGGGTTTCAGCCGGCGTCTCGAACGCTTGGCCTTTCCGACATTCGCTGGTCTGGCACAGGTGCCGACGCTGGCGTGGATTCCGCTGTTTATGGTGTTTTTCGGTATCGGCGAAGCGTTGAAACTGGTGGTGCTGATCAAAGCCATCGTGGTCCCCGTGACCCTGCACACACTGGTCGGCGTCCGTGATGCACAACCGAAACTGCGCGAAGCCGCCGCTGTGTTGCGTCTGCCTCCCTACTTGCTGATCCGCCGCCTGGTGTTGCCCGCCGCGCTGCCGGCGTTCATGGCCGGCGTTCGCCTGGCCCTGGCTGCGGGCTGGACCTCGTTGCTGGCAGTGGAGTTGCTGGCGTCCAGCGAAGGCATCGGTTACCTGATGGTCTGGGCGCGACAGCTGTTCATGCTCGACATCGTGTTCGTGTGCATCGTGGTCATCGGTGTGCTCGGTGTAGCGATGGATCGCGGCATCGGTTTTCTTGACCGCAAACTGGTGCACTGGCCGCACCCGGCGACTGCGGAAATCCGCCGTGGTCCGCGCTATGAAGGCTGGCAGCGGCTGCAACCGTGGCTGTTGCCGCTGAGTCTGCTCGGCCTCTGGCAAGTGGCGAGCGACCAGCAGTGGATCGACGCCAATATTCTGGTCAGCCCGCTGGCGGTGCTGGACACGACAAAAAACGGCCTGCTCGACGGCACGCTGATCAGCGGCATGGCCTTGAGCCTCGGCCGCACCGTTGGCGGTCTGTTGTTGGGTGGCGGGCTCGGCTTCGCCCTTGGCCTGCTGCTGGGCCTGTCGCGCACCAGCGAACGGCTGCTCGGCCCGACCCTCGCTGCTGTCCGCCAGATCGCGATTTTCGCCTGGGTGCCGCTGCTCACCGCGTGGTTCGGCCTGGGTGAACTGTCGAAGTGGGTGTTCGTTGCTCTCGCCGCGTTCTTCCCGCTGTTCATCGCCACTCAACGCAGCGTTGCCAACCTCTCGCCGCAACTCAATGAAGCTGCGCAAGTGCTGCGCCTGAGCCTCGGCCAGCGCCTGCGCCGTCTGGTGTTGCCGGGCGCGGCACCGGGGATTTTCGCCGGGCTCAGACTGAGCCTGATCTACGCCTGGCTCGGCACCATCGGCGCCGAATATTTCATGCCGTCCAACGGCGGCATCGGCAGCCAGATGATCGGCGCACAACAGTTGCTGCGCATGGACCTGATCATGGCCGGGATGCTGCTGGTCGGGCTGACGGGCGCCCTGCTCAACCTCATCGGCCAACGCCTGGAAATTCGCGCCACTCGCTGGAGACACGCATGAACGCACCGATTGTCAGCTTCACCCACGTAGGCAAATCCTTCGACGTCGACGGTTTCGAGCTGGAGGCGATTCGCGAATTCAATCTGGACATCGCCGAGGGCGAATTCGTCGCCATCGTCGGCTCCAGCGGTTGCGGTAAATCCACCTTGTTGCGCTTGCTGGTGGGCCTCGATACGCAATTTCGCGGACAGATCACGGTCGATGGCAAAGCCGTCAGTGGCATCGGCGGCGAGCGCGGCATCGTGTTTCAGGAGCACCGTTTGTTCCCATGGTTGACGGTGGCCGACAACATCGGCCTGGGCCTGGTCAACGAGCCACTGGCTGCCTCCGAAAAGCAGCGGCGCATCAACGATTTCATCGATCTGGTCGGCCTGCGCGACTTCACCCGCGCCTATCCACACCAGCTCTCCGGCGGCATGGCCCAGCGCGTGGCGATTGCTCGCGGGCTGGTCGCCAGCCCACGGATTCTGCTGCTCGACGAACCCTTCGGCGCGCTCGACGCACTGACCCGCCAGCAGATGCAGGACGAGCTTCTGGCGATTCGTGCTCGCGCAAAAATCACCACGATTCTGGTCACTCACGATGTCGAGGAAGCGATCTTTCTCGCCGACCGCGTGGTGGTAATGGAGCCGCGTCCGGGACGGATCAAACAGGTGGTCGACATAGCCCTGCCGCATCCGCGTCAGCGCAGCAGTTTCGACTTCCATCAACTGCGTGAAGAGCTGCTGCACGAACTCACCAGTGACGACCATTACCAACCGAGCGTGCCGGTACAGATCCGCGATCTGCCGCTGTCGTTCATTGCCTATTGAGAGGAGCTTCATCGATGCCGCAACGACCCAATTTTCTGGTGATCCTGGCCGACGATCTCGGCTTCTCTGACCTCGGCGCCTTCGGTGGCGAAATCGCCACGCCGAACCTGGATGCCCTGGCCAGCAACGGCCTGCGTCTGACCGATTTCCACACCGCGCCAACCTGTTCACCAACCCGCTCGATGCTGTTGACCGGCACCGATCACCACATCGCCGGCATCGGTACCATGGCCGAGACCCTGACCCCGGAACTGATTGGCAAACCGGGTTACGAGGGTTACTTGAATGACCGCGTGGTCGCCCTGCCCGAGCTGCTGCGCGAGGCCGGTTACCAGACGTTGATGAGCGGCAAATGGCACTTGGGCCTGAAGGCCGAACAGGCGCCGCAGGCCCGTGGTTTCGAGCGTTCGTTCTCGTTGCTGCCGGGGGCGGCCAACCACTACGGTTTCGAGCCGACTTACGATGAGCACACCCCGGGCCTGCTGAAGTCGACCCCGGCGCTGTACATCGAAGACGACACATTCCTCGACGAATTGCCCAAGGATTTCTATTCGTCCGATGCCTTCGGCGACAAGCTGCTGCAGTACCTCAAGGAGCGCGATCAGAGCCGGCCGTTCTTCGCCTATCTGCCCTTCTCCGCACCGCACTGGCCGTTGCAGGCGCCGGCTGACATCGTCGAAAAATACCGTGGCCGCTACGACTCAGGTCCCGAGGCGCTGCGCCTGGAACGCCTGGAAAAACTCAAGGCGCTGGGGCTGATCGAAGCAGACGTCGAACCGCACCCGCTGATCCAGCTCAGCGCGCAATGGGATACGTTGAGCGCTGAGCAAAAGCAGATTTCCGCGCGGGCGATGGAGGTCTACGCGGCGATGGTCGAGCGCATGGACTGGAACATCGGCCGGGTGGTCGATTACCTGCGCCAGCAGGGGCAGCTCGACAACACCTTCATCCTGTTCATGTCCGACAACGGAGCCGAAGGCGCGCTGCTGGAAGCCTTCCCCAAGTTCGGCCCGGAGTTGATGACCTATCTGAACCAGCACTACGACAACAGCCTGGACAACATCGGCCGGGCCAATTCCTACGTCTGGTACGGGCCGAACTGGGCGCAGGTGGCCACCGCGCCGTCACGGCTGTTCAAGGCGTTTACCACCGAGGGCGGGATTCGTGTGCCGGCGCTGCTGCACTACCCGCAACTGCCGATCAAAGGGCAGATCAGCCATGGCTTCGGCACGGTGATGGACATTACCCCGACCATTCTCGACCTGGCCGGCGTGCGCCACCCGGGCAAGCAATGGCACGGCAAACCGGTGGCGCCGTTGCGCGGCAAATCGTGGCTGGGCTTTTTGTCCGGCGAGACGACGCAGGTGCATGACGAACACACCGTGACTGGCTGGGAGTTGTTCGGGCGGCGGGCGATTCGCCAAGGGTCGTGGAAAGCGGTGTGGATCCCCGGGCCGGTGGGGCCGGCGACCTGGCAGCTTTATGATCTGGCGAGTGATCCGGGGGAGATTCATGATCTGGCGTTGAGTCAGCCTGATCGGCTCAGCAGCTTGATCGGGCATTGGCAGCAGTATGTGGAGGAGACCGGGGTGATTCTCAGTGCTTCGCCGTTTCAGCCGGATTGAGGTTGCCTGATCTGACGCCTTCGCGAGCAAGCCCGCTCCCACAGTTGAAATGCGTTCCCCTGTTGGAGGAGACCGGGGTGATTCTCGGTGCTTCGCCGTTTCAGCTGGATTGAGGTTGCCTGATCTGACGCCTTCGCGAGCAAGCCCGCTCCCACAGTTGGAATGCGTTCCCCTGTGGGAGCGGGCTTGCTCGCGAAGAGGCCCGTAAACTCACCCATCAAGCCCGGGCAGTGCGCACCTCTTCCTGCACCACTTCATCCCGACGAACAAACCGGTTTGCCCGCCCAAACGTGCCGAAATCATTGAACCGCACCCCCATCTCACGCATCACTTTATGCGCCACCGGCACCGTCATCTGGCGAATGTAGAACGGTTCCTTGACCACGAAATGGTGAATCCCGTGGCTGCTGCCGAAGTTGAAGCAGAACGCCTGCAACGGCCACAACCACCACGGATTCAGCACCTGACATTGCTGCAGCACATTGCCTGGCTCGACATCACCGTAGTAATGCATGTTCGAGCTGATGAAGTGCAGGCAAAACGTGCGCAGTACGTTCGGGCCGATGATCACCACTGCCGCAATGTCGATCACCTGCATGACCGACTGCGTGGTCGCCGACCATTCAATCGGCGACCCCATGAGGTAGGCGACCCCATTCGCCGCGTGGAAGCCGAGAAACACGTACCACGCGCCCCAATGCACCAGCGCCAGCGGCGCGTAGACCTTCAGCGAGCGTTTGATGATGCTGATTTTGTGCGCCCAGGTTTTCGCCCGCAGCATGCGGATGAACGCCGACATCACGTTGTCACCGACCATCAGCAACCGGGCAAAGCCCCACGGTTCGCCGTTGGTGATCGCCCGTTCCTCCATGTCGGTTTCGGTGCCGGAAACCTTGTGGTGGTTGAGGTGCAAGTGCCGGCGAATCCACGGATTGATCGTACTCGGCCGCGCCAGCCACACCAGGCCCATCATCAGGTTGTGCGGCACGCGCTGTTTGCGGAAATACATGCTGTGGATCAGGTCGTGTTCCAGCTCATGGGTCAACGAGGCAAAAAACGCGTTGAGCAGCAGGCATACCCACCACGCCATGTGGCCAGTGATGTACAGCGCCGCCGAACCGATCATCCCGGCCAGGGCAAAGGCCAGAATCCCCGCACCCAGCGCATCCTGATGCTGCAGGATCGGGTAGCGCTCACGCAGTTCAACGCCCTTGGCCAGCACCACTTCGCGAATATGCGCTGATCGCTGGGCAGCATTGTGTCGCTGGGGGCTTGCAGAAGTACGGTCCATGCTTCCATCCTCTGGTTATCGATGTTCGCATCCTGCGCTGTGCAGTTGCAGAACACGCTAGCCGAGAACGCCAACCTGTTGACCGGAAGCGCCAATCAGCATGAAGGAACCGACCTCCCTCGCCAGCTGGACCCGTGCCTTGCGCAAGCAACTCGATGCGCTGGGGCTGGACAGCATTGCCCTGTGCCAACAGGCCGGCCTCGACCCGCAGCTGATGGACGATCCGAACGCGCGCTATCCGCTGTCCGGCACCACGCGCCTGTGGGAGCTGGCGGTGCAGACCAGCGGCGATCCGGCAATCGGCCTGCGGGTCTCGCGGTTCGTCAGCCCGACCACGTTCCATGCGCTCGGTTATGCGCTGGTGGCCAGCGGCAGCCTGCGCGAGGTGTTCGAGCGCATCGTGCGTTATCACCCGGTGGTCAGCGATGCGCTGGAGCTGGAACTGAGCCGCAGCGATGACCGCTATCTGTTTCGGCTGAACATTCCGTCAGGCAATCCGGCGCCGGCCTTCGAGGCCATCGATGCGTTTGCCGCAATCTACGTGCGCACCTGCCGCAATCGCCTGGGCCGTGACTACGCGCCGCTGGCGGTGTACTTGCGCCGTCCGGAGCCGGGCGATGCGCATCAATGGCACAAGGTATTTCGCGCGCCGGTGCACTTCAGCGCCGCCGAGGATCGTCTGGAGTTCGCCCTCGCCGACTTCGACAGCCACCTCGACGACGCTAACCCGGAACTGGCCGAACACAATGAAGCGGTGCTCAAGCGCACCCTGGCCCAGCTCAAGCCGCTGACCTGGGAACGCAAGGTGCGCGACGCCATCGAAGAACAACTGCCCGAGGGCGAGCCCAGTGCCGAGCGCATCGCCCAGGCGCTGCACCTGAGCCTGCGCAGTTTGCAAAGGCATCTGGCGGATGAAGGGTGTCGCTTCGACACGCTGCTCAACGAGAGCCGCGAGAATCTGGCGTTGCTGCACCTGCGCGATCCGCAGTGTTCGTTGAGTGAAGTGAGTTATCTGCTGGGGTTTGCTGACACCAGCAGCTTCAGTCGGGCGTTCAAGCGCTGGACGGGGATGACGCCGGGGCAGTTTCGCGATCAGTTACGTTGATTGATCCGGAATTTGTGCTGAATCGACTGGCCTCTTCGCGGGCAAGCCCGGCTCCCACAGTGACCGTGTCGTACACAAAATTCATATACGCCAGATAAACCTGTAGGAGTGAGCCTGCTGGCGATAGCAATCTGTCAGTTAAGCAATTTTTGACTGACACACCGCTATCGCCAGCAGGCTCACTCCTACAATGGATCGGTGTGAATTTTAGAGTGTGGCGAGAGCTCGCAATCGCTCGGCATCGAGGATCTCGATCTCGCCGTAACCCAGCCCGATGATCCCCTGCCCCTGCAAATCCTTGAGGATCTGGTTGGTGGTCTGGCGTGACAGCGACAGCATCGACGCCAGCTGTTCCTGAGGCAGTTGCAGCACCCGACGCGGCGGGTCGATCTCGCCGTAGCCTTCGGCAATCATCAGCAGGCGATGGGCCAGGCGCGCCGGGGCCGGCAGCAAACTGAGCTGTTCGAGGTTGATGAAGGTCAAGCGCAATTTCTGGCTCATCAGCAGCGCCAGATGCCGCCAATAAAGCGGGTGCTCGTCGAGGATTTTCAGAAGCGTGTTTTGCGCAATGTTCAGCAGGGTGCACGGCCCGACGGCGTAGGCGTCATGGGTGCGCGGCTGGCCGTCGAACAGGCAGATCTCGCCGAACCAGTGCGGCGCTTCCACCAGGCTCAACAACGCCTCCTTGCCCTGCTCACTTACTGCACCGATACGGATCGCGCCGTCGAGCACCGCGTACAAACCGCACGGCGCATCACCGCGCTGAAACAGCCGCTGCCCCGCGGTCAGCCGGCGTTCCCGGGCCGCCGTCAGCAGACTATCCTGAAAGGATGCAGGCAGATGACTGAACCATTGCCCGGTCATCAGCTGTGAACGCTTATCCATGAACACTCCAAATTGTCGCCTGCCTGACAGAGCTAATGCCGAACCCTGGGCATGCTGCTCTCACCCTACAGGAGGAACAACAATGAAAAGCCTCGTCGATCATTTGAGTCAATACGCCGCGTATCACCGTGACCCGCGCAACATCGCCAGCCACTTTATCGGCATTCCGCTGATCGTGGTGGCGGTGGCAGTGTTGTTGTCGCGACCAGAATGGTCACTGGGCGGCTTGTGGCTATCGCCGGCGGTGCTGCTGGCACTGGCCTCGGCGTGGTTCTACCTGCGCCTGGAAGTGAAACTCGGCGTGTTGATGACGGTGCTGATGGGCCTGTCGGTCTGGGCCGGGCACACGCTGGCGCAGCAGAGCACCACGGTCTGGCTGAGCAGCGGTCTGGCGATGTTTGTGATTGGCTGGGTAATCCAGTTTGTCGGGCACCACTACGAGGGGCGCAAACCGGCGTTTGTCGATGACGTGAGCGGGCTGATCGTCGGGCCGCTGTTTGTGGTGGCGGAAGTGGCCTTCCTGCTCGGCATGCGCCATGAGTTGAAAGAGCAGATCGAGGCGCGGGCGGGTGTGGTGCGGGTCAATCCGAATCGTGCAGCCGTGTAGACCGCTTTCGCGAGCAAGCCCGCTCCCACAATGGAATGCATTCCAAAGGTGGGAGCGAGCCTGCTCGCGAAGCTTTTGATCTTAAAGGCTGGCGACTTTCTGCCAGACCTTCGGTTTGAAGAACAGCGTTTCACCCTTGGCCAGACCGATCAGGCTGTCATGGTCTTTCACCACTTCAGCCTCGATCAGATCCGTCTGCCCTTCCACCTTCAACGTCACCCGCGTGGTTGCGCCCAACGGGCGGATATCGCGCACTTCAGCGGCGTGGTGATCTTCCAGCTCATGTTTGGACAACGACACTTCGTGCGGGCGGAACAGCACGTGGTTGTCGTCACTGAGCAGCAAGCGGTTCGAGTCGCCGAGGAAGTGATAAACGAAATCACTGGCCGGGTTTTCGTAGACGTCGCCCGGTGAGCCGATCTGCTCGATCACACCCTTGTTCATCACCACGATGCGGTCAGCGACTTCCATCGCCTCTTCCTGGTCGTGGGTCACGAATACCGAGGTCAGGTTGATGTCTTCGTGCAGACGCGCGAGCCAGCGGCGCAGCTCTTTACGGACTTTGGCGTCGAGGGCGCCGAACGGCTCGTCGAGCAGCAGCACTTTCGGTTCCACCGCCAAGGCGCGAGCCAGGGCGATACGCTGACGCTGGCCGCCGGACAATTGCTCCGGGTAGCGATCCGACAGCCAGTCCAGTTGCACCATGTTCAGCAGTTCGTGGACCTTGACCGCGATCTGGCTTTCGCTCGGGCGCTGGTTTTTCGGTTTCATGCGCAGGCCGAACGCGACGTTGTCGAACACCGTCATGTGGCGGAACAGCGCGTAGTGCTGGAACACGAAACCGACGTTGCGATCACGCACGTCGTGGCCAGAGACGTCTTCACCGTGAAAGACGATGTTGCCCTGATCCGGGGTTTCCAGACCGGCAATAATGCGCAGCAAGGTGGTTTTGCCGCAGCCCGACGGACCGAGCAACGCGACCAGCTCACCGCTGTGGATGTCCAGGCTGATGTTGTCCAGCGCCTTGAACGCATTGAAATTCTTGCTGACGTTACGCACTTCGATCGACATGAATTATTCCTCCGCGGCGCTGGCGCGCAGGCGGTTGATACGGTTTTCGCTCCACTGCTTGAGCAGCAGGATGAAGAGCGCCAGGATCAGCAACAGGCTCGCCACGGCGAACGCGGCCACGTGGTTGTATTCGTTGTAGAGGATCTCGACGTGCAGCGGCAAGGTGTTGGTCACCCCGCGAATGTGCCCGGAGACCACCGACACCGCACCAAACTCACCCATGGCCCGCGCGGTGCACAGCACCACGCCATAGATCAGGCCCCACTTGATGTTGGGGACGGTGACGTGCCAGAACATCTGCCAGCCGTTGGCGCCGAGCAGACGCGCGGCTTCCTCTTCCTGCGTACCTTGCTCCTGCATCAGCGGGATCAGTTCGCGCGCCACGAACGGCACGGTGACGAAGATCGTCGCCAGCACAATGCCAGGCAGGGCGAAAACGATCTGGATGTCGTGATCCTGCAGCCACGGCCCGAACAGGCCCTGGGCACCGAACATCAGCACGTAGACCAGACCTGCGATCACCGGCGATACCGAGAACGGCAGGTCGATCAGCGTTACCAGCATGCTCTTGCCGCGGAACGAATATTTGCTCACGCACCACGCGGCGCTGACCCCGAACACCAGGTTCAGCGGCACCGAAATCAGCACGGCAAACACGGTGAGTTTCAGCGCCGACAGCGCATCCGGCTCAAAGATCGCGGTGAAGAACGCACCGAGGCCGTTTTTCAAACCCTGCGACACCACGATGAACAGCGGCAGCAGCAGAAACAGGAAAAAGATCAGCCAGCCAAGACCGATCAGGACTCTGCGCGAAGTGGCACTGCCACGGCGCGCAGCGTTGGCCGAGGACGCGGCCGCAATAGACGATTGGGACATGGTTCGCGCCTCCTTATGGGGTTTCGATGCGCCGCTGCAGCAAGTTGATCAGCAGCAACAGAACGAAGGAAACCACCAGCATCAGCACGCCGATGGAAGTGGCGCCGGTGTAATCGTATTGGTCGAGCTTGACCATGATCAGCAGCGGCAGGATCTCGGTTTTCATCGGCATGTTGCCGGCAATGAAAATCACCGAACCGTACTCGCCGACACCCCGCGCGAACGCCAGGGCAAAACCGGTCAGCCAGGCGGGCAGCAGCGCTGGCAGCAGGATGTGGCGGAACACCTGCAGTGGCTTCGCCCCGAGGCAGGCGGCGGCTTCTTCGACTTCACGCGGGATGTCGGCCAGTACCGGCTGCACCGTGCGCACCACGAACGGCAGCGTGACGAAAGTCAGCGCCAGGGTGATGCCCAACGGGGTGTAGGCGATTTTGAAACCGAGGTCGGCGGCGAACTGCCCGACCAGGCCGGTCGGGGTGTACAGCGCGGTCAGCGCAATACCGGCCACGGCCGTCGGCAGGGCGAACGGCAGATCGATCATCGCGTCGATCACCTTGCGCCCGGGGAAGGTGTAGCGCACCAGCACCCAGGCCAGCAGCGTACCGATGATGCCGTTGATGATTGCCGCACACAGTGCGGTGCCGAAACTCAGCTTCAGAGCGGCCAGCACGCGCGGGGCGGAGATGATCGTCCAGAACTGATCCCAGGTGAGTTGGGCGGCGTGGACGAACATCGCCGCCAGCGGGATGAGCACAATCAGGCTGAGGTACACCAAGGTGTAACCCAGCGTCAGCCCGAAGCCGGGTATGACGGGGGAGATACGACGCGACATAAAAGTCCCTGGTTAAAAACGCATCAATGTGGGAGCGGGCTTGCTCGCGAATGGGCCCTATCATTCAACATTTATGCCGTCTGACACACCGTCTTCGCGAGCAAGCCCGCTCCCACATGTTTTGTGCCTGAACATCAGGCTCGTTTCATTTGAGATTACTGCGCCTGATAGATCTGGTCGAACACGCCACCGTCGTTGAAGAATTTCGGCTGCGCGGATTTCCAGCCGCCGAAGTCCTTGTCGATGGTCACCAGTTCCAGTTTCGGGAACTGCTGGGCGTACTTCGCCGCCACGTCCTTGTCACGCGGGCGGTAGAAGTTCTTCGCGGCGATCTCCTGACCGGCCGGGCTATACAGGTGCTTCAGATAGGCTTCGGCGATCTGCTCGTTGCCCTTCTTCTCGGCATTCTTGTCGACCACAGCCACTGGCGGTTCGGCGAGGATCGACAGCGACGGCACAACGATGTCGAACTTGTCGGCGCCGCCTTCTTCTTTCAGCGCCAGGAACGCTTCGTTTTCCCAGGCCAGCAACACGTCACCCTGACCGTTGTTGACGAAGGTGATGGTCGAGCCACGGGCACCGGTGTCCAGTACCGGAACGTGCTTGAACAGGGTCTGTACGTACTCTTTGGCTTTTTCTTCGCTGCCGCCGTTGGCTTTCAGGCCATAGGCCCACGCGGCGAGGAAGTTCCAGCGCGCACCACCGGATGTTTTCGGGTTCGGGGTGATCACCGAGACGTCGTTCTTGACCAGGTCACCCCAGTCCTTGATGCCTTTCGGGTTGCCCTTGCGCACCAGGAACACGATGGTCGAGGTGTATGGGGTGCTGGCGTCCGGCAGACGCTTCTGCCAGTCGGCCGGCAGGGTCTTGCCGAGTTTGGCGATTTCGTCGATGTCGCCGGCCAGCGCCAGCGTCACGACGTCGGCCCGCAGACCGTCGATTACCGCGCGACCCTGCTTGCCCGAACCGCCGTGGGACTGCTGGATTTTCACGGTATCGCCGGCATGGTCCTGCTGCCAGAACTTGATGAATTCGGCGTTGTAGTCCTGATACAGCTCACGGGTCGGGTCATACGACACGTTGAGCAGTTCGTAATCCTTGGCAACCGCGGAACCGGCAAACACAGCACTGGCCAGGGCGGCCAAAGCGTAACGGCGAATCGACGACATGGTGAAAGCTCCTGGAATTCTGGGTGGTGGCTTTTTCTTATGTGTTGCTGGAGTCGGGTTGCTCATTCAAAGATCGCCGCCTGCGACAGCTCTTGCGCACAGCCCCCCTGCAGAAGCTGGCGCAGGCTGCGATCTTTTTCAGCTCGGTTTGTTGCCCGGCTGCTGCAAACGGAATTTCTCTTTGCGTTCGATCTGTACGACCTGGGCGTTGTGCACAGTGATCTCCACCGCGCCGAAACGCAGATCGCGCAGGGCGCTCTGGATTTCACGCAAGATGGTGGTTTCGTCCTGACCGTCAACGCTGCGAAGGGATGCGCTCATGGTGCTGCTCCTTTGAATGGGATATGCCTGGCAGTGGGCGGCACTGCGTTCGGCGTGGGAGCAATATAAGAGAGGCGCAGATATTCTTAAAAAGACTATTTAAGAATGTTTATATAACTAGAAAACATTATCTGGCGGGGCAAGGGTTTGCGCAGATTCGGGACCGACAGATAACCCTGTGGTGAGGGGATTTATCCCCGCTGGACTGCGCAGCAGTCCCAAAATTTTCAGAGTCGATTCGCAACCCAATGGGGATAAATCCCCTCGCCACAGGTTTTGTACTCACCACAGATACTGGATTCAGCCGATAACAGGAGCCTTCGCCCAATCAATATCCCCCGCCGGCACCGGCCGCCCAAACCAGTAGCCCTGGCCCAGATCACATTCCTGATCCAGCAGAAACGCCGCCTGCTCGGCCTGCTCGATGCCTTCGGCGTGCACCTGCATGCCCATGCTGCGGGCCAGCGCGATGATCACGCGAACGATCGCCACATCGTCCTCGTCAGACGGCAGCCCGGCGACAAAACCCTGATCGATCTTGAGCTTCTGCACCGGCAGGCGCTTGAGCCGCAAGAGTGATGAATAGCCGGTGCCAAAATCGTCGATGGCCAGGCGAATGCCCAACTCGCGCAACCGATGCATTTGCTCAAGCGCCACTTCCGGGTCGTCCATCACCGCACTTTCGGTGACTTCCAGCTCCAGACAGGCCGGATCCAGCCCGGTCTCGTGCAGCACCTGCGCCACCTGCTGATACAGCTCGCGCCGGGCAAACAGCCGCGACGAGACGTTCACCGCGACGAACGACAGGACAATCCCGGCCTGCTGCCATCGGCACATCTGCGAACACGCCTGGCGCATGACCCAGGCGTCGATTTCGGCAATCAGCCCGGTGCGCTCGGCAATCGGAATGAATTCCGCCGGCGACACCAGCCCCCGCTGCGGATGCTGCCAGCGCACCAGCGCTTCGACACCGATCAGGCGACGGGTACTCAGATCGTGAACCGGCTGGTAATAGACGCGCAGTTCCTGCTGCTCCAGCGCGCGTCGCAGTTCGAAAGCGATCTCGACCCGTTGCTGCGCATGGGCGGTCAGTTCTTCGGTGTACAACGCATAACCGTTGCGCCCGCTGCTCTTGGCCTTGAACAGCGCGGCGTCGGCATTGCGCAACAGTTGGTCGGCACTCAGCGCGTCGCTGGGGAACAGGCTGATGCCGATACTGGCGTTGATGAACAGCTCGTGCCGGTCGATGCCGAACGGCTCCTTCAGCGCATCGAGAATGCGCTGGGCCAGCGCCGCAGCCTGCACCAGTTGTGGACAACTTTCCGCCAGCACCGCGAACTCGTCACCGCCGAGCCGCGCCAGGGTAATCCCGGGGCCGAACAGGTCCTGCAGGCGCGCCGCTACCGCTTTGAGCAAACAGTCGCCGACGTTGTGCCCGAGGCTGTCGTTGATCATCTTGAAGTGATCGAGATCGATCATCAGCAAGGCGCAGCCGCGCTTGTGAATCTGCGCCGAGGCCAGCGCCTGCTCGGCGCGGTCGCTGAACAGCAGGCGGTTGGGCAGGTCGGTCAAGGGATCGTGGTGGGCGAGGTGCTTGAGTTCGTGTTCGGAGTCCTTGATCGCACTGATGTCGGAAAACACCGCCACATAGTGACTGAGGCGATCCTGGTCGTCGTGAATGACGCGGATGGTCTGCCACTGTGGATAAATTTCACCGCCCTTGCGCCGGTTCCAGATTTCCCCGCTCCACTCGCCGTGGGCCTGCAGGGTGGCGAACATCGCCTGATAGAAGCCCGGTGGATGGTGGCCGGACTTGAACAGGCTCGGCTGATGGCCGAGGACTTCTTCGCGCTGGTAGCCCGTGATCTCCATGAACGCACGGTTGACGTGCACGATCAGGCCCTCGCGATTGGTGACCAGCACCCCTTCGCGGGTGCAATCGAACACCGCTGCCGCCTGGCGCAGGCGCTCACGGTCGGCCTGACGCTCGCGCAACCGCGCACCAATGCCGAGAAACTCACACAGACGCACGCGCGCCAGAAAGATCAACCCGGCACTCAGCGCCGCCCAGACGTAACCGTTGATCAGTTGCCATCGCAGTTGATCGACGGACTCATCGAAGAAATTGTTTAATAAATAACCAGTCCCTTGCAGCCAAGCGGCCGCAAGCACGAGATAAAGCAGCGCTGCACGCAAGGCATCGCGATATGTGGCAGACATTCGGCTGTCCATGTCCCTACAAAAAGGTTGGAATTATAGGTCAAGAAACATCCAGCGACTCTTATCTGAAAGGGCGACTGGTTTTATCTGTGTGCTTGGTGATAATGCAACGGCTGTTTTTTTCTTTTTCGAGGGCCCTATAGCCTATGTGGTACGAAGGTTTTCTTGGCTTGTCGGCCTGGTCACTGGTCGCGGTCACCCTGCTGATGACCCACGTGACAATTGTCGCCGTCACGGTCTATCTGCACCGTTACTCGGCCCATCGCTCGCTTGAACTGAACGCTGGCCTGAAACACTTTTTCCGCTTCTGGCTGTGGCTGACCACGGCGCAGAACACCCGCGAGTGGACCGCCATCCACCGTAAACACCACGCCAAATGCGAAACCGAAGATGACCCGCACAGTCCGGTCATCAAGGGCCTGTCCACCGTGCTGCGCAAAGGCGCCGAGCTGTATCGCGCCGAAGCCGAGAACCCGGAGACCCTGCGCATCTACGGCAAGAACTGCCCCGAAGACTGGATCGAGCGCAATCTCTACAGCCGCTATCCGCTGCTGGGCGTGGCGATCATGGGCGTCATCGACCTGCTGCTGTTCGGCACCATCGGCATCACCATCTGGGCGATCCAGATGATGTGGATCCCGGTCTGGGCTGCCGGCGTGGTCAACGGTCTGGGGCATGCCATCGGCTACCGCAACTTCGAATGCCGCGACGCGGCGACCAATCTGGTGCCGTGGGGCATCCTGATCGGCGGCGAAGAGCTGCACAACAACCATCACACCTACCCTAACTCGGCCAAGCTCTCGGTGAAGAAGTGGGAGTTCGACCTCGGCTGGGCGTGGATCAAGGTCTTCAGCTTCCTCGGTCTGGCCAAGGTGCAGCGTGTGGCACCGATCGCCCACCGCGTCGAAGGCAAGGGCAATCTGGACATGGACACCGCCATGGCGATCCTCAACAACCGCTTCCAGATCATGGCCCAGTACCGCAAATTGGTGATCGGCCCGCTGGTCAAGCAGGAGCTGGACAAGGTCGATCATTCGGTACGCCATCAATTCCATCGGGCCAAACGCCTGCTCTCGCGGGAAACCAGCCTGCTGGAAGACCGTCATCACTTGCGCATCCAGAACATGCTCGAGCACAGCCAGGCGCTGAAGGTAATCTACGAAAAACGCCTGGCCCTGCAGCAGATCTGGGTCAAGACCAGCGCCAATGGCCACGACATGCTCGCCGCCATCAAGGAATGGGTGCACGAGGCCGAGGCCAGCGGTATCCAGTCCCTGCGGGAATTCGCTGACCAGTTGAAAACCTACTCGCTGCGTCCTGCCGCAGTTTGACCGCGGTGAATGAATCCCCTGTGGTGAGGGGATTCATCCCCGATCGGTAGCGCAGCTAGCGCAAATCTGACGACGCGTTCTCATTGATGAAACGCGTCATCCCTACCGCCCGGCGGGAGCACGCTCCCTCGCCACAAAAGCGCGGAACTTAGCACCGAAAGCCCTATCTCAAAGACACTTCGCCACCCCGGCGGGCTGTACTGTGGCCGTTGTCGAAATCGCGGCACGCCCTTTGAGATATGTGCCGATGGTCAACAACAATCAAAAAGACTCATCCCTTGCGCAGTGGCCCGAGGCCGCGCAAACCCTGATGGCGCTGATGCACGCCCAAGGCGAAGTCGCCCGGCTGAGCGAGCGCGAACAGCTGTTCAGTTCACTGCTGGTGAGCGTCAACGCGGTGCTGTGGGCGTTCAACTGGGAAACCCGTCAGGTGCTGTACGTCAGCCCCGCGTATGAGCGGATTTTCGGGCGCTCCGCAGGGCTCTTGCTCGCCGACTACAACCAGTGGCGCGACAGCATCTACCCCGACGACCTGGAATACGCCGAACGCAGTCTCGCCGAAGTCCTGCACAAGGGCGCGGTGGAGGACCGCGAATACCGGATCATCGCCGCCGACGGCCAGGTTCGCTGGCTCAGCGACAAATGCTTCATCAACCGTCAGGACGAGCCTGGGCAACCGGTGATCATTGTCGGCATCGCCGAGGACATCACCGACAAGAAGCACATGGAAACCGAG
This sequence comes from Pseudomonas sp. P8_229, assembly GCF_034008635.1. Taxonomy (NCBI): domain Bacteria; kingdom Pseudomonadati; phylum Pseudomonadota; class Gammaproteobacteria; order Pseudomonadales; family Pseudomonadaceae; genus Pseudomonas; species Pseudomonas sp. P8_229. The sequence continues at coordinate 3,182,019 of NZ_CP125378.1, read as the reverse complement.
CTGCAACGCCTGGCGACCACCGACGTGCTGACCCAAAGCAGCAACCGCCGCCATTTCTTCGAATGCGCCAACCGCGAGTTCGAAGAGGCGCGCCTGCAAGGTTCGCCACTGGCCTTTCTGCTGCTGGATATCGATGACTTCAAGCTGATCAACGACAGCTACGGTCACCCCGAGGGCGACAATGTGCTGCAACGGATCGCCGAGTGCGGGCGCGGCTCGTTACGCCGGGGCGATCTATTCGGACGCATTGGCGGCGAGGAGTTCGCCGCGGTGTTCCCCGGTTGCGCACCGGACATGGCGATGCAAGTGGCCGAGCGGCTGCAGCAGGAGATTCAGCGCTTGAGTTTCAGCCATGACGGGCAGACGTTCGGCATCACCGTCAGTCAGGGCCTGACCAGCCTCAAGGAAGGCGACGACAGTCTCGACAGCCTGTTCGCCCGGGCGGATGCGGCGATGTACGAGGCCAAGCGCCAGGGCAAGAACCGGATTATCTCTGCCTGAACCCGGATTCCGATTCAACACATAACCCTGTAGGAGTGAGCCTGCTCGCGATTGGATCTGACATTCAGCATTGATGCTGACTGACAATCCGCAATCGCGAGCAGGCTCACTCCTACAGGGGTTTGGTGAAACTCCGGTTATTTACGCATCCGCATCAACTCCGGCAGCCCGATCTTCAGCAGCCGCGCCGTGCGACTCTTGCCCAGCTCCTCGACGCCCTCATGCTCGGTCAGGCGGGCCATCTGCGCCGCCATGTTCATCACCAGCGCCTCACGGGAGTAGACCCCGCCACCGAGCTGGTAGACCGACGCAATCAACTCACGCAACTCCAGCGGCAAGCGCCAGCGAGTGCGCAATGCCGAACCGTAGGCCGCGCCAAATTCCGCCAGCGCGTCGCCCACCTCTTCCCACTCATCCAGCTCTCCGCCGGCCTGTGTCCATTCCTGCAAACAACGCAGCAACGCCAGATCGCCGAGACGATGCAGCATGCCGGCGCAATAACAGCGCTCCTGATCCAGATCGAGCAGGCGCGCCAGCGTGCGCGCGTATTCGGCCGTGTGCAGCGACAGCCCCCAATAGCGTTCGGCGTAGTCCGCCAGACACGGGTCGCTGAGTTTGGCGCTGCGCTTGAGCGCCAGGCCGAGAATCAGGTTCATGCTCTGCCCGGTGCCGAGCCGATGCAGCGCTTGCCCCAAGGTCTGCACCGCCGCGCCATGATGCTGCGCTGCGCTGTTGGCCGCCGCGATCAGTACGGCGGTGATTTGCGGGTCAGTGCGGATTTCTTCTTCCAGCAGCTTCAGATCAAGGCCGCTCGGGTTCAGGCTGCGCTTCACCGCCACCTGCACATCGGTCATCAACGGCGCACCGTCGGCCTGTTCGCGGCGCCGCTCAAGGAACACCGACAGGGTCATGCCCGGCGCCAGGGTCGGCACCTCGCAGAACACCTCTTCGCCGGCATCCAGCAGCAGGCCCTGCAAGCGCTCGGTCAGGCTTTCCATGTTCAACGGTTTGGTCAGGTAGGCCGTGGGCGCCAGCGGTATGGCTTCGCGCACGCTGGCGCTGTCATTGCGGCTGCTCATCAGAATGAACGGCAGCGGCGGATTGCGTTTGCGCTGCCGCACACTGCGCAGCACGCTCAAGCCATCGATGCCCGGCAACTCCCAATCGACGATCGCCAGGTCATACGGCACTTCGCTGAGCAATGACAGGGCTTGCTGACCGTCGGCACACAGGTCCAGCCGCGCATCGCAACGGACGTTGAGCAACACTTGTTTGAGCAGGTCCCGAGACCACGGATCGGCCTCGGCAATCAGCACTCGGGGTACGGCGGGTAAATCAACGGCAGTCATGCGCGCTCTCCCTTGCAATGCCTGAACCTTAGCCAATGCTGGCCTTTCGATACAGCGTAAAAGCACTGGATGTGTTTCAAGCGGCGTAAAAAAACCCGCCGAAGCGGGTTTTTTGTCTATCCGGTCACACAGTGCGCGACTTACAGCTCCGAGAAGCACTCTTCGATGATCGCCAGGCCTTTGTCCAGTTGCTCGTCCGGCGAGGTCAGCGGTACGAGTACGCGCAGAACGTTGCCGTAGGTGCCGCAGGACAGCAGGATCAGGCCCTTGTCACGCGCCTTGGCCACAACGGACGCTACAGCGGCGGCGTTTGGCTTGTGGCTGTCGCCGTTTTCGAACAGCTCGACCGCGATCATCGCGCCCAGGGCACGCACTTCGCCGATCACCGGGTACTTGGCCTGGATGGCCTTCAAGCCGGTTACCAGACGCTCGCCGACAGCCTTGCAGCGGTCCAGCAGTTGCTCTTCTTCGAACACTTCCATCACGGCCAAGGCCGCGGCGCAAGCGATCGGGCTACCGGCGTAGGTGCCGCCCAGGCCGCCAGGGGCGATAGCGTCCATGTATTCGGCCTTGCCGCAGACACCGGCCAGCGGGAAGCCGCCCGCGATTGATTTTGCGAAGGTGGTCAGGTCGGCAGCAACGCCCATCTGTTCCATGGCGAAGAAGGTGCCGGTACGGCCAGCGCCGGTCTGCACTTCGTCAGCGATCAGCAGGATGCCGTGCTGGTCGCACAGGGCGCGCAGACGCTTCATGAATTCTTTCGGCGCGACGTAGAAACCACCTTCACCCTGCACAGGCTCGATGATGATCGCGGCGATGTCTTTCGGCTCGGCGTCGTTCTTGAAGATGCGTTCGATGGACGCGATCGAGTCGTCGATGCTCACGCCGTGCAGTTCGTTCGGGTACAGCGCGCGGAAGATGCCGCCTGGCATCAGGCCCATGCCGGCCGAGTAAGGTACGACTTTACCGGTCAGGCCCAGGGTCATCATGGTGCGACCGTGGTAAGCACCGGTGAACGCGATCACGCCGGCACGACCAGTGGCGGCACGGGCGATTTTCACGGCGTTTTCCACTGCTTCGGAACCGGTGGTCACCAGCAGGGTTTTCTTGGCGAAATCACCTGGCACCTTGACGTTGATCTTTTCGCACAGCTCAACGTACGGCTCGTAAGCCAGCACCTGGAAGCAGGTGTGAGTCAGCTTGTTCAACTGTTCGGTCACGGCCGCGATGATTTTCGGGTGCACGTGGCCGGTGTTCAGCACAGCGATACCGCCGGCGAAGTCGATGAATTCACGACCTTCGACGTCAGTCACGGTAGCGTTCTTCGCCGACTCGGCGAAGATCGGGTGAATCTGGCCAACACCACGTGGAACAGCTGCGGTACGGCGGGCCATCAGTTCAGCGTTAGTCTTGCTCATTACAGTCCTCATTCACCGCTCATCGGGCGGCGTGGCTCAAGGATTAAGCGGGAGGAATCGGCGGTGGCAGCATGCGATGATCGACTGCCACGGCGTTCCCGGCCGCAGAGAAAATTCCGGTTTGAAACGACGCAAAGGGACAGCGCTCTCGTGCCCTTTGCGTTTACAGCGATCCCTTTCTCGGCTTAGATGCCCAGGCAGAGGTATTTGATTTCCAGGTAATCCTCGATGCCGTACTTGGAGCCTTCACGGCCCAGGCCCGAGGCCTTGATGCCGCCGAACGGCGCGACTTCATTGGAGATCAGCCCGGTGTTGACGCCGACCATGCCGTATTCCAGCGCTTCAGCGACACGGAACACACGACCGAGGTCGCGAGCGTAGAAGTAGGAGGCCAGCCCGAACTCGGTGTCGTTGGACATCGCGATCACTTCGGCTTCATCTTTGAAGCGGAACAACGGCGCCAGTGGCCCAAAGGTTTCTTCCTTGGCCACCGCAGCGTTTTTCGGCACGTTGGTCAGGATGGTCGGCTCGAAAAAGTTGCCTTCCATTGGCTTGCCACCAGCCAGCACGGTGGCGCCTTTGGCTACAGCGTCAGCGATGTGCTCTTGCACCTTGGCCACGGCTTTTTCGTCGATCAGCGGGCCAGTGGTGGTGCCGTCTTCCAGACCGTTGCCGATCTTCAGTTTGGCAACTGCCACCTTCAGCTTCTCGGCGAACGCATCGTAGACCGAATCCTGAATGTACAGGCGGTTGGCGCAGACGCAGGTCTGGCCATTGTTGCGGTACTTGGAAATGATCGCGCCTTCGACGGCCTTATCCAGGTCCGCGTCGTCGAACACGATGAACGGCGCGTTGCCGCCCAGTTCCAGCGAGACTTTCTTGATGTCCTTGGCGCATTCCGACATCAGTTGACGACCGATTTCGGTCGAACCGGTGAAGGACAGCTTGCGCACGATCGGGTTGCTGGTCAGCTCGCTGCCAATGTCGCCGGCGCTGCCGGAGACCACGCTGAACACGCCTTTCGGAATGCCGGCACGCTGGGCCAGCTCAGCCAGGGCGAACGCGGAGAATGGAGTTTGCGAAGCCGGCTTGAGCACCATGGTGCAACCGGCGGCCAGCGCAGGGCCGGCTTTACGGGTGATCATCGCCGCCGGGAAGTTCCACGGGGTAATCGCGGCGGTCACGCCGATCGGCTGCTTGATCACGATCAGGCGCTTGTCCGGCTGGTGGCCTGGAATCACGTCACCGTAGATGCGCTTGGCTTCTTCGGCGAACCACTCGATGAACGAAGCGGCGTAAACGATTTCGCCCTTGGCTTCAGCCAGCGGCTTGCCCTGCTCGAGGGTCATCAGACGCGCGAGGTCGTCCTGGTTCTCGATCATCAGTTCGAACCAGCGACGCAGCTTGCCTGCACGCTCCTTGGCGGTCAGTGCACGCCAGGCCGGCAGCGCTTTATCAGCGGCTTCGATCGCGCGGCGGGTTTCAGCGGCGCCCATTTTCGGCACAGTACCGAGGATTTCGCCGGTGGCCGGGTTGTTGACCTTGATCGTCTGACCGTTGTCCGCATCGACCCAAGCGCCATCAATGAAGGCTTGCTGGCGGAACAACAGGGTGTCTTTAAGCTGCATGTCGGCTTTCCTTAACAGCACCGCGGCCTGCGCGGAGCAAAATTATGATTGTAGAAAGGCGCCTCGCAAGGCTGCCGTCAGGGAAATCAGAGACCGGGGCAAGCCCATCAATCGTGCACGATTCGAAACACGTGCGGCTCAATACCCAGTCAAAGAGCGTTTGAAATCTCAAACGGATCGTAGGATCAAAGGGGTTAAAGGACAATAGGTCGTTCGAAAAAAAGAACAAAAACGACGTGTTTGTGGAAATTTCCAGATCAACGAGCAAAAAGTCCCGGCCGCAGCCAAACCATAGAACAGCCCGGCAAAAGCGCCAAGCGAGGGTTTTGCAGAACGTTACAGCTTTAAGGAATGCAGCGATTTCTCCCGACACGCGCCCTGACAAAGCCCGCCAAAACCCAGCATGGACGCCCCGAGCCGACCTAGGTATGATGTCGCCCGCTGCACCAGTAGCTCAGCTGGATAGAGTACTGCCCTCCGAAGGCAGGGGTCGTGGGTTCGAATCCCGCCTGGTGCACCACTGATTTAAACGAGAAAGCCCCGGACTGTGATGGTCCGGGGCTTTTTTGTGGACGCTGGTTTTCCTGGCAAATGATTATCCAAGCTTAGACAGATGGGGCAGTTGTCAACTTAGAGTTGACAACTGCCCCAGTCGACGCACTAAACGTCATCGACGAAATCTTCGGAATTTGCCGCCCATGACTGAAGCATCTACCTTACTCTGCGATTCTTGCGGTGCGCTACGAGATGTAGCTCGGGAAAACTAGCAATCGCATACGAAACTCAAAAACCAAGGAGGTGATATGACCAAAATGTGGATGATCCGTGGCGAGTCTGGTCGCCTGTACGATGATTTCCGTGAGCGTGGCGTGGTCGCAATCGGATGGTCGCAGCTCGCACCGCTGGCGAAGCCCGGCATGTCGCGCAAGGAAGTAACTCGCCTCTATCAAGACGTCGAGCCCAACATCAAACCCGCCACAGCCATATCAGGTGCATCGCAGGTTTGGCGCTTCATCAACGAAATACAGCCCGGCGATTGGGTCGTTACCTACTCTCCCGCCAATCGCACCTATCTCGTCGGAAAGATCACGGGCGATTTCAAACATAACCCTGATTTGGCCGACCTCGGCATGTCACTGACACGCCCAGTGCAGTGGATAGATCAAGAAGTTGATCGCGACAGCCTCACTTCAGCGAGCAAAAACAGCCTCGGCTCAACACTTACGGTGTTCGTCGTTCCGGACTTTGCGCTCCAAGAGTTGAAAGCGATGGCAGCTGGCAACAAACCACCTGCGCTACCGCCAGTCGAAGAAGAATATCCGGACAGCGATCTTCTGGCAGGTATGGAAAGTCTGGCGCTTGAACGTATCAAGGATCTGATCAGCGCATTGCCGTGGGACGATATGCAGCACCTTGTCGCGGGGATTTTGCGAGCGATGGGTTACAAGACACAGGTGTCCCCCGCCGGTCCTGATCGCGGGAAGGACATCATCGCATCACCGGATGGATTCGGCTTTGAGAACCCACGCATCATCGTGGAGGTTAAGCACCGCAAAGAGCAGATGGGCAGTCAGCAAATCCGCAGCTTCCTGGGTGGACGGCATAAGGATGATCGCGGACTTTATGTCAGCACCGGCGGGTTCAGTAAGGACGCCTACTACGAAGCTGAGAGGGCTAATGTGCCGCTAACGCTTTGGACATTGGACAACCTCGTACGCGCATTGATTGAGCATTACGGCCAGACCGATTCGGAGACCAAGCGGTTGATACCGCTAAAGATGACGTACCTGCCTGTTGCTGTCTGACACGCTGATGTTCTAGCTCTCGAACGATACCCGACCAGAGTTTCCAAACTGGGCAATCCTCAAGTAAACCTTGACGGTTCGAGCCTCGTACTTGAGTTGGGTCAGGTAGCTTTCTTAGGTAGTTTCTGAGGTGGTTTCTTGGGTAGCCCCAAGAAAATCTTCCATTGTTTTTCTAACATCACTGTCCGACCACCCTCAGCGCACAGTAGTTTGAGGGTGGTGGAGCCCCACTGTTAACCGTCACTCCGTCGTCCAGTCAAACTCATCGTAATCGTCGTCTTCGTCATCCTCTTCCCCAACTTCCTCAAAAACCTCGTCTTCTTCCACGACGTCTTCTTCCGACTGGTTCAGCAGAAACTCCTTACGCGCTTCAGTAATCGCGCGCCGCATCTCCTCGCCCTTCTGCGGGCAGTTGAGGAGTTGGGCGATGCGGTCGATTTTTGGTGCCACGGTGTTCTCCAGCGTTCAGCCATGGCCCGATAGTGCGCGTTTTTGCCGGGCAATGCCAAATGGCTGGGCGATCAGGCGGTCAGTTCTGGCGGATTTGTTCGAGTCGCCGGTCGAGGTCCACGCCGGGGTAGCGTTTGTGCAGGTTGTTGTACAACGCATCAGCGGCTTGCGACTGGCCGGATTCGCGCAGGCGCAGGACTTCGCGCAGTTGCGTGTCGAGGCCGTTGGCCGGGGCGGCGGCGCGTTTGCTGACTTTGGCTTCGTCGGCGCTGATTGCGCCGCTTTGCATCGGTGCAGCCATTTCCATCATCGGCGCCGGCGCGGGCATGGCGCCAGCGGGGGCTGCCAGCGACTGCGCTTCGGGGGCTTGTTTGCGCGCCAGTGGTGCGGCGGGTTTGGCGGCCGGGGCGAAGTCGAATCGAGGTTGCGGCTCCGGTGCACGTTGCACCAGCGACAGCATCAGGGCCACGCCGACCAGGCTGGCGAACGCGACCTGCCAACGGGGTTTCTGGCAGGCTTGCAGCCAACGTTGCCACAGGCTTGGCTTGGGTGCCGGGGCGGCGCGGTGGGCAGCGGCGAGAATCAGCGCATCGAGGTGCTCTGGCGGTTCGCCGGTGTGTTGCTCGCGGTAATGCCTGAGCAGTTGTTCTTCGGGTGTCTGGCGGGCGTCAGTCATGTCAGTACCTCCTCGGCCAGCAGCCGACGCAGTTTTTGCTGGGCGTAGCGCAAGCGGCTCTTGACGGTTTCCAGCGGTGTTTCGGTGAGGCTGGCGATTTGCGCCAGGTCGAGGTCGCCATGGGCGCGCAGCAGGAACACTTCGCGCTGATCGGCGGGCAGGGTTTGCAGGGCGCTTTCCAGGCGCTGGCTGTCGCGGCTGAGGTTCAGCAGTTGTTCGGGATCGTTGGTCTCGTCGCCAACCGCATGCAGCTGTTCGTCGTAGCTGTCATGCAGCGGCTGATGAGCACCGTGTTTGCGCCAGTGATCGATCAGGCGATTGCGCGCAATCTGGAACAGCCACGTACGAAACGTCGCCCTCCCCTGTGGCTGACTGGCGCTGCGGATCAGGCTCAGCCAGGTGTCCTGAAACACCTCGTCAGCCAGTTCCGGTTTGCCGCTCAATCCCAGCAGAAACCGATACAACCCCTGACGATGGCGGGCGTACAAAATCTCGAACGCCGCGCTGTCGCCGCCGCGATAACGCGCCAGCAGCGTTTCATCGCTGCTGGCGGCCGGGCTGTCTGACGAAGCAAACAGCTGACTGATGAAGCCTTTCAGACGGCTCACTATTCAATCCGTCGCTCAGTGGGCATCGCATTCGACGCGGTTGAGGTGCGCAGGCTCTGCGCCAGTTCCACCAGTTGCACGAACTCGTTGCGCAAGCCGAAACGGTCATCGCCGCGCGCACCACGGGCCAGCGCTTCGGTATCCTTGAGGCTGAAATCGCCGGTGTAACGACCATCCTTGAGTTGCTGGGAAAACGCCGCGACGGCAGCGGCAAAGCGCAGATCCTCGCTGGCCGGTGCGACCTGACTGGCAATCGGCCGCTCGATCAGCAGACTTTTCCCACCTTCGGGCTGTTGATAACGCACACGCAGCATCGCCAATTCCCCGTCCTTCGCCGCAACCGCCGCCTCCGATTTACCGTAGCGCAGCGGTTCCAGCCAGCCCCTCTCACCTGCCGGAACAATTTCATACAGCGCAGTCACCGTGTGTCCTGCGCCGACTTCACCGGCATCGACTTTGTCGTTGCTGAAGTCCTCACGCTTGAGCGCGCGGTTTTCGTAGCCGAGCAGGCGATATTCAGTGACCTGCGCCGGGTTGAATTCCACCTGCAGTTTGACGTTTTTCGCCACCACCGCGAGGGTCGAGCCCAGCTGATCCACCAACACTTTGCGCGCCTCGCGCAAGTTGTCGATGTAGGCGTAGTTGCCATCGCCGGCGTCGGCCAACTGCTCCATCAAGTGTTCATTGTAGTTATCCACACCGAAACCCAGGGTGGTCAGGGAAATCCCGGTCTTGCGTTTATCCACAGCCATTTGCTTGAGGCTGTCGAAGTCGCTGATGCCAACGTTGAAGTCACCGTCGGTGGCCAGCAGGATGCGGTTGATGCCCTTGGGGATAAACGCTTGCTGCGCCATTTGATAGGCCAGTTCGATGCCCGACGCGCCAGCGGTTGAACCGCCTGCGGTCAATTGCTCGATGGCGGTGCGAATTTTCGCTTTCTCGCGTCCGGAAGTCGGCTCCAGCACCACCCGGGATTCGCCGGCATACACCACCAGTGAGACCCGGTCTTGCTCGCGCAATTGATCGACCAGCAACTTCAGCGTGCTTTTGACCAGTGGCAGACCTTCGCGGCGATCCATCGAGCCGGACACATCCACCAGAAACACCAGATTCGCCGGCGCCAGTTCCGCCACGGCGCGGTCGGAGGTCTTGATGCCGATGCGCAGCAGGCGCGTGTGCGAGTTCCACGGGGTGGCGGCCAGTTCGGTGGTCACGCCAAATGGCGAATCATCGGTTGGCAACGCATAGTCGTAGGGAAAGTAATTGACCATTTCCTCCAGTCGCACCGCGCCTTCTGGCGGCAGACGCCCCTGATTGAGCAAACGCCGGACGTTGGCATAGGCGCCGGTGTCGACGTCGGCGCTGAAGGTCGAGACCGGGGACTCGGCGACGCTATGGATCGGGTTGTCGGCCAGCGCCTGATACTGCTCGCGCTGCTCGTCGCGGTAGCCCTGTGGATTACTGTCCGGGGCCGGCATCGCGGTGAAACTGGCGATCGGCGCCGCACGCGCACTGCGTTTGGCCATGGCGACATCGGCCATAACCGCTTCGTGCTGAATCGAAGCCTGCGGCTGGGCGGGCGCCGGGACGGCGGCCGACTCCGGATTGGAAGACACGCCGCAACCGGCGACGGCCAACAGCACACCGACCGCAACAGGTCGCAGGAAAGGCAGAGAACGGGACATGGGGGCTGACCTCGGGATGAAAGTGATCCATTCATCCTCTGAGACGGGCAACCCCTTCAGTTCGGGTTAAACGCCGCGGAAATTATTTTCAGCGGTGATAACGCCGCACCACACTGCTGTTACGCAGGACGTGGCCTTTGATCTTGTCCATCAGTTCGGCACGGGTCAGGCCGGCCGGCAAGGCGTCCGGGGCGAGGTCCAGGGCGTAGATCTGGATGATGTAGTGGTGAGCACTGTCGCCAACCGGTGGGCAAGGCCCGATGTAATTTGTAGTGCCTTTGCTGTTGGTACCGCCCACACCTTCGAGGTTGGACTTGGCGCCGACACCGGCCGGGATCTGCCGGGTAGTGGCCTTGATGCCGTAGTGAATCCAGTGATCGACACCCATGCCTTTCTGACCGTCCGGGTCATGCATGACGATCGCGTAGCTCTGGGTGGCGCTGGGGCCAGCGTTCCAGGCCAGCGCCGGCGACTGGTTCTTGCCGCCACAGCCGGCCGAATCGCTCGCTGCGGCCGAGGTGAACAGGCGATTGTCCGAGACTCCGGGGATGTCGAGGGTAAAGCGCTCGGCTGCCTGCGCCGGAAACTGCACGCAAAGGGCGACGGCAACGGCCGCCAGCCAAGGGTTGAGAGAGGTCAATCGGGTCATTCCGGGAGCACCTTGTGCAGTTGGGCCTTCGTCGGCCTGCAAACTATAGCTGTACCGTTGATGCTGTGGCAGTAGCAATTGGCTGAACCTCGCACTGTGCCGCAAACTCGTAAGAGAAATACCCGCGAGGAAGCCGATCATGTCCCTGCACCGTGTCGCCCTTTTCGCCGATGTTCCTGCAGACCGTGGCCTGCCAGTCGAAATCGGCGACTGCAAGATAGTTCTGCTGCGCGCAAACGGCCAGCTACGGGCCTTTCAGGGCGAATGCCCACATGCCGGCGCGCCGCTGGCTGACGGCGCGCTGTGTCACGGACGCCTGATCTGCCCGTGGCACAAGGCGGCGTTTCGCGCCGAAGACGGTGCATTGTGCGAACCGCCGGCCCTCGACAGCCTCAAGCGTTATCCGCTGGAGTTACGGGGCGAGGAGGTCTGGGTCGACGATCAACCGATGCCGGATGCGCATACACCGCCGGCAGATGATCCGCGCACGTTCGTGGTTGTCGGTGCGGGCGCAGCCGGTACCGCGTGTACGGCGGCACTGCGCGAGAAAGGTTTTGGTGGCCGAATCATCATGATCGACCGCGAACCGGACGCCGCTTACGACCGCACGGTGCTGAGCAAATTTGTCCTCGCCGGTGAGATGACCGCGCAGGACACCCCGCCACTGCGTGATGAAAATTTTTATAGAGAGCAGCGCATCGAACGCCGGCAAGGCGAAATCACTGCCCTCGATGCCTCAGCGCAAACCCTGCAGTTTGACGACGGCCAGTCCCTGCACTACGACGCGGCAGTGCTCGCCACCGGCGGCGCGCCCAACCCCCTGCTATTGCCCGGTGCCAATCTGCCGCAGGTGTTTGTCCTGCGCTCGAAAGCGCAGGCCGAACAGATCATGCGCGCGGCCAGACCCGAGCAGCGTGCGGTAATCATCGGCGACAGCTTCATCGCCCTCGAATGCGCCTCGGCCTTGCGCCAGTTCGGTCTCGACGTCACGGTCATCGCCCGCCACGTCATTCCGTTCGCCGCACAGTTTGGCGAAGCCGTGGGCAAGGCGATCCGTGCACTGCACGAGGCGCACGGGGTGAAATTCATCACCGATCACGAAGCCCGGGAAGTCACTGGCGACGGCAAGGTCGAGGCGGTGTTGCTGGACAACGGTTTGCGCGTGTCGGCGGATCTGGTGCTGGCGGGGGTCGGCGTGCATCCGGCCACCGAGGCATTTGCATCGCTGCCAAGGGAGAAAGACCAGTCGCTGCACGTCGATGCCGGCCTGCGCGTCTGCGCAGGGTTATGGGCGATTGGCGATATCGCCACCTTCACCCTGAACGGTCAGCCGCAACGCATTGAACACTGGCGTCTGGCACAGCAGCACGGGCGCATCGCCGCCGCCAACATGCTCGGCGCTGATGAGCATTATCTGGATGTGCCGTTTTTCTGGACCTGGCACTTCGGCAAGAACTACGACTACCTGGGCCATGCCAGTCAGTGGGATGAGGTCGAGTTCAAGGGCGAACCCGAACAGCCGCCCTTTATCGGCCTGTTCGGTCACAACGGCGTGGTGGTCGCCGCCGTGGCCTGTGAAGAAGAGCGGGCCATGGCGATGCTGGCCGAACGAATGAAGCAGCCGCTGCCCATGGAAGAGGCGTGGCGGCTGATTCGCGCGCTCAGCTAGGCCGATTCAGCGGATCACGGTTATCGTCGTCCTCGGCGTGCAGAAAGATCACCCGAGGGTGCTCCAGCGGCGCCAATGGAGGTGGTAACTCCGCCGCCCCCAGCGGACGGAAGTTCAGCACCACATGGCTGATATCACCGTCCTGATCGTTGTGAATGGTCATCACCCCAGGCGTGCGCAATGTCTGCAAACGCCCATCGCACAGGCGGAAACTCTTGCTCAGCCCTTCATCGTCCACCACTGGCGCCGGCAAACGGCGCTGGGCAAAGCTTCTGCTTTTGCGCTGTTGATAGCGAGCCCAGGCAATCAGGATCACCGCGTTGACCAGCGCCACCCACAGGTAGATGTGCAAGGTGCCCAGTGCTTCGAACGCCGAGTTGTCGATTCGCGGCCCACCGGCATGAGTGTCGATCAGCGGCCACAGCCCGCGTATCAGCAGAAACAGCAAGCCGACCCAGGCCAGCACGGTGAGGATCACATCGATCACGACCAGAAAGGGGCGCTGACGGGTCCGGATGATTTTCATTTGATGACCTCCTCTTCGTCGTCTCCCGCCGGTTTGATACCCCGGTCAGGGCTGACCCAACGCGCACGCTTCTGATGCTGCCCGAACAACACCTTGGGGAAGCTGACCAGCGTGGTCAGCAGGCTGATGAACCAGAACACCAACGGATACCAGACCACCCAGAACATGGTGCGCCCCAGGCCCGGTTCGTAGCGCCGATCAATGATGATGCTGACGGCAAACTGCACCAGACAGACGAACGCCAGCAGCAGCCCGGTGAACGCCGGCGGCATCAGATGGTGAACGGCAATGGCATCCGGCATGACCACGAACTTGCCCACCGCCCAGAAAATCACCGACAGCAGGAAGGTGAAAGCCCAACCGGTCGACAGGCAGTATTCGAACAGCAGCGGCCATAGGTAACGATGGCGGTACTGCCAGATCCCGCGAATGTTCTTGAACAGCACCTCGGCACCGCCCTGGGCCCAGCGCAGGCGCTGTTTCCACAGGCCGCCGAGGGTTTCCGGCATCAGGATCCAGCACAAGGCGCGCGGCTCGTAGAAGATGCTCCAGTGATCGAGTTGCAGCTTCCAGCTGATGTCGATGTCTTCGGTGATCATGTCCGGGCTCCAGTAGCCGACCCGGTTCAATGCGGTACGGCGGAACGCGACGATGACGCCGGAAACGGTGAAGATCCGTCCGAATACCCGCTGCGTGCGCTTGATCAGTCCGATGATCGAGGAGAACTCACCGACCTGCACCCGCCCGACCAGGGTCGAACGTGTGCGAATCCGTGGGTTGCCGGTCACCGCGCCAAGCCGCGCATTGTCGAGCATCGGCGCCACCAGATAGGCCGCGGTGTTCGGCGCCAGCAGCGCATCACCGTCGATGCACACCAGATATTCGCTACGTGCAGCGATGGCGCCCATGCGCAGGGCCACGGCCTTGCCCTGGTTTTCCGCCAGATGCAGGACCCGCAATCGTGGGTCTTCCTTGGCCAGCGCGTCCAGCACTTGCGCGGTGTTGTCCTTGGAGCCGTCGTTGATCGCAATGACTTCAATGTTCGGGTAATGCTGACCCAGCGCCGCGTGAATCGTGTCGGCGGCGTTGTCGCCTTCGTTGTAGCAAGGGATCAGGATCGAGATCAGCGGCTCGCCTTCCAGCGGCGGCGGCAGGGTGTCGTCCTTCCACGGCCAGTGGCGCTCCCAGTGCAGCCAGAAATACAGGCCGCCGGAAATCCACAGGCCGGACATGAACAACGGGTAGAAGAACACGAAGTCCATCAGGAACTGCCCGGTGACCAGAAAGATCAACCCCAGCGGCACGCCGAGGACGAGCGCCAGAACAAGCAGGGCTAACAGTCTATCCAGCATGTCATGGGTTCCATTTGTTGGAGAGCGCAGGCCTTACGGTTTTCAGGTCCGGCAGGTTGTCGAGGAAGTTGTCCGGGTAGTAACCGAAACTGTTCGCGCCCTGGCGCTTGAGCCGGCCCATCCAGTCGGCCAGTCGTGCGCCGTCAATGTCGGCCTGGTCCTTTTTCGTCCAGTCGCGGGCCTGCAGTTCGAACACCGTGTGATCCAGAGCACCGGGGCGCTGCTTGATCTTCGCCACCAGTTCTTCGAGCCACGGGCCGGATTGCGCCAGGGTCTGTTTCTCCATCAGCGGCATGGCCATCGGCGCCGTCCAGTCGTAGGTCACGAGGAAGTCGTCGAGGTTCTGTGCAAACCAGGCTTCGCTGTCGGGGTTGAGGATCGGTTCGGCAAAGATGTTGCGTGCGGTCTCCACCTGCGGGCCACGAATCGCCCGGACCTTGGCGGTCAGTTCATTGGTGAAATCGATCAGGTAGCGGCTCTTGAAGCGCGTCCAGCGCTGCATCGCTGCCGGATCATCGCGAAGCGCGGCAATCGACCCCGGCAAACCCTGCGCGGCATAGGCTTTCAAGGCCTGGGGGCTGGCGTCTTCGAAGTCCGAGAGCACCGCGTCGTCGTGGTAGAGAATGCCGTCGACCGAGGTCAGGCGCGCCACGTCTTCGTAGATTTCACCGATGATCCTCCGTACTTCCGGATCGAACGGCGACAGGCGCTGATACTGATCCGGATCGACCGCAGTGGTGCCAGTCTTCGGATCCCAGCGAGTCACACGCGGCAGTTTCGCATCGAGGCCAAAACTGAGCACCGGCATCCAGGCGAACACCTTCACATGGGCGCGGGTGCGCAGTTGCCAGGCGACGCGGTCGAAGATGTCGGCGCGTACTGGCAGGTGACGGTTGGGGAAGTACAGCGAGTGCACCAGACCGTCACCCTTCGGATCAGCGAAGGCCTGCAGGAACACGGTGTTGGCGCCCATGTCAGCCATGCGCTGGATCAGCTTGCCAAGGTTGATTTCCTGCTGCGCCGGGTCCGGGTCATAGACATTGTCCAGATCGACGTGGACCACGCGCATGGTGAAATCCGCCTGCGCCGCGACGATGCTGTTGGCGAAATGCTCGCCGTCAGGATCGGAGGCCACCAGGAAGCGCGGGCTGCTCATCAGGTTGTCGAGGGCGTCGAGACCGTCGTCCAGAGTCAGGGCCATTTCGTAGCCCTGCTCGCCGACCACCGCCAGCGAAGTGCCGTCCGCCGCGCCGTACGGCCAGACCCAGATGCGCGGTTTCTTGCCGGTGACCTTGCGGATCTTTTCCGAAATGGTCGCGACGTCGTTGCGGATCCGTGCACGGAAATCCTCTTCGGACTCGTAGCGCTTGGTGACCGGATCGTAGCGGCGGGTCGCCGCCGCCGGCTGCAGGTTGCCCTGCGGGTTGGCGAGGATGCCTTTGTGACTGGCGTCCGTGTGCGCGGCGATTTCCACCAGCCCCGACTGCGAGATTTCCCGCACCTGATCCCAGGTCAGGAAGTCGGTTCGTGCCCGTGGCGCGCCGGCGAAATCCACCGGTTGATTGAGCGGCGTGTCGATCCACACGCCGACCGGCGCCAGCAAGGCGTGCCAGTTGTAGGCGCGCAGCAGCGGCAGCACGCGGGTATAGAAGCTTGAGTAACCGTCGTCGAAGCTGAGCAGGATCGCCTTCGGTGGCAGTTCCGGGCCGCCTTTGCGCGCGGCCATGATCTGGTCGACGGTGACCGGTTTGTAGCCGTTCTCGCGCAGCCACGCGAGTTGCTCGATCATGCGCTCAGTGCGCACCGCCACCACGGCCTGATCGGGGTCACGGTCTTCGACGTCGTGATAGGCGATACCCAGCACATGGTTTTTCGGCCACGGCTTTTCATTGGCCGCTACCGGACGCTGCGACGGCGGCGCGAAGGCCGGAGCTTGCTGGGCGCAGGCGCTGACCAGCAGCACTCCCAGCAAAAGGATGAAACGCGTAATCAAAGGCATCTTCAAACTCTTCTAGAAGCGGAAAGTGAGGTCGACAAGCAGACGCAGATCGGTCTCCCGATCACCGTCGTAGGGCCGGTTGATCACACTGAACAAGCCGCCCACCTCGAACACGTCGTTCCAGGCATAACGCTGGCCGTAGCCGAGCATCGCCATGCCGCCGGTGCCGTGATCACGCTGGCTGTAGGTGCCCGCACCGGCCTGAAACTGCTGGCTCCACGAGGTTTCGTAACGGTGGTAGAGCACATGGTTGACGTTGACCGTCGGCATGACGCTGAAGTCCGACTTCGGGTTGAAGTACGGCACATCCTCGGAATTGGAGTTGTGGCTGGTACCGACTTCCAGACCGGCATCGACCTGCACGTTCGGCGCGCTGTAAACGCCCTCGCGTCCAGTCAGTAAAGCCTCGACGCGATTGTTGCCATCGCTGAAGTGCGACGGGCTGACCGACAGCCGCCACTCACGGCTCTCGTTGGCGCGCCAGCGGATGAACGCGTTGCCGCCATTGGCCTTGATGTCGCTGTTGAGGGCGCGCAATGGCGTCTCGGCCGACAGATAAGCGAAGCTGCCGCCGTACTGCCAGTGGTCATCGATGTCGCGGGCAATCGCGATGCGCGCGCCCTGCTTGGCGCCGTAACCGTAATCGTGGTTGGAGACTTCGGCTTGCAGGCTCATGTCGCGGGTGCGCCGTTCCAGGCCAACGCGCTGGAAACGGTCGGTGCCGGTGCCTTCGGCAAAGTCGCCGGTGGCATAGCCGGCGCCGACGAACACACGCCAGTCTTCATCGATCGGCGGGCTGTACAGGGTGCTCTGGATGCCGAAATCGCGGCTGCCACTGACCGCACCTGCACCACCGCTACCGCCGCCTCCATTGGCTTTGCCACCGTAGGCTTCGACGCGCAGTTCGGACATGTCGTGCACTTCGCGCTCACGGGCCGCGCGTTGTACCTGACGGTTGTCCGGGAAACGCTCGACCACGTCATCGGTCAGCGCATCCATCTGCCGCCATTCCTGCAAGGTCATCGCGGTGCGCGCCTGGGCCACCTCCAGACCCATGTCACGGGGCACCATGCTCTCGGTTTCCTTGAGCTGGTTTTCGGCGCGGCGTGGCCACTGACGGGCCAGATACAGGTCGGCCTGGGCCAGACGCAGGCCGACGTTGCCCGGCGCCTGATCGACCAGTGTCTGCAGGCGTTCCTCGCCGTGCGGCAGGTCGGAGCCGTAGGTGCCGGCCTGCGCCGCGAGTTGCTGGGCGTCCATCCATTCGTCATTGGGGTTGCCGATCGGCAGGCCCTTGAGCTCGACCCTTGGATTCTGGCTCTTGGCCAGATCCTCGGCGACTTTGCGCGCCTCTTCGGCGCGGTCGCTTTCCAGCAGCGAGTAGTACAACGCCGTGGAGTCTTCGAGGCGATCACCCACATCGGCATCCGGCGCTGACAGCACCTGACGATACAGGTCGGTGGCGATTTCCGGCTGGCGCTGATCCAGATACGACGCCGCGACCCACCGCAGGGCGTAGGTCGGAATCTTCACGCCTTCGGCTTGCAGCTTTTGATATTCGGTAATGACCTGGGCGGTGCGTGCCCGGGCCTTGAGCGCGCCCATGCGGTCGATGCGCCAGCGAATCACGTCATCGTGGGCGCTGGCATCCGGAGTCCAGGTGGCGAGCAATTTGTCGTAGTCGGCCAGCGCGCGATCAGCGATCACGTAGCGTTCCTTTTCGCTGCGGGCCGCGAACTCGGCCAGACGCACGCGCTCGGCGGCCAGATCGCCTTCGAGACGACGCAGGGTCACCGGGTCGATCAGCCCTGGCCGTTGATTGGCCAGGCGCAGCGCCGGTTCCGGCAGACGCGCCTTTTGCAGGGCGACCACGTATTCACGTGCGACTTCCGGCTTGCTGCCGGCGCGGATGAACGCCTGATCGTATTCAAACAGGGCGTCGTACTGCTTGCCGGCGCGGGTCAGGGCATAGCCCAGCGCGAGTCGACGGGAGGGATCATCCGGTTTGGCGGCAACCAGCGCCTTGGCGCGGGTCACGGCTTCGTCGGGTTTGCCCGAGTCCGCCTGAGTCAGGGCCAACCCCAGTTGCAGGTCGGGGTTGCCCGGCTCCAGCGCCAGGGCCTTGTTGTAGACCTGAGTCGCCTGATCCCAACGCTTGAGGTTGCGATAGGCGCGTGCGGTGGCGGTCAGTGCCTGCACCGGCAGCACCCGGTCACGGCCCTGGGTTTCATAGACCTGCACCACTTCGGCGTCGAGACCCGCCCAACTGGCGATCTGCAGGTGGTCGCTGATCTGGCCGGTGGTCGACTGGCCAGGCGGCACCTGACGCAGCACGTTCAGCGCCGGCGTGGTCTGCCCGGCACGGGCATCACGCACCATCTGATCATAGGGAGTATCGGCAAACGCCAATGCCGGCCAGAGCAACTGGCTGCACAGCGCAACGCGAAACAACGGGCGTAGACCACGATGTAAAACGGGAACATCAATACGCGGCATTCGTCAGCATCCTTACATGGCCAGCCGGGTCGCAATGCCCCCCTTGCCCATTCGTAACGGAGACTGAGCCAATAAAGACTCAGCCAAGCTTAGTCAGGCAGTCTTGCATGCAAGCGTAGTTGAATATCCCGATCACAATAATTGTTCAGAATCGTGGCGCCGGATCAGCCGGACACCAGACAGCAAAACGCCCGGCGTCTGCGGGATACAGAGGCCGGGCGTTGTTATTTAGAACGCAGTATTACTGCACTTGCGTGACGCCAGCGAACTTGCTCATCAGGAAGCCGACGAACTGCTCAACGGTCATCTTCTGGCCGTTGAATTCCACTTGATTGGCGGCGTAATGCAGTTTGGTCACGACATTGGTGCCGTCGATGGTCGCCAGCTGCGAGCCGACCGCCATGCCAGAGAACATGTCGGCACCGGCGCTCGCCTGGTCGACAATGGCTTTGGCGTCAGTCTGGCCGTCAAGTTGCGCCTGGACGCTGAGCAGATCGATCAGCATCGGCTTGGACACCTGGACATTCAGATCCAGCAGCGCGATCAACTGTTTGCCCAGTTGATCTGGCGGCAGGTCCATCGACGGCGGCTTGGTCAGGTCGATCACCAGACTGGCGCGGCTTTCACCATTGGCGGTCTTCAGCGACAGGTTTTCCAGCGCAACCTGTGGGCCGGCGCCCAGCAGTTTCTGCAGATCCGCCTTGACCTGCGCCGATTCGGCTTCGGTCAGGTTCAACTCCGGTGCCGGCAAGCCAGCTTCGGCAGCGGCCGCCGCTTCTTTCTCGTACGGCTGCAATTTGGTCTGGTAGATCTGCATCAGCGACATTGTCGACGGGATGTCGAGGTTCTTCAGGCTCATGGCCATGCTGGCCGAGCCGATTTTCTTGTCGTTGAGGGTCACTTCACTGACCTTGTAGTCGGCACGGCCAGAGGCGTTACTGCCGCTCTCTTCGGTGAGGTTCTTCATTTCGAAGTTCTTCACGCCGAGAACCGACTGCTTGGGACCGAAGGTGGTTTTGCTGCTGGTCAGCTCAAGAGTGTTTTCCCCGGTGTAGTAGCCGTAGCTGCTCTTGGTCAGGTTGCTGGCCAGGGTCAAACCGTTGAGTTCGACCTGCACCGGCGCCTGGTCTTGCGCCACGGTGACCAGCTTCAGGTTGTCCATGTAGCCGTCAGCCTTGACCTTCTGCGCCTGGGCACTGGCGGAGATGTTCAGGGTCAGGCCGGAGAATTTCAGGCTCGACTGCTCGTCCAGCGCAGTTTCCAGCGGCAGCAGTTCGACGCTGCTGGTGGTGGATTCGTCGTAGCCGATGTTGGTCACGCCTTTGAGCGGCGCGGCGCCCTTGGCGGCGGCAAACCATTTTTCAGTGGCCGGGTTCTTTTCCAGCTCGAAGTTGCTGGTGGCCATGACCGGCAGCCACTTCAGCGACACCAGACGCGAGAACGGCAGCGGGCCGTGCTCGATGTGGTCGACGAACAGCAGCTCGACCGGCGCGTCACCGAACATCTCGCCTTCGCCCTTGAGGCGGTAGTGCGCGGTGCTGGTGAAGGTGTGACGCTCCAGCGACACCAGTTCCAGCGATGCACTGCCATTGGAGCCGGCCATCGCGGTCTGCAGCTCTTTGTTGGCGTTGGTCACGGCGTTGTTCAGCACGCCTTCAATCTTGGTCCCGGTATACCAGGCCCCGCCGGCACTGATGGCGCCGATCGCTACAACAATCCCGAGAAGCACGCCTGCTGATTTATTCATGAATGACCTGATCAATGTCCGTGGCTGAAAGTGTGGTCGTCTTCCCTGAACCCGTGACCGGGTTGCGGCTCGACTCCGCTGAAATTAACGATGGAGATTAGCACTGGGTGCGCGAGACGGCCCAATGTTTAAAGGTTAAAGAGTGTCTATGGGGAGTGTGGACAGTCGACAGGCAGGGAGAGTTGCAGTGTTTTCAGGCCGTCTTCGCGAGCAGGCTCGCTCCCACAGGTACAGCGTTGTCCTTGTGGGAGCGAGCCTGCTCGCGAAGAGGTCAGTGAAGGCAATGCACATCAGGAATACTGGACCTCGATCTCATCGAGTTGATGATCAAAGCTCTTGAGCCGCGCCGTCCAGGTATACACCAGCACTTCAAAATCCCGATCGATCACCGCCCCGCCCGGCCCGTCGGCCCGGGGATCGCAGAAGTCCAGCTGATAACGTTCACGGGCCATGGCCGTGGCGACATCCGACAGTTCACGGGCGTTGTTGAGCCAGTGCCAGCCTTCATCGGCAATTTGCTTGTCGAGCTCCAGGCACTGTTTTTTCAGGGCTTCGAGGCTTTTTTCCAGCGGTGTGCCGGTGAGTTCGCCCATCACCTCGGCGAAGGTGCGCCCCGGTTGCCAGTAGCTGCCCCAGAAGTAGCGATCAAACACGGTTTCGACCCGGCGCAGGGCGACTTTGGTGTCCCAGATCAGCACCAGAGTCTTGCCTTGTTCAAGCTGCCGTTTCTTGACCCGCTGCACCTGGATCGACGCCCAGGCCACCACCACGATTGCCATCACCGCGATCAACGCGGTGGCGCTGTCGAGGAAAACCATGGCCTTGTCGATCTGGTGGGCCAGCATGATGCCGTAGAAATAGGTGGCCGATAGCAGCACCAGCGCTACCAGGGCGCACCAGAAGCCGAGAGCGTAAGGGTTTTTCATTATTGGTTTCCCCTAGACCAGCGCTAGCAATGTGCGCTGAAAGGGTGCGTTGCACGGGGCACCCTTTCAACACTTCAAAGCATAGCAACGGGTTCAGGGTTTGCTGGCGCTTGAGGCTTGCGTTCGTCCGCTTTCCCAACCGCCGCCCAGCGCGAGGAACAAATCGATCTGGCTCATGGCAACCTGAGTGTTGGCGGCGGCCAACTGCGCGGTGACATCGGTGTAGGTGCGGGTCGCCTGCAGGTCGGCGAGGAACGACTCACGCCCGGCCTGGAAGAAGCGGTGGGTCTGGTCGGCTGCCAGCTTCGCCGACTGCTCGGCATCGGCCAGTGCGTCGCGGCGTTGCAGCAGCGCGCTGTACTGGGCCAGACCGGTCTGGGTTTCGCGGATGGCGTTGAGCACCACGCCGTCAAAATGCGCCAGCGCGCCCTGGGTGTTGGCTTCAGCTTCGCGGATACGCGCGCGCGCACCGTTGGTCGGCACTTTCCAGCTCAGCGACGGACCGAAGCCCCAGCGATTGGTCGACGGATCGCCCAGGTCGGAAACAATGCCGACGGTGCCGATGGTCGCGCCGATGCTGATGTCCGGGTACAACTCGCCAGTGGCGATACCGATGCCGGCAGTGGCGGCGGCCAGCCGACGTTCGGCCTGACGCACATCGGGCCGGCGCTTGAGCAGTGCCGCACCGTCACCGACCGGCACCAGTTGAGCGATTTTCGGCAGTTCGGCGCAACTTGCGGTGCCGGCCGGCAGTTGATCGACCGGTTTGGCCAGCAGCATCGACAGGCGGAACAGCCCGGCCTGACGCGACGCTTCATAACGCGGCATATCGGCGCGCAACGACTTGAATTGGGTTTGCGAACGGGTGACCTGGGTTTCATCGCCACGCCCGGCATCGCGCAGGCGCTGGATCAGGGTGGTGCTTTGCGATTGCAGGTCGAGGGAGTGCTGGGCGATTTCCCGCTCTTCATTGGCGGCACACACCTGGGTGTAGGCCCGCACCACGTCCGCCACCAAGGTGATGCGCGCGGTATCGGCCGCCGCTTGCGTGGCATCGGCGTTGGCTTTCGCCGCTTCGATGCCGCGCTGCAACGTGCCCCACAGGTCGAACTGATAAGAAGCACTGATGCCGATGTCAGCAACGTTGGCCACCGGCACTTTTTCCGGCAGCAGGAACGCCTGACCGGATTCCTGCAAGCGCTGCGCGCCCATCTTCACGCCGCCGCTCCAGCCACCGGCCGCTTCAGCTTCATCGACCTGCGCGCGGGCCCGCGACAGGTTCGCCGCCGCCACCCGCAAGTCGGTGTTGGAAGCCATGGCCTGCTGCACCAGTTGGTCCAGACGCGGGTCCCGGTACAGGCGCCACCAGTCCGCCGGCACCGGCGCCGAAACCACTGGCTTGCCATCCACGGCCAGCTCGCCCTGCAAGTCTTTGCGCTGAACCGCCGCGTCTGCGGGCAGGTGATAGTCCGGCCCGACCATCTGACACGCCGAGAGCATCACGCCCAACCCGGCGATCATCAGGACCCTGTTCATTGCGCAGGCTCCTGCTTCTGGTCGTCGATGATCGAGACTGTAGCGGTACGTCCGGCGATCATTCGGAAGTCTTCCGGCACGTCGTCAAAGGCGATGCGCACCGGAATCCGCTGCGCCAGACGTACCCAGCTGAATGCCGGGTTGACGTTGGGCAGCAGGTTATTGCCGCTGGTACGGTCGCGGTCTTCGATACCGGCGACGATGCTTTCAACATGCCCGCGCAGCTTGGCTTTATCGCCGATCACGCGGATATCCACGGACTGGCCGACATGAATGCCGTCGAGTTTGGTTTCTTCGAAATAGCCGTCGATGTGAAACGAATTGCTGTCGACCACCGACAACACCGGACGCCCGGCGGTGACGAACTCCTGCACACGTGGCGCACGGTCGTTGACGTAGCCGTCCACCGGGCTGCGGATCACCGAGCGCTCGAGATTAAGCTGTGCGCTGTCCACCGACACCAGCGCTTCGGCCAAGGCCGATTGCGCCCGGGCGACTTTCGACTGGCTTTCTTCCAGCTGTTCGGCCGGCACCAGGTTGCCCAGGCCACGGTTACGCTTGGCTTCGCGCTGCGCCTGGGCGAGGGTTTCTTCGCGGTCGGCGACCGCTGCCTTGGCCTGACGCAGGGCCAGTTTGAAGCGGTCCTGGTCGATGCTGAACAGCACCTGGCCGCGCTTGATCAACTGGTTGTCCTTGACCTCGACCTGCTGGATCAGTCCGGACACGTCCGGGGCGATCTGGATGATGTCGGCGCGAATGTGGCCGTCGCGGGTCCACGGCGCAAACATGTAATACATCACCATGCGCCAGACGAGGACGACGGCGAAAGTCACGATCAGCAGGGTCAGTACCACGCGACCGATGGTCAGAAACGGTTTTTTCATGTCATCAGGTATCGACTGAGTGAGTCCACGCCATACAACAGCACAGCGTAGAGAGCCACGTTGAACAATGCCCGGTGCCAGACCAGACGGTAAAAGTGCAGACGCGTGAGCACGCCGTGCACCAGCAGAAACAACACATAGGTGATGCCCATCAGCACCAGCAGGGTCGGCAGGAAAATGCCGCTGATATCCAGATCACCGATCATAGGGGCGCTCCATCGGGCAGCGGTTCTTCGGCATCGCTCGTGCTGACAAATTCCACGCCGGGCAGCAGCGCCAGGCGCAAACCGCTCAAGGCATGCAACAGGTTTAGACGGGTTTCCTCGTCGCCGTGGCCTTTGAGCGCACGGCGCGCGCGGTCCATTGTCATCAATAAGGGACTCGGTGCCGGCAAGCGTTCGCCCGCCTTCAGACAAGCACGGAAATACTCGCCAACCTCGGCCACCACTTGTTGCAGCAAGGCATTCGGCGCGCCTTCGACACGCGGGGTGTAGGCCAGCAAATCCAGCAGGTTCAGGCCCACGCGCACTTCACGCATGGCAATCCCGGTGTCCTGACCGGTCATCGCCAGACGTGGCAGGTGCTGCATCAGACGGTCGAGCAACTGCACGCCCAACTGCCGGTGTTCGGCGAGGTTGGCCGGCTCGGTCATGTGCACGATGTCTTTCCAACTGAAGCGAGTCAGGCGCTTGGCCGCCAGCTCGACGCCGAACGGACGGGCAATCAGGGTCCAGATGAACGCGAACAACAAACCCATCGGGCCGGCCAGGTTGGAGTTCACGAAAGCGAAGAAGTCCGCGTCGTACGCGCCCTGAATGCTGATGAACGACGAGGTGTTGACCAGCGTCAGAAGCATGCCGAGGTAGAAGCGCGGCTGCACGGTCAGGGTGCCGACACAGATGAACGGGATCGCAAACGCCAGCACCAGCATCGGAAAATCGTGCAGGTTCGGCAGAATCAGAAACAGATAGAGACTGGCGAACAGCACCGACATCCCGGTCCAGAAAAAGAACCGGTAGATCTGCGGCGCCGGGTCGTCCATCGAGGCAAAGAAACTGCAGGCCACCGCCGCCAGAATCACCGCACTGCCGCCGTCCGGCCAGCCGAGCAGAATCCACAACGTCGAGGCAACGATGATCGCCAGAATGGTCGAGGCCACCGAATACAGCATCATCCCGCGGTCGAGAAATGGCGTCAGCCGCCCCAGGCGCCAGTGCCGGTACACCGCGCGCCAGCTGTCCTGCCGCTCGCACAGAATCGCGTCCTGCAGGCTGCGACAGTCCTGCCACAGATCGATGAATTCACCGAGGCGATAAATCGAGTTGGAGAACAGCAATTGCTTGCGGTCTTCCAGCGCCTCGCAGCTCGGCTGCAAGGCCTGAAGCTGATCCTTGAGAGCCTGCCAACGCGCCAGATCGGCGTCTTTATGGCCGAGCCACTCACGGGTTGCCGCCAGCAGCGGCGCAAACTTTTCCACCAGTTCCGGCGTGCGCCGCTCAAGGGCATAGAGCGAGTCTTCAAGGGCGTCGATCACCGGCAACAGGTGGATCATCCGTCCGCGCAGCTCCTTGGTGTTGCGCACGGTTTGCGGCCGGGAGCCTTCGTGGGGCAACTGGCCGATCATCAATTCCAGGCTGTTGAAACTGGCAACCATGGCCATGCGCAGGGCCGTGACTTGCTCCGGCTGAACATCGCGGCTGAGAAATTTCAGGCTGTACGTGGTGGCATCGGCGAACCACTTGCCCACCGCGTCGTTGAACACCGGCGCCAGCCGCCGCGGCCAGAACATCGCGCCGATCACCGCCGCCACGGCGATGCCAAGGAAAATCTCTTCGGTGCGCGCTTCCGCCACATCCCACACCGCCAGTGGGTTATCCACCGTCGGCAAGGCAATCAGCGGCAGGGTGTAGCCGGCCAGCATCAGCGCGTAGTTATTGGCAGTACGCAGGTGCAACGACAGGAACAGCAAGATCCCCGTCCACAAGGCGATGACCACCACCAGCACATACGGACTCTGCACGAACATCGGCACAAACAGCACTGCCGCCGCCGCCCCGAGAAAAGTACCGATGGCGCGGTACAGCGCCTTTGAACTGGTCGGGCCGAGAAACGGGCTGGAGACGATATACACCGTGGCCATCGCCCAATACGGACGCGGCATCTGCATGAGCAAGGCGATGTACAGCGCGATCATCGACGCTGCAAAGGTACGGACCCCGTAGAACCAGTCCCGGGCCGGAGGAATGCCGGAGAAAAAACCGTTCAAGAATTGATCACCACAGGCGGATTGGCCGCCTCAAAAGCTCTCAGTACCCGAAGCGTAGCTTCCAGATCACTCCGGTCGATGCCTTCAAGCACTTCATGACGCAGACGGACCAGTTCGACTTCCACCGCCTGCACCAGCTCGCGGCCAGTGTCGGTCAGGCTCAAGCACTTGGCTCGGCGATCCTGCGCATCTTCGGTGCGACAGACATATCCGGCGTGGCACAACTGATCGAGCAGGCGCACCAGAGACGGACTCTCCATCCCGGCCGCCTGCGCCACCTGCACCTGGCGAACGCCCTCACCCAGCCGCCCGATCATCAACAACGGCACGGCGCAGGCTTCGGAGATGCCGTAGTTGACCAGCGTGGTCTGGCAGATCTTGCGCCAGTGCCTGGCGGCCACCACCATGGCACTGCTGATGTTCATCTGGAGAGCGTCGAGGGGATTCGGCACGGGGAAATGCACACTGTTAGCTTGCTAACTATCAATATCGCATTGGCGGGGAATTTCAGTCAAGTTTTGAAACAAATCTTCATTCAGGCGTTTCAGCACCTCTTTACGCATCGCGCCCCTTACGCAGCAGCACATTCAACTGATCCACCACCTCCGCCCAATCTGCATCATCAAGAATCTCGCTGCGCAAAAAATCCGCCTGGCTTTTGGTCCAGAAGAACGCGTCCGCCAGGTGCAGTTCGGGTTTGAGTGGCGAGTGGGTGGCGATGAATTGCTCGATGCTGGTCGGGTCGCTGCTCAGGCCGAGTTGGTCGAACAGGGACGGCAGGCTATGGCTTGGCTGCTCCATTGGAGGACTCCTTCAAAAAATCGGTGCGAGGAAGATTCGCGAACAAGCCCGCTCCCACAGGGGATTGCGGTGAACCTGTGGGAGCGGGCTTGCTCGCGAAGGCGTCAGTGACAACACCACACCCCTATTGACTCAACTCCCGCACCTGCGCATGCGGCACCATTCTCAGGAACTCGGGCATGCTCATGTGCAGCAGATAGTTGTGGTTGCCGGCTTCCAGGTAGATGTCTTTCTGCCGGGTCAGCAGCGGATCGATGACCATGTCCAGACCATAGGAATCACCCAGCGGCGGCACCGCGCCGCGTTCGCAGTCATCGAAGATATGCGCCAGATTGCTTTCCCGGGTGATCTGCCATTCACCGTTGCTGCGCACTTTGCTCAAGTCCAGGTGCCGGCTGGCCGGCAGCACGGCCATCAGGTAATGCCCGTGGTGGTCGTCGAGGATCACCGATTTGGCTACCCGTTCGGCGGGCACCCCGCTAACCCGTGCGGTTTCCAGGCTGCTGGCCGAGTGTCGGTGGGCCACGACGTCATATTCACAGTGCGCCCGGTTCAGGCTGCTCTGTACTTTTTTTGCCATACGCATGATGCACCTCGGTGTCACGCTGACCGTTGTTGCTGTTCTGCTGAGTCTAGTTCGGCATGCCGCTGGCGACGGGAAATCCGCTCACCGGACACATCCGCTCATTGATCAAAATTCATCCAGCGCCAGGCTCAACTAGACTTAAAGAACCACCCCAGGACTCTCCCGGAGGGTCACGTGAACAGCCGATGTTGTGCGTTTGCCTTGTTACTGCTGCTCAGCGGCTCAGCCCTCGCGGCGGATGTCCCGCTGACGGCGGTGAATCCGGTCGGCCTGTGGCTGATCACGCTCGGCATTGCCTTTCTGATCGCCGAAGCCGCGCTGCCCAACTACGGGGTGATTGGCCTCGGCGGGATCATCATGTTCGTCATCGGCGCGCTGATTCTGGGCAACGCCGAGTTGCCGGTGCCGATGATCATCGGCCTTGGCCTGATCAGCGCCCTGCTGCTGATCGCCTTGATCGTCCGTGCCTTGAAAACCCGCCCCCGCCACGCTGTCAGCGGTGATGCCGGGCTGGTCGGCAGCGTGACGGCGGTGACCACCGTGCAAACGGAAAACGCTCACAGCGGCTGGGTGCAATTGCAGGGCGAACATTGGCAAGTGCACAGCACGACACCGCTGCACACCGGGCAATCGGTGCGCGTAGTCGGACGAAATGGCTTATTGCTGAAAGTCGCCGCGACTGACGCGGTGCGACACGGAGAGTGATCATGGGTCTGCAAATCGGTTTTGTTGCACTGCTGCTGTTGGTCATCGCCCTGGCCGGGTCGACGTTCCGCATCCTGCGTGAGTACGAGCGCGGCGTGGTGTTCCAGCTCGGACGCTTCTGGCAGGTCAAGGGGCCGGGGCTGATCCTGCTGATTCCGGTGGTGCAGCAAATGGTCCGGGTCGACCTGCGCACCGTCGTCCTCGATGTGCCGCCGCAGGATGTGATCACCCGCGACAACGTCTCGGTGAAGGTCAACGCAGTGCTGTATTTCCGCGTGCTCGACCCGCAGAAGGCGATCATTCAGGTCGAAGACTTTCTCTCGGCCACCAGCCAACTGGCGCAGACCACCCTGCGCGCGGTGCTCGGCAAACATGAACTGGATGAACTGCTGGCCGAGCGCGAGCAGTTGAATATCGATATCCAACAAGTGCTCGATGCCCAGACCGACGCGTGGGGCATCAAGGTCGCCAACGTCGAGATCAAGCACGTCGACCTCAACGAGTCGATGGTGCGCGCCATTGCCAAACAGGCTGAAGCCGAACGCGAGCGCCGGGCCAAGGTGATCCACGCCGAAGGCGAACTGCAGGCCTCGGAAAAACTCATGCAGGCCGCCGAAATGCTCGGCCGCCAGCCCGGTGCCATGCAGTTGCGCTACATGCAGACCTTGAGTTCGATTGCCGGCGACAAGAGCTCGACCATTGTCTTTCCGTTGCCGATCGAGTTGCTTAAGGGGATGGCGGACCTGTCGGGCAAGACTTGAGCCTGCGCAGGCCAGCGATCATCCACCCGATTTTTCGGCGCTTGGCACCCTCACATACAGGCGGGCAAAAGCGCCTCCGGCATGGACATCGCTCTGCCGCTGCCAGCCCTCGGGCAACGCTGCAAACTCATTCGACTCATCCAGTGTGCCGATCAGCCAGACCCGATTGCTGCCCTTGGACACGTCTGCGAGTTGATCGAGGTAAACCTCCTCGCTGACCAGCGTGCCGAACCCGTAAGCGTTGGGACGCGTGGAGCGCCCGTCCGGCGCAGGTGGCGTGTACAGGCGGACCTGCGCGTCGGTGCGGTTGTAGTAGATGTAACTGAGGTACCACATCATGTCGCTGGTGACGATCCGGTCACCCTCAGTGAAGTGCCGGTTGACGTAGTCGACCACTACGCTGAACTGATCATTGCTGTCGACCGTGGCGTTGTTCTTCACGCCCACCAACTCGACGCCGACGAACAGCACCAGAATCGCCAGCGCCAGCACGCGAAAGCCTGTGTACAAGCGATCGACCGCCAGCGCCACCAGCATCGGCAGCCCCAGCGCGTAGACCGTCACGTAACGTTCGATGAACACCGGCGAGATGAACGACACGCCAAACACCAGCAGAATCGGCACCACGCTGTAGGACAGCAGCAACAGGCTACCGCGAAACACACTGCGATCACGACGCAGGCCAACGACGATCACTGCCGCCAGCGCCACTGGCAAGAGCCAGAACAGCCACGCCGGCAGGGTTAAACCATCGTCCTGAATCAGCAACGACCAGACCATCGACGGCAACGAAACGAGGGTCACCGGGTCTTCCCAGCCGATGTCGTTACTGGCCTTGAGCTCCGGGACGTGCTGCAGCAGATCAAGCAGGTTGGGCACCCACGGCAGGTAAAGCAACGCGATGCTCAGGTTGGCCAGCCACCAGCCCGGGCGCTGGATATGCCGCAGCCGATACCCCGGCTGCACGCGCACCACCGCCAGGTACAGCCAATGGCTGATCACGCAGAGCACGGTGAAGTAATGGGTATAAAACGCTACCGTCATCAGCAGCGCATAGGCCACCAGATAGCGATGCCGCCGCGGTTGGCGGACCCAGTAGATCAGCGCAATCGTCGCCCCGATCAGCCACATGCCGAGCAGCGAATACATGCGCACTTCCTGGCTGTAGCGCACCGCGGTGGGCAACAGCGCCAGCAGCAGCCCGGCCAACAACGCGGCGCGGCGGGTGGCGAGCAGATCCACCAGCCACACGCCGAGGCCGACGGTGACGATCCCCGGCAACGCGCTCATCAGGCGAATGGACAGGATGCCGTCCCCGAACAGGCCGATCCAGCCGTGCAGCAACATGAAATACAGCGGCGGATGCACGTCATGGGCCGCATGCCCCCAGATCTCGGCCAGCGGAAACTGGCTCAGCAGGACACTGGAGCCTTCATCGAACCAGATCGCCGCCGCCGTCAGGTCGTAAAAACGCACCACCGCCGCCAGCAGCATGATCGGCAACAGCCAGTGCTCTCTGGCCCAGCGAATCAGGCGCAGGGCAACCAACCATGCCCCCGGGACCGCACGTGGATCCTGCGTGTCGCCAACCGGCGTTTCTCTGTGTGCCGCCATTGCATCCTCTTGCTGTGCCGGAATGTCTCGAACGGAAGGTCCCGAACCTGCCGTCACTTTAGGTCAGCCACAGCAGGGCCGTCGATGGCGGTGTGCGGTTTCACGATATCCGGCAATCCGCTCAAGCCGCTTCTACGCTCTGGCATAGCGAGAATCGGTTATGCCGGAACAGACATTGGCCATTAGCGTTGCGCCATCTCCGCCTCCGGATACACCGACTGCCATCCCCCACCCAACGCCTTGTACAACCCGACCATCGCCAGCGACACCCCGGTCGAACTTTCCACCCACTGCTCCTGCGTCGCCAGCAACGCGCTCTGCACGGTGAGGACGTTGACGAAATCGACCACGCCTTCGACGTATTGCTGTTGTGCGGTGCGCAGGGCGATCTGGTTCTGGCGTACGGCTTCGGCGAGGCTGTCGCGGCGGCGTTGGCTGGCGTTGTATGCGCTCAATTGGTCGTCGATTTCATGCCAGGCGCGCAGCACGGTTTGCTGGTAGGCGATGGCCGCTTCCTGTTGCTGGGCTTCGCGCAGTTGCAACATGCCGCGCAGGCGTCCGCCGTCGAACAGCGGCAGGCTGAATTGCGGGCCGATACCGAACGCGCGTGAACCCCAGGAGCCGAAATCACTGAGTTGCATTGCCTGTGAGCCGAGGCTGCCGGACAAGGTGATGCGCGGATAAAAATCGCCCTTGGCCACGCCGATGTTGGCGGTGGCGGCATGCAGATGCGCCTCGGCCTGACGGATGTCCGGACGGCGTTCGGCCAGCTGCGACGGCAGGCCAATGGCGACTTGCAGCGGCGACTGCGGCACCGCCGCGTCTGTGGATAACGCTTTGGCCAACGCTTGTGGCGGTTCGCCCATCAACAGGCTGATCGCGTTGATCAGCTGCGACTGGCGTTGCTCCAGGGCGGGCAGACGCGACTCGATGGCGGCGACCTGCGCGGCGGCTTCGGCGACGTCCAGATCGGTCGCCACACCATCGTTGAGGCGCAGTTGCGACAGTTTGAGGCTGTGCCGGGCGACATCGAGGTTCTGCTCGGTGACCGCACGAGTGTTCTGCACGCCGCGCAGCTGGATGTAGTTCTGCGCGGTGTCGGCAAGAACCGCCAGCAACACGCCGCGACGAGCGTTTTCGGCGACTTCAAGGTTGGCGTCGGCGGCTTCGGTTTCCCGGCGCACGCGGCCCCAGAAATCCAGTTCCCACGAGGCCGAGAAACCGGCGTCCCACAGGTTGAAGGCGGAATCGCCATTGTGTCCGGACGGATCACTCAGGCCTTCGCCGCTGTTGCGTTTACGCGCGTAGCTACCGGTAGCGACGCTGTTCGGGTAACGATCCGACGTGATCACCTGGCGCGCGGCGCGGCTTTGTTGCAAGCGGCTGCTGGCCAGTTGCAAGTCGAGGTTGCTCTGCATTGCACGCTGTGTGAGGGCCGAGAGCTGCGCATCATGGAAAACATCCCACCAGCGTTCGTTCAGCGGCTGACTGACCGCCTGGCTTGGGGCGGACCTGGCGGGTTTGGCCCAGTCGGCGATTTGCGTGGCCTGGGGTTTGTGGAAATCCGGGCCGACGGTGCAGGCGCTGAGGCCAAGGGCGAGCAAGGCACTGAAGGTGAGTTGCTGCCACTGGCCTCTTCGCGAGCAGGCTCGCTCCCACACGTTGGAATGCGTTCCTCCTGTGGGAGCGGGCTTGCTCGCGAAAGCGCCAGCCGATTCGACCTTGATCATCGCTGAGTCACCTCACGCACCGCCGGCGCCGAACGGCGGGTATCAATGCGCGCTTCAACCGACATGCCGACGCGCAGTCGCTCGGCCAACGGCTGACCCGGTTCAAGCAGGATCTTCACCGGAATCCGCTGCACGACCTTGGTGAAGTTGCCAGTGGCGTTATCCGGTTTCACGGCAGCAAAGGTCACCCCGGTCGCCGGCGCGATGCTTTCGACGCGGCCGCTCAAGGCTTCGCCGCCGAGGCTGTCGACCCGTACCTCAACTGCCTGGCCCGGCTGCACGTCGGTCAGTTGGGTTTCCTGAAAGTTGGCGATCACATAGGCCTGGCGCAACGGCACCACCGCCAGCAGTTTGCTGCCCGGCGTGACATAAGCGCCGACGCGCACCGCCCGCTCGCCGACCATGCCGTCCTGTGGCGCAGTGATGCGCGTATAGGACAGCTCGAAACTGGCGATTTCCAGCGCCGCCTGCGAGTGCTTCAAACTGCCTTCGGCGGCATCGCGCTGAGCCGTAAGAATGTCGACCTGCTTGCGCTCCGCCGCCAGTTTCGCGGTTGCCGTGTCGAGGTGCGCAGTCGCCTGATCGATACGCGTGCGCGCCTGTTGCGCGTTCTGCACAGTCCCGGCACCGACGCCGGCCAAATGGTTGTAGCGATTCAATTCCTGCTGAGCAAAAGCCATTTCAGCCTTGGCCGACACCACCGCAGCCTGGGCCTGAGCGATCACCGACGTCTGCCGCTCCAGCGTCGCCCTGGCGTTTTGCAATTGCGCGCGGGCGACCAGGGTTTGCGCATCGGCGGCTTGCGCAGCGGCGCGCAGATCACGGTCATCGATCAAGGCCAGCAGTTGGCCGGCCTTCACTTGCTGGTTGTCTTCCACCAGCACTTCCTTGATGAAACCGGCCACGCGCGGCACCACCAGAGTGTAGTCGGCCGAAACGAACGAATCGTTGGTGTTTTGCTGAGTCCGTTTACCAAACAGGCCGGGCATCGCCAGGTACACCAGCACACCCACCGCCAGTGCGGCGGCCACGGCCACCGCGAGTTTCTGCTTTGCTTGAGTCGTCATAAAAACCTTCTGTTTCAGTACAGCCATCAGGTCGGCGCGCGCGGCGGAAAGATCCGCGTCGGCAGCCAGAAAATCAGCAGGATCAGCGTCACCGCGACGCCGGCCATGCACACATAGAGATCAGAAGAAGTCAGCACCACCGCCTGTTCGTGCAGGCGATGGGCGAGGCCCGGATCGCTGCCATCGGCCAACGGTGAATTGCCGAGGTTGTCGATCAACATGGTCGAGTGGAAATGCAGGCGCGCGGTGGTCAGCGCTTCGATCACACCGGTGGCGACCACTGCTGCCAGGCCTTTCACCGTGTTGAACCAGGCGGAAGCGAACGGCCCGTCCTGCGGTTGAATGCTGCCGGTGGACAACATCAACAGCGGCAGTACCGACATCGGCTGACCGAAGATCTGCAACCACTGCAGGACGTAGAAATTGTCGCGAATCCATTCCGAGGTCAGCAGCGAGCCGCCCAGGCAGGACAGCGTCAACATGCTCAAGCCGATGCCCAGCACCCAGCGACAATCGACCCAACGCAAGTTACACAGCGCCGCCACCAGCGGCAGCGCAATCAGCTGCGGCAATGCGGCGATCAGCATGATCGGCGCAGTCTGCACCGGGCGGTAACCCTGCACCTGCGCCAGATAGCTCGACGGAATCAACACCACCGCCTGCAACACCACCAGCACCCCGGCGAGGGTCATCAGCGCGAACGACAGGTTGCGGATGCCGAGCATCTGCAGCTTGAAAAACGGGATCGGCTGCGACCATTCGTTGATCAGAAACGCCAGCAACAACAGCGAGCCGGCGCCGAGCAGCGCGCAGATCAGGTCCGATTCGAACCAGTCCAGTCGATTGCCCTGGAGCAAGCCGATCACCAGCATGCAGATCGCCGGAAAGCCCAGCAGCAGCCCCTTCCAGTTGAAGGTCTTGAGGCGTTCCAGACGCAGCGGATCCTGCGGAATGCCCCAGGCGACCATCGCCATGGCAATCAGGCACGGCACGATGATTTGCCAGAACGTCCATTGCCAACCGACGTATTCACTCCACAAACCGGCCAGCGGCGTGCCGAGGCCGGGGCCGAAAGTCGCGGTCAGCGCGTAACCGGCCAGGCCATAGAGTTTGAAATTGGCCGGCAGGAACCGCAGGGCAACGGTCATCAGCATCGGCGGCAACGCACCGCCGGCCAGGCCTTGCAGGGTGCGCATCAGCAACAGGCTTTCGTAGTTCGGGGCGAACGGGCACAGCACGCCGAGCAGCGTGAACAGGCTGATCGCGCAGAGGGTGAAACGGCGTAGCGAAAAGGTCACCGAGCACCACGGCGCGAAAGCCATCGCTGCCACCGAGGTCGCGGCGTAGCAGGCGACCAGCCAGGTGCCTTCGTCGTACCCGATGTTCAGCGCGCCACGGATGTCGGCAAGCGCGACTTTGGTCACCATCTCGTTGAGGCCCGAGACCAGCACCGCCAGCAGCACGCCAATCAGGCCGGTGATGATCCGCGCCCCGAACATCGGTGGCGTGGCCGCCGTCGCCGGACTGGCCGCAGCGATGTGCGCCGGGACCGTCAGGGATGTCATGAATGCGAACTCCGGAGGGAAAATACCGGAGCATCTTAGTCGGGCTTACTGCTGACGAAAATTGACTTATCGGCAGGTTATAAGTGCGTCAGGCGCAATTATTTCCCCTGTAGGAGTGAGCCTGCTCGCGATGGCGCCATTTCAGTCGATATTTTCGGCGACTGGTACACCGCTATCGCGAGCAGGCTCACTCCTACAGGGTTTTTGTGGTTTCGAATCAGGGTTGCGCGGCCAGCCACGTTTCGTCGCAACACGCCTTGAGCGTTTCGCGCAGCCAGCGGTGCGCCGGGTCCTTGTCGAAGCGCGGGTGCCAGGCCTGGGTCAGCATCAGCGTCGGCAGCGGGATCGGCAGGTCGAACGAGCGCAGCTTCAAGCCCAGACGGCGCACGCTGAGCAGCGCTTCCTTGGGCACCGGCAGGATGAGGTCGGAATCGGGCAAGGCAAACATCGCCGCATGGAAGCTCGGCGCGATCACCGCCACCCGCCGCTCCAGGCCCAGGGCGTTCAGCGCGGTATCGATGGGCCCACGGGCAATGCCACGGCGCGACATGCTGATATGGGAGAACCCGGCATAACGCTCGGCGGTGATTTCACCGTCGAGCAACGGATGATCCTCACGCACCAGACCCACGAAATGCGTGGAAAAGAGGTTTTGCACTTTGACTTCCGGGGTCACCGGACGGGTGTTGCTGACGCTCAGATCGATGCGCCCTTCGCGCAGCGCTTCATCGTCACCATCGCCCTCGGGGACGAAGCGCAATTCACAGTGCGGCGCCAGTTGGTCGAGGGTGTCGAACAGCTTGCCGCCGTACACACCAATGAAAAAATCGTTGGCACGGATGCTGAAACGCCGGCGCAAAGTGCCCAGTTCCACGGTGTCGGCCGACCGGAACAACAGCGCCGCTTGCTCAACCACATCACGCACTTGTTCGCGCAGCTCGAGGGCTTTGGGGGTGGGCACCAGGCCACGGCCGGCGCGCACCAAGATCGGATCGCCGATGGCTTCACGGATGCGCGTCAGGGTGCGGCTCATGGCGGCGGGGCTGAGGTTCATGCGCCGCGCAGCACCGACCACACTGCCTTCGTCGAGCAAAGCGTCGAGGGCGACCAGCAGGTTCATGTCCGGGAGTTGCATGCAGAGCACTCGTGGCCG
The DNA here is from genome assembly GCF_034008635.1 of Pseudomonas sp. P8_229. Classification (NCBI taxonomy): domain Bacteria; kingdom Pseudomonadati; phylum Pseudomonadota; class Gammaproteobacteria; order Pseudomonadales; family Pseudomonadaceae; genus Pseudomonas; species Pseudomonas sp. P8_229. The sequence continues at coordinate 3,145,867 of NZ_CP125378.1, read as the reverse complement.
ATCTGGATTGATCTGGGTGCAATGCTAGCAAACATCCTTGAAACAGGTGGCGTATGAACCGACGCCTTCGCGAGCAAGCCCGCTCCCACAGGGGAAACGCATTTCAAATGTGGGAGCGGGCTTGCTCGCGAAGGGGCCAGTCCTGCCAACAGAAATCTCAGCGCTGCATACCCCAGCGCTTCACCGTCACCCGCTCCAGCGTGTCGAACACCAGATTCTCCACCAGCAACCCGATCAGGATCACCACCGCCAACCCGGCGAACACCTTGTCGGTGTATAACTCGTTGCGATTCTGGAAGATGTACCAGCCCAAACCGCCTTTGCCACTGGTCGCACCAAACACCAGCTCAGCGGCGATCAGCGTGCGCCAGGCAAACGCCCAGCCGATTTTCAGCCCGGCGAGAATCGACGGCAGCGCCGCCGGTATCAGGATGAACAGCACAAAACGCATACCCTTCAGCCCATAGTTGCGCCCGGCCATGCGCAGGGTTTCAGACACACCGAGAAAACCGGCGTAAGTGTTCAACGCCAGCGCCCACAGCACCGAATGCACCAGTACGAAGATCAGGCTGTTCTGCCCCAGCCCGAACCAGAGCAAGGCCAATGGCAGCAAGGCGATCGCCGGCAGCGGGTTGAACATCGAGGTCAGGGTGCTCAGCAGATCGCGGCCAAACTGGGTCGACACCGCCAGCGTGGTCAGGGCAAACGCCAGCACGATGCCGATCAGGTAACCCTTGATCAGCACCACCAGAGATATCCACACCTTGCCCAGCAATTCACCACTGAGCAGGCCGTCGTACAACGCATGACTGGTCTGCAGAAAACTCGGCAGCAACAAGTCGTTGTTCTGCACCCGGGCGACGATTTCCCACAACACCGCAAGCAACATCAGGATCAGGCTTTTACGCAGCCAGCCCTGTTGCCACAGGCGTTGGCCCAGCGGTAATTCGCGCTCGAGCGGCACGCTGGTCAGCGGTTCAGGGACGGTCTCAAACTCTTGTCGTACAGACGATCGTTGGCTCATCGGGCAATCCTCCAAAACGCTCAATAAGCGATGCGAATGTCGTTGAAGTCGTGGTCACGCTCGGTTTCCGGCGACTGGCCTTCATCGAACAGCAAACGGTGAATGCGCCGTGCCGACTCCTGAAACGCCCCGCCGCCGAGGCTTTGCAGATCGTATTGATGGCTGTGCACTTCAGCGCGCACCCGCCCCGGATGTGGCGACAGCAGCAGGATGCGATTGCCGACCACCAGCGCCTCTTCGATCGAGTGGGTGACGAACAGCAAGGTGAAGCGCACCTCTTCCCAGAGCAGCAGCAATTCTTCCTGCATCTTGCGCCGGGTCAACGCGTCCAGCGCGGCGAAAGGCTCGTCCATCAAGAGGATTTTCGGCTGCATCGCCAGCGCTCGGGCAATCGCCACCCGCGCCTTCATGCCGCCGGACAGGGTGTGCGGATAGGCATCGGCAAACGCTGCCAGACCGACTTTTTCCAGATAGTGCAGCGCGCGCTCTTCGGCGTCTTTTTTGTGCAAGGTTCGCGAGGCGAGCAGCGGAAACATCACGTTCTGTTTGACGGTTTTCCACGGCGGCAGTTGATCGAATTCCTGGAACACCACGATCCGGTCCGGACCCGGCCCATCGACACGCTGACCTTGCAGGCGGATCTCGCCTTCACTGGGCGCAATGAAGCCGGCGGCCGCCTTGAGCAAGGTCGACTTGCCGCAGCCCGACGGGCCGAGCAGCACGAAACGGTCCGCCGGATCGATTTCGAAACTGACCTGATGCGTGGCCCGCACCACCCGTTGCGGGGTGCGGTATTCGAGGCTGACGTTATCCACCGCCAGTAGCGCCTGGCTGCTGGCGATCGGGTTGCTGGCCGCGTGGCCTTGCAAGGGGGCGTTCATCTCGATCAGCTCCCTTGCAACGGTTTGGCGTCCTGGAAGAAGTAGTCCTTCCAAGATTCAGGTTTGTTCTTGATCGCGCCGACGCGGTAGAGGAATTCGGCCAGTGGATACGTATTTTTAGGCGTGACGCTGAATTCGAACTGCGGGTTGTCGATGATTTTCAGCAGCTCGGCGCGGTCGATCCTGGCTTTGGTCACGCGAATGTAGGTGTCCGCTGCGGCGCCTTTATCGTTCTGGGCGAATTGCGCGGCTTCGGTCAGCGCTTCGACGAAGGCTTTGTAGGTCTTCGGATTGTCGTTGCGGAATTTTTCGGTGGCGAACAGCACCGTCGGCGAGTTCGGGCCAAGGATGTCGTAGGAGTTGAGCACCACGTGCACATTCGGATTCTGCAGCGCCTGATCCTGGAACGGCGGGTTGGAGAAATGCCCGGTCAGCTCGGTGCCGCCGGCAATCAACGCGGCGGTGGCGTCCGGGTGCGGGACGGCGATGGTGTATTTGTCGAGGCGATTGAATTCCTTGTCACCCCACTGCTTGGCCGCCGCGTATTGCAGGAAACGCGACTGCACCGAAACGCCCACCGCCGGCACCGCGATGCGGTCCTTCTCGGTGAGGTCGGCGATGGTTTTGACCTTGGGGTTATTGCTCACCAGGTAGTACGGGAAGTTGCCCAGCGAAGCCACGGCTTTGACGTTCTGCTTGCCGTGGGTGCGATCCCAGATAGTCAGCAACGGGCCGACCCCGGCACCGGCAATGTCGATGGAACCGGACAGCAGCGCATCGTTGACCGCCGCGCCGCCCGAGAGCTGCGTCCAGTCGACCTTGATGTCGATGCCTTCCTGCTTGCCGTACTTCTCGATCAGGCCCTGATCGCGCACCACGTTGAGCAATAAATAGACAATGCCGAACTGCTCGGCGATGCGGATTTCACCTTCGGCGTGGGCCACAGTCGGCGCCACCAGGCTGCCGGCAATCAGGCTGAAACCCAAGCCAATAGCGGCAGCCAGCGGTGCAAATGGAAGACGTTTGGACATGATCGGATCTCCGGCAAATCAGAAAGGCGCGTCGCCCTGAATGGTCGTGCGATACAGCTTGCGGCGCAGGTGCGCAGGGCAGCCGGCGGCAAGGTGGATCAGCGAGCGGTTGTCCCAGAACACCATGTCGTGGGGCTGCCACTGATGGCGATAGATGTTTTGCGGCAGCACGCTGTGGGCGTAGAGCTCGGCGAGCAGTTGTTTGCTCTCGTCCTCCGGCAAACCCACGATGCGCGTGGTGAAGCCTTCGCTGACGAACAAGGCCTGGCGGCCGTTTTCAGGGTGGGTACGGACGATCGGGTGCACCACTTCGGCGACCTGCGCCAGTTGCTCCGGGGTCAGGGTCGGGCGCCAGTTGCCTGCGAATTTGGTCTCGCTGTAGCGCGCCGTGTAGGAATGCGCGGCCGAGCGGCCTTCGACGGCTTTGCGCAACGCTTCGGGCAGGTGGTCCCAGGCTTTGTGCATGTCGGCAAACAGCGTGTCGCCGCCCTCGGACGGCAGCTCCTGGGCATGCAGCATCGAACCGAGACTCGGCAGCTCTTTATAGGAGAGGTCGGAGTGCCAGAACTTGCCGGCATCGCCGAGGCCGATGCTCTGGCCGTTCTCGACGATGTTGGAAACGATGAGAATTTCCGGGTGATTGGCCAGCAGGAACTGCTTGAGCACGTGAATCTGCAACACGCCGAAACGGCGGCTGAAGTCGATCTGCTGGTGCGGGGTAATGCGCTGGTCGCGGAAGACCACGACGTGGTGATCCAGATGCGCACGGTGGATGCGGGCGAAGTCCTGGTCGTTGACCGGGCGGGTCAGATCCAGACCGATGATTTCGGCGCCGACGGCACCGCTGAACGGGCGGATTTCAAAGGCTTGCGGCGCGGCAGTCGCGACGCTTGGGGTGGCAGTAGCTGCGGACATCTTTCAATCTCCCACGCACGGCGCGCTCACGGGCGCGCACGTCGATCAGAAACTCACGCTGGATTACGTGTTGGTTCAGGTCGTGCGGCGCGCCGATTGGTCGGCAGGTACGCAGGGGGATGACTTTAAAGCTATAAGAACTTGAAATTAAATACCGTTAATGAATAACGATATGGCGAATGGTGAGGAATGGACGGTTTGGTGAGTGACGATTTGTGTCACTTATTGACAGATGTGTGGTGAATTGGCTGGCCCTATCGCGAGCAGGCTCACTCCTACAGTTGATCAGTGGACACAGATTCTGTGTTCGACCGAGATCCATTGTAGGAGTGAGCCTGCTCGCGAAGGGGCCGTCAGCCGCGCTGAAGGTCCTAGCGCTCGTGCAACGCCTCGGCCCGCGCCCGGATGATCGGCTTGAGCAGATAACTCAACACCGACTTCTTGCCGGTGATGATATCCACCGACGCAACCATCCCCGGAATGATCAGCAGCGGCTTTTCATCGGTGCCCAGGTGGCTGCGCTCGGTGCGCACCTTGATGATGTAGTAGGTGGTTTTCTTGTCTTCGTCGGTGATGGTGTCGGCACCGATCTGCTCGAGCTTGGCTTTGAGTCCACCGTAAATGGTGTAGTCATACGCGGTGAACTTCACGATCGCTTCCTGCCCCGGGTGCAGGAAGGCAATGTCCTGCGGACGGATCTTGGCTTCGACCAGCAAGGTGTCATCCAGCGGTACGATTTCCACCATGTCGCTGCCCGGCTGGATCACCCCGCCGATGGTGTTGACCAGCAACTTGTTGACGATGCCGCGCACTGGCGAGGTGACCAGCGTACGGCTGACCCGGTCTTCCAGCGCCTTGCCGGTGGCCTGGGCCTTATTCAGGTCGGTGCGGGCTTCGTTGAGTTGGGTCAGCGCTTCACTGCGGAATTTGCCGCGAGTTTCATCAATTTTGCGCTGCACTTCCTTGATCGCCGATTCGGCGCGCGGGATGGCTAGCGTGGTTGCATCGAGCTGACCACGGGTTTCCACCTCGGCACGCTTGAGCCGCAGTACTTCCACCGGCGATACCGCGCCCTGGGCCACCAGCGGCTCGGACATGTTGATTTCCTGGCGTTGCAGGCCCAGTTGCTGGCGGTACTGCGCCTGCTTGGAGCTGAACTCGCGCAGCTCTTGCTGACGCTGGATCAACTGCTCCTGCAAACCACCGATCTCGTCGTGCAATTGCTGGCGGCGGCTGATGTACAGCGACTCTTCGCTTTTTGCCTGGCCCGGCACGGCTTTGAGTACGTCCTCAGGGAAATTCAGCGGACGGTCATCGACCTCGGCGCTCAGACGCTCGACGCGCAGCAGCATCGACAGTCGATCGGCCTCGGTTTCGCCGACGTTGGAAGCAAATCGCGTGTCGTCGAGGCGAATCAGCGGTGCGCCAGCCTCGACGATCTGACCTTCCTTGACGAACAGTTCGGAGACGATCCCGCCCTCGAGGTTCTGGATTTTCTGGATCTTCGACGATGGAATCGCCTTGCCGTCGCCCTTGGTCACTTCGTCGATCACGGCGAAGTTGGCCCACAGCAGCAGAAAGATAAAGAAGCCGATGATCGCCCAGATGGTCAGGCGCACGACGCGCGGGGCGTCCTCGATCAGCGCCTTGTTGACCTCCGGCAGCGGCTGGCCCTGCAGCGAGGCAGAACCCTTGAAGTAGCGACGGATCGACTCTTTGACACCCGACTTAAGCAACACTGATCTGCCCCTTCTTCAACGCTTCCATCACGGCGGCTTTCGGGCCATCGGCGAGAATCTGTCCACGGTCGACCACCAGCAGACGGTCGACCAGCGATAGCAGCGAGGCCCGGTGCGTCACCAGCACCACGGTCTTGTTTTCAACGACGGCGGCCAGGCGTTGCTTGAGGCGTTCTTCGCCGGTGTTGTCCATGGCGCTGGTCGGTTCATCGAGCAGCAGGATCGGCGGGTTGAGCAGCAGCGCCCGCGCCAGTGCGACGTTCTGCCGTTGGCCGCCGGACAGATTCTGCCCGCGCTCGCCGACTTGCAGCTCGTAGCCTTGCGGGTGCAGGCGGGCGAACTCATGGACACCGGCCAGTTCGGCGGCTTGCAGCACCAGTTCGTCTTCGACGTAACGTGCTCCGGAGACCAGATTGTCGCGCAGGGTGCCGGCCAGCAGCTGGATGTCCTGCGGCACGTAGCCGATGTTGTAGCGCAGCTCGCTGACGTCGATCTGACGGATATCCACACCGTCCACCAGCAACGCGCCGTCGTCCGGTTGATACAGGCCCACCAGCAGTTTCGCCAGCGAACTCTTGCCTGAACCGCTGCGGCCAATGATGCCGATCTTCTCGCCGGGACGGATCACCAGGTTGATGTTTTTCAGCGCCGGGTTCTGTTGTTCCGGGTAGGTGAAGTTCAGCTGACGGCACTCGATCGCGCCCTGCAGCACCTTGCGGCTCAGCGGACGCTCTTCGAAATTGCGCTCCTGCGGCAGCTCCATCATCTGGTCGACCGAGGTCATGGTCACCCGCGCCTGCTGGTAGCGGGTCAGCAGACCGGACAGTGACGCCAGCGGGCTGAGCGCGCGGCCACTGAGCATGTAGCAGGCAATCAGACCGCCCATGCTCAGGTTGCCGGCGATGATCTGGTACACGCCGAAGACGATCATGATCACCCCGGCCAGTTGCTGGATCAGCAGGGTGATGTTCATCGCCAGACCGGAGAGCATTTTCACCCGCAACTCGAGACGGCTGAGGGTGCCGATGGTCTGTTCCCACTGGTATTGGCGTTCACTTTCGGCGTTGTTGACCTTGACCGCGTCGAGGCCGGCGAGGGTTTCGATCAGGCTCGACTGCCGCTCGGCACCGAGGGCCATGGTGCGTTCCATGGTCGCTACCAGCGGCTTCTGCAGCGCATAGCCGATCAACAGCGCAATCGGGAACGCCAGCACCGGAATCCACACCAGATGCCCGCCGAGAATGGCGATGACGATGAAGATCAGGATGGTGAACGGCAGGTCGATCAGGCTGGTCAGGGTCAGCGAGGCGAGGAAGTCGCGCAGGCTCTGGAACTCATGGATGTTTTGCGCAAAGCTGCCGACCCGCGCCGGGCGGTACTTCATGGCCATACCAACGATGCGCTCGAACAGCGTGGCGGAGATGATCAGGTCGGTTTTCTTGCCGGCCAGATCCAGGCACAGGCTGCGCAGGCTTTTGAGTACCAAGTCGAAGATGTAGGCACCGGTGATGCCCAGCGCCAGCACCCACAGGGTCGCTTCGGCCTGGTTCGGCACCACGCGGTCGTAGACATTCATCACGAACAGCGGCGCGGCCATGGCGATGATGTTGATCAGGAAACTGGCGGCGATCGCGTCGGCATACAGCCAGCGGGAACGCTTGAGGGTGTCGCGAAACCACGAACGCGCACGCGGGATCAGTGTGCCGTGGTTGACGTCGAATTTGTGCTGCGGCTGGGCGAAGAACACTTTGCCGGTGTAGTCGTCGGCCAGCAGTTCGCGGCTGACCACCGATTCGCCACCGTCGCTTTCGCTGAGCAGCACCCGGGCTTCGTTCTCGCCTTGCCAGCCGAGCAGGACCGCACTGCGGCCATCCTTGAGCAGCAACAGCGCCGGCATGGCAATCGCCGGAATCTCTTCCAGCTTGCGTTGCAGCACCCGGCCCTGCAGGCCGGCGCGAGCCGCTGCGCGGGGCAGCAACTCGACACTCAGGCGTTGCTTGGGCAGCGGCAGACCGGTGGTCAGCATCGCCGCGCTGGCGGGTTTCTGGTGCAGCATGCACAGAGCGAGCAGACCATCCAGTAACGGATCGTCGTGCATCGCGCGCGGATCATGAATGAGTTGAACTCGACTGACTTCTGATTCCACGCTCGGCACTCTTGGCTAACAATTGAACAATGAAGGTTCTGCTCAATTCATACCGGGCAGTTGGACCTTCGGCTTCACATCGTTCTGCACGACGGATGCCAATGGTGCGACCACTCCCTGGCTTCTGAGCAACTCGCCCATGGTCGCCTTGATTCGATACTGAGTAAATAACTGAATGTTCTTGATCTCGGCCAAACGACGCGAAGCGGTGAACAACTCGTTTTCGCTGTCGAGCAAATCGAGCAGGGTTCGCTCGCCAAGGCTGAACTGACGCTGGTAGGCGGTGCGCACTGCAGTGCTGTGATCAACGTATTGCTGAGCGATCGGCACCTGGGCGTTGGCATTGTTCAGGGCGTTCCAGGCCAGGCCCAGTTCTTCGTTCAACTGACGCAAGGCGTTGTTGCGGATGTCCAGCGCCTGGTTCGACAGGTACGACTTGGATTCCAGATCGGCCTTGTTGCTGCCACCCGAATACAGGTTGAAGCGCATGCGCAGCATCGCCTGCCATTCGTTGTTGTGACCGTTCTGGCCGTCCAGATCGTTGTCGGCGGTGCGCCCCAGTTCGGCGTCGAAACGCGGGTAGAACGTCGACTTGGCGGTTTCGTACTGCTTCTCGGCCGCGGCGATGTCGGACTCGGCCGAACGCAGGATCGGGCTGTTTTCCAGCATCTGCGTGCGGGCTTCATTGAGGTTGGCCGGCATCATCGCCATGAACGGTGCAGGACGCTCCAGCTGGTCAGGCATCTGGCCGACGGCGCTGAGGAAGTTGGTCTCGGAGTCGGCAAGGTTGGTCTGTTCGGTGATCAGGTTGTTGCGCGCCTGAGCCATCCGCGCTTCAGCCTGATCGAGGTCGGCACCGCTGCCGACACCGCGCTGGGTGCGCAGCTGGATCTGGTCATAGATGCGCTGGTGGCTCTTAAGATTTTCTTCGGCCAGACGCACGAATTCGCGGCGGGTCAGCACGTCCAGATACACCTGGGCAACGGTCAGCGCGGTGCGCTCGGAAGTGCCGAGCAACGAGTAGGCGCGGGAGTTGACGGTGGCTTGTTGACGCCCGACTTCGCTGGACGTCGCAAAACCGTCAAAAACCATTTGCGAGAGACGTAAACTTGACTCGCCGCGGTTCAGGGTTTCGTAGTGGTTGCTCCCGCCATTGGCGCGGGTGGTCACGCTGTCGGTACCTTCACGACCATAACCGCCCAGCAGATCGACCTTGGGCAGGTATCCACCTTTGGCAGCCTTTAACTGATAATCCGCCGCCAAACGACTGTTGACCCCTGCCTGGATCTCCGGATGGACATCCAGTGCCTGTTGCATGGCTTCTGGTAAGGATTGTGCTTGGACGAAAGAGGCGGCGAGAGCGAAGGGTACAGCCAGGAACAGGGGCGAACGCATGATAGGTATTTCCCAGAACTTCTTGTCTTGAATCACAGCAGAACGTGGCGCTGCGTCGGATGATGGCAACCGGAATGACCGTATGTCGGAAAGTTCAAAATAGGAACTGGATCACACGCTGAAGGACAGGTCGCCGCATAAATATCAATGTGACATTACTGGGACGATTGTTTAGGATGGCACCCAGAAGGTCAATAGTTTGGCATAAAGTTAATAGCGAAAAAATCTAGCCAAATTATTGACGAGAGTCGCGTCAAACTTGATTCGCAAATTTTTAAAGTACGTCCAGACTGAATCGGCGCCAAAGCCATCAGGCTATGGAAGTCAACTGAACGTAACACCCGGAGAGTCTTCAATGAGCAGTGTTGTTGCCATCGTCAAAAGCATTGTCGGTCAGGTATTCGTGGTCTCCCCCGAGGGTGTACGCCGCGTGCTCGTTGAAGGCGATCGCCTGTTCGTCGGCGACCAGATCGACACCGGCCTCTCCGGCGCCGTATCGCTGGAACTGGCTGATGGCCGCACCCTGGATCTGGGCCGCGAGACCCAGTGGAGCGCCAATGCGCCCGACTCCAGCGCTGACCTGGCTGAAGCCACTGCGCAAGCCGCGCCTTCTGTAGCAGAACTGCAGCAGGCCATCGCCGCCGGTGTCGACCCGACCACCGCTCTGGATGCTACCGCTGCCGGCCCGAGCGCCGCAGGCACTGGCGGTGCCGCCGGTGGCGGTCACAGCTTCGTGATGCTCGACGCCACCGCTGGCCGCGTTGATCCGACCATTGGCTTCCCGACTGCAGGCATCAACTCCGGCGCACAAGCAGCGCAAAACATCACCGGCGGCCAGACCACCGACACCACCACCAACGCCCTGCGTGAGTCGACCCTGAGCCTCAGCGCCACGCCGACCATCACCGAAGCCGGCGGCGTGCTGGTGTACACCGCGACCCTGACCCAGGCGCCGCTGACCGACCTGACCATCACCCTGTCCAATGGCTCGGTGATCGTGATTCCGGCCGGCTCCACCACCGGCACCGTCAACGTGCCACTGGCACCGAACGACACCGTTTATAACGACCCGACCCAGATCGACGTGACCGTCACCGGCACCACTGGCGGCAACGGCATCACCGTGACCCCGCCGACCACTCCGGCGACCACCCAGGTCACCGACACCATCGACACCACCACCGTCACCCTGACCGCTGGCAACAGCGTCACCGAAGGCGGCCAGATCACCTACACCGCGACCCTGACCAACCCGGCCCAGACGCCGGTGACCGTCACCCTGTCCAATGGCTCGACTATCACCATCGAAGCCGGCCAGACCACAGGCACCGTCAACGTGCCGACCCCGCCGAATGACGTCTACAACAACGGCAGCACCGTCAGCACCATCATCACCAGTGCCACCGGCGGCAACTTCGAAAACCTGGTGCCGAACCCGACACCGGCGGTGACCACCATCACCGATTCGATCGACACTACCAACCTGACCCTGACCGCCACTGGCAGCGTGGTCGAAGGTGGTCAGATCACTTACACCGCGACCCTGACCAACCCGGCGCAGACGCCGGTGACCGTCACCCTGTCCAACGGCTCGACCATCACCATCGAAGCTGGCCAGACCACGGGCACCGTCAACGTGCCAACCGCGCCGAACGACGTCTACAACAACAGTGGCACCGTCAGCACCACGATTACCGGCGCGACCGGCGGCAACTTCGAGAACCTGGTGCCGAACACGACGCCAGCGACCACCACCGTGACCGACTCCATCGACACCACCAACCTGTCGCTGAGCGCCACCGGTACCGTGGCTGAAGGCGGTTCGATCGTTTACACCGCAACCCTCACCAACCCGGCCGGGACTCCGGTGACCGTGACGTTGAGCAACGGCTCCGTCATCACCATCGAAGCCGGCAAAACCACCGGCACCGTGACCGTCCCGGCGCCTGCCGACGACGTCTATAAAGACGCCGGCAAAGTCGAAGTCAGCATCACCGGCACCACTGGCGGCAACTTCGAGAACCTGGTGCCGAGCACCATTGCGGCGGTCACCGAAGTCACCGATACCATCGACACCTCGACCGTCAAACTGACTGCCGATACCTCGGTCGCTGAAGGTGGCACCGCCACTTACACCGCCACCGTCGGTGCACCGGTGACTGGCTCGCCAGTCACCGTCACGTTGACCAACGGCCAGACCATCACCATCGAAGTCGGCAAGACCACCGGCACCGTGACCACCACCGCGCCGAACGATGCGCTGACCGGCAATCCACCGCTGACCAACGCCATCACCAACGTCAGTGGCGGTAACTACGAGAACCTCGTCGCCGACAAAACCCCGGTATCGACCACCGTGACCGATACCGTCGACACCACCAACCTGTCGCTGAGTGCGACCGGGACCGTGGCCGAGGGTGGTTCGATCGTTTACACCGCAACGCTGACCAACGCTGCCGGATCGCCCGTCACCGTGACCCTGAGCAATGGCGCGGTGATCACCATCGAGGCCGGCAAAACCACCGGCACCGTGACCGTTCCGGCACCTGCCGATGACGTCTATAAAGACGCCGGCAAAGTCGAAGTCAGCATCACCGGCACTACTGGCGGCAACTTCGAGAACCTGGTGCCGAGCACCGTCCCTGCGGTCACTGAAGTCACCGACACCATCGACACCTCGTCCGTCAAACTGTCCGCTGATACCTCGGTCGCCGAGGGCGGCACCGTCACTTACACCGCCACCGTTGGCGCGCCTGTGACCGGTTCGCCGGTGACCGTGACCCTGGCGAACGGCCAGACCATCACCATCGAAGTCGGCAAAACCACCGGCACCGTGACCACCACCGCACCGAACGATGCGTTGAACGGTCATGAGCCGCTGAACAACTCGATCACCGATGTGAGCGGCGGCAACTACGAAAATCTCGTGGCCGACAAAACCCCGGTCAGCACCACCGTGACCGACACCGTCGACACCACCAACCTGTCGCTGACCGCCACCGGTACCGTGGCTGAAGGCGGTTCGATCGTTTACACCGCAACCCTCACCAACCCGGCCGGGACTCCGGTGACCGTGACGTTGAGCAACGGCTCCGTCATCACCATCGAAGCCGGCAAAACCACCGGCACCGTGACCGTCCCGGCGCCTGCCGACGACGTCTATAAAGACGCCGGCAAAGTCGAAGTCAGCATCACCGGCACCACCGGCGGCAACTTCGAGAACCTGGTGCCGAGCACCATTGCGGCGGTCACCGAAGTCACCGATACCATCGACACCTCGACCGTCAAACTGACTGCCGATACCTCGGTCGCTGAAGGTGGCACCGTCACTTACACCGCCACCGTTGGCGCGCCTGTGACCGGTTCGCCGGTGACCGTGACCCTGGCGAACGGCCAGACCATCACCATCGAAGTCGGCAAAACCACCGGCACCGTGACCACCACCGCACCGAACGATGCGTTGAACGGTCATGAGCCGCTGAACAACTCGATCACCGATGTGAGCGGCGGCAACTACGAAAATCTCGTGGCCGACAAAACCCCGGTCAGCACCACCGTGACCGACACCGTCGACACCACCAACCTGTCGCTGACCGCCACTGGCTCCGTCGCTGAAGGTGGGTCGATCGTTTACACCGCGACCCTGACCAACCCGGCCGGCACCCCGGTGACCGTGACCCTGAGCAATGGCTCGGTGATCACCATCGAAGCCGGCAAAACCACCGGCACCGTGACCGTTCCGGCCCCGGCTGACGACGTCTACAAGGACGCCGGCAAGGTTGAAGTGACCATCAAGGATGCGTCCGGCGGCAACTTCGAGAACCTGGTGCCAAGCACTGTTCCGGCCGTTACCGAAGTCACCGACACCATCGACACTTCGACGGTCAAACTGTCCGCTGATACCTCGGTCGCCGAGGGCGGCACCGTCACTTACACCGCCACCGTTGGCGCGCCTGTGACCGGTTCGCCGGTGACCGTGACCCTGGCGAACGGCCAGACCATCACTATCGAAGTGGGCAAAACCACCGGCACCGTGACCACCACCGCACCGAACGATGCGTTGAACGGTCATGAGCCGCTGAACAACTCGATCACCGATGTGAGCGGCGGCAACTACGAAAATCTCGTGGCCGACAAAACCCCGGTCAGCACCACCGTGACCGACACCGTCGACACCACCAACCTGTCGCTGACCGCCACTGGCACCGTGGCCGAAGGCGGTTCGATCGTCTACACCGCGACCCTGACCAACCCGGCCGGCACCCCGGTGACCGTGACCCTGAGCAATGGCTCGGTGATCACCATCGAAGCCGGCAAAACAACTGGCACCGTAACGGTTCCAGCGCCTGCCGATGACGTCTACAAAGATGCCGGCAAGGTCGAAGTCAGCATTACCAATACGGCGGGCGGCAATTTCGAGAACCTGGTGCCAAGCACCGTTCCGGCCGTTACCGAAGTAACCGACACCATCGACACCTCGACCGTGAAGCTCAGCGCCGATACTTCGGTGGCTGAAGGTGGCACCGTCACTTACACCGCCACCGTTGGCGCGCCTGTGACCGGTTCGCCGGTGACCGTGACCCTGGCGAACGGCCAGACCATCACCATCGAAGTCGGCAAGACCACCGGCACCGTGACCACCACCGCGCCAAACGACGCGCTGACGGGTCATGAACCGCTGACCAACTCGATCACTGGCGTGACGGGCGGCAACTACGAAAACCTCGTCGCCGACAAGACTCCGGTCAGCACCACCGTCACCGATACCGTCGACACGACGAATCTGTCGCTCAGCGCCACCAGCTCGGTCGCCGAGGGTGGTTCTATCACCTACACCGCGACATTGACCAACGCGGCTGGCTCGCCAGTCACCGTGACCCTGTCCAACGGTTCGGTGATCACCATCGAAGCCGGCAAAACCACTGGCAGCGTGACCGTTCCGGCGCCTGCCGATGACGTCTACAAGGACGCCGGCAAGGTCGAAGTGACGATCAGGGACGCCGCAGGTGGCAACTTTGAGAATCTGGTGCCAAGCACTGTTCCGGCCGTCACCGAAGTCACCGACACCATCGACACCACGTCGGTGAAACTGACCGCGACCGAGTCGGCCGCTGAAGGTGGCACTGTCACCTACACCGCCACCGTCGGCGCACCCGTCACCGGTTCGCCGGTCGTGGTGACCCTGGCCAATGGTCAGAACATCACCATCGAAGTCGGCACGACCACCGGTACCGTCACCACCACCGCGCCAAACGACGCGTTGAACGGTCACGAGCCGCTGACCAACTCGATCACCGGCGTGAGCGGTGGCAATTACGAGAATCTGGTCGCCGATAAAACCCCGGTTTCGACCACGGTCACTGACACCGTCGACACCACCAATCTGTCGCTGACGGCGACCGGCACCGTGGCTGAAGGCGGTTCGATCGTTTACACCGCGACCCTGACCAACCCGGCCGGCACCCCGGTGACCGTGACGTTGAGCAATGGCTCGGTGATCACCATCGAAGCCGGCAAAACCACCGGCACCGTGACAGTTCCGGCCCCGGCTGACGACGTCTACAAGGACGCCGGCAAGGTTGAAGTCACGATCAAGGATGCTGCGGGCGGCAACTTCGAGAACCTGGTGCCAAGCACCGTTCCGGCTGTCACCGAAGTCACCGATACCATCGATACTTCCACCGTCAAACTGACGGCCGATACGTCGGTCGCAGAGGGCGGCACGGTTACTTACACCGCCACTGTCGGCGCGCCTGTGACCGGGTCGCCAGTCACCGTGACCCTGGCCAACGGCCAGACCATCACCATCGAAGTCGGCAAGACCACCGGCACCGTGACCACCATCGCACCGAACGATGCGTTGAACGGTCACGAGCCGCTGAACAACTCGATCACCAACGTCAGCGGCGGCAATTATGAAAACCTCGTCGCCGACAAAACCCCGGTCAGCACCACCGTGACCGACACCGTCGACACCACCAACCTGTCGCTGAGCGCGACCCCGGCGGTGAACGAGGGCGGACAGATCACCTACACCGCCACCCTGACCAACGCCGCCGGCACTCCAGTGACCGTGACGTTGAGCAATGGTGCGGTGATCACCATCGAGGCCGGTAAAACCACCGGCACCGTGACCGTCGATGCACCGAAGGATGACGTCTACAAGGACGCTGGCACCGTTGAAGCGACCATCAAGGGCGCGACCGGTGGCGACTTCGAAAATCTGGTGCCGAACACGACACCGGCAGTGACCACCGTCAACGACACCATCGACACCTCCACCGTGTCGCTGACTGCCACCGCCAACGTCGCCGAAGGCGAAACCGTGGTCTACACCGCGACCGTGACCGCGCCGGTAACCGGCGCGCCAGTCGTGGTTACCCTGTCCAACGGCCAGACCATCACCATCGCCGTCGGTGAAACCACCGGCAGCGTGAATTTCGTTGCACCAAACAGCCCGCTGGCCGGCGGTAGTTCGCTGAGCGTAACCATCGACAAGGCCACCGGCGGCAACTACGAAAACCTGGTGACCGACAGCAAACCGGCGAACACCTCGGTTTCGGACACTGTCGACACCACCAACCTGAACCTGACCGCCAGCGACTCGGTGGCTGAAGGTGGTTCGATCGTCTACACCGCGACCCTGACCAACCCGGCTGGCACGCCGGTGTCCGTGACCCTGTCCAACGGCGCGGTGATCACTATCGAAGCCGGTAAAACCACCGGCACCGTGACCGTTCCGGCCCCTGCCGATGACGTGTACAAAGACGCGGGCAAAGTCGAAGCAACCATTTCGACTGCCACGGGTGGCAACTTCGAAAACCTGGTGCCAAGCACCGTACCGGCTGTGACCAATGTCACCGATACCATCGACACCACCACGGTCAAACTGACCGCGACCGAGTCTGCGGCTGAAGGTGGCACCGTTACCTACACCGCGACTGTCGGTGCGCCGGTAACCGGTTCGCCTGTCGTCGTGACCCTGGCCAACGGTCAGAACATCACCATCGAAGTCGGCAAGACCACCGGCACCGTGACCACCATCGCACCGAACGATGCGTTGAACGGTCACGAGCCGCTGAACAACTCGATCACCAACGTCAGCGGCGGCAATTATGAAAACCTCGTCGCCGACAAAACCCCGGTCAGCACCACCGTGACCGACACCGTCGACACCACCAACCTGTCGCTGAGCGCGACCCCGGCGGTGAACGAGGGCGGACAGATCACCTACACCGCCACCCTGACCAACGCCGCCGGCACTCCAGTGACCGTGACGTTGAGCAATGGTGCGGTGATCACCATCGAGGCCGGTAAAACCACCGGCACCGTGACCGTCGATGCACCGAAGGATGACGTCTACAAGGACGCTGGCACCGTTGAAGCGACCATCAAGGGCGCGACCGGTGGCGACTTCGAAAATCTGGTGCCGAACACGACACCGGCAGTGACCACCGTCAACGACACCATCGACACCTCCACCGTGTCGCTGACTGCCACCGCCAACGTCGCCGAAGGCGAAACCGTGGTCTACACCGCGACCGTGACCGCGCCGGTAACCGGCGCGCCAGTCGTGGTTACCCTGTCCAACGGCCAGACCATCACCATCGCCGTCGGTGAAACCACCGGCAGCGTGAATTTCGTTGCACCAAACAGCCCGCTGGCCGGCGGTAGCTCGCTGAGCGTAACCATCGACAAGGCCACCGGCGGCAACTACGAAAACCTGGTGACCGACAGCAAACCGGCGAACACCTCGGTTTCGGACACTGTCGACACCACCAACCTGAACCTGACCGCCAGCGACTCGGTGGCTGAAGGTGGTTCGATCGTCTACACCGCGACCCTGACCAACCCGGCTGGCACGCCGGTGTCCGTGACCCTGTCCAACGGCGCGGTGATCACTATCGAAGCCGGTAAAACCACCGGCACCGTGACCGTTCCGGCCCCTGCCGATGACGTGTACAAAGACGCGGGCAAAGTCGAAGCAACCATTTCGACTGCCACGGGTGGCAACTTCGAAAACCTGGTGCCAAGCACCGTACCGGCTGTGACCAATGTCACCGATACCATCGACACCACCACGGTCAAACTGACCGCGACCGAGTCTGCGGCTGAAGGTGGCACCGTTACCTACACCGCGACTGTCGGTGCGCCGGTAACCGGTTCGCCTGTCGTCGTGACCCTGGCCAACGGTCAGAACATCACCATCGAAGTCGGCAAGACCACCGGCACCGTGACCACCACCGCACCGAACGATGCGCTGACCGGCCATGCGCCGCTGACCAATGCCATCACCGACGTGAGCGGCGGTAACTACGAAAACCTCGTCGCTGACAAAACCCCGGTCAATACCACCGTCACCGACACCGTCGACACCACCAACCTGTCGCTGACCGCGACCGGTACCGTGGCTGAAGGCGGGTCGATCGTTTACACCGCGACCTTGACCAACGCCGCCGGCTCGCCAGTGACCGTGACCCTGAGCAACGGCGCTGTCATCACTATCGACGCCGGTAAAACCACCGGCACCGTGACCGTTCCGGCCCCTGCCGATGACGTGTACAAAGACGCGGGCAAAGTCGAAGCAACCATTTCGACTGCCACGGGTGGCAACTTCGAAAACCTGGTGCCGAGCACTGTTCCTGCCGTCACCAACGTTACCGATACCATCGACACCACCACGGTCAAACTGACCGCGACCGAGTCTGCTGTGGAAGGTGGCACCGTCACCTACACCGCTACCGTCGGTGCGCCGGTAACCGGTTCGCCGGTTGTGGTGACTCTGTCCAACGGCCAGAACATCACCATCGATGTGGGTAAAACCACCGGCACCGTGACCACCACTGCGCCGAACGATGCGCTGACCGGCCATGCGCCGCTGACCAACGCCATCACCGACGTGAGCGGCGGCAACTACGAAAACCTCGTGGCTGACAAAACCCCGGTCAATACCACTGTCACCGACACCGTCGACACCACGAATCTGTCGCTCAGCGCGACCGGCACCGTGGCCGAAGGTGGCTCGATCGTTTACACCGCAACATTGACCAACGCCGCTGGCTCGCCAGTCACCGTGACTCTGTCCAACGGCGCCGTGATCACCATTGACGCCGGCAAAACCACTGGCACCGTGACTGTTCCGGCTCCGGCGGACGACGTTTACAAAGACGCGGGCAAAGTCGAAGCGACCATTTCCACCGCTACCGGTGGCAACTTCGAGAACCTGGTGCCGAGCACCGTGCCGGCAGTGACCGACGTCACCGACACCATCGACACCTCTACCGTCAAACTGACCGCCGATACCTCGGTGGCCGAAGGCGGTACTGTGACCTACACCGCCACTGTTGGCGCACCAGTCACTGGCTCACCGGTGACCGTCACTCTGTCCAACGGCCAGAACATCACCATCGAAGTGGGTAAAACCACTGGCACCGTGACCACTACCGCGCCGAACGATGCGCTGACCGGTCATGCGCCACTGACCAACGCGATCACCGGTGTAACCGGCGGAAACTACGAGAATCTGGTCGCTGACAAGACGCCGGTTTCGACCAACGTCACCGACACCGTCGACACCACCAACTTGTCCCTGAGCGCCACCAACACGGTCGCCGAGGGCGGCTCGATCATCTACACCGCGACCCTGACCAACGCCGCTGGCTCGCCAGTCACCGTGACGTTGAGCAACGGCGCTGTCATCACCATCGAGGCCGGTAAAACCACCGGTACCGTGACCGTTCCGGCCCCTGCCGATGACGTGTACAAAGATGCGGGCAAAGTCGAAGCGACCATTTCCACCGCTACCGGTGGCAACTTCGAAAACCTGGTGCCAAGCACCGTACCGGCTGTGACCAATGTCACCGATACCATCGACACCACCACAGTCAAACTGACCGCGACCGAGTCTGCGGCTGAAGGTGGCACCGTTACCTACACCGCGACTGTCGGTGCGCCGGTAACCGGTTCGCCAGTCACCGTGACCCTGGCCAACGGTCAGAACATCACCATCGAAGTGGGCAAGACCACCGGCACCGTGACCACCACCGCACCGAACGATGCGCTGACCGGCCATGCGCCGCTGACCAACGCCATCACCGACGTGAGCGGCGGCAACTACGAAAACCTCGTCGCCGACAAAACCCCGGTCAGCACCACCGTGACCGACACCGTCGACACCACCAACCTGTCGCTGAGCGCGACTGGCACCGTGGCTGAAGGCGGTTCGATCGTTTACACCGCGACCCTGACCAACCCGGCCGGCACCCCGGTGACCGTGACGTTGAGCAATGGCTCGGTGATCACCATCGAAGCCGGCAAAACCACCGGCACCGTGACCGTTCCGGCCCCGGCTGACGACGTCTACAAGGACGCCGGCAAGGTTGAAGTCACGATCAAGGATGCTGCGGGCGGCAACTTCGAGAACCTGGTGCCAAGCACCGTTCCGGCTGTCACCGAAGTCACCGATACCATCGATACTTCCACCGTCAAACTGACGGCCGATACGTCGGTCGCAGAGGGCGGCACGGTTACTTACACCGCCACCGTCGACGCACCCGTCACCGGTTCGCCGGTCGTGGTGACCCTGGCCAACGGTCAGAACATCACCATCGAAGTGGGCAAGACCACCGGCACCGTGACCACCACCGCACCGAACGATGCGCTGACCGGCCATGCGCCGCTGACCAACGCCATCACCGACGTGAGCGGCGGCAACTACGAAAACCTCGTGGCTGACAAAACCCCGGTCAATACCACCGTCACCGACACCGTCGACACCACCAACCTGTCGCTGAGCGCCACCAACACGGTCGCCGAGGGCGGCTCGATCATCTACACCGCAACCCTGACCAACGCGGCTGGCTCGCCAGTCACCGTGACTCTGTCCAACGGCGCCGTGATCACCATCGACGCCGGCAAGACCACTGGCACCGTGACCGTTCCAGCGCCAGCTGACGACGTCTACAAAGATGCCGGCACCGTGCAGGCAACAATCACCAATGCCAGCGGCGGCAACTTCGAAAATCTGGTATCGAGCACCGTGCCGGCCGTGACTCAGGTCACCGACACCATCGACACTACCTCGGTCAAACTGACCGCGACCGAGTCTGCTGCTGAAGGTGGCACCGTTACCTACACCGCGACTGTCGGTGCGCCGGTAACCGGTTCGCCTGTCGTCGTGACCCTGGCCAACGGTCAGAACATCACCATCGAAGTCGGCAAGACCACCGGCACCGTGACCACCACCGCACCGAACGATGCGCTGACCGGCCATGCGCCGCTGACCAATGCCATCACCGACGTGAGCGGCGGTAACTACGAAAACCTCGTGGCTGACAAAACCCCGGTCAATACCACCGTCACCGACACCGTCGACACCACCAACCTGTCGCTGACCGCGACCGGTACCGTGGCTGAAGGCGGGTCGATCGTTTACACCGCGACCTTGACCAACGCCGCCGGCTCGCCAGTGACCGTGACCCTGAGCAACGGCGCTGTCATCACTATCGACGCCGGTAAAACCACCGGCACCGTGACCGTTCCGGCCCCTGCCGATGACGTGTACAAAGACGCGGGCAAAGTCGAAGCAACCATTTCGACTGCCACGGGTGGCAACTTCGAAAACCTGGTGCCGAGCACTGTTCCTGCCGTCACCAACGTTACCGATACCATCGACACCACCACGGTCAAACTGACCGCGACCGAGTCTGCTGTGGAAGGTGGCACCGTCACCTACACCGCTACCGTCGGTGCGCCGGTAACCGGTTCGCCGGTTGTGGTGACTCTGTCCAACGGCCAGAACATCACCATCGATGTGGGTAAAACCACCGGCACCGTGACCACCACTGCGCCGAACGATGCGCTGACCGGCCATGCGCCGCTGACCAACGCCATCACCGACGTGAGCGGCGGCAACTACGAAAACCTCGTGGCTGACAAAACCCCGGTCAATACCACTGTCACCGACACCGTCGACACCACGAATCTGTCGCTCAGCGCGACCGGCACCGTGGCCGAAGGTGGCTCGATTGTTTACACCGCAACGCTGACCAACGCCGCTGGCTCGCCAGTCACCGTGACGTTGAGCAACGGCGCCGTGATCACCATCGACGCCGGCAAAACCACTGGCACCGTGACGGTTCCAGCGCCAGCCGATGACGTCTACAAGGACGCCGGCACCGTTCAGGCCACAATCAAAAATGCCAGCGGTGGCAGCTTCGAAAACCTGGTGCCAAGCACCACGCCAGCCGTGACCAGTGTCACCGACACCATCGACACCACAGGCGTGAAACTCACCGCCACTGGCACCGTGGCCGAGGGTGGCACTGTCACCTACACCGCCACAGTCGGTGCGCCTGTGACTGGCTCACCAGTCACCGTGACCCTGTCCAACGGCCAGACCATCACCATCGACATCGGCAAAACCACCGGCACCGTGACCACCACCGTACCAAACGATGCGCTGACCGGTCATGCGCCGTTGACCAACGCGATCACCAACGTCAGCGGTGGCAACTACGAAAACCTCGTGGCCGACAAGACCCCGGTCAACACCACGGTCACCGACACCGTCGACACCACCAACCTGTCGCTGAGCGCCACCAACACGGTCGCCGAGGGCGGCTCGATCATCTACACCGCAACCCTGACCAACGCGGCTGGCTCGCCAGTCACCGTGACTCTGTCCAACGGCGCCGTGATCACCATCGACGCCGGCAAGACCACTGGCACCGTGACCGTTCCGGCACCAGCTGACGACGTCTACAAAGATGCCGGCACCGTGCAGGCAACGATCACCAATGCCAGCGGTGGCAACTTCGAAAACCTGGTGTCGAGCAACGTACCGGCAGTGACCAGTGTCACCGACACCATCGACACCACCACCGTTAAGTTGACTGCCACCGACACCGCAGCGGAAGGCGGCAACGTCGTCTACACCGCGACCGTCGGCGCGCCAGTAACCGGTTCGCCAGTGACTGTGACCCTGTCCAACGGCCAGACCATCACCATCGACATCGGCAAAACCACCGGCACCGTGACCACCACCGCACCGAATGATGCGCTGACCGGCCACGCTCCGTTGACCAACGCCATCACCAACGTCAGTGGCGGTAACTACGAGAACCTCGTCGCTGACAAAACCCCGGTTTCGACCACCGTGACCGATACCGTCGACACCACCAACCTGTCGCTCAGCGCGACCGGTACTGTGGCCGAGGGTGGTTCGATCGTTTACACCGCGACCTTGACCAACGCTGCCGGTTCGCCGGTGACCGTGACCCTGAGCAACGGCGCCGTGATCACCATCGACGCCGGCAAAACCACTGGCACCGTGACGGTTCCAGCGCCAGCCGATGACGTCTACAAGGACGCCGGCACCGTTCAGGCCACAATCAAAAATGCCAGCGGTGGCAGCTTCGAAAACCTGGTGCCAAGCACCACGCCAGCCGTGACCAGTGTCACCGACACCATCGACACCACAGGCGTGAAACTTACCGCCACTGGCACCGTGGCCGAGGGTGGCACTGTCACCTACACCGCCACAGTCGGTGCGCCTGTGACTGGCTCACCAGTCACCGTGACCCTGTCCAACGGCCAGACCATCACCATCGACATCGGCAAAACCACCGGCACCGTGACCACCACCGCACCGAATGATGCGCTGACCGGCCACGCTCCGTTGACCAACGCCATCACCAACGTCAGTGGCGGTAACTACGAGAACCTCGTCGCTGACAAAACCCCGGTTTCGACCACCGTGACCGATACCGTCGACACCACCAACCTGTCGCTCAGCGCGACCGGTACTGTGGCCGAGGGTGGTTCGATCGTTTACACCGCGACCTTGACCAACGCTGCCGGTTCGCCGGTGACCGTGACCCTGAGCAACGGCGCCGTGATCACCATCGACGCCGGCAAAACCACTGGCACCGTGACGGTTCCAGCGCCAGCCGATGACGTCTACAAGGACGCCGGCACCGTTCAGGCCACAATCAAAAATGCCAGCGGTGGCAGCTTCGAAAACCTGGTGCCAAGCACCACGCCAGCCGTGACCAGTGTCACCGACACCATCGACACCACAGGCGTGAAACTTACCGCCACTGGCACCGTGGCCGAGGGTGGCACTGTCACCTACACCGCCACAGTCGGTGCGCCTGTGACTGGCTCACCAGTCACCGTGACCCTGTCCAACGGCCAGACCATCACCATCGACATCGGCAAAACCACCGGCACCGTGACCACTATCGCGCCGAATGACGCGTTGACCGGTCATGCGCCGTTGACCAACTCGATCAGCAACGTGACCGGCGGCAACTACGAAAACCTCGTCGCCGACAAGACCCCGGTCAGCACCACCGTGACCGACACCGTCGATACCACCAACCTGTCGCTGAGCGCGACCGGCACCGTGGCCGAAGGCGGTCAGATCACCTACACCGCGACCCTGACCAATGCGGCCGGCTCGCCGGTGACCGTGACCCTGAGCAACGGCTCGGTGATCACCATCGACGCCGGCAAAACCACCGGCACCGTGACCTTGCCTGCGCCAGCCGACGACGTCTACAAAGACGCCGGTAACGTGCAGGCCACCATCACCAACGCCAGCGGCGGCAACTTCGAAAACCTGGTGACCAACACCTCGCCAGCCGTGACCAGCGTTACCGACACCATCGACACCACCACTGTCAGCATCACCGGCAGCACCTCGGTGACCGAGGGCCAGACCGCCAGCTACACCGTCAGCCTGACGCACCCGGCGCAAACCGACGTGACCCTGAAAATCGTCTACAGCGGCACCGCTGCCGACGGTTCGGACTTCACCGGCGTGTACACCGTGAAGATCCCGGCGGGCGCCAGCAGTGCGCAGTTCAACGTCGCGACCATCGATGACAAGATCACCGAAGGCACCGAAAACTTCGTGGTCAAGATTGACTCGGCCACCGGCGGCAACTTCGAGCACCTGGCCGTCAGCAGCACCAATGGCAGCGTCAGCACCTCGATCATCGACAACGATGCGCCACCGGTCATCGACCTGGACGCCAACAACTCCAGCGGCGCTACCGGTGCCGACTACAAGGTGACGTTCACCGAAAACACCCCGGGCGCCGGCGTGTCGATTGCCGACACTGACCTGACGATCACCGACCCGGACAGCACCATGCTGACCGGCGCGACCATCGTGCTGACCAACCGTCAGGACGGCGATGCGCTGAACCTGGGCAACAGCGTCAATGGCATCACCATCAATGCCAACAGCACCAACGGCACCGTGACCCTGACCCTGTCGGGTAACGCGACGCTGGCCGACTATATGCAGGCGATCAAGAACATCACCTTCACCAACGGCAGTGAAAACCCGAGCACCGTGCCGCGGATCATCACCGTGACCGTGACCGATGGCGGCAACTACTCCAACACCGCGACCACCACGGTCAACGTGGTGGCGGTCAACGATGCGCCGGTCGCCGCTCCGGTCAACGTCACCGGCACCGAAGACACTCCGCTGATCCTCGGCTGGTCGACCTTCGGTGTGACCGACGTCGACAGCCCGGCCAGCAGCCTGGGCATCAAAATCACCCAGCTGCCGGGCGAAGGCAAACTGCAGTACCTGGACGGTTCGACCTGGAAAGACGTCGCCAACAACCAGACCTTCAGCAAGGCTGATATCGACGCCGGCAAACTGCGCTTCATGCCGGATGCCAACGAGTCGGGCGTCAACGGTTACGGCGGCACCGGCGTGGGCAACAACCAGGCCGACTACGCACAAATCAAATTCCAGCCAACCGACGGCCAACTGCTCGGCAACACCGGTACCGTGAAGATCGACATCACGCCAGTGGCGGATGCACCGACCGTGAGCGTGGCTGACAACAGCGTGAAATCCACCGGACTGGTCAAGGAAGTCTGGACCGGCCTGCCGGGCCTTGGGACCAGTGGCAGCGGCGCAGACTCGACCACGTTGAAAAACGTGATCGACGGCGCCGGCACCCCGAACTCCAGCGGCACCGTGACCAACGTGCAGTCGGATGGCAGCGTGACCGCCGGCACCGCGTCGAAAACCTCGGGCCTGATCTATCTGGAAGCCGGCAAGACCTATTCCTTCAGTGGTGTGGCCGACGACAGCCTGTTGATCACCATCGGCGGCAAGAGCGTGGCTTCGGGTACCTGGGGCGCGGGCGGCGCGATCAGTGGTTCGTTCACCCCGACCACCAGCGGCTACTACACCCTGGACATCTACCACCACAACCAGAGCGGCCCGGGCAGCTATGACGTGAACCTGTCGGTCAACGGCAGCACGCCAATCGACCTGAGCAGCGCCGGCGTGCCGATCTACACCGGCGTGCAGGATCTGCTGAACTCCGGCGTGACCGTCTCCGATCTGCATGGCAGCAACGGCGAAGGTTATTACGACGGCTACAAGCTCAACACCGGCGCCGAAGGCACCACGGTGAAACTGTCGGCGATCAACACCGCCCTGACCGACACCGACGGCTCGGAAACCCTGAGCGTGAAGATCAGCGGCGCGCCAGTCGGCTCGGTGCTCAGCGATGGCGCGGGTCATACCTTCACCGTCACCGCCACCAGCGGCGACGCCAATGTCACTGGCTGGAACCTCGGCAGCCTGACCGTGACCCCGCCGACCTACTACAACGGCCAGTTCAACCTGACCGTGACCTCGACCTCCACCGAGATGGTCGGCGGCTCGGCCAGCAGCACCGCGACCATTCCGGTCACTGTGGTGCCGGCAGTGTACAACGCGGTGGTCGGTACCTCTGGCGATGACACCTTCAACGGCACCGATGGCAACGACATCATGGTCGCCGACATCGGCGGTCTGACCGTGGTGCCGGGCACCAACTACAACATCGCGTTCATGGTCGACAGCTCGGGCAGCATGAGCGCTTCGTCGATCAGCGCAGCCAAGGACTCGCTGACGTCGGTGTTCAACACCCTCAAGCAGAGCCTGGGCGGCAGCAACTCGGGCACGGTGAACGTATTCCTGGTGGACTTCGATACCCAGGTCAACAAATCGGTGTCGGTGAACCTCAACGACCCGAACGCGTTGACCCAGCTCAAAGCCGTGCTCGACTCGATGTCGTCCGGCGGCGGCACCAACTACGAAGACGTGTTCAAGACCACGGCCAACTTCTTCCAGAGCACCGAAGCACTGGCCAACACCGGGGCGAAGAACCTCACATACTTCATCACCGACGGCCAGCCGACCTACTACCAGAGTGGCGAGCAGACCAACCCGACGCTGTACGGCAGCGTGAAGCTCGATGATGTGGTGAAGACCAGCAACTACAAACTGGGCGACTCGTTCAGCACGTACATCGACAACACTCACGCGCTGACCATCAACAGCGCCGGCACCGTGACCCTGCAGACCTACAATTCGCGCTGGGGCACCTGGAGCGGCAGCAACCTGGGCACCATCCACGCGCAGGGTGACGGTACCTACGAGTTGTCGAACCTGGCAGGTTCCGGCAGCAGCACCACGTCGGCTACCACTGATAACGCCAGCAGTGGCTTCGCGCTGCTCAGCGGTCTGTCGAACGTCGAGGCCATCGGTATCAACAGCGGTGTCAGCCTCAATGATCTGAAACCGTATGACTCGGATCACTCGCCACAGACCAACATCGATCCGAAGGATCTGGCCAACTCGATCATCGGCCACACCGAAGCCACGCTGCCGGGCAACGACACCGTCAGCGGTGGCGACGGCAACGACATCCTGTTCGGCGACCTGGTGAGCTTCAACGGCATTGCCGGCGAGGGTTATCAGGCGATGCAGGCGTTCGTTGCGCAGCAGACCGGCGTCGACGTCAGCAAGGTCACCACCAGCAACGTGCACCAGTACATCACCGAGCACTATCAGGCGTTCGATGTGTCCGGCGCGCACGATGGCAATGACACCCTGCTGGGCGGCGCGGGCAATGACATCCTGTTCGGCTCGGGCGGCAACGACCTGCTCGATGGCGGCAAGGGCAATGACATCCTGCTCGGCGGTACCGGCAACGACACGCTGATCGGCGGCCAGGGCAACGACATCCTGATCGGTGGTTCCGGTGCCGATACCTTCGTCTGGAAAGCAGGCGACACCGGCAACGATGTGATCAAGGACTTCAACGCCAGCGAGGGCGACCGCATCGACCTGCGTGATCTGTTGCAGGGCGAGACCGGCAGCACCATCGACAACTTCCTGAAGATCTCCACGGTCGACGGCGTGTCGTCGCTGCAAGTCAGCTCCGGCGGCAAGTTCAACTCCGGCGACGCGGCAGCCGCCACGCCGGACGTGACGATCAAACTGGAAGGCAACAACTGGTCGAGCGCCAACATTCACAACCTGATTGCCGGCAGCGACCCGACCATCAAGGTCGACCACAACAACAGCTGATGCGTGAACAAAACGGCCGCCCCCCTGGGGCGGCTGTCACGTTTGCGCCTATCGCACCGGTGACGATTTCGTCGCCGCACCGCATACTCGCGTGCAGTTGGCCTATGCTGCTGACAGCATGACGCTGGATCTTTCTGAGGGATGCTCAATGTTTTACGTGCAACGCGATGCGCAGGGTCAGTTGATTCGCGTGGAAGCTGCGGCCTACGCCGAGGCCACGGAAACGCTGCCGGCCGACCACCATGAAATTCAGGCCTGGTTCGCCAACGCGGCCGTGGAAAACAGCCTCAAACAGCTCAAGCAGAGCGACTTTGAAATGATTCGGGTACTCGACGACCTGATTCAGGTGCTGACCCAGAAAGGCGTGATCCGGGTCACCGACCTGCCGCCGGCGGCGCAGGCCAAGTTGATGGATCGTACCCAGGCGCGGGAAGCACTGGGCGGGTTGAGCCAGTTGATCGATGAAGATGAGAGCGGGTTGATCTGACCCGCGATCTACGGCGACTGGACTGGCCCCCTTTGCGAGCAAGCCCGCTCCCACATTTGAAACACATTCCAATGTGGGAGCTTGCTCGCGAAGGCGGCATCACTGACACCAC
Organism: Pseudomonas sp. P8_229; assembly: GCF_034008635.1. Classification (NCBI taxonomy): domain Bacteria; kingdom Pseudomonadati; phylum Pseudomonadota; class Gammaproteobacteria; order Pseudomonadales; family Pseudomonadaceae; genus Pseudomonas; species Pseudomonas sp. P8_229. Next base: position 3,117,740 of record NZ_CP125378.1, on the reverse strand, counting down.
CGCACCAAACGATTACTTCCAGGGCTTGGGCTCACCAAACAACTGCCCCTGCACCCCATACAAGCCCATCTCGCGAATCACCGACAACTCCCCTTCGGTCTCCACCCGCTCGGCAATCAACGGCAGGTCAATGCTGTGCGCCGCACGCTGGATTGCTTCGATGAACAGACGCTTGTCGCTCTCCTGATCGATCGCGCGAATGTAGCTGCCATCGATCTTCAGGTACGCCAGCCCCAGCCGCGCCAGGTTGCCGATCATGCTGAAACGTCCGCCAAAGCGCTGCAGACTCAGCGAGAAGCCCAGCTCGCGCAGGCGCCGGGTCAGTTGCTCGAGCACCGCTTGTTCCGGCAATTGCTCCTCGCCGATTTCCAGGGTCAGGCGCTCACCGAGATTGGAGTGCGTACGCAGAATCTCGAAGACTTTGTTCAGCGCCTGCGGATCAGCCAGGGTTGCCGAGGACAGGTTCAGCGCCAGTGAATCCTCATGCTCTTTCATCTGCTCCAGCACGCGCTCGAGCATCAAGCGGTCCAGCCGCGCCGTCCAGCCGAAACGCTCGAGCCACGGCAGGAAACGCCCGGCCGGAATGGTCTGGCCCTGATCATCCAGCAGCCGTGACAGCACCTTGTAATGCAGTACCAGTTGCGTGTCCTGAGCGGCCACCACCGGCTGGAAAAACAACTCGAAACGCTGTTGATTCAAGGCCTGATCGAGCAAGCGGTGCCAGGCGTGATGATCGTCGCCGACGTCCGCCACCAGGCTCTGATCGATGCACGCCCAGTTCTGCTCGCCCTGCCCCTCGGCCTGCGCCAGCGCCTGATCGCCGAGGGTCAGCACCGCTTGCGGTGAATCGCCGTGAACGAACGGGGCGAGGCCGATGGAGGCCACAGCCGGCACATCGGTGGCGCCGGTGGCGTGCAGACTGCTCAACGCACTGTCGAGGTTCTGTGCCAGTTGCAGCGCTTCCTCGCGCACCAGCCCCGGCGCCAGCACGGCGAACTCACCGCCGCGAATCCGCGTGACGAGGTTCTGGGTTTCCGGGTATTTGGCGCATTCGCGCGACAGAGTTTCGCCCACCGCTTTCAACAGTTCATCGGTGCGCTGCCCGCCCAGACGCTGGTTGAGCCCGGCCAGATCCTTGACCCGCAACAACAGCAGGTAACCGGAGCTGGCCTGTTCCGGGTTGCTCACCCGGTTGTGCAACTGCATCTCGAAATAGCGTCGGTTGGCCAGCCCCGTGAGGTTGTCCTGATAGGACTCGGCGCGCAGTTTTTCACTGCGCTCGGCCTGCTCCTGAAACAGCGCCTTGAGCTTCTCGACCATCTGGTTCATCGCCTGCACCACGCGCCGCAGTTCAGGGGTGCGCGGCAGCTCCGGCAGGCTGAGGAATTCGCGGCGGGCGATGGCGTGGGACTGCTTGACCATGTAATCGAGCGGGCGCAATTGCCGGCGCAGCAGCAGCGCGCCGAGCACCGCACTGACCGCGCCACACAACAGCAGCCAGCCGAGGCTGCCCAACGCACTCTGCCACAGCTTGGCCACGGCAAACATCGGGTGGCTGACCACCTCGACCCGCGCCGCCTGCTCCCAGCCACGGCTGACCAAGGCGTCGCCGCCAGCCGGTTCGAGGCCGATCAGGTTGACGAACCAGTCGGGCACATTGGTGACTGCCGGAATCCCGCTGCGCTCGACGATGGTCTTGTCGGTCTTGAGGTCGACCACACGGATGCTCGCGTAATAGCCGCTGTCGAAAATCGAGCTGACCAGCAGCTCGACCATCGCCGGGTCATCGATGTTCGGCGTCAGCGACAACGCCAGCGCCGTGGCGGCGTCCTGGGCGTGGGAGCGCAGCTGGTTGACGTACTGGGTGCGCGAGCTCTCTAGACTGACCATGAAGCTGCCGGTGAAGGCAACCACCAGGAACAGACAGATAGCGATCAACAGCTGTTTGAACAAAGACATCTGAGCGCGTGCTCCTAGTTAGTCGTTTCGACCGGGAAACCTTCGGCCTGCATTTTTTTCAGCACATCCTGCCAGCGCGACAGGCGTTTGGTGTCACTGACCTTTTTGTTGCCCTTGGCCCCCGGCAGGTACAGACCTTCGGCATTGAAAGAGTAGACCGGCAACAGGTCGGTTCGCTGGGACGCCGGCTGGATCGGATCGATCAGGCTGTCGAGCACCAGCGGCATGGCATCGGGGGTGGCGTAGTAAGTCAGCACCATGTGCGCGCGATTCTGGCGCAGAGCCTTGACGTAGGTGATGCGCAGCTTGTCACTGGAGACCCCGAGATGGCGCAGGCTGAAATACTTGGCGATCGCGTAGTCTTCGCAATCGCCAGCACCTTTCCACAACGCTTCGATGGGCGTCTCCCAATAATCGACCTGCCCCCACAGATCGATATCCTCTACATAGCGCATCTGTTTGTTGAAAAACAGGTTCACCACCTTGAGCTTGTCCATCTCGCTGACCTGTTTCTGCGTGGCCAGCAGATTTTGCCAGGCATCGATCCGCTGCTGCCCGGCGCCCAGCGGCCCGTACAGCGCCGTGGCTTTGCGGCTGATCGCGGAAAAATCCCAATCGGCATGCAGACCGCCCAGCATGACGCCGGCCAGCAGCAGTGCGCAGCCTAGCCAGCGCAGAGTCCGGGGGATCGCGAAACGTACCGCCACAGCAGGGTTCCAGGGGGCAGGAAGGAAAGCGTTTGATGGTGAAGCTTAGTCCGGCAAAAAACAATGGCACCATGAGATCATCGCCATCGCGCTAAACTTCACACAGGACAGCGATCCTTTACATGGTTTGACAACCTGTAGAGCAATCACTAGTGTCTTTGGATCCAAATTCCGTGATCATTCAGGGTGAGTAGTTGTGACACAGAAGCCCAAACCGCTGCACAGCATCAAAGTCGATGGGCCGATTCCCGCTCACCTCGCCCGTTCGACCATCGAAGAGACCCTGCGCGCGGCGATCCTGGACGGTCGCTTGCCGTGCGGCACCGCCCTGCGCCAGCAGGACCTGGCCGACCTGTTCGGGGTCAGCCGCATGCCGGTGCGCGAGGCTCTGCGCCAGCTCGAAGCGCAGGAACTGCTGAGCGTCACCACCCACAAGGGCGCCGTGGTTGCGCCGCTGATTCAGGGCGACGCCACCGAAACCTACGAGTTGCGGATCCTGCTCGAATCCGAAGCCATGCGCCAGTCGATCCCGCTGCTGACCAGCGCCGATCACGCGCGCGCGGCCAGCTATATCGAAGAACTCGAAACCCAGCACGACTACACCGAAATCGGTCGGCTCAATCGCCTGTTCCACATGGCCTTGTACAGCAAGGCGCCGAATCAGCGTCTGCTGCGGCTGGTCGAAGACGGCCTCAACGAGGAGGAGCGTTTTCTGCGTTTCAACCTCGAAGCCATGGGCCTGGGCAAATTGTCCCAGGAAGATCACCGCGCCATGCTCCAGGCAGTGATCGAGCGCGATATCGAACTGTCGGTGGAGCTGCTCACGCAGCATCTCAACCGAGGCGTCGAGGTGATTACCCGTTTCCTCGCCAGCCCTGCAGGACAAAACCGCAAGGCCGTGCGCTGACACCCTCCACGCCGGTCATGGGCCTCTGCGCCTGACCGGCGAATAACCCGCTTACAAATCCTCTCTACGCTGCGCCGCAAACCGGGTGGCGGATCGGCCTGTTCGCTCTAACCTCCCTGCGCCGGTTTGCCCGGCATTGCACCTCGCTGCGGACGAATCGGTCATAGCCGTCCCGCCAATTTACCCGCACTCTTTAACGGCCAACCCATGAAGAACGGGCGACGCGCCGCACCGCCGGCGCAGTCCCCGCACCAGGAACCTACGGAAGGAGCCTTGCCACGGGATAAAAGGAAGTTACGGCGCCGTTTTCGGCCAACTTTCATTCCTATACATCACTTCAATCTCTGCATCGGAAAGTTGCTTTGAGTGAGGCATTCACTCTTGTACTCAATTTTGGCCTTTATTTGCCGAAAGGAGCAACTACGCCCAAGTAAAACTTAAATCAAAAGTTTTACCGGACCAACTCATACTTAAAAAACAACCCACTAAAAATAATTAAAAATAAACTTGTTAAGTTATTTAACGATGTATTAGCTTTTCCTCGCCGAGCAGGGTTAGTCCTACAAATACGGCACAGCTCCGCAGTCAAGCTACAGCCATGGCAGATAAGCACCAGGCTATAGCCCAGAGCCTTTCATGCACTTTGCAAACTTTCATTAATCCGAATGAGGCCAGCGTTCGCCAATAGAAAACGTTTCAGACTTATTGAGTCCGCGTTGATGCACTGAATGAGCAACTCCTTCTATTCCAATAACACCGAGGTTCGCCATGATGCCAACTAAAGAACAACTCGCCCTGAAAAAAGCTCAATTGAGCGTTCACCCGATCTTCACCGAGATCGATTCGCTATCGGTACTGCGCCGGTTCATGGAATCCCACGTCTTCGCCGTATGGGATTTCATGTCGTTGACCAAACGCCTGCAGCAGGAACTGACCTGCACCCGCCTGCCATGGTTGCCGCCACGCGACCCGCATGCCGCACGCCTGATTAACGAAATCGTGCTTGGCGAAGAGTCCGACGACCGTCCCGCCCATGGCCATTACAGCCATTTCGAGCTGTACCTGGACGCCATGCGCGAAGTCGGGGCGAGCACCACGGCGGTCGAGCGGTTTGTCACGCTGCAACAGGAGGGCGTGAGTTATGACGTCGCCCTGCAAAGCGTCGAGGTGGACCCGGCAGCAGCGAAATTTGTTCGCGAGACTCTGAACATCGCGCTGCACGCACCGGGCCACAGCGTCGCCGCCGCGTTTCTGCATGGCCGCGAGAGCGTGATCCCGCCGATGTTCCAGCGCATTCTCGATGACTGGGGGATCGGCATCGAACAGGCTCCGACCTTTCGCTATTACCTGGAGCGCCACATCGAGGTCGACTCCGAAGATCACGGCCCGGCGGCGGAGCAACTGCTGGAGCGGCTGGTTGATGGCGATCCGCAGCGTGAAGCCGAGGTCTACGCCAGCGCCATTGCGGCGGTGGAGAGCCGCATCGCCCTGTGGGACGGCCTGCGCCTGAGCATGCGTGAGCCCTTGGCGGAGGTGGCCCAATGAACGCCGCCGATTACCAATCCTTCGCCGACGCCTGGGAAAGCCGCGCCACCATCCGCACCCGGCCACGGCGTGTGCTGGAAGACGATGAACGCCTGATCTATCCGCTGAGCCGCCAGCCTCTGGTGCTCAGCGAAACCTTCCTGCGTGAGTGCCCGCAACAACGGGATTTCGCCCTGGTGCAGACACTGTACAAATTCATCAACGACGTGGTGATTTTCGAAACCGAGATCGTCGACCAGACCGCCCGCGCCATCGCCAAGAATCGTTTCGCCGTGCCGTTCCCGTTCGCCTGTCGCTACGACGCCATGACCGTGGTGGTGGACGAGGATTACCACGCATTGGTGGCGATGGATTTCATGCAGCAGACCGTGGCCATGAGCGGCATCGAGCCGATCGAACTGCCCGCTGAAATCGAACTCAGCCGGGCGATTCCTGCCGCCGTGGCACTGGCGCCCGAGCACCTGCGCAGCGCGGTGGAGCTGATCTGCGTGGCTATCGCCGAGAACACCGTGACCGGTGACGTCGCGGCATTCGCCCGAGACGACACGGTCAAGCCGTCGATCAAGGGGCTGATGGCTGATCACCTGCTCGACGAGGGCCGGCATTCGAGCTTCTGGGCGCGGATGGTGCGCATCTATTGGCACACCGCCAGTGATGCGGATCGGGAAACCATTGCGCAGATTCTGCCGGTGTTCATCGGCCATTACCTGACCAACGACATCCAGAAGTCATTCGATCTGCGCCTGATCGACGCCTTGCCGGTGAGCGATGCGATCCGTCGTTCGCTCAAGGATGAAATGGCCGGGCTGGCCTTCCCGATCAATCGTCACCATCCGCTGGTGGGCAACATCGTGCGGTTTTTCCACAACAGCTCGCTGCTCGACACGCCCTGCGTGCAGCACGCCTTGCGTGACTATCTGGTTTGATGAGGAGGCCGACATGAGACGTCTCGACATTTTGCTGATTGGCGCCAGCCAGGCCATGACCGACCTGGCGCAGGAACTCGAACAACACGGTCACTCTTTGCTGCGTAGCAGCGCGGCGCAATCGACGGTGGATCTGATCATCGACGATGGCTTCATCGGCGCCGGCGATTTCTGCGCCATCCCGCACTTGCATCTGCGCCTGGGTATCGGTGCGCAGAGCCTTGGCGGTTTACCGACGCTCGACCTGCTGTGCTTCCTCGGCTCGTCACTGATCAGCCGTGTGCCGATCGGCGATGAGCCGTCCGGCAACGGTCAGGCACTGCGCCAGCGCGTGCTGACGCATGTGGTCGACGAAGTCGCGTTGCTGGTCAGCCGTTTCTCCCGCGATGCCGAGTATTTCCAGCAGGCAACGCCGGCCACGGCACCGGACTTCGAACAGGTGGAAGACCTGCTGTTTCTCGACAGCCTGGCCTACGTCCATCGCCTCAACGCGACGGCGCATCCGGCGTTGTTGCAACAGGCGCAGACGCCGCTGATCGAACGCCTGCAACGCAGCCTGATCGAACACGCCGAGCGACCGGCACTGCACCTGGCCGAGCAGTCGCTCAGCTATCGCCAGTTGCACACGCACAGCCGGGCGATCCAGCAACGTCTGCAGCCACTGCTCGAGCAGCATCCGCAGCCGTGGATCGTCGGCATTTGCCAGCCGAAAAGCCCGGCGCTGTTCGCCTCGATTCTGGCGGTGCTCGGCAGTGGCGCGGTGTACCTGCCGCTGGAGCCGAGCCATCCGTTGCAGCGCCAGCAATACATCCTGCAAAACGCCGGTGCGGTATTGTTGCTGCACGACGGTGAGCATCCGCTCAGTGAGTCGATGCCCGGGCTGGATGTCAGTCGTATCGACAGCGCCGACGCCGACCTCAGCCAACCGCTGATGCGCCAGCGCCCCGAGCTCGACGCGCCGTGCATGGCGCTTTACACCTCGGGCACCACCGGCCATCCGAAGGGCGTGCTGCTGAGCCAGACGAACCTTGCGCACTTCACGGCGTGGTACGCCGATTACGTGCAGTTGCGCGCTGAAAGTCGGGTCTTGCAGTTCTCCTCGCTGAGTTTCGATTCTTCGCTGATCGATATCTTTCCGACGGTGCTCCAAGGCGCCGAACTGGTGGTACCCGACGACACTCAACGCCGCGATCCGCTGCAACTGGTTGCGTTGATCCGCCGCCGGCAACTGACCCACGCGTTCCTGCCGCCAGCGCTGCTGAGCATCCTGCCGCTGGAGCAACTGCAAGGCGTGGAGGTGATGACCGGCGGCGATGTCTGCGAGCCCTTCGTCATCGAGCAACTGACCCGGCAGGGCAAGCTGCACAACCTCTACGGCCCCACCGAGGCCACGGTGCTGATCACCGCCCGGCAACTCAAACCGGGTGACAGCAACCGCACCCTCGGTAGGCCGATTGCCAACAGTCAGGTGCTGATCCTCGACGACGATCTGCAACCGGTGCCGGAGCACACCGTCGGCGAATTGTTCATCGTCGGCCCCGGCGTCTGTCTCGGCTATCTGAACAATCCGCAGCAGACCGCCGAACGCTATCTGACCCTGCAACTGCCGCACGGCCAGACCTTGCGGGCCTACCGCAGTGGTGACATGGCCAAGTGGGGCGAACACGGTATCGAGCTGTGCGGGCGGCGCGACAATCAGGTGAAGATCCGTGGCTTCCGGGTCGAGCCGGAAGAGATCGAGCGCTGCCTGCGCGAGAGCCAGTTGTACCGTCAGGTGGCGGTGGTGATCGACAGTCAGCGGCGGATTCTCGCGTTCCTCGCCCAGCCGCAATCAGACGCCGCTCGTGATGCGCTGAAGGCCCATGCCCAGCAGTTTTTGCCGGACTACATGCAACCGGTGGCGTGGACTGAACTGCCGCAGATGCCGTTCGCCAGCAACGGCAAGGTCGATCGCAAGGCCTTGCTTGAGCTGCCGGTCAGCGTGCAGGACAGCGGCCCGAAATGCCTGCCGGCGAATGCCGACGAAGCGCTGTTGCTGGAGATCTGGGCGGAACTGCTGGAACTTCCGAGCAGCGATATTTCCACCGACGAGAGTTTCTTCAACCTCGGTGGTCACTCGATTCTGCTGTCGCGGATGTTGCTGCGTTTGCGCGAGGAATTCGGGCGCAGCATCTCGATCAACCGCTTCATCGAACTGCCAACCATCATCAAGCTCGCGACGTTGGTGCGCGGTACCGATGACAGCGCGGTGCTCAGCGCCCAGGCCATGGCCGACGCCGAGCGTCCACTGGACATCGAGCCACTGCCGATCAGCCGCCTGGGCGATGTGCACAAGGTGATCGTCACCGGCGCCAACAGTTTTGTCGGCGTACACATCGTCGAAGCGCTGCTCGGTTGGGGCGCCAGCGAAGTGGCGTGTCTGGTGCGTGACGGTGACGGACAAACGGCGGCGCAGCGCTTTACCCAGGCGTTGCGGGAGAACCGTCTGGAGCATCTGGACTTGAGTCGGGTGCGGATCTATTCGGCAGACATCACGCGTCCGCAACTGGGCTTGGCCGACGACGATTATCAGCGCCTCGATCGCGAGTTCGGTGCACTGGTGCACAACGCCGCCAACGTCAATCACGTGCTCGATTACGAGTCGCTGGCAGCGGATAACGTCGAGCCGATCTTCGAGCTGTTGCGCCTGTGCGAAGGGCGCAGCAAAAAGGTCTTCAACTTCGTCTCGACGCTGTCGGCTTCAAGCACCGTCGATGGCGAAGGCCGAGTGCTCGAGTTACCCGCCGCAGCGACCCCGCCGATCTACATCCGCAACGGCTACAACCTGTCGAAATGGGTCGGCGAGCGCATCCTCGAGCGGGCCCGCGAGCGTGGGGTGTGGGTCAACCTGTATCGCCCCGGCAACATCAGTTTCAACAGCCTGAGCGGCGTCTGCCAGCCGCACAAAAACCGTTTGATGCTGATGCTCAAGGGCTCGATCCAGCTCGGTCAGGTGCCCGCCTTTGCGCTGAATTTCGACCTGATGCCGGTGGACTTTCTCGCCCGCTTCATCGCCTTCCACGCCAGCCGTTATTCGACCGAACGTGCGGTGTTCAACCTGCACAACCCCGAGCCGCTGAGTTGGGATGCCTACGTCGCCTCGTTCCGCGAAACCGGCAGTGAGTTCTCGCTGGTCAGCGTGGCCGACTGGCAGCAGCAATTGGGTCGGGTCGATGCCGACAACGCGCTGTTCGGCGTACTCGGTTTCTACCTCAACGGCTTCGAGGAGGACATCGGCGACATCTCCCTGATCGGTCACGCCAACGCCGAAGCCGGCGTGCAGCAAATGGGTGCGCAATACCCGGAAAAATCCCCGGCGTTGCTGCGTCGCGGCTGCGATTACCTGAAACAGATCAACTTCATCTAGTTCAACCAAAAGGAGCATCACCATGAGCAATCTGCAACCCGACACCCTGATCAAAAACCCTCACGGCTGCCATGTCGTTTCTTCGGTGGAAGTGCCGGCGGACGCGGCGCAGGTCTGGGCGGTGGTCGGCAACTTCGGCGGTTTCGAGCGCTTCATTCCGGCGCTGTCGCACATCGAAATGACCGGCGAAGGCGTGTCTTCGCTACGCAAGAAATTTTTCAAGGACGGCAACGTGGTGGTTGAACAGCTCAACTCCCGCGATGAACAGGCGCGGGCCATGACCTGGACCACGATCTACAACACGTTGGGGGTGGCCAATCTGTGGGCGGCGATGAATGTGGAATCGTTGGGAACGGGGAAGTCTCGGGCGACCTGGACGATCATTGCCGAACCGGCTTCAGGTGGTGAAGAAGCGCTGCCGGGGTTCAAGGACTTCGTGCAGGGGTTTGCCGATGATGCGATGGGGAACGTGCTGAAGCTGTTTGTGTAAGGCTTCAGTTCTTTAGTAGATGAACCACCGCCTTCGCGAGCAAGCCCGCTCCCACATTTTGATCGCATTCCTTCAAGGGGAACACGGTCAACCTGTGGGAGCGGGCTTGCTCGCGAAGAACGCTAACGCGGTCTTCAATCTGACGATCAGATCTTGAAGCTGTCCACCAACTGCTTCAACCGGTTGGCCTGCTGCGACAACGCATCACAATCCTTCAACGTCTCGTTGAGGTTGGCGACGCTCTGCTGGTTCAACAGGTTGATCTGGTTGACGTCGACGTTGAGGGTTTCCACCACGGCGGTCTGCTCTTCGGTCGCGGCAGCCACCGACTGGTTCATGCCGTCGATCTCACCGATACGCTGGGTCACGCTGACCAGTCGCAGGCCGGCCTGGTTCGCCACTTCAACACTCTCTTCGCTGGACGCCTGACTGGCGTTCATGGTGGTCACCGCTTCACGCGAACCGACCTGCAAGGAGGTGATCATCTTGTGGATCTCTTCTGCCGACTCCTGGGTGCGATGGGCGAGGTTGCGCACTTCATCCGCCACCACCGCAAAACCACGTCCGGCTTCTCCGGCACGCGCCGCTTCAATGGCCGCGTTGAGTGCCAGCAGATTGGTCTGCTGCGAAATGCCTTTGATCACATCGAGGATGTGGCCGATGTTGTCGGTGCTGGCATTCAGGGTTTCGATCTGGGTGCACGACAGGCTGATCTTCTGCGAGAGCTCGGTCATGGCCTGGATGGTTTGTTCAACCACCTGACGACCGTCATCGGCCTGCTCGCTCGCGCCGCTGGCGTGCTGCGAAGCATCGGCGGCGTTGCGGGCGATTTCCTGAGTAGCGGCGCCCAACTGGTTGATCGCGGCAGCCACGCTGTTGGTGCGTGCGCTTTGTTCGTCAGAACCGACGATCGAAGCGTTGGACGATGCCATTACCCGTTGCGACAGATCGTGTACGTGACGGGTGGCCGACGACACTTCGGAAATCGACGCGTGAATCCGCTCGACGAACTGGTTGAACGAGCTGCCCAGCTCCGCAAATTCATCCTTGCCTTCCACGACCAGACGACGGGTCAGGTCACCTTCGCCCTGGGCGATGTCCTGCATCGCACGGCCCATGGTGGTCAGTGGACGCATCAACACGTTGATCAGCAGGCTCAGCAGCAGCGCAATGGTAGCGACCGCAACGAACATGGCGATCAGCGCCGAGGTACGGAACTGGCTAAGCGCGGCGTAGGCCTTGTCGCGATCGATCGACAGACCGATGTACCAATCGGCATTCGGCAAATCGCTGACCGGGGTGAACGACAGGATGCGTTCCTGACCGTTAAGCACCACGTTCTGGTTGCCCTTCTCGATGCGCACGCTGGAATTGGGGTAGATGTCCTTCAGGTTCTTCATCACCTGATCCTTGTCCGGGCTGACGATCACCTGACCGTCGCCGCTGACCAGGAACGCATGGCCGAGGCCACCGAAGTCCACCGAATTGATGATCTTCACCAGGGTTTCCAGGCTCAGGTCACCACCGACCACACCGAGCAGCTCGCCATTCTTTTTCACCGGCATGGCGATGGTCACCACCAGACCACCGACGGCGGCCATATACGGCGGGGTCAGCATGGTCTTGTCGGCGGTAACGGCCTGCTTGTACCAAGGGCGCTGACGCGGGTCGTAGCCGTCCGGCATCTTCGCGTCCGGGCGCTGGGTGAACACACCGTTGGCCTGGCCGACGTAGGTGAACTGGAAGTTTGAGGTGAAGGCCGGTTGATCGACCAGCCCCGGGAAGTCGGCGTTCTTGCCCTGATGAGCAACGTTCTGTGCAAGGTTTTCCAGCACCAGAATCCGCCCGCTCATCCAGTTCTGCACGCTGCTGGCGGTCAGATCACCAGCCTGCTGCACGGAGGACTGGAGGTTCTGGCGAATGGTGTTTCGCTGCAGATAGTCGTTGTAGAGGGTGAACAAAGCGAAAGCCAGGACCACAACGCCCGAGGCGGCCAACAGAATTTTATGGCTGAACTTGAGATTCATTTCATGGGACTTCTTATGAAAAAGTGGGGATGCGTTCCGGGATGCAACATTCCATGTAGCTCCAAAATGTCCAATAGCTGGCAGGCAGCGTTCTGATGGCCGCTCTACTTTGGTGCACGCATGTCTCACCAGTCTGTCGGCACCGTTCGCCAAAATCTTAGGGCTGTGTGGGAAATGTACGGTGTTTCTGCCAGATTCCCGCCGAACGGCGTGCCAGAAGGTTCGCCGCAAAGTTTTTTTGATTGTTATCAGAGTGACGGTTGCAAAATTCACAGCCCTTGATAAAAATGCGACTAATTATCATTTGTGACGTTCGGGCTGTCGCGTTCATGTCCTCACCTGAGTTTGCAGTGCAGGCGCTTTACAGTAGTCATCACGGCTGGCTCAACGCCTGGCTGCGGATGCGGCTGGGCAATGCCGCGGATGCGGCGGATCTGGCGCAGGACACTTTCGTGCGCCTGCTGCAGCGCACCGAACGCCTGGAACTCAAGGCACCCCGCGCTTTTTTGCGCACCATCGCCCGCGGTCTGGTGATCGACCACTGGCGCCGTGAAGAAATCGAACGCGCCTATCTCGAAACCATCGCCCATTTGCCCGAAACCGAAACCCCGAGTGCCGAAGCCCGCGCTCTGGTGATCGAATTGCTCGAAAGCATCGCGCGCATGCTCGAAGGCTTGCGGCCGAAGGTGCGTCAGGCGTTTCTGCTGGCGCAGTGCGAAGGTTTGACCCACAAGCAGATCGCCGAGCAGATGGGGTTGTCGCTGCGCTCGGTGGAGCGTTACGTCGCCGATGCGCTGTATCACTGCTACGTATTGCGGTACGCAAGCTGATGCCTGTGGATAACGTCTCTTCCGGGCGCCGGGTCGAACCGCCGCAACAGGTGGTCAAACAAGCCATTCACTGGTTGCTGCGGCTGCGCAACAACCATGGCAATACGCGCCTGAGTCGTCAGTGCGAAGCATGGCGTGCCGAACATCTCGAACATGAACTGGCCTGGCAGCGCGTGCAGTCGCTGCAGGCTGAGCTGAGCCATAACCTGCGCGCAGTGCCCGGCGCACACGTGGCGTTCAATACGCTGGAAAACAGTGCGCAGGGACTCGGACGGCGACAGGCCTTGAAGCTGTTGTCCGGCGCCTTGCTGATGGGCTCCGCCGCATGGCTGGCCAAAGACACCTCGGCCTGGCAGCAATGGCGCGCCGACTACGCCACGGCGACTGGTGAGCGGCGGGGTTTCCAGTTGCCCGACGGCACGCGGATCGAGCTCAACACCGCCAGTGCGGTGGATCTGGATTACACCGCGCAGCAGCGGCTGATCAAACTCACTCGCGGCGAAATCATCGTCACTTGCGGCGGTAACGATGAAGGCGCGGCGTTCAACCGAGCGCTTCGCGTGCAAAGCCGTCACGGCATTTATGAGCCGACCAATGCCCGCTTCATCCTGCGTCAGGACAGCGATTGCACGCGGCTGAGCGTCACCACCGGGCGCGTCGCCATCCACAGCGGCGGCACCTCAGTTGAGGCGCTCGCTGGGCAGACCTACCTGATCGATCACCATCAGGTGCGCCCGGCGCCGCCACTGGATATGGACGCGGGCGCGTGGGTCGACGGTTTGATCGTGACTCGCAACATGCGCCTGGGCGATTTTCTCAACGAGGTCGGACGTTATCGTCAGGGCTTCGTGACGTGTGCATCAGCCGTGGCTGATTTGCGCCTGTCCGGGGTGTTCCGGCTGGAGGACACCGACAAGCTGCTGGCGATCCTGCCGCAGACGCTGCCGGTGCAATTGCGTTATCGCACTCGATGGTGGGTCACGCTGGAACCAGTGGCTTGAAATTATTTTGGCGGGTTTTTGCCGCAAGTCCGGCTTGGTCAGTAAGCACTTCAACTCAGCCTTTGCGACTTGCCACGGAAACCTACAATGACTGTCCGCATCACCTGTAAGAAACCTCTGAATTTCAATGCCGAATCGGGTTTGTTGCGCCACGCCATTCGCACGGCCCTGCTCTCCACTATTCTGGGCGCCGGTGTGTTGCCCTGCCTGAGCCTCGCCGCCAATGCCAGTGAGGCGAGTAGTCATCGCTACACCATCGCCGCCGGCCCGCTGGGCGAAGCGCTGAACCAGTTTGCGCGCCAGGCCGGCATCACCTTGTCGATGACTCCGCAGCAAACGCAGGGACGGCAATCTCCGGGCGTACAGGGTGAATATTCAACGGATCAAGCGTTGAGCCATTTGCTCGGTGGCTCGGGTCTGGAAGCAGTCAGCCAGGACGGCAGCAGCTACATCCTGTATCCAGTCAACGACAGCGACGCACTGGCGTTACCGACCACCGATATCAAAGGCTTCGCCCTCGGCAACGCACTGGGCAGCATGGAGGGCTACAACGCCACCCACAGCCAGATCGCCACCAAGACCAGTACCGCGTTGCTGGAAACCTCACAAAGTGTGTCCGTGGTCACTCGCGAACAAATGGACGACCAAGGCTCGCAGACCGTCTCCCAGGCGATGCGTTATACCCCCGGCGTGCTGACCAACCCTTATGGTGCGACCCACCGCTACGACTATGTGGCGATGCGCGGTTTCAACGACGGCTCGGTGGACAATATCTACCTCGACGGCCTCAAGTCGATGGGCGACAGCGGGACCTACAGCACCATGCAGGTCGATCCGTATTTCCTCGAGCGCGTGGATATTCTCAAAGGCCCATCGTCGGTGTTGTACGGCCGCAGCTCGCCCGGTGGCCTGGTGGCGCTGACCAGCAAGAAGCCGTTGTACGAGGCCTATCATCAGGTTCAGGCGACTGTCGGCACCCAGGGTCAACGCGGGGTCGGTTTTGACTTCAGTGGCCCGGTCGATGACGACAAGCGCATTGCCTATCGTCTGACCGGATTGACGGATCAGTCCGACACGCAGTCCGACCACAACAAGGAAAAACGCTTCGCCCTCGCTCCGACCCTGAGCATCGATTTCACTGAAGACACCTCGCTGACGCTGCAGGCGTATCTGCAGCACGATCCGGATGGCGGCTACCACGGTGGCGTGCCGGCGGACGGCACGATTCATCAGCGCAACGGCAACCGCATCTCGCCGCACTTCTTCGAGGGCGAGCCGGGGATTGATGGCTACTCGCGGGATCAGCAGTCGTTCGGCTATCAGTTCGAGCATCGCTTCAACGATGTCTTCACGGCGCGGCAGAACTTCCGTTACCTCGACTCCAAAGTGAACATGGATCAGGTCTACGCCTACGGCTGGACGACACCGACCAGCAACGAACTTAACCGTTACTACACCGGCGGCGATGAGCGCCTGCATGCATTCATCGTCGATAACATGCTGCAGGCTGAACTCTTCACCGGTGCCACCAAGCACACCGTGTTGATGGGCACGGACTATCAGCGACGCAAGACGGTGGTCGACTGGACCAGTGGCGGCCTGGCACCGATCAATGCGTTCAATCCGATCTACGGCAACTCGGCGATCGAAATGTATGGAGAGACCAGTTATCTGCGGCGCCTGGAGCAGACCGGGGTGTACCTGCAAGACTTGATCGAGATGGACCAATGGCGCTTCTCGCTGGGTCTGCGTCAGGACTGGGTCGAGACTTCCGATGAAAACCGCATCGCCGAAGCAGGGCGCCCGCTGGGCACGCAAATCAATGACCGACGCACCAAATTGACTGGCCGCGCTGGCGCGCTGTATCTGTTCGAAAACGGCATGGCGCCGTACATCAGTTACTCCGAGTCGTTTAACCCGAACTCGTATGCCGACAGCGCCGGCAATCCGCTGCCGCCAACCGACGGAACGCAGTGGGAAGTCGGCCTGAAATACCAGCCGTCAGGCACCGACAACCTGTTCACCGCCTCGCTGTTCCGCATCGATCAGGAGAACCTCGCGACCAAGCTGCCGCAGGAAAACTTCTATCGCGCTGTCGGCGCTGTCCGTTCGCAAGGCTTGGAACTGGAAGCGCACATGCAGTTGACCGACAACCTGAAAGTGCTCGGCAGCTATACCTTTACCGATATCGAGTACTCGAAGTCGATGCTCAGCACCCTGAGCACGCCGACCAATGTGATCGAGAACAAGGGTAACTCGCCGACTCAGGCACCGCGTCACATGGCGTCATTGTGGGCGGACTACAAGTTCGATAACGCGGCACTTGATGGCCTGCGCCTGGGCGGTGGTGTGCGCTATGTCGGCTACAGCTGGGCGGATGCGGAAAACACGCTGAAGGTGCCTTCCTACACCTTGTTCGACGCCTCGATCGGTTATGACCTGGGCAAGGTCGGCTTGAAGGGCGTCGACGTGCGCCTGAACGCGAACAACCTCACCAACGAGTCCTACGTGGCCTCCTGCGCGAGTCTGAACTTCTGCTACATGGGCGAAGAGCGCAACGTCGCCGCCACGGTCAGCTACCAGTTCTAAGCCTTTGCCTTGTGCATAAAAAAGCCAGCCTCTGATTGTTCAGGGGCTGGCTTTGCCGTCTCTGTGGGGAAATTTTCATGCGCGCATTGTTAGTGTTGTTACATCGCTATATCGGCCTGGTGACGGCGGTGTTTTTGCTGCTGGCCGGGATTACGGGGAGCATTCTGGCGTTCAGTCATGAGCTGGATGAGTGGCTGAATCCGCAATTTTACGCGGCGTCTACCGAGGGTCAGCGATTGCCTCCCGGAACGTTGGTCGATGTTGTGCAAGCTGCGCATCCCAAGCTGCAGGTCTGGTACATGGAGTACCCGGACAAATTGGGGCATACCGCGTTATTGGCGGCTGTCCCGCGTAACGATCCCTCGACAGGCGAACCGTTTGATGAACGCAATCAGGTGTTCTACCTGGACCCGGTAAGTGCCGAACAGAAAGGGCAACGTTACTGGGGCGAGTGCCGCTTTGCGCGAGAGAACTTCATCCCGTTCATTCTCGAGTTTCATTACAACCTGACGTTGCCCGGTAACTGGGGATTGTGGCTGATGGGCCTGGTGGCCATCGCTTGGGTGAGCGATTGTTTCATCGCGCTGTGACTGACGCTTCCGCGGGGCAAGCCGTTCTGGGAGAGGTGGTCGACGGCTTGGAAGATCAAGAGCGGGCACGCTTATCGGCTCAACTTCGATCTGCATCGGGCGGGGGGATTGTGGCTATGGTTGCTGCTCCTGCCGATTGCGATCAGTAGTGTCGCGATGAACCTGCCGAGTCAGGTATTCAAACCGGTAGTGTCGTTGTTTTCGCCCATTGAGCCGAGCATCTATGAGTCTCGCGAACGAATGCCTTCTTCCGAGCTCGGCGTGACGCGGTTAAGTTATCAACAGGCGTACGAGAGGGCATTGCAGGAGGGGAAGAGGCTAGGACTGACAGCAGCGATCGGGGAGTTGTATTACAGCTTTGAGTACAACTTCTACGGCGCAGGGTTTGGACAGCACGACACTGAGGCCCATGGCAAATCCTGATTGTTCTTTCATGGCACGGACGGAAGATTATTAGGGCAGGAAATCGCTGGAGAAGGGACGTTGGGGGAACGCTTTTATCGATTGCAGTTACCGATACACGGCGGACGAATCATTGGCTTTACCGGGCAGGTGATGGTCGCGGTGTTGGGTTTTCTGATTGCGGGGCTGTCAGGGACTGGCGTCTACATCTGGTGGTGCAAGTGGCAGGCCCGACGTATTAGCAAGGCCCGTAAAACAGCCTGATCGGTTTTTTGGGCAGGTCCTGAAACGACAAAACCCCTGTCTGCGTCAGCAGACAGGGGTTCTGGAATTTAATCTTGACGATGACCTACTCTCACATGGGGAAACCCCACACTACCATCGGCGATGCATCGTTTCACTTCTGAGTTCGGGATGGGATCAGGTGGTTCCAACGCTCTATGGTCGTCAAGAAATTCTGTATCTGGCCCGTCAACACGGTAACGTGCCAGCAAAAATGGGAACTTCTACTAAAACAAAACCCCAATTGCTTTCGCAATTGGGGTTTCGGAATTTAATCTTGACGATGACCTACTCTCACATGGGGAAACCCCACACTACCATCGGCGATGCATCGTTTCACTGCTGAGTTCGGGATGGGATCAGGTGGTTCCAACGCTCTATGGTCGTCAAGAAATTCGGTGTGCCGACTCGTCTTTCGACGCCTCAGCAAATTGGGTATGCGATAGTTTGTGTGTTTCTCTCGAACTTTCGGTTCGTTTCGTCTTCACACACCGCAATCTGGCCTCTCTCGAGTTCGCAAATTGCTTGGGTGTTATATGGTCAAGCCTCACGGGCAATTAGTATTGGTTAGCTCAACGCCTCACAGCGCTTACACACCCAACCTATCAACGTCGTAGTCTTCGACGGCCCTTCAGGGAACTCAAGGTTCCAGTGAGATCTCATCTTGAGGCAAGTTTCCCGCTTAGATGCTTTCAGCGGTTATCTTTCCCGAACATAGCTACCCGGCAATGCCACTGGCGTGACAACCGGAACACCAGAGGTTCGTCCACTCCGGTCCTCTCGTACTAGGAGCAGCCCCTCTCAAATCTCAAACGTCCACGGCAGATAGGGACCGAACTGTCTCACGACGTTCTAAACCCAGCTCGCGTACCACTTTAAATGGCGAACAGCCATACCCTTGGGACCGGCTTCAGCCCCAGGATGTGATGAGCCGACATCGAGGTGCCAAACACCGCCGTCGATATGAACTCTTGGGCGGTATCAGCCTGTTATCCCCGGAGTACCTTTTATCCGTTGAGCGATGGCCCTTCCATACAGAACCACCGGATCACTAAGACCTACTTTCGTACCTGCTCGACGTGTCTGTCTCGCAGTCAAGCGCGCTTTTGCCTTTATACTCTACGACCGATTTCCGACCGGTCTGAGCGCACCTTCGTACTCCTCCGTTACTCTTTAGGAGGAGACCGCCCCAGTCAAACTACCCACCATACACTGTCCTCGATCCGGATAACGGACCTGAGTTAGAACCTCAAAGTTGCCAGGGTGGTATTTCAAGGATGGCTCCACGCGAACTGGCGTCCACGCTTCAAAGCCTCCCACCTATCCTACACAAGCAAATTCAAAGTCCAGTGCAAAGCTATAGTAAAGGTTCACGGGGTCTTTCCGTCTAGCCGCGGATACACTGCATCTTCACAGCGATTTCAATTTCACTGAGTCTCGGGTGGAGACAGCGCCGCCATCGTTACGCCATTCGTGCAGGTCGGAACTTACCCGACAAGGAATTTCGCTACCTTAGGACCGTTATAGTTACGGCCGCCGTTTACCGGGGCTTCGATCAAGAGCTTCGCGTTAGCTAACCCCATCAATTAACCTTCCGGCACCGGGCAGGCGTCACACCCTATACGTCCACTTTCGTGTTTGCAGAGTGCTGTGTTTTTAATAAACAGTCGCAGCGGCCTGGTATCTTCGACCGGCATGAGCTTACGGAGCAAGTCCTTCACCCTCACCGGCGCACCTTCTCCCGAAGTTACGGTGCCATTTTGCCTAGTTCCTTCACCCGAGTTCTCTCAAGCGCCTTGGTATTCTCTACCCAACCACCTGTGTCGGTTTGGGGTACGGTTCCTGATTACCTGAAGCTTAGAAGCTTTTCTTGGAAGCATGGCATCAACCACTTCGTCACCCAAAGGGTAACTCGTCATCAGCTCTCGGCCTTAAGATCCCGGATTTACCTAAGATCTCAGCCTACCACCTTAAACTTGGACAACCAACGCCAAGCTGGCCTAGCCTTCTCCGTCCCTCCATCGCAATAACCAGAAGTACAGGAATATTAACCTGTTTTCCATCGACTACGCTTTTCAGCCTCGCCTTAGGGACCGACTAACCCTGCGTCGATTAACGTTGCGCAGGAAACCTTGGTCTTTCGGCGTGGGTGTTTTTCACACCCATTGTCGTTACTCATGTCAGCATTCGCACTTCTGATACCTCCAGCAAGCTTCTCAACTCACCTTCACAGGCTTACAGAACGCTCCTCTACCGCATCACCTAAGTGATACCCGTAGCTTCGGTGTATGGTTTGAGCCCCGTTACATCTTCCGCGCAGGCCGACTCGACTAGTGAGCTATTACGCTTTCTTTAAAGGGTGGCTGCTTCTAAGCCAACCTCCTAGCTGTCTAAGCCTTCCCACATCGTTTCCCACTTAACCATAACTTTGGGACCTTAGCTGACGGTCTGGGTTGTTTCCCTTTTCACGACGGACGTTAGCACCCGCCGTGTGTCTCCCATGCTCGGCACTTGTAGGTATTCGGAGTTTGCATCGGTTTGGTAAGTCGGGATGACCCCCTAGCCGAAACAGTGCTCTA